>JBLNDT010000057.1:0-133309 GCA_050261915.1 Solirubrobacterales bacterium
TTACTCACCCGTCCGCCGCTAGGTTTGTTCCGAAGAACTCCCCTCGCTCGACTTGCATGTGTTAGGCACGCCGCCAGCGTTCGTCCTGAGCCAGGATCAAACTCTCAATTTAAAAGTTTGAGTTGACTCAAAATACTTAAAGTAATTTGACGTTGAACATATTGTTCAATATAAATTTGCTGGTTGATATTTCATTCTCTGTTTAATTTTCAAAGACCATTATTGTGAAGATGGTTTCTAAATATTATCATATTCAGATATCTCTGTCAACGTTTTTCGTCATACAGTGTCATCAGCCACCCCTCAACGACAAGTGTTATTCTATCACATATGTTTTTATTGAAATTTTGTACAACCCCTAACAAGTATGATTATTTTAATATTCCTTCACTATTCTATTTTTTATTCAATTTTTCACATAATGACACACCAGGTAAAGTTTTTATAAAAACATAACAAAAAACTCATATTTTCAAATCAAAATATGAGTTTTGAATGCTTATACACTTATTATTTTAGTTAATCCAAGAATTAATATTATTATTCCTATAAATATTCTGTATATTGCAAATACCCTCATTGGCTTATGCTGCAAAAACTTAATAAATTTCTCTACTACCAGAAGGGCAACTAAGAAAGAAACAACGAACCCAACTAATAATGCTATTATCTCCATTCCATTCATTGAGTAATTCGACTTAACTAAAGTTAGTCCTGAGGCAGCCACCATGGTTGGAATAGCTAGAAAAAATGAAAATTCTGCAGCAGCTACATTGTTTAAGCCGCTTATCCAAGCGCCCATAATTGTTGATGCAGACCTGGACATTCCTGGCCACAAGGCTAAGCACTGAAAACAACCTATTTTAAATGCCTGAATGATATTAACATCATCCATGCTTTTAATCTTATTGCCACGCCTGTATTTGTTTTCAAAATAAATCATTAAAAATCCACCAAATACTAGTGCCATTGCTACAGTTATAGGGTTAAAAAGTTTTTCCTCGATCTTTGATTTAAAAATCAATCCAAGAACAGCTGATGGAATGAAAGCAACAAGTATATTAAGCCACAGCTTAAACCCCCACTTTCCAGGTGCTAGATTTTTAATTGAATTTGAAAATTTGTTCCAATAAAGCACTACGATTGCTAGTATTGCTCCTAGCTGTATTACCACTTCAAACATGTCCACATATGCTTTTGGGTATGTAGGTGCATTAAATTTTATAAGACTTCCTACTATAATCATATGCCCAGTGGATGATATTGGCAGAAATTCTGTAATACCTTCCACAATGCCTATTACTATAGCTTTAATTATAAGAATAAATTCCATTGTCTTTCACCTCATAAATTTCGTTATAATTGAAAATACATATTAATTATACTAGTTTATATTATTTATACAACCTGTACTTTATTAATAATTTAATAACATTTATATTTATTTAAAAAGTTTTGGGCAGTCCCATTGGACTGCCCCTTTATAACTCCTGTTATATCTTCACTATTGGACCTGCCTCAAGTATATCCTGAGGCACATCAATAAACTTTTTAAAATTCTCATGGAATTTTCTTGCCAGGTCTTGCGCCTTTTCATCATAAGCATTTTTGTCTTCCCAAGTGTTTCTAGGGTCTAGTATTTCAGCAGGAACTCCAGGACATTTTTTTGGTATCATAACATTTAGCACAGGGTGATCATAGTATTCCTCATTCTTCAATTCCCCGTTAAGTATTGCATCTATTATATTTCTGGTATAGGTAAGTTTTATTCTATCACCCTTTTCATAGCCTCCATATAGCCATCCGGTGTTTACCATATATACCTCTGTATTATTTTTCTCTATTTTTTCACCAAGCAGTTTAGCATATATTGCTGGGTTCATTAACATAAATGGTTCTCCAAAGCAGGACGAGAATGTTGCTACAGGCTCCTCTATACCTCTTTCCGTACCAGCTACCTTACTGGTAAATCCAGACATAAAGTGATACATAGCCCCTTCCTTGCTTAACTTGCTTACGGCAGGCATTACCCCAAAAGCATCTGCAGTTAGGAATATCACTGTGCTTGGGTTATTGCCGATGCCGCTTTTTTGAATGCTTTCGATGTAATCTATAGGATAAGCTGCCCTTGTATTTTCAGTATATTTATCATCATAATAGTTGCATTTTCTATTTTCATCCAGAACCACGTTTTCAAGCAATGTTCCAAATTTTATTGCATTATATATTTCTATTTCCTTGTCCTTGTTTAGCTTTATTGTTTTAGCATAACATCCACCTTCGAAATTAAATATCCCCGCATCGCACCAGCCATGTTCGTCATCTCCTATCAGTTTCCTGTCTGGATCTGCAGAAAGTGTGGTTTTTCCTGTACCAGAAAGTCCGAAAAACACAGCTGTTTTTCCATCTGGCCCCACGTTGGCTGAACAGTGCATAGGCATAACCCCTTTACTTGGAAGTAAAAAATTCATTACAGTAAATACTGCCTTCTTCATTTCTCCAAGATAGGCTGTGCCTCCAATTAATATGGTTTTTTCATCAAAGTTAATTATAATAAAGGCTTCAGAATTAACCCCATCTTCCTTTCCTGCAGCCATAACTCCAGGAACTGCTATAACTGTGAATTCCTCTTTAAAATCATCAAGTTCCCATTTTTCAGGCCTTATAAACATCTGGTTTGAAAAATGGGCTGAGCTTGCTTTTTCGCATACTACTTTTATTGGATGCCTGTATTCTTTTATGGCACCAACAAAACCATTAAAAACATACAGAGGTTTATCTTTAAGATACAACCTGGTTTTATTTAATAAGTTTATGTATACTTGTTCCTCTAGGGGTTGATTTTTGTCTCCCCAGTTAACCTTATTCTCAATGCTTTTTTGCCTTACTATAAATCTGTCCTTAGGTGATCTCCCAGTATATTTTCCAGTGTTTATTACTAAGGCTCCAGTTTCAGATAAAATACCTTCATTTCTTTTTATGGAGTGTTCTATAAGTTCTGCTACACTTAAATTTTCATATATAATATTGGTGTTATCAATATTTAAGCACTCTAGAATATTGTTCATAAATATTCCTCCTCATCGTAATACTGTATCACAAATATAGGTTTAAATATTATTATACATCACTTTTAATAAGTGTGATATACTAATTTATGTAAAAAAAAACCTATATACTAAAATAATTAGTATATAGGTTTTTTTATTTTAAATCTACTCTGATGAGCTTTAGGCTTCCCATGATTTCATATTTTCCAATTGATGCAGGGATTAATATACTGTCTCCATAATTAATATTTTCAATACCACCTTCATATCGAATGAAGCCATGTCCAAAAACGCAGGTTAGCGTATGAAACCTTTCCTTTGAACAGGTAGTTACAAATACATCATTAATATCTAAAATATTCAAAGACATGCTATCACTTTCATTATGAGAGATGTCCATGTTAGAGTTTTCAGCTGAAAAGTCTGATACTGCAAAAGCCTTCTCTATTTCAACTTTTCTTCCTCTCCCATAATCACATAGTCTATAAGTAAGGTTGCTATTATCCTGAATTTCTGCTAGAAGTATACCTTTCCCAATTCCATGTATAAGACCGCTTTTCACATAAAAAAAATCACCTGGTTTAACTATAATCTTGTTTAAATATTTATCAAGTTCTTCATTATCTATATGTTCTTTTGAAATACATTTCTTAAACTCTTCCACAGAAGAGCTATTAACACCTAATACAACACAGGCCCCAGGTTCACAGTCCATTACATACCAAAATTCGCTTTTGCCTGGCTCCTTTTCATGAATACCTGCAAATTCATTTCCAGGATGAACTTGCAGGGATAGATCATCTTCGGCATTAATTATTTTTATAAGTAATGGGAATGGTTTGTCTTTAAAATGGCTTCCAAGGATTTCATTGCAATAGACATTAGCTAGTTTTCCAAGATCAACGCCCCTATATCTTCCATTTGCTACAGTACTTACTGCATCATTTCTAAAGCAAAGATCCCAGCTTTCACCTATTAACCCCTTTGGAGTGTCACGTCTAAAGCTTTTAAATTTATTCCCTCCCCATATTTTTGTCTGATAAATACTTTTAAACTTTAAAGGATACATATACTCACACCAAATAATGATATCAGTATATTGTATTAAGAGTTTATTATTTTGGGACCTGATTTTTTTGCCGTATCAGGAACACAGAATATATAATCATTACTGATCCGGCAAGTTGTACCATCGATATTTTTTCGTTTAAAAAAATAAAGGCACTAAATATTGCAGTAGGTATTTCAAGATTTCCTATCAACGAAACCTTGAGAGAACCTATATGTTTTATTGCGGCATATAAAAGTGTTAAGGGCAATATCTCGCAAAACACTGCTAAAATCACAATATACATCAGGCTATTACTTGAAATACTTCTAGTAGTAATGATGTCTGGAAGTCTGTAAAAAATAAGAGCAATAAGAGAAAATAATGTTGAGTAAGCATTTATGGCAAAAGACCCCACATTCATCAACCTTTTTTCTGAGTATATGTTCATAAATGAATAAAATACAGCACTTAAAAGACCAAATATAATACCTGTTAATGAATATATAAAATTCCCGCCTATTATATCCAATGCAAGCAAACATCCTATAAATGCAATTATTATTGCGATAAATTTCCTTATATTTAAAATTTGTTTCTCAAAAATCCATGTATAGATCATAACCATTACAGGATAAGTATATAATAGCATTGTTACCATGGCCACTGGCAGATACTCAAATGCGATGTAATAGAAAATGGTCATAAATGTATTGCCTACTACCCCAAGCACTGCCAAATGAAATAAATCGCTTTTATTAACCTTCATCAATGATGGATTCTTAATTAATGCTCCTGCAAACATCATAGTTACTGCAAACATATATTGAACTGTTAATAGACTTATTGAATCAAGCCCCGTTGAGTGTGCCATTTTTACAAAAAGCCCTGCAGTGCCAAATAATATTGCAGAAGAGATAGAATATATATAACCTTTCTTCATTAAATCTCCTTCCAAAAACAAATCGCTAATTATAAAATTAGCGATTACTGTATCAATAAAACAAAACCAATTCTGGTACCTTAAGTTTATCATTTACCTTTGAGTTTTTCAAATCATCACTTAACTTCTTTATCTTTTTGTAATTAGCATTGATCGTTTCCTTTGTATATGCATCAGTGTTTTTATCAATCCCTTGAACAGCTTTTGTTAAGTTAAACAGACCTCGTTCTACATCGTAATTTTCTGTAACATAATAACAACCGGCATTATTTAAGGTTAAGATATCATTTTGATCTGCATTATACGCGTATCTTATTTCCTGCAGTGCTTCCTGCTTTTTTCCTGATAGATAGTATACGGTACCTAAAGTTCTGTGATATTTAGGATTTGAATCATCAATTCCTATGCTGCTTTTTAATAGTTCTATACCTTCAGTATCCTTCTTCATAGTAAGGTATATTATAGCCATATTATATTTGAGTTCTGCATCATCAGATTTTACCACCGCTGCCAATTTATAATACTGAAGTGCTTTTTCTTTATTGTTTAAACCCATATAATAATTTGCTGTGTTAAGCATTATGTTGTAATTATATGGTTCTTTTTGCAATGCAGTACGGAAATATGGCTCAGATAAATAATCCTGGCCTCTTGCTTTTAGTATTTCAGGCATTAGAAACCCATAATTATCTGTATAATCAGGGTTTGCCGCCTTGGACTTTCTGCAGTAATCCAATGCTTTGTCATAATCTTTTATATTGTTAAGGTAGAACCATCCTGCTGTATGTAATATTCTGTAATCATTTTTGTTTTCTGAAATTATTTTTTTAATAATTTCATCAGCCTTGGCTTCATCATTATTATACTGATAAACAACAGCTTGAATCAATTTTATCTCAATTTTGCCCATATTGTCAGCATCTAGAGTATCCAATATTTTCTTTGCATCAGTTGCTGTACTTTTATCAAGTGAATAGATTTTTGCCATCCACATCTTATATGAAGGATCACTTGGATTTGCCTGAGATAGCTTTGATACTTCCTCAAGAAGTTCATCCTTATTATAAACAGATACTTGAGATAAAACATCATAAATTTTATACTCATCCTTGTCCATATCATAGGCTTTTCTAAGTTCATCAAGGCCTTGATCCATTTTACCTGAAATCATAAGCATTCTGGCATATTCTGCTGTATCGTATGCAGTTTTAAGGTTGGTTCCAAAACTATTTACCATATTGGCAGCTTTTTTTGTTTCCCCCTTTGCCATATATACTGCATACATGGTCTTAATCAGCTGCCTGTCTCCTTTGTATAAATCTAAAGCTTTTTCGCCATCATTTGCAGCAAGATCATAATCACCATTTATCAATTCGTCAAAGATTATATAGTTATATGATTCACTGTTTAAGTTCTTCATTTCCTTAGCTTTTTCCACATATTCCTTTGACTTTTCTTTGTCTCCTTTTATTGAATATATATCTGCAATTTTTGCTGCTACTTGTGGATCTCTAGTACTTGTAAAAATTTTATTATAATATTTTATTGCCGAATCATACTTTGACATATAGTAATTTTCTTCTCCGGCATTTTTTAAGCTGTTAATTCTCAATGAACTTCCATTGAAAAGCACCAATGAAATAAAAAATAAAAAAACTACTGAAAGTGTAACTGTTGAAAGATGTTCATAATTATATATTTTGTCGAATATTACATTTTTACTAATTTTGTTTTTAAAGTTAACCATTTTTGTCTTTATCATTTCTAGTTTTTTTGGCATAATCATTTAAAACCCTCTCATAATTTCATTATTATAAAGTTTTTCAACATAATAATTTTAACAAACATTAAATATAAAAGCAATTTTTAAAATATTTTCATTGATAATGACAGTTTACATATAATATTTTATAATGAGGTTGTATATATCTTTTCTATACCTAAGGGGGATTTCAATTGAAAAAGCGCATGGATAAACACATTAAAAATGATAAATATAAAATAATCGCACTAATTATAACATCAATAATTGTTTTAATAGGTTCCGGCATGCTTTATTTCAGGGAAAATGCAAAAATAAAGGCACAAGAAGCAATCAATGCTGAAAATAAAAAAACACCAGTAGTACCAGAAGTTAAAAAATCTCAGGTGACAATGAGTTTTGCTGGTGACTGCACTATTGGTTATGATAATAATTTTGGATATGCAAATTCTTTCCCTGCAGTTTTTAAGAAAAATAATTCAGACTACAGTTATTTTTTTAAAAATGTTAAAGGTGTATTTGCAAGTGACGATTTAACCATTGTTAATCTTGAAGGTACTTTTACAAATGCATCTGTGAAGGCTGTTAAAACATACAACTTCAAATCTTCACCTGATTTTGTAAAGGTCCTAACCACCGGAAGTATAGAAGCAGTGAACATTTCAAACAACCACATATATGATTATCTTAATCAAGGCTTTGATGATACCAAAAAGACCTTATCTGGAGCTGGAGTAAATTATTTTGGAGAAGGAAATAAATACATTGCTGAAATCAAAGGTGTAAAATTTGGTTTTTTAGGATATGCTGCCTTTGAAGAAAACAGCACTTTCCTTAAACAGTTGAAAAATGATATATCTGAACTTAAAGCACAAGGGTGCATTGTAATAATCAACTTCCACTTTGGAATTGAAGGAAGTTATACCCCAAACCAAACTCAGAAAAATATTGCTCACTATGCAGTAGATAACGGGGCAGATATTATTATAGGACATCATCCCCATGTAATTGAGGGTATTGAAAAGTATAAAAATAAAATAATATGTTACAGTTTGGGTAATTTCTGTTTTGGCGGCAATACAAACCCTGGTGACAAGGATACATTTATATTACAGGCAATTTTCAATGCAGAAGACGGAAAGGTTAAGTCCTATGGGATAAGGGTAATACCATGCTCTCTATCCTCGGTATCTTATACAAATGACTACTGCCCAACACCAAAGACTGGAGACAGCAAGGATGCATTTCTTACTAAGCTTAATAGTCTTTCAAAGGAAGCAGGTTTCAATATATCTGACCAATTTTATAATATAAGTGAATAAGGTAAAAAAAACTTGTAATAAATTATAATAGTTGTATTATAGATATGTGAATCTCTTTAAAAGGCGGTGTGAAAAATTAATATAAATACACTTTTAAGTATAATAATCTCTAAAAGTATTTTAAAAATTTCAAAGGTACTTTTTAAAGGCGGAACCAATTTCCCTGGTAGAGTGGCTCTAAAACTAGACCCCAATGTATTGAAAACCGCAGCAGCTGGATACAGAATAATTCTCATAACTGGAACTAATGGTAAAACTACTACTACCAGCATGATATACAATATGCTTAAGGACAGCGGAAAGAAAGTTATTTCAAACAATACAGGTGCTAATATGCTTCCAGGTATAACTGCATGTTTTATTGAACATTACTCATTTTCAAAAAGTAATGAGGACAAATATGCTGTTATAGAAGTTGATGAAGCAAACCTTAAACTTATAACAAAGTTTATTACCCCGGAAATAATAACTGTAACAAATCTTTTTAGAGATCAACTGGACAGGTATGGGGAAGTTTATACTACTTTGAAAAAAATAATGGAAGGCATTCAAATATCACAATCTTCTAAGCTTGTACTTAATGGTGATGAATCACTCCTCGGGGACCTTGGCCTTAATAATCCATGTGTTTATTATGGATTTGAAACCTCTCCAGAAATGGAGAAAAAAATAGATATAAATGCTGATGCTAAGTTCTGTAAAAAATGTAAGAGTCCATATAAATATCATTATCTAACATATAACCATCTTGGTAATTTTTACTGTGAATCCTGCGGTTATAAAAGACCATCTCTTAATTACTACATAAATGAAATATTGGAACAGACTCCAGAAGGTTCACTGGTTGAAATTAATAATAACCAATACTACATAAACATTCCCGGTACATATAACATATACAATGCCTTGTGTGCATTTTCAATTGGAAAGGAACTAGGAATTGAAAATGAGGTAATATTCAATTCTTTAAAAAGCCAGAAAAGCAGCTTTGGAAGGCAGGAAACAATAGATATTAACGGAAAACAGGTTAAAATTATTCTCGTTAAAAACCCTGCAGGTTATGACCAGGCAATTAATACAGTTAGCCTCGATAAAAGGCAGGTATCACTTGCAGTGCTTCTTAATGATAATTATGCCGACGGAAGAGATGTATCATGGATTTGGGATGTTAAGTTTGAAAAACTCACTCAGCTTGATCTCGGTAGTATAGTAATCTCTGGTCTCAGGCTTTATGATATGGCAATAAGGCTAAAGATTGCAGGTCTTCCAGAAGATAAGTTTTTTATAACCGAGAGTTATGAGGAGCTTTTAAATGCTCTTAATAATACAGAAAGCAATATAATATACATATTGGCTACCTATACTGCCATGATTAATCTAAGAAAATTTCTTAAATCAAAAGGTCATATAAAGGAGTTGTGGTAATATGGAGGATAAAAAGTGTATGGAACTGAATATATGCCACCTCTACCCTGATTTGTTAAACGTGTATGGTGATATAGGAAATATTCTCATCTTGAAGTACAGGGCGGAAAAACGAGGTATAAAGGTCAATATATTTGATGTTTCAATAGGAGACGTTTTCCAGGGTGAAAAATATGATATAGTGTTTTTCGGCGGGGGTCAGGATTACGAACAATCAATTGTATCAAATGATCTTATTGAAATGAAAAAGTTTGCCCTTACAGAATATATTGAGGCAGGTAAAGTTTTTTTATCAATATGCGGAGGCTACCAGCTCCTTGGAAAATACTATACAACTCCAGATGGTGAAAAGCTTCCGGGGCTCGAGATACTCGATATATACACTGAAGCAGGTGATAAAAGGTTTATCGGAAACACCGCTGTTTACAATGAAGCTTTTGATGAATCCTATGTAGGCTTTGAAAACCATTCTGGCAGAACCTATATTGGAGATCTTAAACCTCTTGGGAAAGTAATAAACGGATATGGAAATAACGGTGAAGATGGATATGAAGGCTGTATATATAAAAACACTTATGGCACATATTTTCACGGCTCACTTCTTTCAAAAAATCCTGAACTTGCAGACAGACTTATAAAAACAGCTCTTGAGATAAAATACGGTGATACAGTAGAACTTGAAACTTTAAACGACAGCATTGAAATTAAGGCAAAAAAGTATATTATTGAAAACAGAAAATAAATGGTGAGCAAATGCTCACCATTTTTATATGCTTTCCACTATTATTTCTTCATTTTTTGCGTCAACACCAATAGTTGACCCCTCAGATATTTCACCTCTTATAATTTTCTTGGCAATTGTAGTTTCAAGACTTCCTTCTATATATCTTTTAAGTGGTCTTGCTCCATAAACAGGATCATATCCTTCTAAGGCCATAAGTTCCTTTGCGTTCTCAGTAACCTTTAGAGTTATATTCTTATCCTTAAGCCTTTTTCTGATATCCTCAAGGAAAATATCTATTATTTTCTTTATTTCATCGCTGGCCAATGGCTTAAATAATATAACATCATCCAGTCTGTTTAAAAATTCAGGCTTAAACCTTCCCTTAAGCTCATTCATAACTCTGTCTCTAATACTGTTTTCTATGAACCCCGAATCTTGATTTTCAAGAAGGTAACTGCTTCCAATATTTGAAGTCATTATTATAATGCAATTTTTAAAATCAACTGTATTTCCTTTATTGTCAGTTAATCTTCCATCATCAAATATCTGAAGGAATATATTAAATACATCCTCATGGGCCTTTTCTATTTCATCAAATAATATTACACTATATGGCTTGCGTCTTACCGCTTCAGTTAACTGACCCCCTTCTTCATATCCAACGTAACCAGGAGGTGAACCTATAAGCCTTGAAACTGAGTATTTTTCCATGTATTCAGACATATCTACCCTTATAATATTTTCTTCACTGTCAAACAATGTATTTGCCAGTGTTTTAGCAAGTTCGGTTTTTCCAACTCCTGTAGGGCCAAGGAATATAAAGGAGCCTATAGGTCTTCTTGGATCCTTCATTCCAGCTCTTGCTCTAAGAACAGCGTTTGTAACTGCAGTAACTGCTTCCTTCTGACCAATTACCCTGTTTGAAAGGTCATCTTCAAGTCTTAGAAGTTTATGCCTTTCCCCTTCCACAAGTCTAGCCACAGGTATCCCGGTCCATTTTGAAACAATCTGAGAAATTTCTTCTTCAGTTACTTCTTCCTTCAGCATTGCTCCTTCATTGTTTTCGTTTAGTTCCGCTTCTTTTTCTTTAATTTGCGCTTCAAGTTTTGGAATAACGCCATATTTAAGCTCTGCTACCTTGTTTAAGTCATAATCCCTTTCAGCCTTTTCAATCTTTCCTCTTGCTTCATCTAGTTCCGCCTTAAGATTTCTTGTTTCTGTTATTTTTGACTTTTCCTTTTCATACTTTGCTGTCATTTCCTTATCCTTATCCTTTAAGTTGGATAATTCTTTTTCAATATTAGCCAGCCTGTCAATAGAAGCCTTGTCCTTTTCACGTGAAAGGGCTTCTTTTTCAATTTCCAGCTGAAATATCTTCCTTTTTACACTGTCCATTTCTGAAGGCATGCTGTCAATTTCAGACCTTATTAATGCACAAGCCTCGTCTATTAGGTCGATTGCCTTGTCAGGAAGGAATCTATCGGTAATATACCTGGTTGATAGTTTTGCTGCTGCTACAATAGCTGAGTCATGTATCCTTATCCCATGGAATATTTCGAACCTTTCCTTTAAGCCCCTAAGGATTGAAATTGCATCCTCTTCTGTTGGCTCCTGAACTATAACTGGTTGAAACCTTCTTTCAAGGGCTTTGTCTTTTTCGATATATTTTCTGTATTCATCAAAGGTTGTTGCACCTATACAATGAAGTTCCCCTCTTGCAAGCATAGGTTTTATAAGGTTCCCTGCATCCATAGAACCCTCGGTTTTACCAGCCCCTACAATTGTATGAATCTCGTCAATAAAGAGTATTATTCTTCCTTCACTTGTCTCAACTTCTTTAAGCACAGCCTTAAGTCTTTCCTCGAACTCCCCTCTAAATTTTGCTCCAGCTATTAGGGCGCCCATATCAAGAGAAAATATAACTTTGTTTTTAAGACCTTCAGGCACATCTCCCCTGACAATTCTTTCAGCTAAGCCTTCTACAATAGCAGTTTTTCCAACACCAGGTTCACCAATAAGCACAGGGTTATTTTTAGTTCTTCTTGAAAGAATTCTTACAACCCTCCTTATTTCTTCATCTCTTCCTATTACTGGATCAAGCTTGTGCTTTTTTGCTTCCTCCACAAGATTTCTTCCATACTTAACAAGAGCTTCATAAGTACCTTCGGGATCCTGTGTATCAACTCTCTGATTTCCACGAACTTGAGACAGTACACTTAAAAAGGCATCCTTTGTTATGTTATATTTTTTTAGCAATGTATCAACTTCAGGGCCACCTTTTTCCATAAGTGCCAGCATAACATGCTCTACACTAATATAAGAATCCTTAAATTTATCAGCAATACTTTCAGCTTTAACAAATACTTCTTCAAATCTTCTTGTTGCATAAACATTTGAACTTTGTGCACCTTCACCAAGTACTTTTGGCATTTTATCAAGTACATTTGAAATATCACTTTTAAGTGTTTTTATGTTAATATTCATTTTGCCTAATATATTTGGTATGAGTCCATCCTCTTCTTTCATAATAGAAAAGAAAAGGTGAATGGCGTCGATTTGCTGGTGATTGTACCTCACCGCTGTAAGCTGAGCTTCGCTAATCGACTCCTGCACCTTTAATGTAAGTTTTTCAAAATCCATATTAATCCCTCCACTCAATTTTACATTTTTCTCTGAAGCTGAATGGCAAAATTAAAGTATTTTAATGACTCAGGAATGTTATCCATACTGTGATACATATGTCCCATTTCAATGTACCTTTTATATATTTCATTATTGGTCCCAAATTTGAGCAATGCATCCAGGGCAAGATTCATATACATTTCTGCCTTTAAATAATTCCCTTCAGCTCTTAAAACAATTGATTTATAATGATATGCTTTTTCAATGTATTTAATATTGTCTATTTTTATTGCAAGATTCAGCACTTCATCACATTCTTCCCTTGCCGGTTCTAAAAGATTATGCTCAACCAGACAGTGGACACATTTCAGCATAAAGTCCACCTTCTCTGGCGAATCATCATTTGGATAATAGAAAAGTGCCTTTTTTATATTTGAAACAGCTCTTTCCTCCAAAGAGATATCCAGCATAACTCTAGCAAAATCATATAGAGCATAAGCCTTATACTCCATATTGTCACCATATAATTCGAATGCTTTTTCCTGGTAATACAGATATTTACCTTCATCTCTTCTAAGTGCAAGCATTCCAAGCAAGTGATATACTTCAGCCTTCTTTAAATCAAGTTCAAGATAATCTACCAGATCTGAAAGCCTAACTGCTATTTCATAAGCTCTTTCATAATTATGCATCATAAAGAAACATGCAGCTTCATTATAAGTAGCTCTTGCCAGAGTATTAAAGTCATCATTCTTCCTGGAAATAGCCCTTACATTTTTATAATAACCTGCAGCCTGCATATATTCCTCTGTAGCATAAAAATATCCAGCCAGGTCCATATAGTACAGCACTTCATTTTCAGGAGTACTGCACTGAGTCCACAATTCATAATATTTTGAAATAATTAATTGAATTTTCTCCATTTGATTTGTTGAAATATAATGATTAAAAAGTTTGTGCACCAAATTAAAGGTTAAATCAGCATAACCATATTCTTCTGCATATTTAAGGTTATACTCAAGACTTTCCTCATAAAGAGCGGAATCCTTTTCGTTTTCGACCTTTTCTAAATTAGTAAGAATCTGCTCCTTAACTCCCTGCTTTAAATAATCTGAGGGAAGCTCCAGTTGTTTCGCAACAAATTCAAGAATCCATGTTTCAGGAGCCACTTTTCCATTTTCAATGCAGCTCATTTTTGAAACAGAAATCTTTTCCCTGCAAAGTTCCTTTAAGGTTAAACCTTTATAAATCCGTGCTCTTTTTATCTTTTCACCTGTAGAAAGTATTTCCATAATCTTCACCTATCCAATTTAAGACTCTTTAATAACTCCAAGTTTTTTAAAAGTATCCACACCAATATTTAAATATCCTGCTGCTTCTTTTTCATTGCCATGGTCTATATAAAACTTCCCGATCATAATAGATATCTCAGCTATCTCTTTGTCAAAACCCATATTTTTCACAAAATTCAACGCAGTAATTAATGTATTTTCTGCTGCTTTATCGTCATTTCCAAGTAAATCCACTTTATATTTAAGAAGATAGTAATCCACAAGGGCTTTGTCGTTACCATCACTTATCCTGTTAAGTATATCCTCTAAAAGATCTTTGGCCTTGTTTACATCCTTAAGCTTGATGTAGTTTTGGCACATATTAATAAGGGTTTCTGATATTTTATTATCTTTGTTATTCATTCTGATTTCTTTTGCTTTATTGTAATGTATAAAAGATTCTTCAATATTGTCAAATTCGTAAAATAATTTCCCTAAATTATCTTCGATTGTCCCCATATATTCATAATCATAAACTTCTTCAAATATTTCAAGGGTCTTTTTAGAATACTTTATAGCTCTATCCACATCACCCTTTTTCTTGTACTCTTCTGCAAGGAGCAAAAGTGTTTTGCCGTATTCTTTTTTATTGTTAAGCTGTAAAAACTTTTCCTTAGCCAGGAAAGAATACTTGATTGCGTTTTCCAGCTGATTCATTTTCAAATATACATATGCAGTATAATAATAAATTTCACCAATCATGAAATCATTACCAATATCATGAGCCAGATAAACATTCTCTGCCTGTTGGAAATAGCTGCAGGCTGAGTGATAGGCCTTTAATTCATTTGTAATTTTCCCAAGGTAAATAAAAGTACTGACCGTTTCCTCATAGTTGTTGTTTTTTATAAATATTACATTGGCAGATAGAAAAAATTGCTGTGCAGCAGTTTTTTCATTTCTGGACATAAAAACTATTCCTCTTAAATAAAGATTCTTGGCCTTTCGGTATTCAAGGTTATATCTTTCAGCGTAGTATAGTGATTTTTCAATATACTGCTCAGCTTGAATAAGATCTTCATCCAATATATATGCCTCTGCTATGTTTTCAAAATAAGTACATATTTTTTCAGCTTGGGATTCTTCTGTCTCCATTAGATACTCTATTGAAGTATTTAGAGCACCTGCTAGATATTCAAGCAGATCCATACTTGGATTTGATTTCCCTGATTCAACAAGGCTTATTTGGCCTGGAGTAATTCTGTCTCCTGCCAATTCTTTCAAGGTCATGTCCAACTCTTTTCTTCTTCTTTTAATCTTCTCTCCTAAAGACAGTATTTCCATCCTCACTCATCCTTTTCAACGCTTAAAAATTTAACTATATTAAAATTTTTTTAATACATCTATATTATAACACAATTTTTATTATTTTTTAAATACTTTTAATTATTTTATTAAAAAAAAATAAATGCCATTAAAAAATGGCATTTAACTTTTATCTAGCCCAGTCCCTCATGTCGTCAATAGCATCTCCAGCTACATCTCTAACAACCTTGGCAGTTTTTTTAATTCTTCTCTTTGTTCCTCTATCTAAGTCCGGCATGAAAAACATACTGGCGGCTGCTCCGATTAGAATCCCTGAAACAAATTTACCTCTCATAAAATCACTCCTCATAATAAATTATAAATTCATTATTCCCTAGAAGTAATTTTTATATTCATTACATTGGTTGATTTTACAACAGATTTAACTTTTTCCATAAGACCACAGTTTTTAACAAATATATTGTTGTCCTTAAGATAGTTATCAACAGCTTTAGTTAAGGGAATTTCAATTGCAGCTTTCGCGAAACTGTCTGCAAGTTCATTAAAGATATCCCCACTGTGACCTTTTGCCTTAATAAATATGACATCAATGCCCCTATCTAAAAATTTATTCATCTTATCATAATATTCAGCAGAAGAGGAGTCTTTCCTCTCCCAAGTTCCTGAAGCATGATGGTATATACCTGCATAATCATGGATAATAGCAACCTTTTTTTCTCCTTCACCAAAGGCGTAGGCTACTGCCCGTAAAGCTGCTTCGAGTTCCCCAGCTATTTGCCTTAGCTTTTTCTGGGCATTGTCTTTTGAGGCTCCACTTTCCACATGAACTATTACATCATCTTTTACAGCTACAAAAGCATAGGAATACTTTTCAGTAACATTGCTGTAACTTCCATCCACATAAATATGAAGGCAGTCTTTGGGATATTCGTCTTTTGCACTTAGATTCTCAATGGTACCAGAAATGTAGTTTTGGGCCTCTTCCATGGTTTTAAAACTTTTATATTTTGCTCCTTTGACACCTTTAACATACTTTAAGCATTCATCCCATGAGTTTAATATAATATCCCTCACTTGCTTATTGTCTTTAAAGTCAAATCCCTCTTTAACCGCATAGTATTTTTTTTGCATATGGCTACTCCCTGTATTTACTCATATTAAGATCAAATTCATGGTAATTTCTTTTAATGTTTCCCATCCTCATTATTTCTACAACAATCGACATTATTTTTGCAGCATTTTTACCCCCTACAGTATTGGAAATGTATTTAACCGCATCCTTAACAAGAAAAATTATATCATCTTCTCCCTGCCAGTTTTCAATAACTATTTCCTCAGGTACTTCATTTATTATTGCGTTTAATCCAAAAAATGCTATTGCAATGTCGTCCATTTTCCCAATAAAGGGTATGAAGTCCGGGAGTAAATCAATAGGATTTGCTACATATAAAAGCATGCCCCCTACCATCATTTTTGCTTTTCCGCTTACCCTTTCATCTTTAAAAAGTCTCCAGAGCAGGGCTATAATATCTGGTATCATTAAAGCAGACTGAAAAACCTTCTGATACTTTACAGGGGCCTTGCTGATTATATTTTTCCTTAGCCTGGCATACCTCCCGTAAATTTTTTTCTTTAAACCATCCTTTGGTTTACTTTCTATTTTTTCTGTTTCTTTGTTTTTAGCATAAATTAGCTCATGAAACTGAGCCTCTACATTTCCATCTACAATATCAATGCTTTCAAGCTTAAAATAAACAAAAGGAATAAGCCTTGATATCATGGTAAGATCCAAGTATATATTGTCTTTGTCAACTTTAACTCCATACTCAGCAAAATTATTTAGGAATTTTTTCAAAGCAATATTTTTAACAAAACTAAACATATTTATCTTAAGAACTTTAACATCAAAGATCTTTATGTTTACTACGTTATCAACTACATTTCCAAAACCTATTTTAACAATAAAAGGAATTGACTTCCCTTTAGTATAGCTTCCACTTACCCTTATAATTTCACCTATTTCTATACTATCTATTTTTAAACCTTCTACCTCTACAAAATCATCCAAAATGCTCATTATATCGCTTCCGGATAAAATTGCTTTAACAGCTGATATCTTCATATAATTCCCTCCTTAGCTTTATAAATCAAGTATACAATAAAATACTGTTTGTGCAAATAATATTTATATCCATAAATTACATTGGTATTTATTATGTTTTTCGTTAGACTAAAAAATTTTATTAATATATATTAAAGTTATAATTTATTGTTGGAGGTCATTATGAATAATAAAAAATTAATGCTCATACCAGTTATTGCTGCTGTTATTTCGATTATTTCAATAATTTTAATAAACATATATTCACCAAAACCAAAACCTATATCATATCAGGAATTCACCAATAGTATTGCTAAAAATGAAATTTCATTAGTATACCTTACTGATACACCAAAAATAAAATTAAAAATGAAAAATGGAGATATTTACGAAACAGAAAACCCAAGAACCATGGACTTGAAAGCTTCATTACTTAAATCAGGAATTGAAGTTTTTGAACATGAGCTTTGGGATTATAAAACGGTATTTCCAATTACAGCACTTGTATTGTCAGCATGCATCCTAATTGTTATGATAATAAAATTTTCAAGATCTGCCTCAAAAGACTTTCTTGGGTTGGAAGCAAAAGATGTAAATATGGAAAAAAACTTAAAATACAATTTTGAAAGTATTGCTGGTAATGAAGAAGCAAAAGAAAGTGTTATGGATATTGTTGATTTTCTGAAAAACCCAGATAAATATTCAGATTATGGAGCACGTATGCCTAAAGGAATAATCTTTTACGGGGAGCCGGGAACTGGGAAAACTCTTCTTGCAAAAGCAGTAGCCGGTGAAGCCGGGGTTCCTTTTTTTGCCATGTCAGGTTCTGATTTTGTACAGGTTTATGTTGGAGTCGGTGCAAGCAGAATAAGACAACTTTTTAAAAAAGCCAGAAAATGCGGAAAGGCTGTTATATTTATTGATGAAATTGATGCTATGGGAAAAAAACGTGAAGGCTCCAAATCCGGGGGTTCTGATGAACGTGATCAAACCCTTAATGCACTGCTTACTGAGATGTCAGGATTTAATGAAAAAGAAGGGATAATTGTAATGGCTGCAACCAATAGATTGGACATGCTTGATTCAGCTTTATTACGTCCTGGAAGATTCGACCGACATATTGAGATAATGCTTCCGGATCTTCTTGAGCGAGAAAAAATAATAAAGCTACATTTAAAAGGCAAACCAACAGGTGAAATAAATGTTCATGAACTTGCCAGGAAGACCTCCTGTTTTTCAGGCGCAAAGCTTGAAAGCATGATTAATGAATCAGCGATACTAGCATGTAAAGAAGGAAGTTCTTTAATTGAGGATAGACACATAGAAAAAGCATTTTCAATAGTATTGGCTGGTTACGAAAAGAAAAATTACAGTTATATAAAAGAAACAGATAGAAAAATCACAGCTTACCATGAAGCAGGACATGCTTTAGTAATGCATCATCTTCTTCCTAGTGAAAAAATATCAAAGGTAACTATAATCCCAAGCACAAAGGGTGCTGGAGGCTATACCTTGAGCATATCAGAGGACAGCCTATACCAAAACAAGGATTACCTTACAAAAAAAATAATGGTTCTATTAGCAGGAAGAGCAGCGGAAGAAATAAGCTTTGGAACTGAAAGAATAACCACCGGTGCATATAATGACTTAAAGCACAGTACTAATACTGCACTATGCCTAATAGCCCATTATGGCATGGGCAGTTCAATAGGCCTACTTACCCTGGAGGAACTTGCAAAAATTAATATAAGCCATGACAAGATAGCAGAGGAGTGCAAATTTTTAGTTGATGACCTTTATTCTAAGGTAAAACTTTTGATAAAAAACAATAAAAACTCACTGGAGCATATTGCTGCTGCATTGCTGGAAAAAGAAACCCTTAACTTTGCTGAACTGGAATCTATTTTTTCCAATAAAACAATGTAGTACAAAGTATACCTCCAATTAATCCTCCCATATGGGCAAAATTATCTATATTAGGAATAGAAAATCCCATAAATAAATTTATACCTATTACCACTATAATATTCATCATAAACTCTTTCCCTATTTTATTCTTGTTTTTTAAACCAAATATTAAAGCTGCTCCAAGGAGACCAAAAATTGCACCAGATGCACCAATAGAAATGTCTGGAGAAAAAACAAAACTCATAATGGAAGAAAGTATTCCTGAGAAAAAGTAAATTATAGTGAATTTCTTTCTTCCAAATATTTTTTCTACAAAAGGTCCAAGTGAATATAGGGCATACATATTAAATCCGATATGAACCAATCCACCATGAAGAAACATGCTGGTAATCAATCTATAATATTCTCCCGATAAAATCAGGCTGTTTACCTTCGCTCCAAGAAATATTAATACATTTATATTGCTGTCAAATATGTTTCCAGAAAGATAGGCTGTTATAATATATATAATTATGTTAACGCCTATTAAAATATTGCTGACTGAAAGACCTGTTTTTTTATTATCAATGTTTTTTTGAAGAATAACAGTGCATTGATATATTTCATTAAGCACCGCCTCTGAAACATGGTTATAATAAATAATAGTATTATTTTCTTTATTAACAACTATTCCCTTATTACCTTCCAAGTTGAATTTTTCAAATTCATCTTTATGAAAAAACCACCGCTTCTGCAGAGTCTCCTATTACCTTTAAAGAACACCAAGAGGATACTGTGCCCAGGTTACCTTGAAGTTCACATATTCTATAGCCATAAAGCTCATACAGTTTTTTCACAAGTAATTTAACATACTTATCCATATTTCACCCCTAAAAATAAAATGCACAGAGATATAAACTAGTTATATACTGTGCATCATTTTATTATGCAATGCATTCAATTACAATATTCGAAATATTAAGAAGATCTAGTTCAGTATAGTTTTTGAAATCAGAACCATTTACTTCATTAAATATCCTTATTACAGGTCTGTCTGGAAAACCCTTATTCTGCCTTATAACATATCCCTCTTCTCCATTTGAAAGTTTCACCTTGCAGCCAAGAGGAAATATTGCAAATGTATTTTTAAAATTACAAATCATTTTTTCATCAAAACTAGTGCCGCTTCCAGACAAAATCAATTCATAGGCATCATTTGGTTTGAATTTTGCTCTATAGGATCTATTATTGCTTACAGCATCATAAACATCACAAATACACACAATTTTGGCATACTTTGATATGCTGTTCCCAGCGAGTCCCAATGGATAACCTTTTCCATCAACCCTCTCATGATGTTGTTCTACTATATTAACTGCAATATCAGAAATCGAATAATTTTTTCTAAGCATCTCCCCACCATAGGCAGGATGCTTCTTCATCTCTTCATACTCCTCTGGTGTTAATTTTCCTGGTTTATTTATTATAGCTGCATCAATCTTGGTTTTTCCTATATCATGAAGAATAGCCCCAACAGCCAGATCTTTCATTTCCCATCTATCAAGGTTTGCCGAAACTCCTAAAAAAGTTGACATAACACAAGTATCAAGACTATGCATATATGTATAATTATCGTGGGTTTTGATGTCAAACAAACTATTGTTTACATCCCCGGTATCTATAATATAATTAACAAGGTTTTCTACAGAACTTAGAGAATCTTTCAGTTTTTTTCCATTACAATCATGAATGGATTTTATTACAGTAGACATACTTTTAAGGGTTACGCTCTTGAGTTCGAAAAGTCTTTCATCTTCCACCTCAACATCAGCAAGTCTCTCATCCTCTACATAAACATAAAGTACTCCAAGGTTTTTAAGCCTGTTAATATAAGCAGAGGTTAATTTCACCCCAGCCCTTAGTAAAACAGTGCCTTCACTGGAAAGTATACTTTTCCCCAAATATTCATTTTCTTTAACACTATTGATCAACTCAAGTCTCATGGTTTCTCCTCCACAGAACTTAAATAAACATTTGAATTTAATTTAAAATTCTCATACTATAAAATAATATCATATTATTGATGGAAAGAAAATAAGAACTTATACATATTCTTCTTCTTTCCCCCTTATTTCTACAAAAACTTTATTAATACCCTCATTTATTAGTTCACATGCCAAACATAGTTTTTTCTTTACTATATCATATTCCTGATCAAATTCAAACTTAATTCGCCAAGTTGGGTTGTATTCATCATCAATATCATTAATCTCAAAACCATTATCCTGAAAAGGCTTTATATCGAACAAATCAAATATAGCAGTATATTCCCATTCTTCTACATCTTTTTTAGTATCAAAATACAAATTGATACAATCTCCGTCATAATATAACTTAGTAATGTATTCAGCTCCTTCAGTAACTTCGTAGCTGCCCATTTCTTTTATTATATTATTGTCATTATCCCTTTCTACCAAAACAAGGGAAGAAAAATCCATAAATATCACCTCTATTTAATATCTCATATTTTTGCAAAACATACAACAAAATTAATGTATAGCTTTCTTTTTGTATCTTTTACCAGATACCTCAACACTGCCGATTGTAACAAGTGCATCCTCATCAAACCCATGCACTATGGACTTAAGCTTTGCTACTTCCAGCCTGCTGACTACAACATATATTACATTGGTTGATAAGCCCTTATAGCCGCCTCTCCCCTCTAACAGGGTAACCCCTCTTCCAAGTCTTGCTATTACCGCCTCAGCTATATCTTCATAGTATTCTGATATTATAAAAACCCCTTTAGATTCATCAATGCCATATACAGTAATATCGATGGCCTTAAAAGCCACAAAGTACGCTATAAGTGAATACATAGCTCTATCCCAACCAAATACAAACCCCGCTGAGGTTAAAATAAACAAGTTGATAATCATAACAATTTCACCTATGGAAAAGCTCGTTCTTTTGTCAAGAATAATAGCGATGGCCTCTGTTCCATCAAGGGAGCCTCCATTACGAATAATCAGCCCCACCCCTGTACCATTTATTATTCCACCAAATACCGATGCAAGCAGTACATCCTGGGTTAAACCGGGTACGGGATGAAGATATGTTACTCCAATAGCCAGGCATATTACAGAAAATGTTGTGCTTATTGCAAAAGTTTTTCCAATCTGCTTATAACCAATAATAAAGAAAGGGAGATTAAAAATCAAAATATACATTCCAAAGGGAAGCCCTGATAGGTAACCTGCCATTATTGATATTCCTATTACTCCTCCATCTACCATATTGTTTGGTATAAGGAAAATTTCAAGCCCAATAGATGCTAAAGCAGCTCCAAGCACCATAAAAACCACTTTTGTAATAAATTGATATGCTTTATAATACTTGTTTTTCATTTGGCACCTCCTTGCAATTCCTATTTTCTATGTTTGCATTCTTCACAAATACCTTCAATTTTCAACTGGTGCTCTATGGATGAAAATCCAGTTCTATTTTTTATAATCTCCTCCACCTGCTGCATGGGGCAGTCAATTTCAACCTCTTTATGACACAATTTACATAAAAGAGTATGCTTGTGATGCTCTTTTTTTAATATATAACTATACTTCCCATTCCCTAAATCAAATTTTTCAACTAAATCTTTACTTTCAAAAAGTTCAAGATTTCTATATACAGTAGAGAAATCTATATCAAAGTTCTTTTCTCTGCATATACTGCTTATTGTCTCAGCATCTATGGAACTAGAAGCATCTTCTAAAATATTAAGAATCATCAGTCTTGGTTTGGTAATCTTAACTCCAAAACTTTTTAATTCTTTTTCATATCCCATTAAAATTCCTCCTATAAAAATAATAGAAATATAACATATTTCGTTGCATATACATATAATTATGTGATAGTATTAATTTCATATATATTTGAGGTGAGATAAATGAAAAATAACATAACCCCAATTGAAAGACATGTTAAAAACACAAAATTGATAATTGTAATTTCGACAATTCTAACTATAATTTTTGTATCTATTATAACATATCTTATAAACATTTAATCAGAAAGCCACCAAACCGGGGGCTATTTTTTTGCCTTTATTTAACTCATCCTGTCTGCTATAATTTAATGTGTTATTTATAAAATTTACGGGAGATGTTAATATGAGTGAAAAACAATGTACTTTTAGCAAAATGCTTGAAAATTATAAATATACCCCTCCAGGAGAAGAGTCAAAAGTTATTGATTTTGAAATCCTGAAGGGGATAAATATTATTCCTGGAGACTACATCCAGGGAAAAGCCTGGCTTACAACCTTCGTATACAAAAGTACACCTGAAAGCTATACACCTTTCAGACCAATTTTTAAAGGAAATGCTGAAAGCAAAGGAATATCAGACATCAGCTGGGTACAAAACTATATGCCTGTATCAAAATTAAACCTTCCCCTTAAAGAATTAAAACTAGCCTTTCTTTATCCATATAAAGCTGCTGGATTTAATATTAAACTATCCTTTAGAAATTCAATTTTAGATAGCTATAATCAGTATATGAGCATAATGTACTCCAAGGAAGAGATAAATGTTCAAGATTTCTCACTTGAGGATTTTGATTGCAAGCCATTCCCAATTCTAATACCAAATGATTTGGAAACTGAAAACATAGTTGATTTTAGAGGCACAATATCTTTATTTGAAGTAAACAAAGATGAGATTTTGTCATCACTAAATGCTACAGCTAAATTAAATTACAGCAATTTTCTACAGGACAAATTATTTTGCATATCTCTTGAAAATGATGATTCATATATAAATACAATAAAATTCAAAGATTTTAAAAACAGCAGATATAATGTAAAGTATGGAAGCTTAATGAGGGAGTTTAAGTTTATAGGTGAAAAAAACCTTCCTGGATTTATCCCTGATATTCCTCATGCATTATGCGGTATAATTGGTCAGATTGATGAAGTTTATAAATCTCCTGCATTTGGGAGCACTCCAAATTACGGACTACTCAAAGCAAAGGTTATATCAAGCTGTTGCGGTGCGGTGCTCTTTAATTATGCAAGTGGCAATGTTGTATCCTTAAGTACTTCTTACAATTTTAATGATAAGAATCAACAAAAAAACATGGAAAACACACTGAATGAATTGGAAAATATTTTAAAGAAACAGCTTCGTGAATATATTAAAACCAATTTTAAATGCGATATATCATTTTTGGAAGTTTGATGAAAAGCCGCGGAATATACCGCAGCTTTTCACCTTTTTATGGCCCCCCGCCATTCATTTGGTGTACAGCATTCAAGTTTTTTAAAAACACTGCCGAAATAGCTTATTTGGCTATACCCAATCCTTCTGCTTATTTCAGTTATTTTCAAATCTGTTTCCAAAAGATATTGTTTTGCATGTTCTATCCTCAATCTATTAATATAATCCTTTAGAGACATTCCATTTTTTTCATTAAACATTGTGCTTAAATAATTTGGACTTACGTAAAAAATATTTGATAAAAAATTAAGGGTAATATGCTGATTGTAATTATTTTTTATATATTCATTAATTTCCTGTATAAGATTATCCTTTCCCTTTAATAGTACGTCCTTAAGTATGTTAATAACATCTTCCGCAAATTGAAGATATACATTCTCAAATCCTTCAAAATCATTGCAATTTTCAAGTTTTCCCCTATACTTATACCTAATACTTAAAAAGGTATCCTTATCTTCCGTTTCTATATATACTATTCTTGATAGAGCAGTTAATAATTCTCCTAACGTATCCTTTGTTACATATATTGGAATTTCCCTATCCCTGCAGATATCCATAAGCTTTTTAATTTCTCTCTTTGTAGAAGTACTATCCATTTTTTTAATTGAAGCAAAAATCCTCTCTTCTTGAATTATTGGATATTCAACATCCTCCTTATTAAGAAAACTTCCTAGATAAATGTAGTTGCTCTTCAAAGCGTTCTCAAGATCCAGCTTTTCTTTTTTGTTTTTCATCATTTCATTATTTTCAATTATTCCAGATATTGTTTTAGAAACATCTTCAAGGGATTCTTGTAATGCGTATAGCCTGCTTTTAGGAAATGAAGATATTTTATACAATGAGTCTTTAATCTCCACTAACTTAGCATCATCAGCAATTAAAGCACTATCCTTGAAAATTTTTGATTGAAGAATTTTTTCATAATCCTCAAGCTCATTAATTGTAAAATATCCACAATTAATAAACCCAAGTGTTTCCTCACCTATAATAATAGGCACTACTATTTTCATTAACTTACAGCTACATATATATATCTTATCAAGCTTATTTAATGTGCTTTTATATTTGTCATCAAGATTACCAGTACATATGTTTTTTTCACTGCAAATACTGCAAAATTTATCAACTAATTTATCTTCTGTTATATCTTTAAAGTTATTGTCTGTTATGACCACAGAAATACCCAGCATTTTTGTTATTTCCCTTTGAATATTAAGAAGCACAGAAGTATCAACAAGCTCAAGAATATGCTTACCTTTAGTCATTGATATATTCTGATGCACATCAACTACCTTTGAAGGGGTATATATAATAAGAAATACCAGATCTGTTTTACCTGAATTAACAACTTCATGTTCAGCATAAGGAGGACAGTGAACCAGCATACCTTTTAGAATATCATCCTTCTTTCCATTAAGTATATGAGTTCCACTGCCCTCTATTACATATAAAATTTGTTCTTCTCCAAAATGAATGTGATGTCTCTGACTTTTTCCAGGAAAGAATTTAACAAGACCTGCACAAAGCCTTTCATTTAAGAGCCCCGATGGTTCATGAAGCCATACAACTTCACCCCATTCAAATTTCTGCACATCACACTTTTCAGCATTACTGCATATTGCATCGAACATTTAATCAACTCCCATAAAGGATAACTTTATAGGTCTATTTTAACACAGCTCCTGTATTTGCAGAAGTGACTAATTTTGCATATCTACCAAGATACCCCTTTGTAATTTTGGGCTCCGGTTTTACATAATTTCTCTTTCTTTCTTCAAGAATTTCATCAGCTACCATAAGTTCTAATTTTTTATTTGCTATATCCACTGAAATAATATCTCCTTCCTGAGCAAGACCTATAAGCCCTCCAGCCATAGCCTCAGGAGATATATGTCCTATTGCGGCTCCTCTTGTTGCCCCGGAGAATCTTCCATCAGTTAATAGGGCCACATCCTTATCAAGACCCATTCCTGCAATAGCTGCAGTTGGTGACAACATTTCCCTCATTCCAGGGCCACCCTTAGGACCTTCGTATCTAATAACAACTACATCACCTTTATTAATTTTCCCACCAAATATTGCTTCAACTGCTGATTCTTCAGAATCAAAAACCCTGGCAGGTCCTTTATGTTGAAGCATCTCTTTTGCAACAGCAGATTCTTTTACAACTGCTCCATCTATTGCAAGATTACCTCTAAGTATTGCAAGACCACCCTTAAAGCTGTATGGATTATCCACCGGTTTAACAATATTATTGTCAGTAATAACCTTATTCTTTATATTTTCACCTACGGTTTTTCCAGTTACAGTTATGCAGTTTTCATTTATAAGACCTTTTTTTGTTAATTCATTCATAACTGCAGGTATTCCTCCTGCTAGATGGAGATCCTCCATGTGATGTTTCCCGCTTGGACTTAACTTAATAAGGCACGGAGTTTTTGTATTTATCTGGTCAAAGAGGTCAAGATTAAGTTCAAATCCAGCTTCATGTGCTATTGCAGGAAGATGCAGAACTGTATTTGTAGATCCAGCCATAGCCATATCTACCGTAATAGCATTTTCAAATGCTTTAATTGTAAGAATATCAAGGGGCTTTATATCCCTTTCAAGCATTTCCATAACTTTCATGCCTGCATATTTTGCAAGCTGTTTTCTTTCTCCTGAATGAGCTGCAGCTGTACCATTTAATGGAAGACCCATTCCCAAAACCTCTGTGAGGCAGTTCATACTGTTTGCAGTATATAACCCTGAGCATGACCCACAGCCTGGACATGCAGTTCTTGCTACTTCTTCAAGTTCCTCCTCAGTTACCTTGCCATCCTTGCATGCACCTACAGCTTCTATACATGTACTAAAATCAGCATCACTACCTTTATATTTGCCTGCTTTCATAGGGCCTCCGCTAACCACAACTGCGGGAATATTAAGCCTTGCAGCTGCCATAAGCATGCCCGGCACTATCTTATCACAGTTTGGTATAAGTACCAATCCATCAAACCCATGGGCCATAGCCATAGCTTCTATAGAGTCCGCTATAAGTTCTCTGCTTGCCAGTGAGTACTTCATTCCTGTATGTCCCATAGCAATACCATCACAAACTCCTATAGCAGGAAACTCTATGGGAGTACCTCCAGCCATAGCAACCCCAAGCTTTGCAGCTTGTGCTATCTCATCAAGATGAAGATGTCCTGCAATGATTTCATTTTGAGCATTTACTATTCCTATAAGAGGTTTCTCTATTTCTTCTTTTGTGTAACCCATACCATACATCAAGGACCTTGCTGGTGCCCCCTTAACTCCGCCTTTTACTATATCACTTCTCATAATTCTCCTCCATTCGTTTATTTAAAAATATTTAAATCCATAAGTTATTTATTTTATATAATATTATACAACATAATTATCAAAATTTTACGCTTTTTTATTAAAATATTATGACAGCACAATAATGTGCTGTCATAATTTAAACCTCTATAGAGTATTCTTTTATTTTTCTATAAAGTGTACACCTGCCCACCCCTAATGCTTTTGAAGCATTGGTAATATTATTGTCGAATTTCTTTAAAACCTTCATTATATGCTGTTTTTCCATGAAATCTATACGGTAACAATCATCATTTATTATTACAAAATCCTCCTTACAGGAGCTGGTATTGTTAATTATGTTGCTAGGTATGGTTTCGGTATTAATAATAAGCTCCAAAACATTTTCAAGCTCTCGCACATTGCCAGGCCACTCATAATTCACAAGATATTTTATATATTCCTCAGGTATTTCAACCTCAGGCCTGCCAATCCTTGATGATATTGTTTTCATAAGATATTTTATAAGAGGAACAATATCTTCTTTTCTTTCTCTTAATGGTGTTAGGTACAAAGGTACTACATTCAACCTGTAATAAAGATCCTTTCTAAAATTGCCCTTTTCAACCTCTTGTTTTAAATCTCTGTTTGTAGCAGCTATTATTCTGGAATTTACCTTTATCGTTTTTGTTCCGCCTATTCTTGAGATTGTACCTTCTTCAATTACCCTTAACAGCTTTGTCTGCATATCCAATGGCATTTCTCCAATTTCATCTAGAAAAATCGTACCTTCATCAGCCATTTCAAACTTCCCGGAGTACCCACCTTTTTTTGCTCCAGTGAAGGCTCCTTCTTCATAACCAAAAAGCTCAGACTCAATTAATTCCCTAGGGATAGCACCACAGTTAACCGCTATAAACGGTTCATCAACTCTGCTGCTGTAATTATGAATTGACTGGGCAAATAGCTCTTTACCAGTCCCGCTTTCCCCCATTATTAAAACGGTAGACTTGCTGTCTGATATTTTCTTTGCATAATCTATTATTTTCAAAAAGTTCTCATTTGCACTTATTATTTTATTGAAGGTGTAGTATGCTTGCCCATACATGATTTTTCCAGCAAGTTTTCTTACCTTCTTTAGTTCTTCAAGTACAAACACAATTTCTACAATATCCTCATTGGAATTGTACATTGGATATGCGCTTAAGCTATATTGCATTTTATTCTTACTTGTATTAATATACACCTCTTCAGACTGGGTTGATTTTCCATTATAAAGTGATTGCTTAATTAAATGCCAGGAATCTACCAATGATATCATGCCAAGATTTCTCATCTCGTATTCTGTATAACCAAATATCTCTAATGCTTTTTTATTTATAGACTTTATATTTCCTTCAATATCGCAGGATATAATTCCAATAGGTATAGAATTCAATACAGTTTCCATATGTTTTTTAGTTAGAGTTAAAGTTCTATTGAATCGCTTCGCATTCATCATCTGCTCTATGGCATTTGATGCTGCAGCTACCATTCCCAAAGTATGAAGGTGGGTTCCTTCCTTATACCCAGTTAAGTTCAATGCCCCTATTATCTTTCCTTTATTGTCTTTTATACTTGCAGCAGAACAGGTCCATTTATGATATGCTTTTATATAATGCTCTTCTCCTGATATCTGAATCGGCTCATTTTGAGTTATAGCTATGCTCATAGCATTAGTTCCTATATTCTCCTCATCCATATAAGCCCCTGGTATCATCTTCATGGCAAAAGCTTCTGACAGAATATTGTCATCTCCAAGTGCATTCAGTATACACCCCTCTTCATCGGTAAGAAGTGCAAAGAAATTAGACCCTCTTACAAAATCACATAGCTGTTCCATAAAAGGAGCTGCATTTAGTATAAGATCTCTATTTTTAACATACTTTCTTTGAAGTTCATCTCTTCCAATTATTTTTTTGCTGAAAACCTGCTCAGCATCAACTCCAAGTTCCACGCACCTTTTATGTGAAGCCTTAAAATCATATTTAACGCCTTCATTATTCATTTTTCCACTTCCTTAAATAATAGTTTATAAATAATACAGCAATATTCGTGCCACACATATTGTAGTATTTTTTTGATACAAAAACACCTTGTTTCCGTACAAAACATTACTGATGTGTAAAAATAGAGCATAATCAAATGCCCCATTTTGATACATTGTTTCATTTTATTTCAGTAATTTTAAGCTATTAATATATTTTTTGAAACACTATACCCCTTATTATATTGCTTTATAACATTAATTCCTCCGCACTTCAGATCAAAGCTTATATTTTTTTTCAAATTACTCCCGCTGCACTCTATTATTTTAGAGAGTATGGCCCTGTTGACGCCTTCATGGGCAACAATAAGGATATCACCGGTAGTGTTTTCAATTATACGACAAAATGCGCCATACACCCTGCTTTCAAGCTCGAAATAACTTTCACCACCTGGAAACTTATAGTTATATATATCAGTATCCCGCTGCAGGATTTCAAGGGGATACTGTTCCGCAACCTCTTTAATACTCTTACCTTCAAAGCTTCCAACATTGATTTCATTAAGCTCTTTTACTATATTAATTGGAACCTTTCTCCCCCTACATATTATTTCAGCAGTAGCAGACGCTCTTTTCAAACTGCTGCAAAATACCCCTTCTAAAGGAATTTCAGAAAAATAATCAGATATCCTTTTGGCTTGGAATATGCCTCTGGCACTAAGCATTAAATCTTTACTGCCTACAAATATTTTCTCCTTTGGTTTAATTACAGCTGCATGTCTCATTAAATAAATTTTCCTAACCATTTCATTCAACTCCACTACAATAAATATTATATATAATTAAAGCAGCAAAAAACGTGCCAATAATTTTGTTATTTCTGCTGCAATTTATCTAATGATACATTAATAGCTATATGATAGCCTGTGTTATTACTTGTTATAACATTTACAGAGCAATATCCATATTTAATGTTAAAACATTCATTAAAATCAATTCCTGTTATTTTTGAAATTATTGTTTTATTAACACCATCATGAGACACAATAACAACATCTCCTGTTTCATCAACAAAGGTTTTTTCTGCTATTTCCAAGAAAGCACTCCAAGCCCTTTGCTGCACTTGAAAAAAACTCTCACCAAGTGGAGTGCTGAAATTTAGCATATCTTTGCCTCTTTTAGCAAATTCCTCAGGATTTTTTTCCTTAATCTCAGAAAAGGGCATACCCTCCCACTTCCCAAGGTTTATTTCCTGAAAACCCTGCATTATCTCATTTTGGCAAAAGCACTTTTCAGATATAATTTTTCCAGTGTCTACAGCCCTGCTTAAATAACTGCTGTATACTTTTTTTATATTAAGTGTTGAAAAAAATTCCCCTAGTTTATTAGCTTGAATAATCCCTTCGTCACTAAGTTTCAAATCTATATTTCCTGCATATATCTTTTCTTTAGGTTTATTTACAGCTGCATGTCTTATTAAATATATTTTATTAGCCACAATTATCCCACTTTTCATCTAAAATAATTTCATATGGATTTTTACCAGTAATAAACTCTACTTTCTCTTCAATTTTTAAAGCATTCTTATATCTCAATTTAACATTTTTAATTATTCTTGAATCACAATTTTTTAATGCATCTTCAAATCTTATATTTAAAGGAACAAAAGCATGAGACTTTACATATTTGTCTGCAAGATATAATACTTCCTTTTCACAAAGAAAATTATTCTTTGTAACTTCAATATCCATATGTTCTCCTACAATATCTGAAAGACTTTCATACCCGATATTATTTAAAAACTCTTTAGCTCTAAGTGGATGGTTCTTCTCACACCTTTTAATGTCATGGAGCATTGCCGCAGAATAAATAAGCTTTAGGTCAAGGTTCCCCCCACTAAAGTTAAGTGCATTGCCAATCCTTAATGCTGCTTTAGAAACCATTTTCATATGATTAATTATATGCTCTGAAACTTCACACCTGTTCAGTATTTCACTGCATTCCAACTCATTTGGAGTGTATGAAGTTTCATAGTAATTTAACAGTTTATAATACTGCTCCTTTGTATCCATTTCATATAATATTCCCTCATCAATAGAATTAAACCTATACCTTGTCCTTTCTTTCGAGCAGATTATATCATTTAGTCCTCCTGAAGGTTCATTTTTTAAAATGCTTTCAATACATCTTACAGATATAACTGGTGGATGTCCTGGGGTATTGATGAAAAATGGACTTATTATATCATAATTATTCCCTTCAAAAAATTCGCAAAGTTCCATTATTGTATTTGACTTAATTAATGGTATGTCTACAGGCATTATCATAAAGGCTCTTGAATCTTTTGATATTGCTTTAACTCCAACCTGTACTGATGAATACATTCCCATTGAATAATTTTCATTTATTACACATTTTACATTGAATTTTTCAATATGCTTTTTTATTTCTTCATTCTTATATCCAAGAACTACTACTATATCCTGGATTCCTGCCTTTATATTTTCATCTATGAGATGTATAATTGCTTCTTTTCCCCCAATATTTAGAAGAGCCTTAAGTTCTCCCATTCTAGAGGATAAACCTGCTGCCAGTATCACAGATGACACCTTTATATCCTTATTCATTTTTATCCCTTCTTACCTTAACTAATTCTGCAGCAATACTTACTGTAATTTCTTCCGGGGTTTTTCCGTTAATATTTAATCCAATAGGAGCATGAACTATGTTTAGTTCTTCTTTTTTAAAGCCTCTTTCCATAAGTTCCTTGAATGCCATATTTCTTTTCTTCCTGCTTCCAATCATACCTATATATTTAGCATTTGTTCTTAGAACCTCTCCTAAGACCTGGGTATCGTCCTTATGGCCTCTGGTTACAATTATTACATAACTTTTTTCATCAATATTAATATATTGATTTATATTGCTAAAGGATTTAAGTACAACTATATTATCCGCATCAGGGAATCTTTCAAGGTTTGCAAACTCCTCTCTGTCATCTAGTATTATTGTGTTAAAATCAAGCATACTAGTTATTTTTGATAATTTTTGAGCAATATATCCCCCTCCAAAGATGTATGCATTTTCCCTGTTTTGTCTTGGTAAGACCACTGTTATATTATTATCTTCTTTAAAAACCCCAAACTTAAGTTTTGAAAATGAACCTGCAGGCATTTTTTCCCTTAGAAAGTTATCTGAGCTATTGTAATTTTCCTCATAAATAATTTCTCTATTTAAGCTTTGATCTTCATTGATTGTTGTTATCATTACAAAGTTTTTGTTATCTTCTATATTTTCTCTTATTAATGAAAAATAGTTTAAAGTTTCTTCATCAGTGGAATCAATATATTCAAGCATAACCTCCGGAACAAAACCACAGGAGATATCCGAATCCAGTTCAGTAACTATTGATTCCCTGGTTTCAAATACATCTTTAGTCATTTTAATTGCGATGGCCTCAAAAAGACCACCACCTAAACTCCCAATTGTTGTGAAATCATCTTTTACAATCATCTGAGGTTCAAAATTTCTAAAAGCATCTTCTTTGTTTAATACAGTAATTAACACTATACTATTCCCATTATATATACTTTTACATATATCATGGTAAATGCTTAACATAATCTATCCTCCTGATAAAACTCTATTTTTCTTTTTACCATTCCTGTGGAGCACTCCATAAAATCAACAAACTCAATTGATTGTAAATTAATTAAGCCTAATTCCAAAGCATTTTTAAAACTTGAATTTTTCATTAAATTAGCCTGAACTTTATCCACACCTTCAAACTCATGATTTATTTTAAGCAGCAGCTTAATATTGTAAACACCATTATCTTTCATAACCTTTATACTGTAATTTACAATTCCAAGTGTTTTAAATATTTCCTCATCCAAATCACTGATACCTAGGGATAAATCTGGTGAAAGCAAGATAAAATCCTCAATCCTCCCCCTTATTTTATCAAGGAGCCTTAAATCTGTTCCGCACTTGCACTTTTTACTTATAAACCTTGAAACATCACCTGTTCTATACCTTATTAACGGCATTGCTTTTCTGTTAAGAGTAGTAAATACCACTTCTCCATACTGTCCATCAGGTATGTTTTTTCCTGTGGTGGGATCTATTACCTCCATATATAGGTCTGCTTCCCTTAAATGATACCCAGAAAAAGCATCACATTGCACTCCCCCACCAAAGCCCATCTCGGTCATGCCATAATGTGAATAAACTATACCATTAAAATTATTTTCTATATTTAAAACAACAGAATCTGGAACGTAATCCGCACTTAATAAAACCTTATCTATACAGGTAATCCCAAGTCTTCTTGTTTCATAAGACAGTTCCAGCACCTGAACAGGTATCCCAACTACACAATTGATATTGTATTTTTTTATATCATTTAAACATTTATCCAAATCAATAAGAACCCCGTGAAGTTCACAAAATACCCCCATCCTTCTAAGTGCTTCTCTTAATAGATAGCCAACACTGCCATACTTTTCTCCTGGGAGCATTATTAGAACCCTGTCTCCTCTTTTAACAAGGGTCATCATTCCATGAATAAAAAAATCAACTGTATGTTCCAAATCTTCTTCCGTAAAATATATCCTTTTAGGTTTACCTGTAGTACCTGAGGTATCTATAGTCACTATTCTGCTTATTTCACCCTGAGACACACATACAAATTTATTTGGATTTTTCTTTATATCAGCAGCACTAGTTAAAGGCAATTTTTCAATAACCTGAATGTTTGCTATATCCTTTGAACTAAATTCTTTAAGGTGATTTTTATAAAAAGTGCTATTTTCCATTGCATAGTCTATGGTACTTTTTATTTTTTCAAGTCTATATGCATCCAAAGTTTTATCCCCGATTTTTTCTTTGATCCAGGAATGCAAAGGGGTAATGTTCATATTAACGCCTCCATTAGAGCTAATTTAATTTGTTTTGTCTTATTAATCGTCCAAAGTCTCCCTTTCACCCAATTCATAGCCATACTCCAATAGCTTGTCTTTCATCTTATTATAAACATCAAGTATTATTTCACCACATTTAACGGGATAAATTTCTCCTTCATCAGTAAATATATCAACCTTTACAAGGTCGCTGCACAATGTACTGTTGTACTCTTCTTTAAACCATTCTGTAAACTCTTCAGCCATTATTCTTAAATTTTCACTTTTTTCTTCATCAACTCTTCCTCTTCCAGCATATAATCCAAAGGCCATAACAGCTCCCGATAGCTGTCCGCATGTACCTCTGCACTGCATCCCAACACACATTGCATTTGCAGCTCTTATTAAATCATAATTTTCCTTTCCTTCCTCCCCTAGAACTAAAAGAAGGAGAATCTGGGTACAGCAATACCCCTGTGATGCATATTTATATATATCGAAAATCTTACTATCCATTTATATTGCCTCCTAATTTTTTTTACATATAATAAGAAAATATCCTGGTTTGCAGTTTGCCAAAACATTTTTAAGCTCTTCAGCATTTTCTCCACAGCATGATATTTTATTCCAAAAAATGCCCATGGACCCATACTTAAATATTAAATTTACTGTAAGCTGTTTTAAACACTCCGTATGATCCTCATTTAAAATAATACTAAACCCATTTTCATCAAGTTGTTTCATAAGAGATTCAAGATTAATCATACTTCGAAGGCAGCTTTTTAATTTAATATTATCAAGCTGCCAAAGATTCTCCGGCTTTCTTGAGTACACATCCGTAATAATCAAATATCCATTTGACTTTAAAACCCTGGCACATTCCTTAAGAGTCTTGTCCAAGTCATCCATAAGAGAAATTGTGCATTCCGCAAATACAGCTTTTGCACAATTATCACTAGTAGGAAGTTGTTCTCCAGTTCCCTTTAAAATATGATTTTCAGGGTACTTTCTAAGAGAGTCTTCAATTAGTATGTCTGAAGGTTCTATACCAATTGAATTCAAACCTTTAAGTTTAAGATAATTAACTGTATCTCCCATTCCTGAGCCAATATCAAGAACTGTGTCACCTATCTCGAGACTAGTAAAACCAAGTGCTCTTTCAGTTAATTTAAATCCTCCTGGTCTTAAGGTTTCACCTAGTGAATCCCTTAAAATTTTATTTTCATAAAGGTTACTGCACTTCGATTTTTCCATTACTTATCCTCTAGAGATTTTTCAACCTCCAGCATCTTTCCGGTAGCAAGCTCCTCTGTAATAAGAACCATACCACATTTCTCACATTTCAAAAGTTCAACTTCAAAATTGCCGTTTAAATATGTTAGATTTACTTTGCCTAAGGTGAGTTCTTCCCCGCACTTGGCACATTTCCATTTATTATTTTTATCAGCAAATTCAGCTCCCATGTCTATTCCCCCATTATTCCCATTCTATGGCTGTATGCATTAAATATAGTATAAACATCATCCTCTTTTAAATATTCCACCCAATAAGTTACATTTTGATGAGTTTCACTGCTGAGCAAGTGTCCATTTTCAGGATTCACAAATACTTTTTCAGTTTCAAGAGCATGTTCTAATACTTCATCAATATCTTTTATTAGTATTAATCTGTCTTCAAGCTTTTCAATTACCATATCGCTAAGCTTAAGTTTAAACTTTGATTCATCTTCTATCTTCACATTTTCACCCCAAATTTCTTTAAGCATTTTGTATTTTAATATTTTTCTATTTTGCTGCCTTTCAGATATTGTAGGTGGCTTCTTTCCCTCTAACTCCTTCATATCTTCGCCGTAAATATAATCAAATATATGAAAAACTCTCTTTCCCTCTTTTTTGAAAAGATCTCTGCACATGAAACAGTATGCTGCATAATCAAGTTCTGATTCCCCTATTCTTTCTTGTATCATTTCCTTTGCCATGGATTTGTCAGCATAGAGAGTAAGGCCTCCATAACCGCAGCACTTTGTTCTATTTCTTGAAAACTCCAGCTCACTAATATTAATGCCAAGCTTATCTATAACATTCCTTGCACTTTGCTGAAGTTCATCATGATGCCTAGCTGTACATGCATCTTGGACAGCAATATTTTTTCCATTATAATTTTTTGTTCCTTCCGGAAGACCATATTTATCGTATATATCCCATATAGAAACAATATTTAATTCAGGAAGATTTTTCTTAAATATATCATAACAGGTTGAACATGCTGCTATAAGTGTTGGATTGCCCAAACTATTAATATCTTCCTTTATTTTATCCAAATTTATGTTGAACAATTCCTTTCTTCCTGCCCAATCTGCAGGTGCACCGCAGCACCCCAGCATAAGTCCTACACCATCTGTAAGGTTCTTTGTAAGATACTCATAAGCCTTTGCAACATAACCAGGCTCTGAAGCAGCCATCTGACATCCTGGGAAGAAAACATAACTGCTTTTTTCAAATCCAGGTTGATTTTTAACCATATGGAATGCATCACTAGTGTTATATTCCATATCCCTTAAAGCAAAATCGTGAGCTGAAGGAGGCATTTTACCACGCTCCACCATGCTTTCCCTACTTTCTTTAACTATTGCTTTTAAATTCATGGCAGATGGACAAACTTCTGTACATAATCCGCAAATACTGCAGGAATTAATCATAATGTTTGCAAAATGATTCCCAAGTACAAGTCTTTCGTTATGGTTTACTTGTCTAAGATACTTTTTAATAGTCATTTTATATTTTCTTAAATGAACGCAAACTCTGTTGCATTCATTACATTCACAGTTAATACATCTTCCTGCTTCAATTGCAGCTTCTTCTTTTGTGTAGGTTTTTTCTAATTTTTTTACCGGTTCTTCATATTTTACATTTTCAGTATTAACCACCAGCTTTGTTTCGTAGGAACCTTCTGTTTCTCTAAGGGCAGTTAGGGAAATCCCCTGAAGAAATCTTTCAATTGTAATTGTTCCGCTTCTTCCGGATGCTGCTGACTGTATTACAGAGTAACCGTTTTGATATGGTATTTTTCCTTTATGGAATATATTATCCGCTTCTATATTTAATTCTTCTCCAAAGGCTGCAAATACTGCTTTGTATTGGTTTTTAAGAGTTTGAAGCATATTTTCATCAACATAAACTCCATAATTTATTTTGTTTACATTGTTTTTTATAAAATCAAGTTCATCTTTTAAAACATCCTCTGGAAGAATATTTTTATCAATATTTAATAAACTTCCGCCAATTTCCTCTTCCTTTTCATATATTTCCACTTGGAAGCCGCGCTTTAACAGCTCAAGAACAGCGTTCAAGCCGCTTAAACCTGCTCCTACAACTGCAATTACTTCTCCTGTTTTTCTGTAGGAAGGATCCTTTCTTTTTGCATTTACAGAGTTAATCACAGCTTTTTCTAGGTTTGAAATATTAACAGCCCCGCCAAAATCCTTTCTGATACATTTGTTTTCACATGGATGGTCACAGATTCTGCAGAGCACATTTGGCATTGGTATTTTTTTTTCAAGTTGTTTATATGCTTTTTCATATAATCCCTTTTTAACTTCACCTATAAAAGCCTTAACATCAAGGTGAAATGGACACGCAGTATTGCAGGCAGGAGCATGTTCAGCTATACACTTAGACTCCATTTGTAAAATCTTTTCACTATCCATATACTTTCCTCCGGGTTATAGAGTTTTAGGCAACACCCTCATACATGCGTATGAGGGGCTGCCTTTAAATAATATTTAGGAAGGTTATCCAGTTTTATTTTTTGATTTTTGCAAGAACTTTTTCAGGAAGAGCAGGAAGGTTTGTAATTCTAGCTCCGCATGCATCGTAAATAGCGTTCATCATAGCTGCATGTGGTGCTGAAAGTGGCATTTCTCCTGAACCTGATGCTCCGTAAGGACCATATGGTCTTACAGTTTCCTGATATAATAATTCGATATCATCAGTAATATCTCTAATCTGAGGTATTCCACATCCAGTTAATGTAGTATGCTTCTTAAGATCTTCAAAGTCTTCAGTTAATGCAAGACCAACACCTTGAGCCAATCCGCCAAGCATCTGTCCATCTATAACAAGTTTGTTGATTATTGTTCCGCAGTCTCCAGCAAGAACCATCTTTATAACCTTAGTTTTTCCAGTGTTTATATCAACTTCAACACCTGCTAAGAGAACACCATACATATAGCATGGGAATGGATTTCCTTGTCCAGTTTCAGTGCTGCATTCTTTACAAGGTGCACTCCAAGTTCCATCTATCTTTGTCTGTTTTCCTTCAGCTACCATTTCATCATAAGTTCTGTAAGTTCCATCTTCCTTCTTAAGAGCTGCAAGTAAGTTTTCACAAGCTACTCTTGTTGCATTTCCTGTTAAAACGTTTGAACGGCTTCCACCTGCAGGTCCGCTGTTTGGTGTGAATTCCATATCGTTCATTACAAGTTTAATGTCTTCTGGTTTAATTCCAAGTGGCTTTAAGGTATCAAATGCTATTGCAAGTGTTCCCATATCAGCACCTTGTCCATGATCTTCCCATGAGTTACCTATAGTTACTCCTTTAGCAGTTATTTCTGCCCAAGCTGCAGATGAGTCTGCTCCGTCAAGACCTGAACCGTATATCAATAAGGATATACCAGCACCGTATTTCTTGTCTGCTGAAACAGCATTCTTAGCTTTGTATTCTTCCTTTAATTTCTTGTAGTGTGGACGAATCATATCTAAAAGACCAGGAAGAGCTATAACATCAGGAGCACATCCGTTTGGAGTTGTATCTCCTTCTCTGTAAACATTAAGATATCTGAATTCTAATGGGTCCATTCCTATTTTTTCTGCTAATTCGTCTACTAATACTTCAGATGCAAACAAGCTCTGTGGTGAACCGTATCCACGGAAAGCTGAGCCCCAAGCATGGTTTGTAGCAACAGTTCTTCCTTCACCTCTGATATTAGGTATCTGATATCCAGCTCCTATGAACTGAGTTCCTCTCATTGTAAGAAGGTCTCCAAATTCACAGTATGGACCGTGGTCAACTGACCAGTCACTTTCCATTGCTTTTATCTTTCCATCTTTGTCAGCTCCCATTTTCACTTTCATGAAGAATGGTGATCTCTTTCCTGTGTAAGTTATCTGCTGGAACATGTTGAATTCAAGATAAACTGGTCTCTTTGTTACCATTGCAGCAACTCCAAGAAGTCCTTCCATAGTTGGGCTGAACTTGTATCCAAAAGTACCGCCTGTTGGGTTTTGAACTATATAAAGATCTTCAACTGGAACTCCAATACCAGGAGCAACCATCAATGCATGAAGATGTATTCCTATACTCTTTGAGTGAACTATTAATTTTCCTTTTTCATCAAAGTAAGCAAATCCTACGTCTGGTTCAAGTGGAAGATGAGGCTGTCTTCCTACATAGAAATCGTCTTCTATTACATATGGAAGAGTTTCCATTAATTCAGCAGTATCGTCGCCTTTAATTGTTTTTGTTTCAAAGTATATGTTTGGAGTTCCTGGATGGATTTCAATTGCATCTTCTGCCATAGCAGCAGGAGCGCTCATGTATGCTGGAAGAACTTCAAGTTCAACCTTAACTTTTTCTACTGCAGCTTCTGCCTGTTCAGGAGTATCTGCAAGAACCATAGCTAATGCATCACCAAACTGGAATACTTTTTTATCATTTAATATTGGTCTTTCAAGACCGTCACCTTTATTTGTAGGGAATGCCAAACCGTTAATTCTGTTTGTTCCTGGTACATCCTTGTATGTTAATACACTGTGAACTCCAGGCATTTTTTCAGCTTCTGATGTGTCTATTGAAATTATGTTAGCGTGAGATACTGTTGCTTGAACAAGTTTAATGTGCAAAGTATTTCCTGGAAGCTGAAGTCCCATATCTGCTCCAAATTCCCAAGTACCTGTAACTTTAGCAGCAGCTGTTGGTCTTACATAATCTGTTCCAATAAGGTTTGCACCTTCAGGAAGTTTGTACCAAACATCTTCTTTAGTAACTTCGCCTCTCATAAGTTTAGCTGCAGTGATTACTGCATCAACTAGAGGTTTGTATCCTGTACATCTGCATACGTTTCTGTTTTTCTGGAACCAATCTCTTACTTCTTCTCTTGTAGGATTAAGGTTTTCATCCAATAAAGCCTTTGCTGAAACTATGAATCCTGGAGTACAGAAACCGCACTGTGCTGCACCATGTACCATCCATGCGATCTGAATAGGATGAAGATTTTTAACTGTTCCTATTCCTTCAATTGTTAAAATTTCTGCTTCATCTCTAACCCTTTTCATTTTGGTAATACATGCTTTTACAACTTTTCCGTCAAGAATAACAGAGCACGCTCCGCATTCTCCCTTATTACAGCCAACCTTTGTACCTGTCAAAAGCAGCTGTTTTCTTAGTACATCAGCCAAAGTTGCCTCAGGATCAACTACCACCAATTTTCTGATATCGTTGATAACTAAAAATTTCTTTAACATTTACATACCCCTTTCACTTTGTTTTATTGTATTTTAATTTTTTAATACAAACATATTAATTACTTTAGCCTCTTCCAAAGCCGCAGTTTGGATATCTGCAGTCCTCGCAGTTTCTGCATAGACCTCCGTGACCCAGTTTTACAACATCACTTTTGGTAACCTTTTCACCAGTTACTATTCTTGGAAGTATCAAATCAAAAATCGTCCTTTTGCTGTACATTACACATCCTGGAAGTCCAAGAACCGGAATGTCTCCGATATAAGAAAGCAGGAACATAGCGCCCGGAAGGGTGGGGGCACCGTATGATAAAACATCAGCACCTGCCATTCTTATACCAAGAGGGGTTACATCATCAGGGTCAACTGACATCCCGCCAGTTACAGCTATAACGTCTGCACCTAAGTCTATCAGCTCCTTGATTGAATCAGCAATCATATTAGGGTCATCATCGGAAAATATATGTTTCAAAACAGTGCAGTCAAGTTCTTCAAATTTATTTTTTACCACTGGGCCAAATTGATCCTTTATTCTTCCGTGGTATACTTCACTGCCTGTGGTTACTATCCCTGCCCTCAACTTTTTAAAAGGCTTAATCTGAATTACTGGAATATATTTATTGCATATTTCTTCAACTTTTTTAACTTTCCACTCTTTAACCATGAGTGGAATTACTCTTGTTCCTGCAACTGCTTCATCCTTTTCAACTATAATATTTTGATGAAGTGAGGCAAACATTATCTCATCCATACTATTCATTTCTGTAAGAGCATCCAGGTTTATTTTTAGAAGCCCTCTGTAAGCTGCAGTAAGAGTTGACTTTCCTTCTTTAGGACCTTCGATTCTTATTCCCTGGCCTGTTGCAGCTTCTGCAATTCTTATTGCAGCTTCGTCCTCATGAACATCATCTTCCATAAATTCCATAACATATATATGTTCTTTCCCCATATTAAGGAGTCTAGGAATATCATCAATTTTAATTACATGTCCTTTTTTAAATGCAGCTCCTTTACTTTTCCCTGGAATTATTTCAGTCATATCATGTCCTAGTATCATTCCAACTGCATCTTTAACATTAACAGTCTTCATTTTATCTCCCCTCTCAAATATGCCTTTGCATTATGCAATTTAAAAACCTGCATTTCTTTTTTATGAAATGCTTTCCACAATATTATACAGCATAAACCATGCCAATAAAATAAACAGCCCTATACGGCTGTTATTACATTTCAATGTATCATAACGATACTTGAACAATCTATCTTTTACGTTTCAATTTGATACGATGTATTGTATTTATACATTTTCTGAGTGTTTCATGCTTATATTTTTTACTTTTAACTGAAGCATATGATATAATTATTAGGTAACTCTAACTAAAGCGAGGTGTAATATATGGGCATATTCAACAAATTAATGGCCAATATCGGAATTGGCTCTGCTTCAGTAGATACTATTATTGAAAATTCTAAAATATGTGCTGGAGATGAAATTAGAGGTTATATAAATATAAAAGGAGGGAAAATTCCTCAAAAATTTGAAGACATATATATTTATGTAATGACTAAAGTAGAAAAAGAAAATAATAATGTGAAATATATAGGAAAAGAAAAAGTTCAGAAAATAGTAATTCCTGTTTCAAAAACTATTTCTTCCACTGATGACATTAAAATACCTTTTAACTTCATTTTGAGTAAACAAACTCCAATTACCACATTAAAAACTCCAGTTTGGATTCATACCGGACTGGACATAAAAAGTGCCATAGACCCAAAAGACAACGATTCCCTACAGATATCACCGCATCCTTATTTTCAATTAGTGCTAAATGCAATTGAAAGATTGGAACTTATAATTTACAGGGCAGTTAATGTGGAGGATTTTTATTATTCAAGTTACCCATTCCTGCAGGAAATTGAATTTAGACCTACAGGTTCATTAAAATACGAACTTGAGAACTTGAAGCTTTTATATGTGTTATACGACGATCATTTAGAATTGATAATGGAAGTTAATAAACTACATGATGAAATATCCTTAAAAGATATGAAAACCAGGCTTTCTATAAGCTACAACGATTTAAAAAACAAAGACCCATTTGATATTGCAATGACTATAAAAAAATCAATGTTCAAGCAAAATGTTAAATAGCTTGAGTCAATTTATCCCCCATACATTTGTATGAGGGCATTGACTCATAACATTTTTTAGGAAGGGTATTTAGGGGTATTTTGTTTTCTTTATATACAGCATTTTTCATGCCAACACATAAACCCCTGTATTTAATCCATATTTGTATAAAAATAAAACAAATTTATGATTAATAACGTTTAAAAATTATACTATGTTCTAGATCAGAACATAAAAAGACACAGAAAACTCTGTGTCTTAATTTTATTCGTAATATTCCGGAGCTCGCCTTATGGTCTGAAAGAACTCCATATCATGGGCAAACATAACTTTTGCCTTATATTTCTTTTCAAGCCTTCTAACTTTCTCTATTGAATCAAAAAATGCTATACTGTCATATACCAGACCAGATGCCTTTGCAGGAGGCCCATAATTTTCTCTGGTATAAACACAATCCTGTGGGAATATTATTGTACCATCCTTTTGTAAATGAACCACAACTCCAAGAACTCCTGGTGTATGACCAGGCAAAGTTATTACCTCAACACCGCTGCAAAGCTCAAAATCTTCCTCAACTAGATGATACTGCTTTACAGGCACCTCAAGGTCTGCTTTTATGTAAGCTCCATGATTTGCTGGGTCGCTGCTTAAATGAACAAGGGTCTGTCCATACTCAAAGTCCTTTCTATGTACATAAACATCAGCATGCTTGAATAAATCAAGATTTCCCGCATGATCTAAATGCATATGTGAAAGAACCACAGTTTTTATTTCTTCAGGTTTTGTATTACAAAGCGCAAGCTGATTTATCAGGGACTGTTCATCCTTCATATAAAATGGGAATACTTCCTGCAGTCCTTTTGGCCAGTAACCCTCCATAGCTTTTGGGTTGCAGCCAAGGTCATATAATATCTTTCCCTCAGGATGGTCTACAAGTATAGCTGGTACAGGTATCTTTATCCATTCACATTTGGGGTTTTTATTGCTTCGAGTTCCAGCAACAGACATGGCAACCATACTATTTTTATCACATTCCAGCCACCCTGTATCTAAAATATATACTTTCATATAACTCCTCCTACTGTTTCTTATTTCAACAAAAGAAGCTTTTCCCATATTTCAGGATACTTCTTCTTTAAATTTATTATTTTGAAGGTGGACTTATCAACAAAGGCCTGCACAGTCTTTCCTTTTGCAAGTACTTTGCCGTCTCTTTCCCTTATAATATCATAATTTAAAATAACTTTTACTGGGGTTAGTTCTTCAAGTGTAGTTTCAACTATGAGTTCATCTCCATACTTTAAACCTTCAGTATACTTGCATCCAGTTTCTGCTAAAGGCATCATAACACCTTGGGTCTCCATATCCACATACTTTATTCCGCTGCCTGCTATAAAGTCTTCCCTGGCAGCTTCGAAATATACATAATGAATTGAATGATGAACTATACCCATTTGGTCAGTTTCAGCATATCTTACCTTTATTTTTGTTTTGCTTTTATACATAGTCTTTCCTCCGTTTATTTAAGGAAACCCTTTAATATTGTATCTTCTGCTTCCTTTTCATTAAGTCCTAGTGTCATCAGTTTTAGAAGCTGTTCATTTGCAATTTTCCCAATGGCGGCTTCATGGATCAGCTGAGCATCGGAATGGAAAGCTGATATCCTTGGTATTGACTGCACATTAGCATCGTGCATTATTATTGAGTCACATTGAATATGGCCTGCACACTTGGCATATCCAGACATATTTAGATGAAATGCCTGGCTTGATTTATTCTGGGCAACAGACCTTGAAATTATCTGCGCAGAAGAATCCTCTTCTAAAAGCTCAACATCTATTATAGAATCAGCAACCTGCTTCCCATGGGTTAAAAGCCTTTCCACCACTATAAGCTTAGCTCCTTTATGAAGTTTGACCTTTGTGTCTCTCAAAGTGCTGTCCACTCCTTTAATTTGGACCATTTCAATTTCTGCTGTGCCCCCTTCTTCAACTTCAATTAAGGTCTTGGGATTTAAAATTCTTTTACCTAACCCGTCTCCTTCTCCAAAATGTTTTTCTACATACTTAACCTTGGCTCCTTTTCTTACAAAGAACTCATGGATACCGTCATGCTGTGAGTCACTGTCTCCTGGATTATGTATACCACACCCTGCTACAATAAGAACATCAGAACCTTCTCCTATTTCAAAGGAATTGTAAACTACATCCTCAAGTCCTTCTTTTGTTATAAGCACTGGAATATGAACACTTTCTCCCTTTGTGCCAGGCTTTATTATAACATCTATACCTGGTTTATCTTTTTTTGTTAATATATCAATATTGGCAGTAATATTGCGGGCTGCCTTTTCACCATTTTTTCTTATGTTATATGCCCCAATTGGAAGTTCATGAAAACCTGCCATTTCTTCCAGCATATCCTTATCCAATGAATCCAACATATTACACAACTCCTTTATCACAAGATAAACTGCAGCTTATACTTTCATTTCTGCTAATTTCATCCAGTATTTCTTCCTTGGATGTAATTTCTCTTATCATACCGTTATTAAGTACAATAACCTCATCTGCAAGCTTTATTATTCTTTCTTGATGTGAAATAATAATTATAGTAGTATCCTTTTGTTCATGCATACGCTGAAAGGTCTCCGCAAGTTTCCTAAAGCTCCATAAATCTATACCAGCTTCTGGCTCATCAAATACTACCACCTTGGAATCCCTGCATATAACTGATGCAATTTCTATACGTTTAAGCTCCCCGCCAGATAGACTTGAATCAACTTCCCTGTCCATATAATCATTTGCACATAACCCAACATTAAGTAAAAGTTCGCAAGGGTCAATTTTTTTATCCCCGCCAGCAAGGTGTAACAATTCTCTTACTTTGATGCCTTTAAACCTTGGAGGCTGCTGAAATGCAAACCCAACCTGTTGTTTTGCTCTTTCAGTTATCCCCAAATCAGTTATGTCTTCCCCATCAAGTATAAGCTTCCCGGTGGTAGCCTTGTATATTCCCATTATAACCTTGGCAAGAGAAGACTTTCCGCTTCCATTTGGTCCTGTAAGTACATATATTTTTTTCTTATCTAGTTTTAAATTAATATTTTTAAGAATCTCAATTTCATTACCAGCTTTATCCTCAAACTTCAGGGATAAATCCTTTATTTCCAGCATGATTTAACCTCCTTAATTGTTCATATGAAAAATCCAGCAGGTTAACTACTGGATTCATTAATTTATCACATTTTACCACTTAAGGTTTTGTTTTTCAAGTAAACAAGACTACAGCATTTCTATGAAGGCAGCAATCCTTGTTTTAAGCTGGCCTGTATCTGACTTTGAATAATCTGTTTCTATACTCATATATGGAACCTCAAAGTTTTCTTCAATAAATGATTTTACTCCGAAGGTCTCAACACTATAAGTATGGCAGGCCTGTAAAATCACATCTACTACTCCATCAACATTGTAGTCCGCAATTAAATCTGATAAGAGATGAAGCCTGTTGTCATTTGGTGACATACATGAACAACCAATATTGATGTACTTTTCAGTTAGCGCATCATAAGGGTCTATGTTTTCATCTACAAGTCTTTCTATTTCCTTTATTCCTGTGCAGTTTTCATAGCAAACCACCACACCGCCGTTTTCTTCTATAAGCTTAATAATCTTTTCAGTTCCTTCACCCATAGGACAGCCAGTTACTAAAATTCTTTTTGCTTCAAAGGAAACCTTTTTTTCACCTTCATTATATTTATCAAGGGATTCCTTAGTTATACTATTTATTTCACTTATTAAACTATTTGTATCCCACTTAAAGCTTGCGCCACCTAGTACCTTCATAATTTCCATTCCAGTTACAGCAGGAGGATTTAGTTTCCCAAGTTCACAGAATTCAATAAGAGCTCCCCTTACATTATTCCTTTCAGCTATTGCATTCCTGAGCATTTCATCAGTGATAGTAACATCAAACTCTTTTTCAAGTATATTCTTAAGCTTTATTATTTCACTTTTCCAAAGATTAAAAGCATCATCACCTTTATTAGTTTGAGGCAGCTGCATAACGTGAACTGGTCTAATATTATTTAAGTATTCATACATCTTCTTCTTTCCATCGCAGGTAGTTTCCCCTACAATAAGATCCGAAAAATATGTGTATGGGCATTTATCGGTAAGTGCAAATCCAAAACTGGATTTGATAAGGGGGCATAAATTTCTAGGAAGAATTTTTTCCGCATCTGCAATTGGTTCTTCATTTTTTCCGCAAAGTGATACAGGTACAGCCCCTGATGCAGCTATTATCTCCCATGGAGTAAAGGTGCAAAAGGTTCCAACCACCTTTTTTCCTTCTTCCTTCAGGTTTTTAACATTTATAAATCCATTTCTTCTTGCTTCACTAAAGTCATTGAATTTTTCGGGTAAATTCATATATATACCTCGTTTTATCCTTAAAATTTGCATTTTTAGTATATCATATTTCACATACACCTGCTATTTTACTTTAAAATACTAAATTATATGTTAATATGTAATAGTAATAATATAAGGACGTGATTTATATGGATTCAAGAAAAAGAAATATATTGATTGCATTAATGGTTGCAATGTTTTTAGGTGCAGTAGAGGGAACTGTGGTTACCACTGCAATACCAACAATAGTTAAAGATCTTCAAGGTTTTCAGATTATAAGTTTGGTTTTTTCTGCTTATCTTTTAACCTCAGCAATATCTACACCAATATACGGAAAGCTGTCTGATTTATATGGCAGAAAAAAAATGCTATCTATTGGTATAATAATATTTTTAGTTGGAAGCTTTTTATGTGGATTATCTAGAAATATGTATATGCTTATTGGTTTTAGAGCACTTCAAGGAATGGGTGCAGGTTCAATTTTCACTGTTACATATACTATCGTTGGAGATGTATTTACACTGGAGGAAAGGCCTCGGGTTCAAGGCAGTATTGGAACCGTATGGGGAATTGCAAGTCTAGTTGGTCCATTTTTAGGAGGCTTGCTGATTGACATGTTTTCATGGCATTGGATATTTTTTATTAACATTCCCTTTGGAATATTGTCTATTATATTGATTCAAAAAAATTTAAAGGAAAGCTTTACTAAGAAGAAGCATAAAATTGATTTTCCAGGTATTATTACTCTATCATTTACAATAATAACTTTCTTGAGTATTTTCCTAGGAGAAAATCATGGTTCTGGATATATTACTGGTATATTACTAATAATCAGTATGGTTTCAATTACTTTATTTTATAAAATTGAAAAAAAGGCACAGGAACCCATTTTCCCTTTTGATATATTCACCAAAGCAAGTATAATAGTAAATTCATCTAGTTTTTTAATTTCATCTATATTAATAGGTGTGGACGTTTATCTTCCAATATATATTCAAAATATACTTGGTTTTAGTGCTAAAATATCAGGACTGGCTTTGGCACCAATGTCTATTGCATGGCTCACTGCCTCTGTAGTATTAGGAAAATGTCTTGTAAAATATGGAGCAAAGTCTGCAATACTTATATCAAATGTGATACTGCTTATAAGCACCTTGCTTTTACCTTCCCTTAGCATAAGCTCGCCCATAATATTAGTACTAATTTATGTTACAATAATGGGCTTTGGCTTTGGAGGGGCTTTTACTATCTTAACAATAATAGTTCAGGAATCTGTAGAACTTAAAAAAAGAGGTGCTGCAACAGCAGCAAATTCTCTCCTTAGAACACTGGGGCAGACTATAGGTGTTAGTGTTTTTGGAAGTATTTTCAACATATTTATAGTAAAATATTTTGTTAAGCTTGGTATTAATGGAGTGAATCCTGCCAATCTTTATAGCTCTTCTGATTTAAATCTTGAACAGATAAAACTTTCCATAAACAGCTCTCTGCATTACTTGTACTTTATATTCATAGCTATATCAGCATCAGCATTAATACTATCTATAATTATGCCCGCAGTAGGTGGAAAATTTAAAATCTTAAGATCTGATGAAGTAATACCAGAGTCCAATTTGGAAAATAATAATTAATGGGATACCAAATGTAAATTTTATATGCTTCGTTTTGTGATGGAAGGTATACATACCTAGAAGAACACCTGGTCCACCAAAGACAACTGCAATTATAAAAAACCTTGCTTCTTTAGTTCTCCATTGCTTTTTTATTGATTTCCTTTTATCATGGTACATTTCAAAAAACCCAAATAAATTAATAACAGCAAAATATAATAAAAAATATTTAAACATTAAGTTCACATCCTAACAAATATATTGGAGTTGATATTATGAATACAAATATAGATATAATAAAAAATATATGTAAATACTGCCTTGTAAATTTTGAAATCTCCAATAGCAGCAGACTTATGGCAAGCCTGGTTCATCAGCTTTCACGTGAGCTTGATATTGATGTGCCTGCTGTGGAAGGCTTGATGTATTTAGATATCCATGGCTCTAGACGCCCCTTTGCCCATTGTTTTAATTTATTCAACAGCAATATAGTAGACAGCACAATATACAGCTATGCATTAATGAACAAATCACTGGAAGACCTATTTCCTTTATTCATAACTGGGACTCCCCCGGAACATCTTGATTATGTGGTTCAAAGGGAAATTAAGTATGAGAAACAGCATAAATTCAAAAAAGAGTTCTTAGTAAGCATTCTATCTGAACTTCCTAAATATTCAAATGTTGAAATTAAAAGATTTAATGAATATGAGGATGGAAAAAAGAAAAATATTTTCTGGTGCTAGCCCTTTTCATTTTTATTAATTATTTCACATTGAGCATCTCTGCTTATTTTAAGGATAGCTTGTATAAATTCTGTAACTTCTTTCTTTATATCATCTTCTTTAATATCTGAAGTATATTTATTTAAAATAAAACCCTCTCGGTTTGTGTCCAAAACCTCCATGTTGTTTTTTATTTTAAAATTTGCAACCTGCCTTACTGCCTGCATTCTAATCTTAAAAAGCTCAATAATTTCATCATCTATTTTATTTATTTCTTGTCTTATTAAATCCAATTCTTTTATATCCATTTTAAAACTCCTAACATAATAGATTTTATAACTCACATCATATTATAACAGTTAAAATATTTTAAAAAAACCTTTCTTTTTTATTATAATTGTTTTAATATTTAAACAAGTTAAATTTCATGAAAGGCGGGGTTTTATATGAAATTAATAAACAGCTTCAATAATATCTTGTTTGGACTCTATGGCAGTGTCAAAAGGTTTCCAGCTGCCATTGTTTCATCTGTATCCTTGATGACACTTCTCATAATAATAAATGAAACAAACCCTAAAACAGATAATTTATCAAGAGTTGCTCTGGCCCTTGCTTTAGCAATTCCTCTATCCCTTTGCATTAAGCTGTTCTTTGAAAGAAAAGATGAGAAAAATATTTTAATACAAATTGCAGCCTATATAGTTGGTGGCATATTTGTTTATGGATATTACCTTTTTTTCATTAAGGATATGTCTATGGTTACAGGCACCAGATATATCGGCGTAAGTCTTGCTTTATACATGGGATTTCTATTTATTCCTTTTTTCTTTAAGATTGAACAATTTGAGATGTATGTGGTATCTGTATTTACCGGCTACTTTATAACTGTAATATATGCAGCAGTACTTGATGCAGGGCTTTCAGCAATATTGTTTGCAATGGATACTCTGCTCCATGTTAATATTTTAAGCAAATATTATTATTACACCTTTTTATTTGTTTCCCTGGTTTTTGCAGTAACATATTTTCTATCTGAAATTCCACAAAGAAAACAGGATATCCAAGCAGCAAAGTATCCAAGACTTCTTAGGATATTGCTTCTATATATCATAATGCCTCTTTTATCAGCTTACACTGTGATACTTTATATTTATTTTGGAAAAATTGTTATAACTAGAATATGGCCTGTGGGAACAGTTTCAGTATCCCACTTGGTTCTTTGGTATGCTGTTATTGTAACTGTAGTTTTATTTTTTATAACACCTATTAAAAATGATAAATCATGGCAAAAAAACTTTATGAGATTTGCTCCGAAAATTATTATTCCTTTACTTATTATGATGTTTGTATCAATAGGTATAAGAATTAACGCCTATGGATTAACAGAAAGAAGATACTATGTGGTTCTCCTTGGAATATGGCTTATGTGCATGATGATATATTTTTCATTTTTCACAAATAAAATAGGCAATATAATTGCACCAGTAACCCTGGCAGCATTTGCTCTAATTGCTGTATTCGGGCCATTAAGCGGATATTCTCTTTCCATTAGAAGCCAAAACTTAAGATTTGAACAGTTCCTGTTAAAATATGATATGGTTAACAATGGTTCAATAGTACCCTCTGAAAAAGTATCAAAGGAAGATAAAGCAAGCATTAGCAGCATTATAGACTATTTTAGCAGACAGCACAACCTTAAGGATTTAAAACTTCTTCCAAAGGATTTTAAAATCAATGATATGAAAACTCAGCTTGGTTTCGAGTATGAATATACAATATACAATAATTCAAACGGATATTTTTTCTATCAAAGAGATAATACTGAAGGTGGAATGAATATTACAGGCTTCGATTATATGTTTGATATGCGGCAGTATAATAATAAGAATTCTACAAGTGGTAACACTTATGTAACTTATGATTATGACAGATCTACACTTAAGGTATTTAATAACAACCATGAAGTTTACTCCTCTGATTTCAATAAATTTGTGGATAATATAATTAATAATCATGGAGTTATTTCAAACAACGGAAAGGAAAACTTACTGCCAGCTGATGAAATGACCTTAACTGAAGAAAATGAAAAAGTTAAAGTAAAAATAATATTCCTAAGCATTTCTGGAAACGCATATCAAACAAGTGGTTCATATCCAAAGAGCTTTGAATTTTATGTTCTTGTTAAAATAAAATAGTTTAAAAATATAACCCCGTGGAACTTTCCACGGGGTTATTTTATTGTTTTACTTCACTCCATATTGTGTCAAACAGTGTTACTGAATCTCCTATATCCTTTAAATATTCACCATTCTTCAAATCTGATTCTAAAGGATACACTGCTTTATCTTCCATTATAGACTGATCTATATAATTGTATGCAGCTGTATTAGGATTACCATAAGGGAAGTAATGCGATATTTCAGCACTTATTTCTGGGTCCATCAAGAAGTTAATGAACAATTCTGCTGCCTTAACATTATTCGCATCCTTTGGTATAACAAGGTTATCCTGTTGAAGGAATAACCCTTCCTCAGGTACAACGTACTTTACATTAGGATTTTCACGTCTAGCTAAACTGGCTTCCGCTCCCCAGGCAAATATTGCCTTGGACTCTCCATTAATAAGGCTTGTTTTAGGACTGTCGCTGTCATATGACTTAATGTTTGGCTGAAGGTTTTTAAGTTCTTCTTTTGCTTTTGCCAAAACCGCTGGGTTTGTTTCATTAAGAGAATACCCCATCTTTTTCAAGGTTATCCCCATGATTACTCTCTCATCGTCTAAAACTGTTAATGAATTTTTAAACTCAGGTTTCCACAAATCTTTGTATCCTTTAATAGTTCCTTCGGGAACCTTTGAACTGTCGTAAGCTATTATACCTGCAAGCCACATATATGGAACACTGTATTTATTACCTGGGTCAAAAGGCAGATTAAGGAACTGCGGTCCCATATTGCTTATGTTTGGAATATTTTCTTTGTTTATTTCCTGAATCAACTGCTGCTTCCTTAATATTTCAACCATAAAATCACTGGCAACTGCCACATCATAATTTCCTCCACCTGCCATTATCTTTGCAAGCATTTCTTCATTGGAGGAATATGTGCTGTAGTTAACTTTAATACTGTAAGTTTGTTCAAATTTTTCAATAACAGAATCAGGAAGGTATTCCGACCAGTTAAATACATTAAGAACCTGCTTTGGCTGGCTGGTGCTTTTTGCATAAGCAAATATTCCACCCCCGGCAGTAGCTGCAACTAATATAATTACTGATAAAATTGCCATTACCTTTTTCATATTTATATTTGCTGTTTTAAGAATTAATGAGATAACAATAACTATCATCGTAAATCCGATTATTATTGTTGAAAGTGCGTTTATTTCAGGTGTTACACCAAATTTAACCATTGAGAATACCTTAAGTGGCAGGGTAACACTTCCCGGTCCTGCAACAAAGAAGCTTATTATAACATCATCAAGTGACAGAGTGAAAGCTAAGAGCCCTCCTGCAATAACCCCAGGCATTATTAGGGGCAGTGTAACATTAAAAAATGTTTTTAATGGAGTTGCTCCAAGGTCCATAGCAGCTTCCTCAACAGATTGATCAAACCCATCAAGCCTTGTTTTCACAACTGCTACAACATAAGCTATACTGAAGGTTACGTGCGCTATTATCAATGAAATTATGCCAAGTGGAATATTAACAATTGAAAAAAATGCCAGAAGTGAAATACCCATTACTATTTCAGGGATTACCAGTGGTATATTCATTACCGCATCAAATATTGTTTTTCCCTTAAACTTATATCTATACATTCCAATTGCAGCGAGCGTTCCTATAATAACTGAAAGAATAGTGCTTACAGTAGCAACTATAAATGAATTTTTCACTGCATCTAGAATTCCTGCATTTTGAATAAGACTTACATACCATTTAAAGGTGAAGCCTGTCCAAACAACATTTAGCTTTGAATCATTAAAGGAGAATGCAACTAATATCATAATTGGTATGTACAAGCATAAGAAAACAACAAGTAGATATATATTGCTTAATATTTTAGATTTCTTCAATCACAGCACCCCCTTGCTGGCGCTGTCCTTATTGCCGCCCATTTTAGAATTTATTATCATAACAGCAAGCATTACTACGATAAGAATTACTGATATGGAGGACCCAAAAGGCCAGTCCCTTGCTGTTAAGAATTGATTCTTTATAAGATTGCTCATTAGTACAACCTTGCTGCCACCCATTAGATCTGTTATAAAGAACAATCCAAGAGTTGGTATAAATACCAAAAGTGATCCAGAAATAATTCCTCCCTTTGTTAATGGGAGAGTTATTCTTAAAAATTTGCTTAAAGGCCCTGCCCCTAGGTCTGATGCTGCGTCCAAAAGCCTTTTATCAAGTTTTTCTATGGATGTATATAATGGAAGAACCATAAATGGAAACATCATGTATATCATCCCAACCATAACAGCAAAATTGTTATACATCATATGCAGAGGCGCTTTAATAATTCCAAGGTATAACAAAATAGTATTAATAATACCTTCTGTCCTTAAAAGAATAATCATTGCATAAGTTCTAACCAGGGAATTTGTCCAAAATGGAACCATTATCATAAGTAAAAACAAGGGCTTATATTTTTTCTTTGCATTTGCAATTATATATGCAAAGGGATACCCAAATAAAAGACAAAATAAGGTAGTATATACTGCAACTAAAATTGATTTCCCAAATATACTTAAATAAAGTGGATTTATTAGCCTTTCATAATTAGAGAAGGTAAACTTATATACAATATTTCCTACCTCTCCTCTTGTACAAAAGCTGACTATTACTATGAAAATTATGGGCATTACAAAGAAACCAGTCATCCAGATTCCTGCTGGAAAAATGGTACTTAATAGCTTTGAAGCAGGGGTTACCTTAGAGTTTGAAGTTGTGCTGTTTTTCATCTATCTGCCCCCTATTCCTTAATTACTATTGTATGATCAGGTTTCCATGTTACAAAATAATCCTTTTCATAATCAAAGTTAACTATGCTCTTACTTGTTTCATTAATTGGTTCATTAACAACTATTTCTTTTCCGTTGCTTAAAATCATAACAATTTTTATATTGGAGCCTATGTATATCTTTTCCTTAAACCTGCACTGAAGCCATACATCTCCTTCATCTGCAGTTTCTTTTACTTTAATTCTTTCAGGCCTTACGGAAACTACAAATTTATCACCAAGACCATAATTTAAATTAGGAATTCTAATAATATCCTGTTCCTGTTCAAGCTGCAATAAAACTTCATCCTGCTTAAGCTTAAACACCTGACCTAGAAGTAAGTTAGTTTCACCAAGAAAATCAGCAACAAATTTTGTTTCAGGCTGCTCGTACAATTCTTCTGGAGTACCAACCTGTTCTATAATCCCTTGATTCATTACAACTATTCTGTCAGACATGGTAAGTGCTTCTTCCTGATCGTGAGTTACAAATACAAAAGTAATGCCAAGTATTTTCTGTAGATGCTTAAGTTCCAACTGCATCTGTTTTCTGAGTTTTAAATCTAATGCTCCCAGGGGTTCATCAAGTAATAAAACCTTTGGACTATTTATTACGGCACGGGCTATGGCAACTCTTTGCATCTGACCTCCGCTGAGTTGTGAAGGCATCCTGTTTTCAAAGCCTTCAAGCTGTACCATCTTAAGCATTTCTGAAACCTTCCTGCTTATTAAGTTTTTGTCTGTTTTCTTCATCTTAAGACCAAAAGCTATATTATCAAAAATATTCATGTGGGGAAATAATGCATAATTCTGAAATACCGTGTTTACACATCGTTTATAGGGTGGCATTTCCGTAACATCTTCTCCATCAATTACAACTTTTCCGCTGGTTGGGTTTTCAAAACCTGCTATAATTCTAAGTGTAGTGGTTTTCCCACAACCGCTGGGACCAAGTAAAGTTAAAAACTCTCCTTTTTTGATCTCCAAATTCATATCATTAATAACTGAATTCTTCTGATCAAAAATCTTACAGACATTCTCCAATTGAACAAAAACATCTTTTGTCACACCTTAACATCTCCCTTGCAAAATTAATAACAGAAAAAATATATCACATTAAATTTCAAACTTCAACAATTAATAACAAAAATATACCTTTGAATCCATATTTTCTAAATTTCATTTTGTTCCTCTTCCATAATAGAAAGTGTTTTCATTATTAATTCCTGATTTTTCATTATTTCATCAATTTTATAGTGAAGATCTTCCACTATTAATTCTGATTTTAAATTTACTTCATAATCATTTCTTGCCCTTATTCTATCCTTTTCTTCCTGTCTATTTTGGCTCATCATTATTACTGGTGCCTGAATAGCAGCAATGCATGATAATACAAGATTGAGTAGGATAAATGGATATGGATCAAAACTGTTACCCTTAGATATAGTATTGTAAAGTATCCAGGAGCCAAGAATTAAAATAAATATAATAATAAATATCCAGCTTCCTGCAAACCTGGCAAGGGAATCTGCCATTTTATCTCCAAAGGTAAGGTCTGCTTTCATATTTGAAGTATCTGTGGAAACCCGCTGCCTTACAAGTATATGCATAATTTCTTCATCTTCAAGGTCCAATATGCTTTCCTGTTCTAAAATTGTATTTATAAGTTCAGCTTTAGTAATATTGTTTTTCATAATAAGCCTCCATAAGTTTAATTTAATAATATATATATACTATCACTATTTATAAATATTAAAATGATAAAGTTAAATACAATGTAAAAAAGGCACTTTTCACATAAGGTGAAAAGTGCCTTCAACTAAATTTTACAGGATTTCATTTCTAAAAATTTGAATCACCAATAATATAATGCTCATATTTCAGCCCCCTTTCATTGGTATTCCATAAGCTTTTGATTTGCAGCACTTTATCATTGTATTCAAGACTAAAAAGATTGTTCCAAAAAATAAAAAAAGAACATGGGCAATTTACCACCACATGTTCATATTAACTTACTATTTTTTTATCAATGATCTTATATCAACCTTTTTAGTCATCATTTCATTTTTAATGAGAAAGTCATGAGTTTTTTCCAGCTCTGTTATGTCCTTATCTGTTATTTCTGGATTGAAGTCGTATAAACTATACATGGCTTTTACTTCATCTACTGTCATCTTTGTTTCATCTGCAGTTAACTTAAATGTTTCATCAGGATTGTTTTTCATGAATTCAAGGCTGTTCTGGTGAACCTGAAGATACCTTTTTACAAGGTCTGGGTGCTGTTTAAGAAACTCTCCCCTGACTGCAATAACAATAGTTGCATCTAAAAGTCCTTCTCCTGTTGTTACGATATGGGCACCGCTCTTTAATGCCTGATTCACTGCTGCCCCTGCCACTAAAGCGGCATCTGCACTGCCGGATAGCATTGCTGAAAGTCCTGTTGGTATTTCCATATTAATATAATTAAAGTCTGATGCTTTTAGACCTTCCTTATCTGTTGCTGCCAGCAACAGCTGGTGTAATATAGTTCCCTTTGGACCTACAATTTTCTTTCCCTTCAAATCTGCTGCAGTTTTAATTGCTGGGTCCTTTGCCATAATAGTAAATGACTTTGGAGCCCTGCTGTATATTCCTATGATTTTAAGGTCTACACCATTTGATGCTGCCAAAATTGCAGAGGTGGCTCCCAGTGCATTGGCAAAATCCAAGGAACCTGCAGCCATAGCTTCAGTCATCTTGGGACCTGCTGTTATATCAGAGTAAACAATCTTTGTATTGTCTTTACCAAATTCATTTTCAAATAAATTTTTCTTTTTTTCTACTATTGATGGAACATTAAGTGGAGCCTTTACGTAAGATATGTTGATTTGATCAACCTTAGTGGTTCCCCCTGAGCATGCAGTAAGCATGAAAATTGACAACAACATTGTAAGAAAGACAGATAATTTTTTCATTTTTTTACTCCCCCTTGTTTTTATTCATTTAAAATCAAAGATAGAAGTTCTTCTCTGATTTTTAAAAAATTTTCACTATTAAACTTTCTTGGATAAGGCATATCTATATTTAATTCCTTTAAAACTATTCCATTATCCATGGCTATTACCTTTTGTCCCAGGTAAACAGCCTCATCCACATCATGGGTTACAAAAATAATTGTTTTTTTGTGTTCATTTAAAATTTCTATAAGGTCATTTTGAAGCTTTCTCCTGTTGAAGGCATCCAGGGCTCCCAAAGGCTCATCCATCAATATAAGATCCGGATTATAACACAAGGTTCTTCCAAGTGCTGTTCTTTGTGCCATTCCTCCTGAAATTTGTGAAGGATAGGCATCTTTGAAATCCCATAACCCCAACATTTCAAGGTATTTATCCACAGTCTTATCAATATAATCCTTATCTTTAATATTAAGCATGGAAAACCCAAGATTATCTTTAACTGTAAGCCAAGGCATTAGTCTGGGTTCCTGAAACATAATACCAACTCTTTCTATATCCTTGGAAAAAGTTACATCACCGCTGGTTTTGTTTTCAAGTCCTGCAAGAATTCTAAGCAATGTGGTTTTTCCGCAACCGCTTTTACCCACAATAGTAACAAAACTCCCCTGTTCAATATCTAAGTTGATATGATCAAGAGCGTTCACCCGCTTTCCTTTAATATCATATATTTTACACAGCTTCTTTATGGTAACCGCCTGCATAACGTCCATTCTCCCTGTTCCACACTAAAAATTTATTTGTAAGTTTCAAAAACAAAGCATCTACCAGACAACCTAGTATTCCGATAATCAAAATACCCACTATTATAATATCCGGTCTGGATAGCTGCTCAGCTTCAATTATCATATAACCAATTCCAGTGGAAGCAGCAACAAGTTCAGCTCCGATCAAGGATCTCCAGCTGTACCCTAAGCCAAGCTGCAGCCCCACCAGAATTGAAGGAAGAGCTTGTGGAAATATAATTCTTATCAAAATATCTTTTTTTGAAAAATTAAATACAGTACCTACCTCTTCAAGCTTTTCATCAGCATTGATTATTCCACTTACCGTGTTTAAAAATACTGGAAAAAAAGTAGCAAGTATTATTATGGTAAGTTTTGAAGCTTCCCCTATTCCCATCCATAATATCAAGATAGGTATAAGTGATATAGGCGGAATATGTCTCATAAATTCTAAAAAGGGCTTTAGGTAATGGTAAATATTTTTATGCAATGAAACAAGTACAGCTAATGGAATTGCTGCTGCAGTTGTAATGATAAATCCTACAAAAACCCTAAAAAGGCTTGCCCTTACATTACTTTGCAAAGTACCATCCTTAATCAATGTTATAGAAGTATCCAGTATTCTTTCAGGTGAAGGAAGCAGATATGAATTTACAATATTAAATCTTGAGGCTCCCCACCATATTAATATTAGAATTAAAGGTATAATTAAACCTTTTCCTTTTTTCATAGCTGTATTTCTTTTTTTGAAAGAGAGGTTTTAACTGTAATGCCTTTAATATTTCCAATTTTTCCAGTAAGGCTGTTAATTTCGTCCAAAGAGCCGCATACTATGATTGATATAACGGTAAGCCCCTCCTTATCAAAGGGAACTCCCATTCTTCCCCTTACGATACCTTTGAAATCTGATACCACTCTGTTAAAATCAGCCTGAGAATCCTCAGGATTTTCAATTATTATTCCTAGAACAGCTATTCTATTATTCATATTAAAACCTCCTAAACAAAAAATAAAAAACTTTCCATAAGGAAAGTTAGAACGCAAAATAAACCCATTGACATAAAATCTATGCATTATACCTAATTCCTCTTTAGATCAGACTACTCTTTTCAAAAAGGTCATATTTTTCAAAGCAACAAATAAACCAAGAATTCTCTCAATTAATTTGAAGTTTATATTATAATCAGAATATCAGTAAAACCTATATTTGTCAATTAATGCTTTTGTGTTTAATTGCTGTATACAAAATGATAAATGCAAACATACTAATGAAAATATCTCCCACACTTAAAATGCAATAACCTAAATCTATGAAGTCTGTTAAAAATTTATAATTTACAGCAGAAGTCCCAAGGATATGAACATCCTTAACTTTATCGAAGTACTCTGGATTAACATACCCTGTAATATATGACAAACTAGGATAAACTGGCATTTTACCACCATTTGCTTCTATTACAAAATTATTCAATTCACTCCCCACCGCAGCAAAAACTACTGCGATAAATGTACTCTTATAAAGCTCATATTTAAAAATAACTCCAAAAAAAGCGGCAGTGTATAAAACCCTATAAATTACTGCATATTTTACAATCTCGGTGTATCCTTTAAACAGTGCTGCTTCTATAAAAATGTAAACCGCTGATACAACGAAAATAATATAAATAGGCCAATCCTTTAAAATTGGTTTAATTTTATAACCCTTCAATTTTGCAGCTATAAATGCCAAAATTACAGTTTCTGTCATAGTATCACCTCAACAAAATAATACATCTTTTACATTTATTATATTATATTCTTTCTTATATAACCAGATAATATAAAAACCCAGCTGTAAAGCTGGGTAAAATTTATTTTCTTTTTAGATATGCATAAACCGGCAATCCAAGAAGTGTTACTCCTATACCGAAAATTGCATAGCTTGTGCTTGTTATTAAAGTACTTATAACTATATATACTGCACCTAATATCCCTATTATTGGCACAACAGGGTATAATGGCACTTTATACTGTTCATCACTTATGAGTTCCTTGTGTTTTGATCTTAGTATGAATACTCCTCCTATTCCTAGAAGGAAGAAGAGCCATATTACAAATACAGCAAGATTTGTTAGTGCATCAAAGGATCCAGACACTGCATATATTATTCCAAGAACTCCTTGAAATATTAATGCATTTACCGGGGTTCCACTTTTTGATGTTTTTCCGAAAAAATTCTTGAATGGTATAAGGCTGTCCTCTGCCATTGCATATGGAAGTCTTGAAGCTGTAAGAAGCAACCCGCTTACACAGCCAGTTATTGAAACCAATATTCCAACAGCTATTAGTTTAGCACCTAACGGCCCAAATAATATTACCGCAGCATCTGCAGCAACTTTTTTTGAAGCCATTACTTCTATTGGCAGCATAGTGTTGAAAATTGCAATGTTAACCCCTAAATAAATTAAAGTAATAAATGAAAGTCCAAATATAATCGCTTTTGGTAGGTTTTTTGAAGGTTTTTCAATTTCATTCCCCATATTGGTTAAAGTTATCCATCCCTCAAAGGAAAAGAGAACCCCTAAAATTGCTGCACCAAAACCTGCCCCTGTGCTTTTATCTGAAATCATAGGAACAAAACCATGAGCATGTCCCATTATTAATCCAAATATAAATATAGCTGCTATTGGGATAAGCTTTCCAATAGTAAAAATCACAGTGAATTTTGTAGCTGCCTTAGTTGATATTAAATTTATGGCAGTAAGTAATACTATGAAAATAACAGCCAGGATTTTTTGCCCACCTGGTGTAATATCTGCTAATGTGGTGCATTGAGAAGCAAAAACTACTGAAAGTGCTGCTGCAATACCTGGAAAATAAACAAGTACCTGCACCCATCCCATTAAAAAATAAAATTTTTCACCATATAATTCTTTAAGATATACCATAAGTCCGCCAGTTTTAGGAATTGCTGAACCTATTTCAGCAATACTAAGAGCCCCTGCAATGGTTATTACTGCGCCAACCACCCAGGCTAAAATTGCAAGTCCAGGTGCTCCACCAACATCTGCAAGAACCTTTGAAGGTTTAAAAAATACTCCTGAACCAATAACTATACCAATTACAAGTAACGTTGCTTCCCCAAGCTTTATAACTTTTTTTCCTGTTACATTTTTTTCTGACACGTTTATTCCTCCTTAGCTTGTTAAAGTTATATAAAATTCATTGGCCAATGAAAATTAACTAATTTTGGACGTAAAAAAACAGACCTTCCCCTGGGGCGAAAGTCTGTCGCGGTACCACCCAATTTTATAACTCAATAATATAACGGTTTTAACCGGCTAGGCCTACTTAATTTCAGCCTGCAGCTCCAGGGGGTAATTCAATATGACGAACCCACAGTCTTTCACCAGCCGACTGTTCTCTTAAAAGTAAATGTCATATTTACTAATCCCTATCAATGCTTTTCTCATTGTTAAAAATTATACTATATAATCAATTTTTCGTCAACATGTTAACTTTAGTTTTTTTGATATAGCGCTATAAACGTTCTCCTTTTAACGATTGAATTATAGCTGCCTTTGTGATTTTTTCTACAAATTTTGTTATAAATATTTTTTTATTAATCTTTCCAATTTATCTATTTCGAAAGGTTTAATAATATAATCCTCCATACCTGAATTATTACATAACTCCATGCTTCCCGGCATTGGTTGAGGCATTGTTCCTATGATGGGGATATGTATGCCTATACTTTTTCCCATGTGCCTTATACTTTCTGCAGTTTCAAAACTATTATGACCTGTCATATGCATATCAAGCAAAATAAGATTTGGTCTTCTTTTGCAAAACATCTCCAAAGCTTCTTTTCCTGTAGCTGCATTTAGGATATTATAGTCCCACCTTTTGATCATTTCCGTTACTATTTTCATATTTATTTGGTTTTCTTCCACCACCAATATGGTTTTCGAAGCGTTATCAATATCCTCTGAGGTATGAAATTGTATATCATTAATATTCGACATAGCTGAGGTATCTAGTAATAACTCTACAATAAAAAATACTGAGGTTCCCAAATTTTCCTGATTATCCTCCACCCAAGCAATTCCATTCATCATTTTTATTATTTCCATTGAGGTTGGATGAAGTATTTTTTCTGTTAACTCATTTTGAAATTTTACTCCCGTATCCCTTAACTCAAATTGGAGAGTTACCTTGTTGTTAACTTGGAATATCTTATTAACATTAAGGCTTATTTCTCCTTCATTTGTATATTTGATCAAGTTATTCAGAACTTCCACAAGAATTTGATTTAAGGCCACTTCGTCACCTAATAAAGTTAAAGGTATATGTAAATCTAAATTATAATTAAATATTATTTTTCTATAATCACATATAAAAATAAACTCTTTAATTACCCTTTGAAACATATCCTTAATATTAAATCTTTTCAAATTTAATTCACTCTGTTGCTTATCCCCCTTACAAACAGCATTACCGTCTGATATTAACCTGTCTATCATTGACATAACATGGCTTGAACTTTCATGTATCATTTTAATGTATTGGAGCTGTTCCGTATCCATTTTTGTTTGACTGAGAAGTTTTGCAAAAGAACAGATGCCATTTAAAGGAGTTTTAATTTCATGGCCCATATATGCTAAAAAATTATTTTTAAAATTAAGAGCATTTTCCTTTTCATTTTTTGCTCTTTCAAGTTCAATATAATTGCTCCTAAGTTCTTCTTCGGAAATAGTAAGCTCTTCTATTAGAGAGGACATCTCTCTATTTTTCTTAATATCTTCGGTAATATCTGTTACTATAACAACAAATTTGTTAGTGCCATATGGAAATACGTCAATATTAAAATGTTTATCTTTCTCCATTAAGTATTTTTCAAAATGAATTGAATTACCATTTTGTGCACTATACCCAATAGTTTTCAGGAGGTTTCCACTTAGCTCAGGGATAAAATCAAGTATTCTTTTTCCAACTATCTCTTCCCTTGTTTTCCCTAAAATAGCAGCATACCTGTGGTTTACTTCAAAAATTGTGGAATCAATTGGATCTCCATGTTCGTTCAGGATTAGTTCATTAAATGCAACACCTTGATTTATGGTTGAAATAATTTCTTTATAAAAGCTTTTCACACTTTCCACCTCCCTTATTATAAATATTCAACATAGACTCCAGTTCATTTTCGAAAACAGGCTTACTGAAATAGTATCCTTGTATTATTTCACAGCCAACTTCCTGCAGCAGCTGCAACTGATCCAGAGTTTCCACTCCTTCAGCAAGGACATTATACTTCATAGTGTTTGAAAGCTTAATTATTAGTTCTATAACGGCTCTATTTTTTCTGTCTGATATATTATCTATAAAAGACTTGTCTATTTTCAAAGTACTGATTGGAAGCATAGTAAGATAATTTAATGAAGAATATCCAGTACCAAAATCATCAATTGCAATTTTTATTCCTTTTTCAATCATATCATTAAATATTGATAGATTGTCCATATGAAAATCAATTAATGTTCCTTCAGTAATTTCAATTTCCAGCTTGTTTAATGGAATATTTTTTTCTGTAAACAGCTCCTCAATATGTTTAAGAAAATTTTTCTTCATAAATTGTACAGGGGATACATTTATTGCTATACAATCAAATATACATCCCTTATCTAATAATTCTCCTATTTTATTTGCAGTCTGTTTTATTATAAACTCTCCAATTTCAACAATGTCTCCAGTTTTCTCAGCAATAGGAATAAATTCACCTGGTGAAATCATTCCAAGGGAGGGGCTGTTCCATCTCAGGAGAGCTTCAAAACCTGTAATACTATTTTTATTTATGTGAAACTGTGGCTGAAATAAGAGGTATAATTCATTATTTCTTATGGCATTTTTAAGTTCATGTTCAATTTTTGTTTTTCTAAGGTACGAATCTGCCAAATTACTTTTAAAATGGGTTACTCTGTTTTTCCCCTCTTTCTTTGATTGATACATTGCTAGATTTGCATGCATAAATATATCGTTGATATTCTTTGTATCCTCAGGATAAAAGGCTATGCCTATGCTTAATGAAATGAATATTTTTTTATCTTTAACCTGAAATGGATATTTACAATAATCCAAAATTTCAGAGCATAAATCCTCTACCTCTTTCCTTGAATTGGCCCCAGGAATAAAAATAACAAATTCATCACCATCAAATCTGTAGATACTATGATCTTTGCCTTTACAAGCGGTCAGCAGCTGTGAAAACAGCTTCAAAAATGTATCTCCGTAGTCATAGCCAAAGGAATTATTTATAGATTTAAGGTTTTCAATATCTATAAAAATCACTGCCTTGCTGTGATCACCTTGTAACCCCTTATTAACTTCTATTTCAAAATTTTCTAAGAGCCATGTTCTGTTAGGGAGTCCTGTAAGAGCATCATAGTATATAAAAACACCTATCTCAGACTCAATTTTCTTATTGTGTGTTATATCCATTATGGTTCCATATAAAAAATCAGGTTTTCCCTCTGTTCTATCATGGGTACCCTCCAAAAGAATCCATCGTATCTTGCCATCTACTATAATACGCATTTCACTTCTATATTTTTTATAATTATGGTTTATAAAAAGATTTAAATCATTTATTGCTGCTGCCCTGTCTTCTTTTATAACGAATGTATTTATAAACTCATATGGGCTTTTGAAGGCCTTCCCGGAGTATTTCGGTAAACATTCAAGCTGACCAATAATCTTTAAGCAATCCTCATTAATATCCCACTCCCAAAGATCAAAATTTCCAATATTAAGTACTTTGTTATAAGTGCTACCCTTAACTTGCATAATATCCCCCAAAATATCATTTAGTAAAAATTTGTAAAAATTTGTTTAATTTAATTTAACACAATGTAGATTATACACCTATTTTAAATGTACAATAAATACTTTTAATATTTTTAATAAAATATTAATATTTTGTTTATTTTTTGTCAAAATGTTGCTTATAAAAATGCCCCTCAAAAGTTAGACCTAAAAATCTAACTTTTGAGGGGCACCTAAAAATCTGATATTAATCAGAAAAATGCTTAACTTTCATATCCATTCTTATTATTTTCCTGCCATCGCCAAGAATCCCTGCACATCTCTTCAAGATCCATCTCAGCTTTCCAGTTCAGCTCTCTCAATGCTTTAGATGGATCTGCAAAGCAAGTTGCTATGTCTCCCGGTCTCCTGTCAGTAATTACATAAGGTATTTTCTTGCCAGTAGCTTTTTCAAAACCTTTAACCATATCCAAAACGCTGTATCCAGCACCTGTACCAAGGTTATATATCTTTACCCCGTCTGAATCACATATTTTCATAAGTGCCTTTAGATGACCCTTTGCCAAGTCCACTACATGTATGTAATCTCTAACACCAGTACCATCATGAGTATCATAATCTCCACCAAAAATACTTAGTTTTTCTCTCTTACCAACAGCTACCTGTGTTATATAAGGCATAAGATTATTTGGAATCCCATTGGGATCTTCCCCTATCCTTCCGCTTTTATGTGCACCAATTGGATTAAAATATCTTAGAAGTGCAATGCTCCATTTATTATCTGATACATATAAAGACTGAAGTATTTCTTCAATCATAAGCTTAGTGCTTCCATATGGATTTGTAGTACTTAAAGGAAGGTCCTCTGTTAATGGAGATATATTGTTCATGCCATAAACTGTGGCAGAGGAACTAAATACAATTTTTTTAACATTATATTTCTCCATAAGCTCACAAAGCACAAGAGTACCTGTAATATTGTTATGATAGTATTTTAGAGGCATCTGCACAGATTCTCCTACAGCCTTAAGCCCGGCAAAATGTATAACAGCTTCAATTTTATTCTCAATAAACACCTTTTCTAGCGCTTCCTTGTCTAGAAGGTCTGCCTGATAAAATTTAAATTCTTTATTTGTAAGTTCTTTTATTCTATTTAATACCTCTGGCTTACTATTTGAAAAATTGTCTACAATAACCAGTTCATAGCCTGCCTGAAGCAGTTCAACGCATGTATGACTTCCTATATAGCCTGCTCCTCCACTAATTAATATTGACATTCTAATTCCTCCTTATTTGTCTTAACTTATAACATTATAACATATTCTAATAAACTTTCGTGATACATACATAAGCAAATTATTATTTTGTTTACAAATAATGTTTAAAATTCTTCAGTGTGGGTATTAATTAAATAACAAATTTTAAGGAGGTATCACTTTGAATAAAGTATCACTTATAGGGAATCTTGTCAGGGATGCAGAATTTTTTCAGATGAAGGACAGCAGCCGTGGAGTTATAAAGTTTACAATTGGAGTAAACAGTGGATTTGTTAAAAAAAATGGTGAGAGGGATGTAGATTTTATCCCAATAGCATATTGGAGCAATCATGCAGAAAAATTGCTTCCCTACCTTCTAAAGGGAAAGCAGGTTGCTGTTATTGGAGAAATAAAAACCAGAACCTATCAAAACGAGGAGGGTACAAAAAAATATATAACCGAAGTTAATGCAAGCAACGTTCAGCTTCTTGGTAAAAATAAAGAAACTGCCATTTAAAAAAACAATCCGGTGCTAAATTTCACCGGATTGTTTTTTTAAATTTTCAATTTTTTCAGCTAAATCATTTAGATATACCCATCGTTCCATTTTTTGCTCAAGGGATTCTTCCAGTATTTCCTTTTCTTTAAGCAAAGGTTTTAATGCATCGTAATCTGATGCTGCTTTTTCTATTTCTATACTGATATCCTGAATTTTATTTTCAAGACTTGATATATCATCATCAATTGAGTTAAATTCCATCTGTTCCTTATAAGTAAATTTTAATGGCTTTTCTTTAGGCTGTTTAGCTTTTACTTCATATATGTGCTTATCTGAATTTCCTTGGGGTTTTAAATTATGCTTTGCCAACTCTTTTATTTCTTCAATGTAATCAAAATAATTACCCGTATGCATTATTACATTACCATTTTCAAGAACAAATATCTTTTCAGCAATTCTATCTAAAAAATACCTGTCATGAGATACTGCAAGCACAACTCCTGAAAATTCATCAAGATAATCCTCCAAAATTGTTAAGGTCTCTATGTCCAAATCATTTGTCGGTTCATCTAAGAGCAATACATTAGGACTTTCAGCCAGCACCCTTAAAAGATACAATCTTCTTTTTTCACCGCCGGACAATTTTGAAATTGGTGCCCATTGAAGTTCTGATGGAAAAAGAAACTGTTCTAGCATCTTCACTGCATTTACAGGTGATACATCTTTTATATAGTCAATTACCCTTATGTTACCATCCATATGGTCTGTTTCCTGTGAAAACAAGCCAATTTTAACTGTATCTCCCCTCTCTAGAAAACCTGAATCCGGTTTAATAGAACCACATATCATATTTATCAATGTTGTTTTTCCGGTGCCGTTGGCACCAACAACTCCTATTCTGTCGCATTTTTGAAAGGTAAACGTAAAATTATTAATATATTTAATCCCATGAAAAGATTTGCTTATATCTTGAAGCTCAATTATTTTCTTGCCAAGGCGGCTTGTATCCATAGTAAGTTCAAGTTTTTCCCTGGTTAAATCCACGCTGTTTTCCTTAAGTTTTTCAAACCTTTCTATTCTTGCCTTTTGTTTTGTACTCCTGGCCTGTGCTCCCTGTCTTATCCAAGCAAGTTCTTTCTTAAAAAGACTTTTCCTTTTCTTCTCATTAGCAGATTCAATTTCATCTCTTTCAAGCTTTTTTTCAAGGTAAAGGCTGTAATTGCCTCTATAGGTATAAACACATCCTTTATCGATTTCCATTATTTCATTTACAACCCTATCAAGAAAATACCTGTCATGGGTAATCATAAGAAGTGCACCTTTTCTTCGGTTAAGATATTGTTCGAGCCAGTCTATTGCTGCACTGTCCAAATGGTTTGTGGGTTCATCCAAAATTAGCAGCTCTGATGGATTTGCAAGTGCTCTAGCCAAAGCTATCCTTTTCTTCTGTCCCCCGGACAAATCATCTATTATTGCCTCGAAATCATTTATACCTAATTTTGTAAGTATTGTCTGGGTTTCATAATCTCCCGCTATTTCTGATATTTTAGCTCCTTTAGGAAAAACAGGACTTTGAGAAAGGTATTCTATCCTTACTGAGTTTCCTCTAATAATCCTCCCATTGTCCGGCTCTTCGTATCCTGCAAGCAGCTTTAACAAGGTTGACTTACCTGTTCCATTTATCCCTATTACTCCAATTTTATCTGTATCTTCAATACCAAAATTTATATTATTCAACAGAGGTTTTTCACTGTAATTTTTTGAAATATTTTCAACAGTTAATATATTCATGATTTCTATCCTTTCGTTTTGAATTCTCTAGCAATTATACCATAAATCCAATTCTTTGAATCATATAAATAAAAAACCCGCTTAAAAGCGGGTAAATAAACTATTGAAGTATAGTAAACCTTAATATAAACAATGCAGCCAATATATATACTATTGGGTGAACATCCTTTCCTCTTCCCGTAGCCAGCTTTGCTATAGGATAAAAAATTATACCTGCTGCAATACCATTTGCAATACTGTAGCTGAATGGCATAATTGCTATAGTGAAAAATGCTGGAAGAGCTTCTGTGAAATCATCAAAGTTTATCTTAGTAACAGAGCTCATCATAAGAACTCCAACAATAATAAGTGCAGGAGCTGTTGCTTCAGAAGGCACCACACCTACGAGACCTGAAAAAAACAATGCAAGTATAAACAAAATTGATACAGTTAAGGAAGTCAGCCCTGTTCTTCCACCCTCAGAAACTCCTGATGTTGATTCAACGTAAGTAACCACAGTACTTGTGCCAAGCAATGCCCCTGCAGTAGTGGCCACAGCATCAGAAAGCAAAGCTTTATTCATATTTTTTACCCTTCCATCCGGTTCAATCATCCCTGCTTTTTGAGCTGTACCAACTAAAGTTCCGATTGTATCGAATAAGTCTACCAAACTGAAGGTTATAATAACCATTATTAAACTAGTAAATGCTCCAACTAAGCTTGCATTACCAACTCCAAGTAATCCTTTAAAGTCTAAGGCAAAAAATGTTGGCGCAAGAGATGGTGGTGTGCTGATAAAATTAATTCCTGTCATGTGTGTTATACCAAAAGGTATTCCAACTAATGTAGTTAATAGTATACCTATTAGTATGGAACCTTTAACTTGTCGTGCCATTAATACCGCAGTAATTACTATTCCTATAATTGTTAATAAAGCATGTGGGTTTGTGAAACTTCCAAAAGTAACTAAGGTTTCAGGATTTGCAACTATTATTCCACCGCTTTTCATGCCAATGAGGGCAATAAACAGTCCTATTCCCCCTGATATCGCCAGTTTTAAATTATGAGGCAATGCGTCTACAATTTTCTCTCTTATAGAAGTTACCGTAATTATAATAAATATTATTCCAGATACAAATACTGCTGCCAAGGCCTGCTGCCATGAATATCCCAAGGTAAGACATACACTGTAAGTGAAAAATGCATTTAACCCCATTCCAGGTGCCTGAGCAAAAGGAAGGTTAGCATATAATGCCATTACCAAAGTTCCAACTGCAGCTGCTATGCATGTAGCTGCAAATATAGATGCTACTACAGGATCATTAATTGCGGAAAGTCCTGCTTTAACTGCTGCATCCCCTACCAGTCCCTTAGCGTTCATGCCTGACTGCATAAGAATACTTGGGTTTACGAAAATAATATACGCCATAGTAATAAATGTGGTGAGACCCGCTAAAATTTCTGTTTTGACATTGGTTTTGTTTTCGGACAACTTAAAAAATGAGTCCAAAAAAGATAGACTCTTATCCGAGTTTTTTTCGTTGTACATTTTTTTCTTTCCTCCTTAGAATGAAAAGATTCCTGCTTCACCCATAGTCAGAAATTTGCGGTATTCTGGTAGATACTCTTGAACCTTATTATCAAGATTATACGGATGTTATCAAATTTATCACTTTACAATAATACCATCCGATATTTGCAAAGTCAATGAATTACCGCTTGTACATTATATCCAGTTGAAATGCCTGCAAGCATATTCTATTCCCTCTTCTTCAGAACTTTTTGTTACAAAATCAGCTTTTTGTTTTAAAATTTCTTGTCCGTTTCCCATGGCTATTGATGTCCATTCCTCCCTGAACATCTTTAAATCATTCATGCCGTCTCCAAAAACCACCACATCCTCAAGTGGTGCTTTTAGATATTCCATCATTCTAATTATCCCTTGATGTTTGTCATCAGGTTCTACAAAAACACAATTTGGTTTATATCTCACAGTTGGGAGCTTTTCCAAAGATATTATATCTTTTTCTATTTCAGGACTGCAGCTTATAAATATTTTATATAACTGCTTAATATTTTTATAATCTAGTTCAGGTAAAACTATTGTTTTCATATAAGTGTCCTTTACCTCGTTAATAAACCTTTCATTCCTGCAATATCTAACAATAGAATTCTCGCATATAACTGCCCAGCTTATTTGTTTCTCTTCAAGTTCATCCAACAATTTAATTGAATGTTTAATATTTATTGAATCCATATATATTATTTCACCATTAATAGTTAATCCATTTCCACCATCACTAATAAGATTTTCTATACCTATCTCACTGCAGCGCTGATATGCATCGCATTGAATCCTTCCTGTAGCCACAGAAACAAAATGTCCATTTTTAACCAATGCATCTATTGTCTTTCTTGCTGATTCAGTTACTACCCCCGTGGCACCTACAGTTAAGGTCCCGTCATAATCGAAAAAGAAATATTTCTTCCCTTCCATAAAAACCTCCAAAATTCATGTAATCAACCCTTCTTAAATATGCTAAAAAGGCTCTTTTTTTGAACAACCTTATTCCCATCGCTAGGTATATATTCATTCATTATAAGTAATTGAGAATTTCGCTCCATAATATTTGCTTCATACGAGTTTATTTTTTTAATTGTTTCCATAGAATGACTTAATCCAGTATTTCTTATACCTGTGGAATGTGCATCAGACCCTAGAAAATGATATGCACCACTTTCAATAATGTTTCTTGCAGTTTTCTCTACCCTTTTGCCGAAAGTACCGGTGATACTCCCTGAATCAAGCTGCAGGAGGCATCCTTCTGCAATGAAATTATTGATTAATTCTATATTTTCAATTATATAAAGATATCTTTCCGGATGTGCAATAACAGGCGTTACACCTAATAATCCAATTTCATAAATAATATCAAGGTATTCTTTAGAATATTTAAACATATTGAACTCTATGAGCATATAATTGGTACCGCATAATCCATTAATTATTCCTCTTTTATAAAGCTCAATTACAGAAATGTCTGCAAAAACCTCCTGTCCTGAATAAATATCTATATCAATATTATGTCTATATGCTGCAGCCCTTAATTTCTCCAACTCTTCAATTACCCTATTATACTCAACTTCAAAATTGTTTCTGTAATAATGAGGAGTGGCTATTATGGCATTAGTTCCATTCTCTACAGCATGCTTAAGCATGTTTATTGAACATTCCATATCTTTAGCACCATCATCTATACCAGGCAATATGTGACTGTGAATATCAATCATAATATTTTTCTCCTTTGGTTTCACAATAAGTTTTACCTAAATTTGTATTTCAATAAATTTTACCACTATCTTAATTCTTGGTAAAGGTGTAAAAATTGAATAAAAAAGTTATGGTTCTCACATAATATATTCAACCTAATCTAGTTTGCCCAGGAGTTTTATTATGAAAAAATTTTTCAAATTGATATTTATAACATTTGTAATGGGTATTATGTATGTTTTTACGGAAATACTCTATCGTGGTGGAACCTACTGGCAAATGGCTTTAGTGGGTGGTGTTGCCGGAACTCTTACAGGATTAACAAATAACAGTTTAACATGCAACCGGTCACTAATATTTCAAGGCCTAACCGGTATGATGATATGCACAACATGCGAATTTACAGCAGGATGTTATTTTAATATCTACAGAAATTATGGTCTTTGGGATTATAGCATGCTGCCCTTTAACTTGCTTGGTCAAATAAGTCTTTACTACAGTTTCGCATGGTTCATATTAACCTTCCCCGTTATATTTTTATATAATTTAATAAATCGAAAAATGTTCAGCAATGGCAATTCAAACAATGATTCTTCTAATGTATAATCAATTTCTTGATAAAATTGAGAAGATTATGTAAAATAATATTAATAATTGGGGGTGTATTTATTATGAAAATCAACTTTAACAAGATTAGGGCAAAACACTATAAATGTGCCTGTTCATGCTGTAAGGACAAGGAAAAAGCAAAGGAAATGCTTGATTTGGCTGTAGCAAAGGCAAAAAATGCATGCCCTTTAAGAGAAGTTCAAGATAAACTGCAATTGCTTTTCTCAGTTACCATTGATTGGATAAAAGGGAATTATGAAAAATTACCTCTCGGTTCCATGATAGCAATTTTTATAGCTATAATTTATTTTGTATCTCCAATAGATATTATTCCAGATTTCCTTCCAGCTGGTCTTATAGATGATGCATTTATAATAAGCCTGGTTACAAAACAGATAGCCAGCGACCTTGAAAGATATAAGACTTGGAAAAATAGTGTATCAAATGTATAATAAAATCTCCCGAAAAATTCGGGAGATTTTTTATACAACTTTATTCCTACCTGTTTGTTTTGCTGCATATAAATTTTCATCCGCCTTTTCTATAAGCATTTCAAATTTATATTCTTTATTATTGTTTAAAATATCAATATCTATATTACTTACACCAAAGCTTGCTGTTATTTTAATCGTTATTCCCTTATATTCTATTTTCATTTCTTCAACTTTTTTTCTAATTCTTTCAGCTTCAATTAATGCCTTTTCTCTCCCTGTTCCAGATAAACACATTAAAAACTCCTCTCCACCAAGCCTTGCCACCCAGTCTCCGGCTTTACTAAGGCTTGTCTCAAGAAGACTTGCAAATTCTTTTAAAACCTCATCTACCGCTATATGACCATATTCATCATTTACTCTTTTAAAAAAATCAATATCTGCCATAATTACTGATAAGGATTCTCCAGATTCAAGGAGTTTCAGCATATCCACAGGGAGCCTTTCATTCACATATCTTCTATTAAAAATACCTGTAAGGGGATCCTTTGAAACCAAATTATTAAGATTATTTATAATATTAAATGCTGTTGAGCTTTCTGCAATAACACCTTCCGAAAACATTATGCTGTCTGTAACATCTTTTAAAAGTTCAACTACTACAGTACTCTCATTCTGCTTTAAAGGCACAGAAGTCACCATAAGAAGTCTGTCTCCCTTTTTTTCAAGTTTGATTAAACTTTTATTCTCTTCAATTACCCTTATTGAAATACAGTTGTCACATACAGTTTCTTTGTCCCAAAAAGCAAAGCATATATGTTCTGATATCTTTAATTCTTCTCCGTCTAAATTAAACACCTTCTTATTTACAGGGTCTACTATTCTAAAATTATCATAAAGTTGATCAAATATCATTAGCTTTTCAGTAAGGTGTTTAATATTATTCATCCACTTCCCCCTAATCTTAAATATTTAAGTGACTTGTGTCTGCTTCAAGAATTGTTTTCATATTATTATTGTCAACCTCCAATATTGTCAGGCTCGTAGCATATATATAAGGGGGATTCCAAAACTCCTCCACTTTATAGGCTTTAATTATAGATAAAATTGACTTGATTACGCAGGTGTGTGTAACAAGTAGAATATTTTCATTAACATCCTTATTTTTTTCTATAAGTTTTTTCAATCCATCATCTACTCTTGCAATCAGTTCCGAAAAACTTTCTCCTTTTAATGGTTTAAAAAGCTCAGGTTTCTTCCAAAAATTATAATGTTCTACCGGATACTTTTCTTTAACCTCACTATCATACATGCCTTCCCATTCTCCGAAATTCATTTCTTTGAACGAATCAACTATTACTATTTCTTTTTCCTTATCTCCTTTCACATACTGTGCAGTATTTAATGCACGCCCTAATGGACTGCTTATAATTGAATCAAATTGTATATGCTGAATCCTCGAGGCAAGCCTTTTGGCATCAGCAATTCCCTTTTCACTTAATTCTGAATCCCTCCAGCCTTGCATTCTATGTTCAGTATTCCACACAGTTTGCCCATGCCTTGCAATATAAATTCTCATTTTTTCCTCCAAAAATAAATAACTTCTAATATTATACCTTATATTGCCACAAAAGTTTATATAATTTCAGAATTTTATTTTTATTTACAATATATTTAAATAATTTTATAATTATATTAAATTATATTTTGGGGGAGGAAAAATGAAGCTTTCAAGAAAAATCATCTCATTAATATTATTTGCCTTCGTACTTTCTGTGTTGTTGATGACAGCAATATCTAAAACCTTCCTTATAAATCATTTTGTTAAATTGGAAGTAAATAATGCCCATTCTGGGGTTTCTAGAATTGTTAAATATATTGAAAGCGACATATCAGAAATGGATGCACTTGCCACTGCATATGGCCAATGGAACGATACATATAATTTTGTAAAAAGTTACAATTCAAAATACTTAAATGATAATTTTAGCAATATAAATTCCTTTAATAAATTAAATACTAATTTTATTATCATTTCAGATTTGAATGGAAAAATCTTATTTAAGAAAACCTCTAACTGTACTAATGAACAGCAATTATCCGATTATGACATCTCTGCTTTGACTATGAGACTATCCGCTATAAAAAAGTATAATAATAAAAACTCAATTAGCGGAATTTATATGACCTATACGGGTCCTCTTATGCTAGTTTGCCAGCCAATTTCAGACAGTAATGATTCAACCCCGGAAAATGGAATGTTCATTCTTGCTAAGTACCTTGATAAAAGTGAAGTTGATTTAATTAGTTCAGTTATTGGAATGAATTTTACAATACATAATTATGTTGCAGCAGATTACAAAAATACGGTTGCCGATAGCAGTGAATCTGTATACATAGATAATAGGAATCCTGACACAATTTCAGGGTATGGCATAGTAAATGATATTTTTGATTCTCCAGCCCTTTCTGTGGAGTTAAGCCTTCCAAAGGACATACTAATTCAAGCGGACAGCAACATGCACTTTCTTATTATTATTATGGCTGCAATATTTATCTTATTTGTTTTAATTGTTTTAAAATTTGTTGATATCATAGTATTAAAAAGGATATCCAAAATAAAGAATACAATTAATGTAATGAACTATACCAATGACCTTTCCTTAAGGTTAGAGGACAATAATAATGATGAAATATCTGAACTAAGTCATAAATTTAATAAAATGATAGATCAAATACAATCATCTAATGAAAATTTATTAAAAAGTGAAAGAAAATATTATTCACTTTTCTCAAATATGATGTCCTGCTTTATGTATGGAAAAGTTATTTTAAATGAAGCTGACCAATTCAGCGATTTTATAATATTAGAAGTAAATAATTCCTGGGCTTATATTTTTGACATGACTAAGGATGATTTAATAAATAAACCTGGTATGCAAATTCTTCCAAATGAGCTCAAAAGCCACCCAAAGTTAGCTGAGATGATAACTGATGTAGCATTAAATGGAAATACTTCCATTGCAGATGTTTTCTATTTTGAAAGATATGGTACATGGTTTCATTTAACCATGTACAGTACAGAGAAATATCATTTTGTTATGATGCTTACAGATATAACTGATAAGCAAAATGCTGAAAAAAAGATAATGAATATAGCTTATGTAGATGAACTTACGGATCTTCCTAACAGGAAAAAGCTCCTGGAGGAAATTCAGAGGGTCCTTGAAGAAAGCTCTGAGAAATCTGAAAAATTTGCTTTGCTGTTCATTGACCTAGATAACTTTAAGGGAATAAATGACAGTCTTGGCCATGAGGTTGGAGATTTTGTACTCGAAAAAACTGCATTAAGATTGAAACAGCTTGTTGATGATAGTATTACAGTTGGCAGACTTGGTGGCGATGAGTTTATAATTATTTTAAGACATATAAACCATATAAGTCAGGCAGAAGCTTTGGCTAACAAATTATACAGCCTTATAAAACCTGTTATCAACTATAAGGGCAGCGAACTTTATATAGGGGCAAGTATAGGAATAAGCATCTATCCTGAAGATGGTCTTACTCTGTCCCAGCTCCTTAGAAATGCAGATACTGCCATGTATGCTGCAAAAAGAAACGGGGGGTACTGTTACGAACTGTATTCAAGGGGAATGAACGATTACGCCCTTACCGAATTAATAATGGAGGGTAACTTGAGAAAAGCCCTTCAAAATAATGAGATAATAGTATATTATCAACCAATAGTAGACCTTAAAACCATGAAAACAATAGGAGCTGAGGCTTTAACAAGATGGAAACAAAATGATATACTTGTACCTCCAAGTCAATTCATACCTCTGGCAAAAAACATTGGAGTAATAGTTGATATAGATAATTGGGTTCTAAGAACAGCTTGTGTCCAGTGCAAAGCTTGGCAGAATAATATAATATCCGGTGAATTTCATATTTCAGTAAACACCTCCTATAAACAAATAAAGGAACCTAACTTTATAAAAACTGTGGTTATGGCTTATGAAGACGCAGGACTGGACTCAAAATACTTGAAACTTGAGATAACAGAGGATGAAGCCATGGAGGATGTGGAGCTTATAATAGATGTTCTCAAAAAGCTCAATGCAAGGGGTGTAAGCGCTGACTTGGATGACTTTGGAACTGGCTACTCTTCTCTGAGCTATGTTAACAGACTTCCAATTAACATTTTAAAAATTGATAGATCCCTGATCAATTCAATAGATAAAAATCCTCGTTCAGTGGAAATTGTCCGAACTATTATGGTAATGTGCCACAGCCTTGGAATTAGAGTTTTGGCAGAAGGAGTAGAAAGAGAATCTCAGTTGGAATTATTAAGACAATTTGATTGTGATTTGATTCAAGGTTTTATTATATCAAAACCTGTTCCTGCAGAAATCTTTGAAAAAGAATTTATAACAAAAACAATGGGTTGGAACATTTAGTCCAACCCTTTATATTTTTCAATATTTTTTGTACACATACCTTTTATAATAATTAACATTATCCCAAGAGACAAAATCAAATCCCCAACACTCAATATGTTTTTATTTAAAAAAGTATACGGAATTATGTCTCCCAAAAACCAAAATTTTGTATCTGTGCCAACAAGCTTGTATAAACCCATTGTACCTACATTTTCAGTGAGTCCAGCAGCATGCACTGCATTTAAAGCAACAGGCATAGTGCCTCCGTTTGCAAAAATTGCTACAGCATTTAGAAGAAACCCGATACCAACAATATAAATTAATGGCTCCCTCCTGTTTTTGTATACAAAAACAATAAGCAAAGAATACATAACTATATCTGATAATAAGGTGACAATACCTATTTGAATGATACCCTTCCTTACCGTCATAATAACTACTGCTTCAAGAAGAAATGCTGCAATTACAAAGTATATTCCTTGCAATTTAAAATTCGATAAGTTTCTTAAGCTTCCCTTAAAAATAATACCTATTACTAGGGCCAGCACAATAATTTGTATGAACATATCTCTTCTCCTGTATTAACCTTTTTTTGCTTTTGCATTAAAATATGCCTTTACTACTTCAGGATGAAATTGAGTCCCGCTATTTTTATCAATTTCATCATTAATTTCATCCTCCGACAAGGCTCTTCTATACGGCCTGTCCGTTGCCATGGCATCAATAGCATCAGCAAGTTGTATAATAAATATATCGAATGCTAATTCGTCCTTGTTCTTACCATCAGGATATCCAAGACCATCATAACGTTCATGGTGATGTCTTACCAAATCAATTACATTTCCTAAATTTTTTACATCTTTTAATATGTTATATCCAATTTCAGGGTGCTTTTTAATTTCATCATATTCTGCAGCAGTAAGCTTTCCTGGTTTATTTAATATGTTGTCATCAATACCAATCTTTCCTACATCATGAAGCAAAGATGCCATGTTTAATTGGTCTATTCTTGACTCACTGTATTTAAGTTCCCTGGCAATCATTTCAACAGCCACAGCAACCCTTTGAGAATGTCCTTCGGTATACTTGTCCCTTGCCTCCACTGCCCTCATCAATGCATCTACAGTCTGTATATATTGATTTTTTGAATCAATGTATAATGAGAAGGTAAATCTCATCATGATAATTGGGAAAAATAAAAACAATACACCTAAGTAGCCAAATGCCCTGTCTATCATGGCAAGCATTATTCCAAATGGAACCATTATAATAAAATTAATTAATACTAATTTTATATTGCTAAAAAATGTATAAAGCAAATTCTTTTTTATACTAATAGATAAAAGTATTGAGATCATTAACGTATTTAATATGAAACAAATCATGCTAAATGCTGTTATTTGCAAAAGGTTCGAGCCAAAGCCAGTAAAAACGAAGTTTCCATCAAGCTTTAAATATGCATAACTTCCCATTAAAAGGGGTAAAATAAGTACACAATAATTAAACATTGTTCCATATAATGGAGTATTAAATATATGTTTATATTTATTATCCTTATCCTTCACATACCTCAGTGAAAAACCCAAAGCTGTGGCTAATAAAGCAAAAAAAGGCCCAAAAACCATAAATACAGCTAATTCAACAGCAAAGGTCGTGCTAAAGGACATTTTTTTATGTATAACCGGAAATGATTCAGTTAAAGCTATCAACATTGAAAAAAAAGCCAAATACAATAAATTAATTGAACTTAACTTTAAATATCCTTGATGAAAAAATACATATAATAAAATAAAAGTCACCAAATATACAAATAATAAATATACCCTAATGGCTATTGGTAATTTTTTCATGCTTCCTCCTATGTAAATAAAGGCCGATTACCTTTAAACTATTATTACCACATCCAAGTTACGTTAGCGCCGCCAGCTGCTGCTAATGTCAACATAGCCATAAGAACTCTAACTAAATTCTTTTTCATTATTAATTCCCCCTTTGCTGAATTAACAGGGCTTCGCTAAAACCTGCTATGGTTAACTCCGCTAGGGGTAAGGAAAAAAAATTGTAATCGGCCTATAGAAAAACTAATTAAAGGTTACTTTCTTTCTATTCTTCTATTTACAGCATCTAATGCTGCCTTTGCAATGGCTTCATTCACATCACTTTTAACTAAAGCAGTACCTATCATGGTTTCTTCCCTGTTATTGTTAATCATATTAACAATAACTGTAGCAAAAGAGGTCTCACCACTGGACTGAACAAATACATCTTGTACATCAAGAGATACATTGCTGCCAATTAGTTCTTCTACAGTTTTTATGGTAGATATAGCAACAACCTTTCTTTTGTTCTTTTCGGTTTTAACTGCTGTCTGCATTGAGGAAAATTCCTCATCATTTAAAAACAACTTTACTGCACAATCAACTTGATCTCCATTTGTGGATAAAGCTACTCCATGGAATTTTATTCTGTTTATGTTTTTTCTTTCATCAGTCTCAATTTGCGCAATACTAATTACCCTTCTATCAATTCTGTAATCAAAAACAGCCATAAGTGATGATTCTATATCTCTTACTATCTGCTTTGCTGCCCTTAAATTATTTGCAAGAATATGAAGTTCAGTAATTTGATTATCCTCAGTGATGATTTTTGCGTTTATTACTCCGTCAATTTTTTTAATTATCTCCTGTAATGCCATGAAATCCATAATTATACCTCGCTATATTAAATTAAGAACTATTTCCATATATCAACACTAAATTGATTATAACATAATACACAAATCTCAACAACATTCCCAAATTATTTAAAATTAATTTTCGACTTAATTTTATTAATACCAACTTCTCTTATCTTTTTATTTTCCATTTCGATTTTTTTTGTATCATTTATATCTTCAATTATCTTCTTCCATGAATCTTCCAAAGCTTCAACTTTCAATAAGGTGCTTGTACTATATGATCCAGTAATTGCCTGCCTTCTTAATATAAGTTCATTTTTCAATATTGATATTGGAATAATTAAGGCAGATTTAATCTTTTCCTCCAACTTCAAATTTTCCTTTTGTATTATTTTTATTTGAGCTGCTGCTTCTATCAAGGCAAGCTTACTGTTTTCCAAGCTAAGCAATCTGTGTTTCAGCATATGAATGGAGGAACTAAGCTCTTGAAGCTTAATATTGTCGTCACCATATCCATATTTTGCTCTTTGTTCCCAATATGGAAGGTCTTCTCTTTCAATTTCATCGATAATTAAACTACAAGCTGCAGTATTTTTTTCAAATTCCTTGAAGAATTCAAAATTTTTTAGATATAAACCCTGAAGTTCCTTGTCTTTAACCACCATTTCATTGTTATATTTTGTAACATCAAAGTAAATTCTTTGGATCTCTGAATCTAAGTTGTCAATTTCCTTTAATATTTGTTCTATACTTCCTTTAGCAGCCTCATTATAAAAATTGTTTAAGATTTCTTTTAGTTCCTCTATAGTAACACCAATGTTTTTAACATTAAAAGTTTTAATACAATTCATAATCCTATCTGTAAAATTTGAAAACTCTTTCTCAAGGTCTCTTCCAAAATTAATTATATAATTTATATTTGATACATCAATTTCTTTTGCTATTTTAATAACCTCAGGAGATTGTTTAAGCTCTTCACTTATAGATTCCAGTTTCTCCTGAATTTCTCTAAAGTCTTTTTCATCACTAAAACTCATTTTCCTGTCTCCTAACTTTTATATTTTAATAAATTAAAAGCACCTATGAAAAATAAATATATAATTCCATTTTACTACATTTCTTTCAATTAAAACATATCCATTTTTGAGTATTCTGGTGATGAATGTATCTATTCCCATAACACCCAGTAACAATACATAGCTTGTCTGAAAAAACTTTGGTAGAATAAAATTCAAGTACTTTAGTACTAATTTAATAGTTGCCGAATCTCCAATAGGAGTACGGGGGAAAGATTATTTTGGGGTGAATTTCATTATATGAATAGGGGTATCTCCCTCCGAACCCGTCAACTAACCTCGGAGGCATAAGGAGGATACATGAACAATCTTTTCAAATTTAAACATTTAATTGTTTCAGCTGTACTAACTTTGTCCTTTTTTCCATTTTCAAAAGTTTATGCGGCATCATACTCAGTGATTCAGGGTGATTCATTATATTCAATTGGAAAAGCCTTTGGCACTACCAGTGATTACTTAATTCAGGAAAACAACTTGAACAACAGTACTATATACCCTGGGCAGATTCTTCAGGTGCCAAGTTCCATATATACAGTGAAATATGGAGATTCTCTTTATTTAATTGCTAAGAATTACGGACTTCCACTTAACCTTCTTAGGAAAATAAATAACAAGTGGACAGATAATCTGTATGTTGGAGAAAAGCTTTTACTTCCATCAAATGTTTTAGTTCCTAAAACAGGGACAAGCTATTTATCCTCTGGAGATATAGACCTTCTTTCCCGGCTAATATCCGCGGAGGCAGCCGGAGAATCCTATGAAGCAAAAGTTGCTGTAGGTGCTGTTGTTTTAAACAGAGTTAAGGATACCAGATTCCCAAATACATTAACCTCAGTAATATATGAGAAAAGCTATGGTTATTATCAGTTTACACCAGTAGAAAATGGCTATATTAACAAAGCAGCAGATTCCGACTCAATTAAAGCAGCATATGCAGTCTCTAGCGGAGCAGACCCAACTAAGGGAGCCTTGTACTATTTTGATGACAGTGCCACAAATAAATGGCTCTGGTCAAGACCATTAGCTCTAAGGATAGGCAAAATGGTTTATACCTATTAATCAGGAGTTATTTTCAGGTTATTCGAACCGGAAATATCTTATATAAGTAATAGTTTAACAAAAACAGCAGGAACAAATTTTGTTCCTGCTGTTTTTGTTAAACATTAAATACTGTATAGCTGCCTTCTCTTCCTGGAATAATTTCAAGTCTTGCATCTATCCTTTCCTTAAGCTCAGGCACATGGGATATTATACCCACTAGTCTTCCCGTGCTCTGAAGTTCCATCAGAGTTTGTACTGCATTGTCTAGAGATTCTGGGTCCAAAGTTCCAAATCCTTCATCAATAAACATAGTGTCCATACTTATGCCTCCTGCATAGCATTGAACCACGTCTGCAAGGCCAAGGGCCAGTGAAAGAGAAGCCTTGAAGCTTTCTCCTCCGGATAATGTCTTAATATGTCTTGTTCGTCCGGTGTAATTATCCAGTACCTCTATTTCAAGCCCGCTCTGAGCATTTCCTTTGGATCGTTCTTTTATCCTGCTCATTTCATATCTGCTGCTCGTCATCTTAATAAATCTTGAATTGGCAGCATCAATAATATCATCGAAAAATGCCGCAAGTACATATCGCTCAAAGGTTATTTTTTCAGAATTAAAACCCCTTGCAACATTTGCAAGATCCCCTATAACCTTATATTCTTCTTCTGTTTTAAGAAGCATATCCATTAAGCTCTTTATGCTCTCCATAGCCTTTTCATTCTGGTTTCTTCTTGCATATACTTGAATTTTTTCATTTTCTGCAATAGTCCTTTTCATTGAAATTTCTGCTAGTTGTTCATTTAATACATTAATTTCAATTACATTCAAACCTTCTATTTCCTTCTCCGCTTTAATAAGGCTGTCTGACAGTGACTTTAGTTTTTCATTAAATTCAGATATTTCATTTTCCAAATTTTCTATTTGATTCTCAGTGAGTTTGTTTTTATAATAATCCTCCAAAGATTCAAACCCAGCCTGAAGTATTGCTATATTAAATTTTTTATTTAGTTCTGCAAGCTCATCCATGGCTTCCTTTAGATTAATTTCCGCTGATGTTTTTGAGGTTAACGCCTTGATATGCTCTGAATTTGCTTCCCTTTGACTGTTAGAAGCATTCTCCATTGCTTCCTTCATAGTGTGAAATTCTTTTTCAGCTTTATCTATGGCGGCAGCAAGTTTTTCCTCAGAATCAATAGCTTTTGGAAGTTCCATTTGTAAAACATCCATAAGTCTTTGTTCTGACTTTAGTTCAGTTTCTATGTTTCTAAGTTTTTTGTCAAAGCCATCAAAGGCTAATATTGCTTCATCAATTTTAATGTTTAATTTTCCCTTTTCTTCAATCAGCGCCTGTTCTCTTTTTATAAGATTTTCCTTATCATTTTTTTCACTTTTCAATTTAATTATTACTTCATTTAGATCTTTTATATACTTCTTAAGGCAATTGGAAAGTTCCTCTTTTTCCTTGGTTATTATTTCCTCTTGCAATTCATTTCCTGCCACAGCCTTAAGTTTATCAACAGACTCCTTTTGCAGCTTCCCTTGTCCAAGAAGTTTGTTTAGAGCTTCACTACTAATGTTATATTCATCCTGGGCTCTTAAAAAGTCATCCTTGACAAGATTCAATGCTGTTTCATCCGGCATATCTGCTGAAAGCTGTGCTAAGTTTGGGTGTTCAATGGAACCACATACAGGACATGGTTTGCCATCCTCCAGTCTGCTGGCAAAAAAACCAGCCTGACCTTTAAAAAACATATCCTGAAGGTTTTCATACTTTTCCTTTATTTGATTATATTTTTCCTTTACTGTTTGATGGTTTTTCTGAACCTTTAAGCATTCATTTCTGATACCCGATAACTTTTCATTTTCCTCATAAAGGTTCTTAAGCTTGTCTACAAATTTATTCTTCTCTTCAAGAGCAACTGATATTGCAGCTAGAGAATCCTTTGCGGATGATATATTTTGCTGTTCCTCATTTATATTTTTAAGGCTGTTCCTCATGATATCTACTTCTGTCTTTTTATTTAGAACTAGTTTTTCAAATTCTTTTGATTGTTTAACCAGGTTTTTCAAATTATCAGCCTTATGATCAAGTTCCTTAACCTTTGGAATAAACCCTTGAAGTAATGCTATATCTTTTAAAAGTTGGTTTCTCAAGGACTCTTTTTCCAGTTCTCCGTTTAAAACCACTTCTGCGTCTTTTAACCTTATATCAGCTGCCTTTACAATATCTACCTGCCTTTGTAATTCTTTTTCTCTGGTTTCCACACTAATTTGTTTGCCCTTGTAATTTTCCTCTAAACCTATAAGAGTAAGAGCCTTCCTTCCTCTAATCAGAATCAGTTTCTTTTGGTTTATTTCTGGTTCCCTTATCAGGAGCATATTTCTGTTTTCTTCTATAGAATTTCTAAGTTCAAATTTTTTATTAATTTCTATTCCTTGAAATATTTCCTTATTCTTATCAGCTGCAGCCTTATCTATCTTTTGAATTTCAAAAGCTGATTTCTTTTCCTTTTCTGAATCCTGGATTATAAAGTTACTCATATGGATTACTAATTCATCATAATTTATATCTTTTGAGACTAAAAACTGTTCTAGTGCTTCATTTCCATTTACGTTAAGATTATGTATATTTTCATCAATTCTGTTTTTATATTCCTTGGCATCATTCAAAAGTTTTTTTGATTTTTCACCTAAAGCATCCTGAATTTTTTTATATCCTTCCGTACCAAATATTTTTTGAAGTATTTCTTCCCTGTTTCTACTGTCCTCTGTAATTAGCTTTCTAAATTCCCCTTGTGGTATCATCATTATCTGCCTGAATTGAGCACAGTTTATTCCTAAGATTTGAGCTATTTTATCATTAACGGGCTGAACACCTGAGACATAAAGTGGTTTATCATCCCCTTCATTTATTAGTTCAAGATAGGCTTCAGTTTTTTGTTCAGTAAAGCCTTCCCCCTTAGATTTCTTTTTTTGCTGCTTTGGTATCCTTTTTATATAGTAATTCTTTCCTTTAAGTTCGAATTCAAGTTCTACAGAAGTTATTATATCATCTTTTGCAAAATGACTTCTAAGACTTTCCCCATCCCTTTCATCGCTGCTTGCACTTCCAAAAACAGCATAGCTTATTCCATCAAAAATTGTGGTTTTGCCAGCCCCGGTAGGTCCAGTTATAAGAAATATATTTTTTTTCAAAAGCTTTGTAAAATCTATAATTTCCTTTCCTGCATAGGGGCCAAAGGCTGTCATTGTAAGCTTTAGAGGTCTCATATTCTTTCACCTTCCTCTATGCTGACTTGTTTTATAATCTCAGCTGTTACTATTTCCTTCTCTTTTGTGAATTCTGTTCCAGACATATTTTCATAAAAATCTTTAAACAGCTCCAGCTTGCTTTTACTCTTGTATCCTGATCCTGCTGAAGTCCTTGCTTGGTCAACTGATTTATTTTGCTCCTCTCGAATTAGTTCCATTACATTAGGATAAACAGTCCTAAGTTTATTCATAGGGTCTATCAGTTCCCCTTCATCAGTAAGTATTGCCTTTATGTAATCATCCAGTCCTGAATCATCTTCCTTAGCTGCAGCAATGAGCTCCTTTAATTTACCTTTGATAATCCTCATTTCCCTTTTAGGAATCAAAGGCTTTAATAATATTTCAGGTTCCTCCCCTTTTGGGCCAAGGATTACCAGTGCAGCACTTTTGTTTTGTTTTACTTCTGAAAATGAATACTTTAGCAAGGATCCTGCATATCTCATAGTATTTCCGGATACCTTTTGTGCTCCATGAAGGTGCCCTAGGGCAGTATATTCAAAACCCTTAAAAATAAGGGCATCTACATATTCAGTTCCGCCTACGGTAAGGGGCCTTTCTGATTCGGATTTTTCAAGGTCAGTTAAGCCCCTGATATATCCATGTGCCACAATAATATTTCTTTCATTATAATTTGCTTTTTCCTTAATTTTATCAACCATTACCTTAAAAGCATCATTATGGCTGTGCACATTATCCTTATTAAAAACTTTTTTTACCTCCATAGGCTCTGCATAAGGTAAAAGATAAAAATTCACAGCACCGAATTCGTCATTAAAAACTACTTTTCGTATGTCGCTGTTTATCCTTCCTTCAATATAAAGACCGTTTTTCTCAAGTAATCTATTTCCAAATGCCAACCTGTCAGCACTATCATGATTCCCTGCAATAGCTATTACAGGCAGCTTTTTAACAAGAAGTATCTCACTTAAAACTTCATCTAAAAGTTCCACGGCCTCCACAGGAGGTACTCCACGATCAAATATATCTCCTGAAATAATAAGCACATCAGGCTTTTCTTCATCTATAATTCCATACAGCTGTTTTAGTATATATTCCTGATCTGATGTCATGTAAACCTGATTTACGATTTTACCAAGGTGCCAGTCACCAGTATGTAATATTTTCAAAACATCACCCGCTTTATTCCAACTATTTATTCTTACAAATTTAATTATATGATTAATTCTTAATATTGTCTAACTAAGTAACATTTTATAAATAAGCTGAATAAAATAATCTATCAGCATAATATGAGGTGTTTATATTGGCATTTTCCAATAGAGAATTGTTGGCCAGGATGATAAAATGCGAGGCTGGCGGAGAAGGGGATAACGGCATGAAGGCCGTAGCTACTACTATTATGAATAGAGTCAGAGTTCCAGATGGTGAATACCATGATATATGTCAGGGGGATATAAGAAAGGTTATGTACCAAAAAGGTCAGTTTGACTGCATGCGTTCTGTTCTTGGGGGGATGCCCAATCCGCAAACAATATGGGCTAATCCTCCTGAACAGATTCATTACAATATTGCAGATTGGGCATTAGCAGGAAATAGGCTTTATCCAATTGGTTCATCCCTGTGGTACTTTAATCCTCATAAACCTGCATGTATTAAATATTTTCCTTACAACAAAAATGGAAGTTTTCAGGTAAGAATTACCCAACATTGTTTCTACAATCCAACAGCAAAATATTATAAAACTTAAAAATTTATTTGGAGGTTATAATGATACCACAATGTTATTTTGATTATGAAGATCTGCCATGCATGAGGCAGATGGCACCAAAAAAATCCCCTATGCAGATGAATATGCAGCAGCCTATGCAAATGAATATGCCTCAGACTCAAAATTATAGTGACAATTTCGAACAGGCTCCTGGTTCCCCTACAGATTTAGGAAAGGAGTACACTCAAGGGTACTTAAAGTCTATAATAGGTAAACGAGTTAAGGTTATGTTTCTTCTGGGAACTAACATAATTCAAGACAGAGACGGCACCTTGACGGATGTTGGCATAAGCTATATAGTCCTTAGAGAAACAGATACTAATAATCTTGTTCTTTGTGACATTTATGCAATAAAATTTGTAACCATTTATCAATAAAAATAGGGCATTAAGCCCTGTTTTTATTTTGCTGCAATACTATTTCTTTTTAAACTAATTAATACTGCAATTAAGCACATCACTGAGGCATTCAGCATTACCACTTTAAACCCTTTTAGGAATACTGTACTGTCAAAAGAGGTTGTAATATTTTCAATTCCTGATTTTGTTACAGCAGTATATATAAGTACTGCAATTGTTGTTCCTGAAACCATGCCGATATTTCTAAAAAAAGCATTTATGCTCCCTGCTGTTCCAAGTTTATGTCTAGGCACCGCACCCATAACGCTACTGTTGTTCGGTGATTGAAAAATAGATCCTCCAGCTCCAAGTAGTACTATTAATACTCCAATAAATATTTTTGATGAGCCAGTATTTAAGGTTGACATCAATGCTAGTGCCATTGTGTTAATGATTAGTCCAAGAATCGTTAGTGGCCTATATGAAATTTTATCAGACAACCTACCGCTTATTGGTGCAACCATAGCCATTGTTATAGGATAAAGAGACATCATAAGCCCCGCGTGAATTACATTTAATTTGAAAGCATACTGTAGGTAAAAGGGCATGAAAAAAGTATATGCAAACATGGAGCAAAATGAAAGATATGCACAAAACAGCCCAATTGAAAATATTCGGTTTTTAAATAAATCCAGGTTTACCAGGGGATATTCTGTTTTGCTTTCATAAAATATGAAACCTGCTGAAAGGAGCAATGCTGCCAAAAGCATAAATATCATAATAGTAACAGATATATTCCCCTCCTGCATTGAGAGCAGGCTTATAAATAAAAGAAGTATAGCTGCGATAAATATTAAAGTACCTTTATAGTCAAATATTTTAACTTCTGGGAGTTCCTCATTATCCGGCATTACCAAAAATGTAAGAAAGAGACCTCCAATTCCAAAAGGTATATTTATAAAAAATATTGATCTCCAGCCGAAGAAGTTAATAAGGAAGCCTCCTAAAGTCGGACCAACCAGACTTCCAAGAGCAACCACCATTCCTATCATCCCAAGTGCCTTTCCTCTCTCATTAGACGGAAAAATTGAGGTTACTATTCCCTGGGCAAGAGCCATCATAATTGAAGCTCCAATTGCCTGAACAACCCTTGAAAAAACAAGATATTGAAAGCTTTGAGACATTCCGCACATAATTGAGCCCAATACAAATACTGCCATACCTCCTGCAAATAATTTTTTCCTGCCATAAAGATCTGAAATCCTTCCCCATATCAATAAAAGAGCAGAAATTGCAATCAAATATGAAGTTACCACCCACTGGACCTGATTAATGTTCACGGAAAAAAATCCTGATATTACAGGAAGTGAAATATTAACTATGCTCCCGTCTACCGTTGCCATAAAAGTTGATATACAGGCATTTATTAAAACAAGGTTTCTCTTTAATTTTGTATCCATATGCATCATCTCCGTATTCAGTCAAACAAATAAAAACACTGCTGTATTACACAGCGGTGTTAATAATTTTTCTTTTCTCATTAATATTACTATTATAAATTTCTCAATACAAGAAAATTTATAAATTCTCTTTTTATCATTCCGCATTTTTTTAAACAAAATAATGAGAGTTGTAGCTGCAATTAAATAAAATATTTTTATAGTAAACCTCAATTTACAAATACGAAAATTTTATACTTAACTTTTGATCTATAAAAAAGCAACTAAAAAAAGCTGTGTATATTATCACAGCTTTAAACCCTGTTTATTTCATTTGATACATATAGTGAGCAGCTTCTACAAACTTTTCAAGTTCATGTTTTAAACCATTTTCAAATATAAACTTCACATCTTCATCGCCCTTTAACTTAAGAGTAAACCACAATAAAAAATTGTCATTTGAACTGATATCTATTGATATAATATTGTTTATTGGTATGAAATACCAGCACCCACCAAAATTCAACCCTGGTTCTTTACTTTTCTTCCTGCCTTCTTCAATAACAATAATTTCATCCTCGGTAAGAATTACAACATGAGACATAATTACAGCTTTTTTTAAAATCTTCAGCTTTCTTATCAAAAGCTTTTTTTGAAATACAATATTCTTAATGCTTCGGTTTGGCATTTGACACTGAACAGCTAAATCATAAATTCTAGGGTTTAAATTTTTTAAAAATCCAAGTTTTAAAAAACCGTATGCATTTTCATCCGAGTTGGTTTCCGGTAAATTCCCCTTAAGTCTTATGTTGTTAAGCAGTATATCAAATATATAACCTTGCGAAGTGTCAAATTCAATTTTACTTTGAAAAAGTCTTCTATTAAAATAGCCTTCAATAATTATGGTTGCATTATCAGTGTTATTGCTTTTTTTCATAAGGATAATATCTGAATATTGATACTGGGTAAGTCTTACTCCTGTGCTTTTTATATCAAAAATGAAAAGTCCGCTTTCAGTTAAAGAAACTAGTTGAGAATAAAGACCATCATCTTCTTCGTCATGAGTATAAATTGAAAAAGGGAATTCTTTGCAGTCTAGGCATAAATAGTTGAATCCATCTTTAAAAACATATGGTACATCTATAATATTGTCCACTATCCTAGAATACAAATTTACACTCTTTTTAGAAGACATACGCACAACACTCCCTTAACGTATTATTTTTTCTTCTTCAGGTCCTGCCATTTTAATTATTAATTCTGATAAAAGCCCTTCATTTTCTGCTTTTCTAACCAATTCCATAGTAAGAACAGAATCCTTTGATATTATTTGTTCTCCAACACTGTTGATTAAGTCAGCTCCTGCTCGTTTTCCAATAATATACTTATTTCTAATTTCATCCAAATTGCTAAATTCTCTTATAATATCACTTTCAGCAAGTTGATTAATTTCTGATTCATTATCATTTTGGAGCATTTTCTTGTTCCCACACTTCCCTTTATAGGGTATAACCTTATAATTTGATTTTGAATGGGATTCATTTTCTATACTGTTTTTTATATTAACGGTTTTAATCAATATATCCAAATTATTCTGAATATTCCTAAAGAAATTATTCAGTTTTTTAATATCATCATCCATGGAGATTTTACTTTCTGCTGCAGTTTCCCTAAGATACCTAATGTCTCCCTCAGCATCAAGATTCATGCTTTCTTGAATGTTCTCAAGTCTTTCCAGAAGGAAATCTTTGTAATCTTCAGTTTTTCCATTAATCTCATTTTCTTTTTTTAAATTTTCAATTTCATTAGAAAGTTTTTCATTTAACTCTAATGTACTGTTTAGTTTTTCCTTAAGTTCAGTTATTATAGCTTTACCTTCAGAATCCATTTTATTAAGGTAGTTATCAACACTTTGTTTTTCATACCCTATTAAATTAGTCTTAAATAAAGTCTCAGAATTCCCCATTATACTACCTCCTTGAAATTACTGTTGGTTGGTTATCCCATGAAGCTTGTCTAGGAGCTTATTTATTGAATTATTTATATCTTGATTTTTGTTTTCAAGATTTTCCAACTCTTCTCTCTTTGAACATAGCTCCTTTTCAATTGTTTTTTTTGTATTATATACTTCAATGGAGGCTTTTTCATAACAATGTCGTAAAATAATCTCTATTTCCTTGTTGTATTCATCAAATAAGCTTTTTTCTTCAAGGAGCCTCTTATGTTCTTCAATCAGCCTGTTATTTTCAGACATGGCTGCAGCAATACTATCTTCAAGTTCTACCTTGGTTTTATCAAAATCAATTCTTGAAAGTTTAATCTTCATATCAACCTCTGAAGTATTGTAGCCAAATAGAGCCTTTTTAAACAATCCGCTCATTTATAAAATCCTCCGTAATAATTCACACTAATCAAAATAATTATACCACAAAGGTTTTTTTAAAACCATACGCTCATTTTTGCAAAAAAAACAAAAACTCTGTTGGGATTTATCCCAACAGAGTACTGATTACTTTCTGAATCCTCTGTTTTGTTTTCTAGCTTTTCTGCATTCAACACATCTCTGTGGTTCGTTTTCAAATCCTTTTTCTTTGTAGAAAGCCTGTTCACCTTCTGTAAATACGAATTCTTTTCCACAATCTTTGCATACTAAAGTTTTATCTGCCATTTTAAATTCCTCCTTTTTATAATTACAAGATTCAAAAATTGACTTACAAATTTCCTAAAAAAGAGGAATTGTTGTTCATCAAATTAAATCCTTGTATGTGAATTACTTCACATTACAGATTCATAATAGCATATAAGTGCCCATTTATCAATAGTTTTGTATAAAATGATAAATATTATCATCTTATAAATTCTTGGTTTATCTAAATTTAACCATATTGATTCCAGACCTTCTGAACAAGTCTTTCAGCAGTAAAAAACCTATACTTAAATCAGATAAACCTGCTGCTACAGAAAATAATAAGGTTATTATTGTATCATTACTGAAGAGCATACTTGGAAGTGTAAACAGAATTGAAAATAATAACAATGTACCTGTACCAATAAAACTTAAATCGGATCTTTGGAATGATTCCCTTAGTATCAGCATGGATACACCTAAACCAAAAAAAATGAAGATAATGTTACCTTGAATTTCAACTTTATCCCCTGGAAACACTAAAGTAATTAACCTAACCACAGCCATAATTAATAAAATAAACTGAAAAAAACCGAAAGAAAGATTAAAATGATACTTATAGGCAAATAGGAGTCCTGTAATAAATAAAGTACTGGAAATACCCATTACCATGAGCCTTACACCGGGAATTATTTGAAAGGTGCTGCATAACCTGATAAAGGTTTCACTTAAAGCCAGTATGATAAAAGAAGCATATATACATTTCGTTGAAAATCTATCCTTGTATCCCACCAAATTTTTCCTCATGTGCATTATAGCAACAAGTATCCAGGCTGCTGTTATATATGTCAGGTTAAACACCACTTTCATTAGCAGCATACACGTCCCCCTAAATAAAAATAAACTACAATAATTATATTATTTTATATTTATTTTTATTACTAATATAAATCTATCTATTTCCCGGGAAATGTAAATATAATTCTACAATCTTTGCAATAAAATTTAACTCATAATTTTTAAAATCAAGGTAATACTAAATTCGTAAATTACAGATTCACAAGGAGGAGAAATTATGAGTAATGCTAAAAATATTCAAGCTAATAACCTGAAGGTTATTAAGGAACAACTTGCCCAGGAAGCATTAATGAACAAGAAGTACAACGAATGTTCCTGTCAAAGCCAGGACCAAGGTATAAAAAATCTCTGCAGTGAAGCCAGCCAGCTACACAAGCAGAATTTCCAGACTCTTAAAAGTTATCTTGATTCACATCAATAATATTGGAGGTATGTAACATGAATGAAAAAGATATGATGCATGATTTACTAGCCAGTGAAAAACTTGGGCTTTCCACCTACAGTGCAGGTATTATGGAAAGTTCTTGTACAAATCTAAGAAATACCTTAATGGATAATTACAAAAAAACACAGGATCTGCAATACAAAGTTTTTGATACAATGAACCAGAAAGGCTGGTACCAAACTAAAGATGCAGACTCCAATGAAGTCCAGCAGGTTAAGGATCAGGCAAATCAAATGATGGGCGAATTAAAGTAATTCACTAAAGAATAAGGATGTGCAATTCATATGAAAAGCACATCCTAGGAATTTTTTATTTATCTGCTGTAGTTTCTTCAGCAGCCTTTTCTGCAGCGGCTTTTGCAGCTTTTTCTGCCGCAGCCTTTGCAGCTGCTTCTTTAGCAGCTTTTGCAGCAACTGCTGCAGCTTCTTTTAATGCTTCACCCTGAGCTATAGCTACAGGTGTTAAACCTTTTATTGCTCCAGTTGGACATTTCGCAAGACAAGTAGCGTTATCGCATTTTTCAAGACAAATATGTGCATCAACTTTAGCAAGATTATTTTCAACTGTAATTGCATCAAACGGACAGCTCTTCTTACAGATTCCACAGCCTATACATGCAACTGAACATAATTTACGTGCGTCTGCACCCTTATCTTTAGAGTTACAGAGAACGCTAACATGTGATCCTATTGGAACCATTCCAATTACCTGTTTAGGACAAACTGTTTCGCATTTTCCACAACCTGTACATTTCTTTTCATCAACCTTTGGAAGCCCGTCTGGTCCCATATGAAGAGCATCAAAAGGACAATTGTTAGCACAAGTTCCAAGACCCATACATCCAAATTGACATCCTTTAGGACCTCCAGAAAGCTGGCTTGCAGCTATACAATCCTGAACTCCCTCATATTTATATTTCTGAACAGCAACTTCTTTTGTGCCTTTACATCTAACTTGTGCTACTCTAGGCTCGATTTCTGGAGCAACTTTTCCAGTAAGTTGTGCAACCAAATCTGCTATAGGCTTTTTACCTGGTATGCAAAGATTTGGAGGAACATCTGGATTGTTTGCAACTGCTTCAGCATAAGCTAAACAACCGGCATATCCGCAGGCACCACACTGACCTTTTGGAAGTATATCTTCAACAAGGTGGATAACCGGGTTTATTTCCATTGCAAATTTTTTATTTACATAGGCTAGTACAAATCCGAAGATTAAACCAACCCCAGTCATTACAACAAGAACCATTATTGCAGTATTCATTGTTCAAAGCTCCTTTCTACAGCGCAATCATGCCTGAAAAACCTAGGAAGGACAATGCCAGCATACCAGCTAATATAAATGCTATGCCAAGACCTTCTAATGGTTTAGGTACATCTGCCAATCTTAATTTTTCTCTTAAGCTTGCCATAAGGATTATAGCTAGTGCAAAACCAGCACCTGATCCTATAGCATTTACTATACTCTTTACAAAGTTAAAATTTGATTCTGCATTTAAAAGTGGAACGGAAAGAACTATACAGTTAGTAGCTATAAGCAGCAGGTATATTCCCCACATATTGTATAATGCAGGAGCCTGTTTCTTTATAATTATTTCCAACAACTGAACGAAACTTGCTATAAGCAAAACGAAAACAACAGTAGTCAAGAACGTTAATCCAAATGGTGCCAGTATAAAATGGTATACAAGCCATGCCAGCATTGAACTCAAAGTCATTACTGAGGTTACAGCCATACCCATACCAACGGAAGCATTAAGGTTCTTGGATACACCAAAGAATATACAAAGACCTAAGAATCTTGTAAGCACGAAGTTGTTAACAACTACGGCGCTCATAAACAGGGTAAAATATTCCATTATGCTTCACCTCTCTCTGCTTTTACTCTTTCTCTGTAAGCATTCCATACTTTAACTCCGCCAACCATGTAGCCGATAAGTATGAATCCACCTGCAGGAAGTATCATTATTAATGCAGGATTGTACCATGAACCAAGTATTTGAATTCCAAATATTGATCCCATACCAAACAATTCACGAACAATTCCTATGGAAAGCATGGCAACAAAGAATCCTGATCCCATACCAAGACCATCAAAGAATGATGGTATTACTTTATTTTTAGCTGCAAAAACTTCAGCTCTTGCAAGTATTATAGCAAAAACAACAACTAGTGCCAGGTATATTCCAAGTGCCTTGTAGAGCACAGGAGCATACGCCTGAAGAAGCAACTGAACTAATGTAACGATTGTTGCTATTGAAGTAATATAAACTGGTACACGAACCTTAGGGTTAACTAGCTTTCTTGTTATTGAAACAACACAGTTGTTTGCAGTTATAACGAATAGCACCGCACCACCCATGGTCATTGCATTTATAGCTGTGGAAGTAACCGCTAGAGCCGGGCAAAGACTTAAAGCAAGAACAAATATAGGGTTTTCGTCAATTATGCCTTTTTTGTATATATTCCATAATTCTTTCATGTTACTTACCTCCTATAAACTTGTCTACTTCTTCTACAGCTTCTTTTACACCTTTAGTAACGGCTTTAGAGGAAATTGTAGCGCCTGTCATTGCCTGAACATTTTTTGTGTTTGAAGGATCCTTGGTAACAACTAAATCTTCAGCAGTTTTACCTATAATCTGCTTCTTAAAGTTTTCTTTGTTAGCATTGTCTCCAAGTCCAGGAGTTTCATTATGTGACAATATATCATATCTTATAACTTTTCCTTCTGGTGATACAGCAACTAGCATTTTTATAGCTCCGCCGTAGCCCTTTGTTTCACCAGGTACTACATAAGCTATAACTTTTCCGCCTTTTTCAGCTTCATACCAGCCTGTTTTACCTGATATTTCTTTAAAGCTGTCTGCTTCAGTAACCAATGATTTCATAGTTTCCTGTTTCATTAAAACTGCCTTCTTTGCTGCCACCGGTGCTGTTACAAAATAAGTACCAGCTATTATTGCTCCAGATATGAAGCAGGCAGCAGTAAGGTTCATTGCAATCTGTACTATTGAATATTGTTTTTCATGATGATCTGACATTTTCAATTACCTCCTTGCGCCAAATTTAACTGGAGGGCATAGTCGGTCGATTAATGGAGTAAGAGCATTCATTAACAATATTGAATAACAAACGCCTTCTGGATAACCGCCTTTTAACCTTATAAGTGTAGTTAACAAACCACAGCCTAAGGCAAATATAACTTGTCCCTTCCTAGTAAGAGGAATAGTTACCATATCTGTTGCCATGAAGAAAGCACCAATTACAAGTCCACCTGACATCATGTGAAGTATTGGGTCTCCTGTAAACAGACCTGCTGGTCCAAAAATCCAAGTAAGTAATCCTACGCTGCCTATCATAACAACTGGAATCTGCCAATTAACATATTTCTTGTATATAAGGAATAGTCCGCCAAGTACCAAAAGTATTGTGGAGGTTTCTCCTAAAGAACCGTTTCTGTTACCTATCAATAAAGCCTGGTATAAATGAGCAGTTCCGCCATAAGCCGTAACTACTGCATCATAACCCTGCTGTTTTAACATGTTAAGTGGTGTCGCTGATGATACAACATCTACACTTGACTGAATCTTTGTCCATGTAGTCATTGCTACAGGCCATGATACCATAAGTGCAGCTCTTCCTATATGAGCAGGGTTGAATATGTTGTATCCAAGTCCTCCCATAGAATGCTTAGCTATAACTATTGATATGAAAGATCCTATTGCAGCCATATAGTATGGAAGTGAAGGCGGCAGACACATAGTCAATAGAAGTCCTGTTAAGAATGCACTTCCATCCATAACAGTTATAGGCTTCTTTCTTACTTTTTCTGTAACATATTCAAAGAATACTGCGGATAATATACCAACTACCAATAATATGAATGCGTGCATACCAAAGTGATATGCTCCATATAATGCAGCGGGAGCCAGTGCTATATTTACGGTCCACATAATTTTGCTTATTGATTCATCAGAACGAATGTGCGGTGAGGTGGACACGGTTAGTAAATTTTCATTTAATTTTGCTTCAGCCATTAACTTTCACCCCCTATTTTTGTGCAGCCTTGGCAGCAGCAGCTTTAGCTGCATTTTGTGCCTTGCTATATTTAATGTATTGAACTATATTACGTTTTGCAGGACAGCCGTAAACACAGCTTCCGCATTCAATACAATCCAAAAGGCTGTAATCTTCTTTAGCTTCCTCAACGAGATTTCTTTCACCAAGTATGCTTAACATGCTTGGGTTAAGTCCCATTGGACAAGCATCTATACATTTACCACATCTTATACAAGGTGATTCAGTGCCAGTATTAGCTTCACCCTTGGCAAATAATAGTATTCCTGAAGAACCCTTCATTATTGGGAAATCAGCACCAGATAGTGCAAATCCCATCATTGGTCCTCCTGAGATTAACTTTTCTGGCTGGCTTGAGAAGCCGCCGCATAGGTCTATAGCATCTTGAATTGATGAACCAATCCTAAGTAAAAGGTTCTTAGGCTCCTTTATAGCTTGGCCACTTACAGTTGTTACTCTTTCTATTAGTGGAATACCTTGTGTTACAGCATCACAAATTGCAGCAACTGTTCCAACGTTTTGAACTACAACTCCAACATCCATTGGAAGTCCGCCGGATGGTACTTCCTTGTTAATCAGTGCCTTTATAAGCATTTTTTCAGCACCTTGAGGGTATCTTGTAGGCAATGCTACTACCTTTATGTCTGTTCCTTCAACTGCTTTTTTCATTGCTTCCACAGCATCCATTTTGTTTTCTTCAATTCCGATAAATCCGTTTGTAACACCTAGAGCCTTCATTACTATTTTGACTCCTGTTGCTACTCTTTCTGATTCTTCAAGCATCATTCTGTGGTCCGCTGTTAAATATGGTTCACATTCAGCAGCATTTAATATAAAGGTATCAATTTTCTTTTCTGGAGGTGGTGCAAGTTTAACATGAGTAGGAAATGTAGCTCCTCCCATACCAACTATACCAGCTTCCTTAATAATGCCTTTGATAGTATTTGAGTCTAATTTCTGCCAATCTCTCTCTGCAGGAATTCCATCCATCCACTGGTCTTGTCCATCGTTTTCAATAACAATAGACATGCATTTTCCAAACATTGGATGAGGATATTCAGCAACGTCAATAACTTTTCCTGATATCGAAGCATGTATAGGGCTGGATACAAAAGCATCACTACTAGCAATAACTTGTCCCTTTTTAACTTCATCACCTTTATTTACTACAGGCGTACAAGGAGCACCAATGTGCTGTCTTACAGGAATTATTACTTTGCTTGGCAGAGGTGCTACTTCGATCGCTTTACCAGCAGTATAGCTTTTTCGATCATTTGGGTGCACTCCACCGCGAAACAATTTTGCCATTTTTAAACACCTCTCTCAATAAAATTAATTTATATTTAAAGTAAGCAATAAAAAATATATTATAGCTTTTTAACTTTAGTCCTATTTACAATTATACTATATTTGTTATAACCGGCTGCATCTTTACATCATTTCTTGCAGATTTGTCAAAGAACTTAATATATAATACTGATAAGGCAAATGCAATTATGCCTCCTATAACCTGAAAAGTAACAATTGAATTTGAACCAATATTATTTGCAGCATAACCTCCAGCCATGGCCCCTAAAAAAATTGCAACCAGAGGTAGTATATAAACAATAAACGCAGCTTGAAGCATATTTACTTCTTGGATTTCAAAAGTGACATTCTGCCCTACTTTTGCTCCAATAGGATTTCTTGCATCCAGTATCATGGCATTATCTCCAGGGCATGCACCGCAATTCTTGCAGTCACCGTGCCTTGTTGCTCTTACTTTGGCCATATTCCCATGAACTTCAACTACAATTCCTACCTGTTCCTTCTTCATGATTCACACCTCCTAAAGGCATATAAAAATGTACTAAATATTAAATATATATTATATCAAATATAAGTGCATTTTGCACCGAAAATGTTGTTTCCAAATCTGTATTACTATTTTTTTTCTGCTGTACCATATAATAGATTTGGGTTTTTGATGTGTGTTATAAAAAATATCTACGTTTGTAATTATACCTGTTAAAAAAATAATTACAATACTTTTTGCAGGATATTGCATAAAAATATTTTGCTTAAAATCAAAAAAATTAACGTGTTTGTTAAAAATATACTCTTTAAGTTCTAAAAAACTCTATTCTTTGTTTCATTATTAAATATTACAATCTGATAAATATAGCATTTTTTGATACATTTCAGTTAATAAATCCAATTATATTCCAATCTTTATGATTTATGTACAAACAATGTATAAAATTTAACAATTTAAGCTTATTTGCAACTGTTGGTTTTATATAATGCATTTTTTAATTCATTTTGATAATATTTATGCAATTGCGTAAAATTTCAAATATAGTTGTTTCAGAATATTTTGAAAACTTTTATAATAATGAAATTTTAGTATTATATTTTTTTTTATTTGTTGTTATATTGTTTTTTTCTATTAATTAATAAAAAAACAACCAATGCTGCCTATAGTTTCATTGGTTGTTTTTTATGCTTTTATTTATTATATATGGACTTCAGCATTCCGTAGTAGCCGGCTGCCCCTTTTAACAATTGCTCTACTTCAATGTATTCATCTATAGTATGCGCCATGTTTTCTCTTGAAGGCCCAAAGCCAATGGTTTTAATTCCTTTTTCTCCAGCATAATGACTTCCATTTGTACAAAAAGAATAATGAGACAATCCTGTTTCTATACCCTCTCCTTTTATTCCTCTTATTGCTTTTATTACAAATTCGTCGCTAGCATCAATTATCCAGGCTGGAAAAAACCTTTCACCTTTAATTTTTTCACCAGTATAGCAGCGTTCTTCCCCAAATGCATAGGATACCCTGGCATCAAACTCAATATCATCTTTTTTCATTTCATTTATAAGCGCTTGAATTGGTGCCAGCACACTTTCCTTTGTTTCGCCAACCAGGGTCCTTCTGTCAAAGGTTGCTCTGCAGTATTCAGGCACTACTGATGCACCAGGATAAGGATAGGATTTTATATCTGTGAGCACCAGTATACCTTTCCCAAGAATAGGGTGCTCCGGTGGCTTAACTTCCTGAACTCTTTCAATTAATTTTGACATTTTATAAACAGCATTTATCCCCTTGTCCGGATTTGCAGAATGGGCAGGTTTTCCAAAGGTTTCTATTACTACTTCTGCCCTCCCACGCTGTCCAATTTTTACATTTAATTCAGAGGATTCCCCAATCACCACATAATCCGGATTTACTCTGGCACTTATGCTTGAAGATGCTATACCCTCAAACATTTCCTCATGTACCACACCTGAAATAAATATGTCACCATCAAAATCTTTAGCGAAATCTTTAGCGAAATTTGCTACACCCACAATCATTGCACTTAACTGACCTTTCATGTCAGAAGCGCCTCTGCCATATATCTTTCCCGCCTTCACCTCTCCACCAAAAGGATCTACAGTCCATTTTGCTTCGTCTCCAACTGGTACAGTGTCCATATGGGCATCAAATAAAATTTTTACTCCCGGGTTCCTTCCTTTTATATGCCCTAAAACATTTCCATAACTATCTACAGAATACTCATCAAACCCAAATTCCTTAAAAACACTTTTCAGCTCATCGGCCATAAGGTTTTCTTCTCCTGAGTAGCTTTTTATTCTTATAAGCCTCTGGCAAAGACTTGTAACTTCATTTTTAACATTATCCCTTAGCATACTGGGTATTCCCCCTGCCAAACAATTTTTCTATACTTGTCCGGGTCTGTATCCCCTTCGGTACTGAACAACAGTACTCTTGAGTTTTCATCAAGACAAAGTTTTTCTTTTATTTCCTTTAGTTTCCCCATCTCCATCAACGCAGTTATAAGCCCTGCTGAAACAGCTCCAGATTCTCCAGAAACAACTTTTGTATCATTCTTTATACCGTTCCCAAGAATTCTCATTCCATAAGCCGAAACCCAATCAGGACATGATACAAAGGCATGACAATAGTTTTTAAGAATTTCCCAGCCCAAAGTATTAGCCTCTCCACAGGCTAGTCCAGCCATAATAGTATTCATTTCTCCTCCTACAGCTACAAGTGTTCCATCTTCCTTTAAGGCAGACCTATATAGGCAGTCAGCTGCATCTGCTTCCACCACAATTGTTTTAGGACATTCTTCTCCAAACACTGAAGCAAAAAAGCCAAGTACCCCTGAAGCAAAGGAACCAACTCCAGCTTGAACAAATATGTGGGTTGGCTTTTCTACTCCAGCTTTTCTCATTTGCTCCAGAGCCTCAAAAGCCATAGTCCCATACCCCTGCATGATCCATGATGGTATGTCTTCATATCCTTCCCAGGCAGTATCCTGTACCATTACACCATTGTTATTATTGGCATAATCATTTGCAAGCCTAACTGCATCATCATAATTAAGATCTGTAATTTCAGCCTCTGCCCCTTCTGCTCTAATGTTTTCAAGCCTTGTTAATGAAGAACCCTTAGGCATATAAACCACAGACTTTTGTCCAAGCCTATTTGCTGTCCAAGCAACACCTCGACCGTGGTTTCCGTCAGTTGCTGTAACAAAGGTTATATCCCCGAGTCTTTCCTTTGTTTCATTAGAGGTGAGTAAATTATAATTCACTTCAGATATATCCAGCTTCAGCTTCCCGGCAAGATATTTTCCCATGGCAAGAGAGCCTCCAAGGACTTTAAATGCATTTAACCCAAATCTATAAGACTCGTCTTTAATAAATATTTTATTAACACCTAATCGCTGAGCCAGGTTGTCAAGTGATACCAGTGGTGTTTCAGTATATTCCGGAAAGCTTTCATGAAACCTTTTCCCTTTTAATATCTCCTCATGGCTTAAAAACTTTATGCTTTCTGCTTTGTTCCCCTTTGGCAGATTGTTTAAAACACATTTTATTTCCCCCATTTTTATCCCCCCATTACTAATTTATTATTAAGTTCAACATAAAATAATTTATTCCTTCTAATATTTGCCCAAGATTTTCTGTTATTTTGATAAAAAAAAGCCTTGGCAAATGCCAAAGCTCTCTAATACTTATTCTTCATCGTAAAAATCTAAAAAGGAATATTTCTTGCCATCCTTTTCCCAGCCTAAAACCGAGTTCATGTTTACATTTAATGCTGCGTTAAAAATTGATTTGTCCACATCATTGAAATCCTTTTTAATGTTTTTTATCATTTCTTTTATTTCATATCTTTTGTTTCCTATTTTCTTTGCAGCAACCATACATGAACAATTTAAAGGCCATATACCTGCATTTTGTATAAATCTTTCTATATTAGGTTCTTCAATATAATACATAGGCCTAATTAGCTCTATTCCATCAAAGTTTGTAGATTTTAATTTGGGCATCATGGTTTTGAAGTTTCCTGAATATAGTACATTAAGCATGGTAGTTTCTATAACATCATTAAAATGATGACCTAGTGCAAGTTTATTGCACCCAAGCTCCTTTGCCTTTGTGTAAAGGGACCCCCTTCTCATTCTTGCACACATATAGCATGGATAATCCTGTGCAATCCTGTCTACCGCTTCAAAAATCCCTGACTCAAAGAGATGTATTGGTATGTTTAAATAATTACAATTGTCAATTAATAGACTTTTTATATTTTCATGATAACCTGGGTCCATAGCTATAAACTCAAGTTCAAAGTTAACTTTCCTATGTTTAATAAGCTGTTGAAACAGCTTAGCCATAAGCATGCTGTCTTTTCCACCTGAAATGGCTACTGCAATTCTGTCTCCATCTTCAATTAAATCAAAATCATTAATTGCTTTAACAAACTTTGCCCATATTTTTTTTCTGTATCTTTTGGTTATGCTGTGCTCAATTTCCTCTAGAGGTCTTCTTTCATTGAAAGGTACCAGTATATCACAGCCTTGACCTGAAATTCCACTCATTAAAACACCTCGTTCCAAAGATAAATTATATCATTTTTAATCACCATATGCCATATAATTTTCTTGAACTTTACTTAATTGTCTGCTATATTATAAATGAATTTAATAATAGATTCGGTTGGCAAATGAAAATTTGTTTCAAGAATTTGTTTCTTGGGTGGGAAACTTTTGTTTTCCGCCTTTATTTTTTTTTGGAGGTGCAACATGGAATCAACTGTTGTTATTTTAGCTGAAGACTTAATGAAAATTATATCCCTTTGCATATTTACAGGGATAATTTGTATGAAAATTGGCAATAGGGTACATATCCCCGATGTGGTGCTGTTTATTTTTTCCGGGATACTTCTTGGTCCAGAATTACTAAATTTAATAAGCTTTAAAAATTATAAAACCGGAAGCCAGTTTATTCTATCCTTTGGAGCAGCCTATATATTATACGATGGGGGACGTGAAATAAGGTTAAAGGTCTTAAACAAGGTAAAGCTGTCGGTTTTGACCTTAGCCACACTTGGAGTGCTTATAACCACCTTTATAACTGGATATTTTACAGCAGTTGTGTTTCATATACCTTTTATTTATGCATTGCTTCTTGGTTCAGTTATAGCATCCACTGACCCATCTGTTTTAGTTCCATTATTTAAAAAAGTAAAAATATCAAACAAACCAAAGCAGACAATAATTTCAGAATCTGCCTTTAATGATGCTGCAGCAGCTATTATTACATTTTCTATCATTGGAATTATCCAAGGGGGAAACTTTTCTATGGTTTCAAGCTTATCTGAGCTTATGATAAAAGCTATAGGTGGTATTGCTGTGGGCTCAGTGGTTGGATACTCATCAACTCTGCTTGTTTCAGAGAAGAAGTATAATTTTCTTAACGGGTATCCTGGTGAAATGTCAGTGGCTGCAGTAATTGGTGCATACTTTCTAGCCGAGCATCTTCACCTAAGTGGTTTCATGGCTGTATTCCTGGTTGGTATATTCTGCGGCAACAAGGAAACCTTTAGACTTTCAATTAATCCACATCATGAAAACCTCCACTTAAGCTTTAAGGATGTATTAATAAGCCTTATTAGAATACTTATTTTTATAATTCTTGGAACACAGCTTAAAATTTCAATTTTGTCTCTATATTTTACAAAGTCATTGATTGTGATTTTGGCGTTTATTTTCATTGGAAGACCAGTGTCCGTTATATTATCTACCTTCTTAGATAAGCCTGCTAAATGGAACATACGTGAGCTTGCTTACTTAATGTGGACACGAGAAACAGGGGTTATACCAGCTGCATTGGCTGCCACTATAGTAAGCATGAATATAGCACATGCTGAAATAATTACCTCTGTTACCTTCATGGCTATAATTATAACTCTAACTTTTCAGGCCAGTACAGCTGGTTTAGCTGCTAAAATTCTAAAACTGGATATGGATTAAATTAAAAGGGCCTTTACGGGCCCTTTTATTTATTCGTAAGATTTTTGTACCTTTACCGTTTTTCCTTTTATTGTTTTATGTTTAAGACCATCAAGTACTTTATGTCCTTTTTTGTTTAATATCTCAACATAGGAGTGATTATCAAGTATTTCAATTATCCCGATATCCTCAGGTGATATTTCGGGAATTCCTGTAATAGCACCAACAATGTCTCCAGGTCTTATCTTTTTCTTTTTTCCAGCCCCAATGTAGAGTTTCATTATATCCTGGTTTAACTTGGCAGTCTTTGGTGCCTTAATTTCAGGCTGACGTTTTGCTTCCTTAATAAAGTTATCCTTATTTGCCTGTATTTCATCAAAGGAAGGCCTTTCTGCTTTTTCAAGTTTAAAGCCTATATACTCTTCCACTTGTTCTTGAAAGCGATGCTGATTACTGCTTACAAAAGTCAATGCATAACCGCTTTTCCCCGCTCTTGCTGTACGTCCTGTTCTATGCACGTATCTATCCTTTTCCATTGGAATGTCATAGTTAATTATGCAGGGAATGCTGTCTACATCAATACCTCTTGCAGCAACATCAGTAGTTACAAGAAACATAAATTCTCCTTTTTTGAATCTGTTCATAATACTTAGTCTTTCATTTTGAAGCATTCCTCCATGGAGAGCTTCACATGGAATTTGGCGCTTTCTCATTCTGGAAGCAAGGGTTCCAGACCTTTCCTTGGTGCTGCAAAATATAATTCCGCTTCTAACAGCCTTGCTGTAAAGTATATCTATAAGAAGATCAAATTTATCATTTTCTTCTACCTCATAATATAGATGTTTTAAATTATCTGCAGTAATTTCACTGTCTATTTCAATAGTCTCTGGATTTTTCATGTATTTACTGCAAATATTGCTGAATTCTTCAGGAATTGTTGCTGAAAAAAGCATGGTTATTTTTTCTGCAGGGACTTTGTTTATTATTGCCTCTACCTGGTCAATAAATCCAAGCTTAAGCATTTCATCAGCTTCATCTATAACAAGGTATTTTATTTCCGTTAGATCCAAAGTTCCACGTTCTATGTGGTCCAGGGTTCTTCCAGGGGTGCCTGATACAATATGAGTTCTCTGTTTCAAGGCATTTACCTGAGCTTCGTAAGGCTGTTTCCCAAAAATCGCAGTACACTTTATTCTTTTAAGCCTTCCTATATTGGTGATTTCATCCTTTACCTGGACACACAGTTCCCTGGTTGGTGTAAGGATAAGTGCTTGAGGTCTTCTTTCTTCAATATTAACCCTTTCACATATAGGGATACCAAAGGCAGCTGTTTTTCCTGTACCTGTTTTGGATTTAACCACCAGATCCTTCCCCTCTAGTGCTTTTGGTATAACTTGTTCCTGAACAGCTGAGGGTTTTTCAAACCCAAGTTTTTTTAAAGCATTTAATATTTCATTTCCAATTTCAAAATTGTTAAAATTCACTTAATCACTCCTGTATTTCATATTTTACAATACCGCATTTTCATGGTATGGAATTTGCCTGCTATTAAGTATATAATGAAAAGATAAATAGGTTAAGAGGTTATTATGAATAAAAAAAAATTTCTTATTTTAATCCCTATAGTTGTGTTCTTAATTATATTTGCAAACAGGTTAATTGTAAATCAATATAATATTAACATTATCCAGTACTTTTATAAATCCCAGCCCTTAACTGATGGTGAAAAGCAGTGGCTTAACCAGCATGGTCCTATTATTTACGGTGCTGATAAAAATTCTCCTCCATTAAGATATGTGGATAGTGAAACTGGACAGTACAAGGGAGTATCTGTAGACCTTACTCAAGCATTATCAATAGAACTTGGAGTGGAAATAAAATTTAAGCCCCAGGTTTTTAGTGATGCCCTTGTTAGCCTTGATAAGGCCCAGATTGATATATTTGACATATTCCCAAGCAGTGAACGGGGCAAAAGCTATCTATTTTCAGACCCTATATACAATATCCGAGGAGTAATACTTGTTCCTTCGGGAAATACAAGTATAAGATCCTTTACTGATTTAAAAAACAAGAAAGTAGCTCTTGTAAATGGTGATTATGCTGTGGAATATCTTAATTCAGCCCTTGCTGATGTTAATTTTGTTAAAACAGATGATATGGAACATGCTATTAAAGTACTTATGGCGGGACAAGCAGACTGCGTTGTTGGTGATGAACCTGTAATAAGTTATTTTACCGACATCTTAAAAATAAAGGATAAAACAGATATAATAGCTGCTCCTCTTTATGAAAAGGGTGTGGTCCTTGCAATACCAAAGTCGGAGCCTGAGCTTCTTGGTATAATAAATAAAGGCGTTTTAAGTCTGAAAGAAAAAAACACTGCAGAAAAAATACAGCAAAAGTGGTTTGGAATATCTACTCCAATAACAAGAGACAGTTTATCAGAAAAAGTATTTACATATATATGGATTGTTACAGCGTTATTTTGTATTATTTTTTATTTCCTATATTATTGGAATGAAAAATTAAAGCAGGAAGTCAAACGACAAACCGAGGAGCTATTTATAAGTAAAAATGATCTTGAAACCATATTTGACGGAGTTACATATTTCATGGTGGTTGTTGACATAAATTATAATATCTTAAATGCAAATCGTGCATTTTGCACCTTCACTAATATAGATAAAAATGATGTTATAAAAATGAACTGCAGGGACTTTCCTGATATCTTATTTAGTGAACCAATAAAAGAACTTATTTATGAAACTTTCAATAATAACATTGAAAAAAACGGTGAAATAACTATTAATTTTAATGTTTTTGAAATAGGAACCTTCCCTTTGTTTGATAAAAACAAAAATACTGTTAAAGTGCTTCTTGCAATTAAAGACGTAACACAATTTAAAATTAATGAGAAACGACTGCTGCAATCTGATAAAATGGCTGCAGTAGGCCAACTTGCAGCAGGTATTGCCCATGAAATCCGAAATCCCCTGGGACTTATCAGAAGTTATTCCTACATACTTAAAAAACGTTTGATCAGTGATGACAAAAAGTCCCTTATGGCAATTGAAATAATTGATGATGCAGTGGATAGGTCAAGCAATATAATAAATAACCTGTTGAACTTTTCAAGAATGTCTGGAGATATAAAAGAATTAGTTAATTTAAAAGAGTTTATCCAAGGTATACTAAGCCTTGAAGATAAAGCCTTTGGAAATAGTGACATTCATCCAGTGCTTATATGCCCTGAAAACTTAGTCTGCAGCTTAAACCAGGAATCCTTAAAGCACATACTTATTAATTTGATTTCAAATTCAATTGATGCTATGAATAATGGCGGAACTTTAAAAATTGAATGTGCTTCAGATGATTTGAACCTATTACTTACAGTAAGCGATACTGGCATAGGTATTGAAGAAAAGGATATGGACAATATATTTCATCCCTTCTTTACAACTAAACCTCTAGGAAAAGGTACAGGTCTTGGACTTTATATAATTTACAATGAGGTACAGAAATTTGGCGGGAAAATCACTGTAGACAGCAAGCTTAGTGAAGGAACAACCTTTAAAATTATACTTCCTTTAGGAGATGATTAACTTGGCAGTTTTAAATAATTTTAAAATATTAATTGTAGATGATGAAATTCAGTATCAGGATGTTTTTAAAATGATATTGGAGGAAAACGGATATTTTGCTAAAGCAGTATCCTCAGGAATGGAAGCCCTTAAAATCCTTGAAAGCGAAAACTTTAATCTTGTACTAACAGACCTTAGGATGGAGGGAATGGATGGACTTAATCTCCTTGAAAATATAAAAAAGCTTTCAAAATATACGGAAGTTATAATAGTAACTGGATACGGCACCATAGAAAATGCTGTTAATGCTATAAAAAAGGGAGCCTTTAGTTATTTTATTAAAAGCCGTGATCCGGAGGAGCTTATCCTTGAAATTGAAAAGCTAAAAAGAATTCATGAACTTGAAATTGATAATAAAGCTTTAATTAAGGCTCAGAATGATTTTAACTATCTTCTAACTACAAAAAGCAAAAAATTCCAAAGCGTTTTAAATGTAATAAATAAAGCAGCTGACAGCAATGTAAGTATATTTATTACAGGGGAATCCGGGGTTGGCAAGGAGGTTATGGCAAGATATATTCATCAAAAAAGCTTTAGAAAAAACCGTCGTTTCCTTGCTGTAAACTGCCAGACTTTATCTGAAAACCTTCTTGAATCTGAGCTTTTTGGTCATGAAAAGGGATCCTTTACCGGTGCAAATGACAAAAGAACCGGCAAGTTTGAAGAAGCCCATGGAGGTACTCTTTTTTTAGATGAAATTGGAGAAATCCCTGTGAATATACAAACAAAACTCTTAAGGGTTCTTGAAACAAGAACTATTGAAAGAGTTGGCAGCAACAAACCAATAAATATAGACATACGGCTTATATCTGCAACCAACAGGGATATACAAAAATCAATAAAGTCAGGATATTTTAGAGAAGACTTATATTACCGGCTTAACACAATAATTATTGAAATACCACCATTAAGGCAAAGAAGAGAAGATATTCCAGATTTAATTCATTTCTTTCTAAGGAAATGTGAAAAAGAACAGAAAAAAAGAATATTGTCTATGGATAATGAGGTAAAAGATTTTCTCCTTAACTACAATTACCCAGGTAATATAAGGGAACTAAGAAACATTGTTGAGAGATTAGTTGTTTTATCTGAAAATGGGCACATAAGTTCCATGGACCTTCCAGATTACAAATCTCAAGAAACCCTTGAATATGCTGCGGAAAATGTGCTTCACGGACTTGATTCAAAGGAGCTTCCTTTTGACAGCATAGCTACCTTGAAGGATTATAAAAGAAACTTCGAAGCAGACTACATAAAAAAAGTGCTGGATAAATGTGCCGGAAATATGACTGAAGCATCAAGGCTTCTTGGTATCAGCAGAAGGCAGCTCTTTAACAAGGTAATAGAATATAATCTAAAGTAGTTGGGAAATTTATTTCTCATTATTGTGGGAAATTTATTTCCACATGGAAATTTTGAGCACATGAAAAGGATGATTTTTCATGTGCTTTTTAATGGCATAAATTTTGCTCTCACTATACTTTGAAAGTTTTCAATATTTCAAAAATTTATTTTGTGAGGTGTAATACATGAGTACAGTTAAAAAAGGAGAATGGGTTCAAATACATGAAATAGTATTGAGTCCTGAAGAAAGAACAGGAAAAATTCCTGAAGAAACTAGAAAGGTGCCTCTTGAATTATGGGTTAAGGGTTTCCTTAACACAGATGCAAATATTGGTGACAAGGTTGAAATAACCACAATAACAGGCAGAACTGTGGTTGGAACTTTAGTGGATGTAAATCCTGTTTATACACACGGCTTTGGTGAAACCTTTGTTCCTGAGCTTCTTAAGGTTGGTCTTCAGGCAAAAGGTATTCTGAAAGGAGATGAAATATAATGGCTAAAGATATAAGTTATGATTCTGTTACCGCTAGAAGCAATGAAATTATTAAAGATGCTATAGGTGTTGATTATACAAGCTATGAAAGCGGAAATATTGCCTTTGATTATGAAAGAATGATGGAAGCTACTGGATACTCCCTGGAGGAAGTACTAAAAATAAATAGTGAAACAGGTGTAGGAAATACTCCTCTGTTGGAGCTTAAAAATATAACAGCCCTGGCTAGAAAATTATCACCTGCCGGAAAAGGTGCAAGAATATTTGTAAAAGATGAGCAGTGTAATCCATCAGGAAGCTTTAAAGATAGAAGAGCTGCCCTTTCAGTTTATCAAGCTCAGAAAATGGGTTATAAGGGTGTTGCTGCAGCAACCAGCGGAAATTATGGAGCAGCTGTGGCGTCTCAAGCTGCAATGAGAAACCTTAAATGCATAATAGTTCAGGAATGTTTCGATTCAAGAAAAGTAGGTCAGCCTGAAATTCTTGAAAAACAAAGGAAATGTGAAAACTTAGGTGCAGAAGTTATACAGCTCACTGTAGGACCTGAACTCCACTATACCTTCTTAAGAGTACTTGAGGATACAGGTTACTTCAATGCTTCACTTTATTCCTTCTTTGCAATAGCTGGTACTGAGTCCTTAGGATATGAACTTGCAAATCAGTGCAAGGAAATGGTTGGACGTTTTCCTGACTATGTAATAGCAACCCAGGCAGGTGGAGGGAATCTTACCGGAACAGCAAGAGGATTAATAAAAGCTGGAGCAACTGACACAAAAATATATGGAGCCAGCGTTGATTTAAAAGGGCTTCACATGGCTTCTGATACGGACTTTAACAGGAAATCCTTTACCACTGGTCACACCGGCTTTGCAGTACCATATGCAACAAACCCGGATCATTCAGATGTACCAAGAAGCGCTGCAAGAACCATGAGATATATGGATGAGTTCTTAACTGTAAAACAAGGAGAAGTTTTCTATATAACCGAATTGCTTGCAAGCATTGAGGGTATGGAAAGAGGGCCTGCTGGAAATACATCACTTACAGCTGCCTTTGCCTTAGCTAGAGAGCTTGATGAGGATAAGATAATTGTTGTCCAGGAAACAGAGTATACCGGAGCGGGAAAAATGCCTCAGCCTCAGCTTTCATTTGCAAGACAAAATGGAATAGAAATATTGTTTGGAAACCCAGATGATGATGTTCCTGGAAAGAATATAATTCTTCCTGAACACCCTTCCATGATAAGAGCAAGATTTGCAGACATGGATAAACTCAGAAAATCCTATATAAAAAATGCAGTTAATCATGTGAATGCCACCTGGGCAACTGAGAATGATATTGACTTCTTAATTGCAGAAACAAAATCAAACAGAGAATTTGTTTTAAATGCTTTAAAAGAATTAAATATACAAATATTATAAAGTCAAAACCCCGGAAAATTCCGGGGTTAAATTATTTACCAGGCTTAGGCATAAAATATTGATAATAATAACACTTTAATCTTCCATTATACAATTTTCTATTTTTGTCTGCTTTCCTTCCAAAACACTTTTCAAAATCAGGATGGGAGGTTATTACAAAGAAGCCAAAGTCATTAAGCTTTCCAAATACCCTTCCCATTGTCCTATAAAGCTCCATAGCTTCTTCAGACTCTCCAAGTCTTTCACCATAAGGAGGGTTGGTAATAATATAGCAAAATCTTTCCTTGCTTGAAAAATCATTTACATCAAGCTTTTGAAACATTATATTTTCATAGACTCCTGCTTTTTTTGCATTCTCCCTGGCAGTTTTAAGAACTGATCCATTAATATCAGAAGCGAGTATCCTAAAATCCTTTTTATTTACAGAATTTGCAGCATGCTTTCTTATATCCTCCCATAAATCATTCGGTATTATTTCCCACTGTTCTGAAGCAAAAGTCCTGTTTAGCCCTGGAGCAATATTTCTACCTATCATTGCAGCTTCAATGGCAATGGTACCAGATCCGCAAAATGGGTCCATAAGTTTAATACTGCTGTCCCACCCGCTTAAAATCACAAGCGCCGCAGCAAGAGTCTCCTTCATTGGTGCTTCTCCTGCAAGTGCCCTGTATCCCCTTTTGTGCAGACCAGGTCCAGTGGTATCCAAAGTCAGTGTAACAATATCCTTTAATATACTTACTTCTATTTTATATTCTGCACCATCTTCTGGATATAAATCCCTTCTATATTTTCGTTTCATTGCTTCAACTACAGCCTTTTTTACAATAGATTGTACATCCGGCACACTGTGCAGTTGAGATTTAACAGATTTACCTGTAACATGCATAAAACCGTTTATTGGAATAATATCTCCAAATTCAACGGATTTTGTTCCTTGAAACAGTTCTTCAAAGCTCAGAGCCTTAAATTCAGCAAGTTTAATTAGCACCCTGTCAGCAGTACGAAGCCACATATTACAGGTTACAATATCCATTTCATCCCCTGTAAAGGTTACTCTTCCATTTTCAATATAAAGATCCTCGTACCCTAGTTCCTTTAGTTCCATAGCAACAACCTTTTCAAGTCCAAAGGTTGCTGTAGCAATAAGTTTATATTCCATTTATTTTCTCCTGTTGTAAAATATTAATAAATTTTTCCACTAAATCTGGATCAAACTGTGATCCGGAACACTTTTTTATTTCACAAATTGCAGCCTCAAAGCTTAAGGCACTTCTGTATGGCCTGTCATTTGTCATAGCATCAAAAGCATCAACAATAGCCAGTATTCTGCACTGAATTGGTATTTCACTTCTCTTTAGTCCATAAGGATATCCATTGCCATCCCATCTTTCGTGATGTTTTAATATCCAATCGGAAATATGAATTATATCTGGGGAGGATTCTGCAATCCTATAGCCTATTTCGGTATGTCTCATCATACTCTCATACTCAGTTTCCTCAAGCTTTCCTGGTTTAAAAAGAATTGAATCAGGAATTCCAACTTTACCTATGTCATGAAATTGAGCAAATAAAATCATATCCTTTATCACAGAATCAGTCATATTAATTGCTTTAGAAAGTTTAACGCAAAGGTCCTGCATTCTTTCACCATGACCTTCTGTAATAAAATCTCTTGCCTCAAGCATCTTTGCCAAAAGATCAATATTTTTGCTCCTTTTGCTTTGATGGTGGTGAAGCTTTTCACGATACATATACGTATCTGCTTCTTTAAATGATTTCATCAAGTCTTCACTGCTGCTTGTGAAGGAATATCCCACAGACATGCTTACAGGAATAACAGGATTCAGCACATTTAATTCCGCTGCAGATTCAATTATCTTTTTTTTGTATGAATCTAATTGTTTTTCCGAAGTATTTAATATTATAACTGCAAATTCATCTCCCCCTATCCTTGCAGTTATATCATTATTACTGCAACACTTTTCAAGAATATATGCTGCATTTTTGATTAGATTGTCCCCTTCGGTATGCCCCATGGTATCATTAATCAATTTCAACCCATCAATATCGCAGATTATTATACCAACATCTTGAACATTTTGTTCCTTAAGTTCAGTTAGCTTTCTCTCAAAATAGTTTCTGTTATAAAGACCGGTAGTTATATCTCTCATGCTCATATCATAAATTCTTTTTTCAGCCTTTTTTCGTTCTGTTATATCACGAATCAGTAAAAGTATCCTGTCCTCTTCAAAAGGAACAAGCCTTGCCTCGTTATATGTCATTTCACAATTCATATAAACAGGATATTCAATTAGTTCAAGTTCTCCAGTACTAATAACTCTTTCCATAGCAGAATGTATTAGTGCAGCCGTATTTTCAGTAAACATTTCTTTTATAGACTTATTAATAAAATATTTTCCAGGCATAAATTGAATAAGATATTTTTGATCTGACAGAAACTCCAAAAAAAGTCCTTCCGTATTTACTACAAATATCAAATCAGGTATAGCTTTTATTATAGCCCTATTTTTATTTTCACTGCTTTTAAGCAGTTCCGAATCCTTGATCATTTTTGTAATATTAACAAGTGTAAGCAGAACAGATTCAACTTCACCACTATCATTGAACCTTGGGGTGCATTCTCCTTTAGCCCAAATTAGTTCTTCAGATCCAGACTGTTTTATTCCGAGGGTAAAATCCTTTACAGGTTGTTTAGTTTCAAAGGTTTTATTAACATTAAGCTCACTATATTCAATTTTACTCCCATCAGCGTTTACTACATATTTTAATACATCCTGAAGTCTTGATTCCTTTGCCAAGGTTTCTTCAGAAATTCCGAACATTTCCCTACATATTGAATTACTTAAAATAAGTTTTCTATCTTTAGAAAATACAGCAACTCCTATTTTCAAACTATTAAATAATTCTGTAAAGCTCTTTTCAGTATTTCTTATTTCCTTGTTCTTTTTCTTAATATTAATCCACAAATAATTTGCTGTAAAAATTAATATGCCAATAACTAGAATTGTTCCTACTGCTAAAAACAATATATATGCTGAATATTTAAGGTATACACTGCTTAACCCAAACCATTTTCTATCTATATCCATATACTCTTTTTTAGATATAAGCTTAAACCCATTATTTACAGTAGTTAGCAGTTCATTATTCCCCCTTAAAACTGCCCTGTGAAATTTGTTACTATATAATGGTTCAGTATATTTGAAGTTATTAATAATATTATATTTATACAGATAATACAATGCAGGTGGCTTGTCCATTACAAATATATTTATTTTTCCCAAGGCTGCATCCTTAATTATATCTTCATAGGTGCTATATTCAACAATATTAGTTATTCCATATGATTTTAAGTACTCCTGTGAATAATCCCCTTTTTCTACAGCTGTTGTAAATCCATTCAAGGAATTTATGTCCGTTATACCTGAAATATTTTTATTAAAAAAAATTGAAGTATCTATATCAGCATAAGCATCAGTATAATCATAAATCAAATTTCGCTCCTCTGACATGAATATACTATCAATAACATCAAATTTTCCGTTTTTTATACCCTTTTGGGCTGAATCCCAATCTACTGCCACAAGGTTTACTTTTATTCCAGTCTTCCTTTCAAATAGCCTCCACTGATCAACAGAAACCCCTTGTACTACTCCATTGCTGCTCCTAAAAGAATATGGCGGATAATTATCTTCTAATACCACATTTATGCTTTTATAGCTGCTACTGAAATTACTTTTTTTAATTGTGCTGAAATTATATATATATATTGATGTTATAACCACCAATATTAAAAGGCATAAAAATACGTTTTTCTTCCACAATCTTTTACCAGACAATTTTATTCCTCATTTCTAAATTTGCTAACTATTATTTTACATTATATAAAAATATATTGCCACTTTATTTAACACTATATTATTTTGTTGACTTTAGAAAATATTGAGTTTAGAATTATATGAGTTTAAATTATTAAAAGGAGAAACCATGAATACATTTGAAAAAATAGGAATTAGTGAAGAACTGCTTAGTGGACTTAACAAACTTAATATAACTGCTCCAACAGCAATACAGTACAGTGCAATACCCCCTGCTCTTAATAATATTGATATAATCGGAGAATCTCAGACTGGCAGTGGAAAAACCCTTGCATACCTGCTCCCTTTGTTTTGTAAAATTGATCCTATGAAAAGAGAAATGCAGGCTGTAATACTTACCCCAACCCACGAATTAACCATGCAGGTTAATGAACAAATAAAACTTTTATCAGAGGCATCGGGAATAAATATTACATCAATGTCTATAATAGGTGAAGTAAATATAAAAAGGCAGATTGAAAAACTGCGGGATAAGCCCCATATTATTACAGGCTCTCCTGGAAGAATTATTGAACTTATAAAATTAAAAAAAATAAAAAGCCATACAATTAAAACCATAGTACTGGATGAGGGGGATAAGCTTCTTGATGAAAAAAACCTCACTGTAATAAAAGAAATAATAAAGTCAACCCAGCGTGACAGGCAGCTTATGGTTTTTTCAGCTACCATAAGTAATAAAACTGCATCAATTGCAAATGAACTTATGAATAATCCTGAAGTAATAAGGATTAAAGAAAATGGTACAATAAATGAAAATATTCAGCATATATATTTCTTGTCAGAGCAAAGGGATAAAATTGAGCTTATTAGAAAACTAATAGCATCCATAAATCCTGAAAAAGCAATTATTTTTGTAAATAAAAAAGATGAAATACTAATTACTACAGAAAAATTAAAGTATCACCACATAAATGCAGCATGTATTTATGGAACTGCCACAAAGGAGGAAAGAAAAAATTCTCTTGAGGGCTTTAGAAATGGAAAATACAATATATTAACCGCATCTGACCTAGCAGCTAGAGGCCTGGATATTTCAGATGTTACACACATTTTCAATCTTGATATTCCGAAAGATCACAATGAATACCTTCACAGGGCAGGGAGGACGGGCCGTCTTGGTAAAAATGGATGGTGCATATCCATAGTTACAGAGAAAGAAGAAGCTTCACTAAAAAAACTTGAAAAAGAATTTAAAATTAATATACATCCTGCTAAGATTTATAAAGGAAAAATCAATATATTTTGAATTTGTGAGCAATTTTATGAATAGCCGAGGAAACTCGGCTATTTGTCTTTTTTTTGTCAATATATACCCCTCTGCAATAAATATAACGCTTTATTTGAAAACGTTTAGATGGTAATATTAAAACTGTGTGTCATATATGTCACACTTATAGTCACACTAGGACACTTATGACACAATATTTATTTTTTTTATTGTTTGCTTATATTAAGCAAAGGAAGGGGTATTATAAATGACTGAGTATGTAGAGAAAGAACAGTCTGAAAAATCAGGGACAAAGTCTGTAAACAAAAGTCTTTTGCTATCATTTTTACTTGTTTTCATTGTTGCAGCACTTGTATTAGTTCCATCATTTAACCAAAATGTTGCTGAGGGAGTATCCGCAATTAGTGCTTCCAATACAGCCTCCACAGCATTAGCTCCACAGTTTGGAACAATTTACGATACGTTAAAGTATGAACGTTCCATTCATATCCTAGCTATGCTTCTGGTTGGTTTTGGTTTCCTTATGGTTTTTGTAAGAAACCACGGATACACTTCTATAACAGCTACATTCCTTGTAGTTAGTATTGCTATTCCAATGTACATGGTAATAAAAAGCTTTGGAGGAGACCATTTCTCCATGTCTACATTAAGTATAGACACCTTGCTTTTCGCAGAATTTGCAGCAGCCAGTCTTCTTATAGCCATCGGTGCTCCTCTTGGAAGGCTGAAGATGGATCAATACGTTCTTATGGGTTTATTATTTGTTCCAGCGTACATATTTAATGAATGGTTCGTACTTGAAAGTGGATTTTTTAAAGGTTTCCTTGATACAGGGGGATCAATAGTAATACATGCATTTGGAGCATACTTTGGACTTGGTGTAGTAGCAAATACATTATCAAAGTTCAAAAATGATCCAACCTGCGAAAATAACCCAATGTCAAATCAATTTTGTCTTCTTGGAAGCATGATTTTATGGCTCTTCTGGCCTTCATTTACTAGTGCTATTGTTGCACCAGAAAGAGTTGTTCTTACAGCAATAAATACAATTTTTGCATTATGCGGAGCTACTTTTGCTACATATGTATTTACAAAAATAATCAGAGGTAAAATACAAATAGAAGATATAGCAAATGCAGCCCTTGCTGGTGGTGTTGCGATCGGTTCAACTTGTGATATGACAACTCCTGGATATGCATTAATTATAGGTATGGCTGCAGGTGCATTAAGTGTAATAGGCTACAGCATAATAGCACCAAAGCTTGAAAAATTAATCAGCGGAACTGATACTTGCGGAATCAACAATCTTCACGGTATGCCTGGTATCCTTGGTGGAATTGCTGCCATTTTTGTTACAGGAAAACCTGGCATTCAGCTTTTAGGAATAGTTGTTACTGTTTGTATAGCATTCACATTTGGTAAAATTACAGGTTCTATAATAAACATCCTTGGTAAAAAAGAAATCCCTTACAGCGACGAAGATGAATTCTTCATGGAAGGATAGAAAAAGAGGCTTGTTCATTTTATGGACAAGCCTCTTTTTTACCAGCTGTAAATAGTACCCTCTGTTCTTGAATCTGTTCCTCCTATATATACCCCATCCTCATTTCTCCAAATTATCTGTCCACGTCCAAACAAAAGGGAGTCACAATCATATTTAACATTATGCCCTTTTTCTTCAAGCACTTCAGCATAATAGGTATCAAATCCATTTTCAAGTCTTACCTCTTTCTCCTTCATCCATATCCATCTCGGTGCATCCAAGGCTGCTTGTGGATTCATATTATAATCTATACAGTTCATCAGCACCTGCACATGAGCCTGGGGCTGCATAAAACCTCCCATTATCCCAAAAGGCCCTATAGGTTTTTTATCCTTCATTAAAAATCCTGGAATAATTGTATGATATGGCCTTTTACATGGTTCAAGAGCATTTATATGGTTTGAGTCAAAGGAAAAATTTCTACCTCTGCTGTGGAGGGATATATCTGTATCAGGTACCACAAGCCCAGATCCAAAGCCCATATAATTACTTTGAATGTAAGACACCATATTACCTTCCTCATCTGCAGCTGCAAGATAAACAGTTCCCCCCTGGTTGTGTTTTGTCTTTTCAGGGCAGATTGCAGTTTCACTTATCATACTTCTTTTATTTTCTGCCCTTTCTTCAGATAGGAGTTCATCAATGGTTATATTCATTTTATTTATATCCGTTACATACTTTAATGAATCCATAAATGCCAGTTTAACTGCCTCAATCTGCCTGTGAATCTTTTCAACCTCAGAACAGTGTTTTAAGTCAAAACCCTTTAGTATATTTAAAGCCATAAGAGCTGTTATCCCCTGTCCATTTGGGGGTATTTCAAAAACATCATATCCTTTATAATTAACACTTATTGGTTCAACCCATTCAGGATTAAAACTTTCTAAATCCGACTTTCGTATATATCCACTGGTTTTTCTGGAAAAAAAGTCAATTTTATCGGCAATTTCACCTTTGTAAAATGATGCGCCTTTGGATTCTCCAATTAATCTAAGAGTTTTACCAAGATTTTTATATCTGAAAACTTCTCCTGATTTTGGCGCCCTTCCCTCTGGTGCAAAAGTTTCAAACCAATGATTGTATTTTTCTCCCCTTAAACTATTTTTCAAATGATTGTATTCCTTATTCCAGTAATAAGCAAGCACAGGTGTTACCGGGAACCCATTTTCAGCATAGTTTACTGCTGGCTCAATCAGTTTTTTAAATTCCAGTTTACCGAATTTTTCGGAAAGAGCACCCCATGCTGCTGGAACTCCAGGTACATTTACAGTTTCCCACCCAAATTCAGGGATATCCCTAATATTTAAACCTTTAAGCAATTCTATGGAGATTCCCTTTGGAGATTTTCCACTTGAGTTTAGTCCGTAAAGTTTTCCTTTCCACCAAACAATGGCAAAAGCATCCCCCCCTATTCCATTTGAGGTTGGTTCACAAACTGTTAATGCAGCTGCTGCTGCAATAGCTGCATCTATTGCATTCCCTCCGGATTTAAGCATCTCAAACCCCGCTTCTGCTGCAAAGGGCTGTGAAACTGCCACCATTCCGCGAAGACCATAGGAAACATTCCTTTTAACTTTGTATGGATTGCATAAAGGATTAAACTCCATTTTATCTCCTCCTCATTTATATAAATTATAGCAAATTCTAAGTAATTCTTCAAAACATGAAGCTTTTGTGAGATAATTAAGTATAGTTGGATTAAATAATGATTATATAAACATTGTAGTATAATCGCAATGTAGTATAATATACTACATAATATGTTTTTAAAAATTATTTTTGGAGGGATTATAATGTTTACTTTTTTAGCTGGTTTATTTTTATTTTGCGTAGTAATTGCTGTGTTTGCAGCAATGATCATAGGCATGGTAGCACTTCCTTTTTTTATAGTATTCACATTAATAGGTCTTATGCTGTCAATAATAGGAATCATGTTTAAATTTATCTTTGGTGGTCCCCTTTTATTGATAGTAATTATTGCTTCAATAATCTACTTTTCTAAGAAAAGATAGTATCAAAAATATACAGTTTTCTATCATAATAATTGTGGTGGAAAATTGTTTTTTTTTGTATAATTAATATTGGGAACATATAATGTAATTAAAATTAACCAAGGAGATATTTTACTATGAACGAAAAAATTCTCGTTATAGATGATACTCAATTTAATTTAGGCGTACTTAAGGACATTCTAGAAAAAGAAAACTTTACAGTATTTACACTAAATAATAGTTTAAGTGCACTGGCTACCGCACGAATTGTTCGACCTGATGTAATTTTACTGGATATAGTAATGCCTGATATGGATGGTTTTGAGGTTTGCAGAATAATAAAAAACGAACCTACCTTACGTGATACCCCTATAATAATGGAGTCCGCTCAGACAGAAGGGGGTTCTGTAAAAAAAGCATTAGAACTTGGCGCATTTGATTACATAAAAAAGCCTATTGATGAAATTGAGGTTATTGCTCGAATTCAGTCCGCCCTTAGATATAAAGCACTTCAAGATGAACTCAAGGAACTTGCAACAAAAGACGGTTTAACAGGTTTATATAACTATTCTCTACTTATTGAGCTATTTGAAAAAGAATTAGCTAAACAGAAAAGAACAAAGGATGATATTTCCTTTGTTATGGTGGACATAGATTTTTTCAAAAAAGTCAATGATACCTTTGGCCATACAGCCGGGAATGTAATCCTGAAAAAATTAGCGGATATTTTAACTTCTTCTGTTAGAAACGGAGACATTGTAGCAAGATATGGAGGAGAGGAATTCTGTATTGTTCTTCCAAAGACAAATCTTAAGGATGCCTTTGAGATTTGTGAAAGAATACGAAAAAAGATAGAATGCAGCCATTTTCTTGTAGGGAATAATATCATAAATGTAACAGTAAGTATGGGTATTTCTTTAAAGAGTTTTAATAATTCATACAACGTAATAGAAATTATGAAAAAAGCCGATACTAATCTTTATACAGCAAAAAATAAGGGACGGAACAAGGTGGAGGCAATATAAATTAATACATAATTAATTGACAAAATGTGATTAATTGTAATATAATAACTTGAAAAGCTATGACGAAGAGAAGTAACGTAAATTATCGTTCAAAGTGAGCAGGAGATAGTGAAAACCCTGTAAAATGAATTTATGTGAATAACACTTTACCAGCTGCAATCTGAAAGTCTTCGACTAGTAGGTGCGCCGTAAGCCTAACGTGAATTGGCAACACTAGAGTGACTGCATTTGCAGTAAATCAGGTGGTACCGCGGACATATTACAGTTGTTCGTCCTGAAATTTTTATTTCCGGACGGGCAGCTTTTTTTATTTTTAAAAATGAATGCTCCTCCGAGATCAGAGTACTAATATATAGGAAAAAGGAGAGAAAAAAATGTCACAAATTTATCGAAGTAAAACTTTAAACCAAATTTCAGAAAGCGATAAGGGATCAGAATTAAAGGTAGCCGGATGGGTTGAAAACATCCGTGACCATGGTGGTGTATCATTTATAGACCTAAGGGATATGTATGGTGTATTACAGGTAGTTCTTAGAAATACCGACCTTTTAAATGGAATAAAGAAAGAGGAATGCTTATCAATACAAGGTACTATTGAAGAGCGTGATGAAGAAACCTACAACCCTAACATTCCAACTGGAACAATTGAAATGGAAGCAAAAGAAATAACTGTGCTTGGAAAAGTTTATAGGGATCTTCCTTTTGAAATATCAGCTTCAAAGGATATACGTGAAGATGTACGTTTAAAATATCGTTACCTTGATTTGAGAAACAGAAAGGTTAAAGATAACATCCTTTTCCGTTCTGAGGTAATATCTTTCTTAAGACAAAAGATGGGAAGTATGGGATTTGTAGAAATTCAAACACCTATATTAAGTGCTTCCTCACCAGAAGGTGCACGTGATTACATTGTGCCTTCAAGAAAATATAAAGGTAAATTTTATGCACTGCCACAAGCACCACAGCAATACAAGCAGCTCCTTATGGCTTCAGGCATTGATAAATACTTCCAGATAGCGCCATGTTTCAGGGATGAAGATGCCCGTGCAGACCGTTCCCCTGGTGAATTCTATCAATTGGACTTTGAGATGAGCTTTGCTACTCAAGAGGATGTATTTGCTACTGGAGAAGCAGTACTTACAGAAACTTTCAAGAAATTTGCTCCGGTTGGATATGAAATAACAGAAGCACCATATCCAATCATAAGCTATAAGCAGGCTATGCTTGAGTTTGGAAGTGATAAACCTGACCTTCGCAACCCACTTAGGATTATTGATGTTACTGAATTCTTCCATAAATGTTCCTTTAAACCCTTCCATAATAAAACAGTAAGGGCTATAAAGGTTCATGCTGAGCTTTCAAAGGGATTCCATGAGAAGCTTCTATCCTTTGCTCAGTCAATTGGAATGGGGGGGCTTGGATATCTTGAAGTAAGAGAAGATTTATCCTACAAAGGACCTATTGATAAATTTATACCAGATGACATAAAAGGTAAGCTTATTGACTTAGCTAAACTTGAAGCTGGTGATGTTATATTCTTTATCGCAGATTCAGAAGACCTTGCAAACAAATATGCAGGACAGATACGTAATGAACTTGGTGCACGTCTTGATATCTGTGAGAAAAATGCATATAGGTTCTGTTATGTTAATGACTTCCCAATGTATGAAATCGATGAAGAAACCGGCAAGGTCGGCTTCACCCACAATCCATTTTCAATGCCTCAGGGTGGCTTAGAAGCACTAAACACCAAAGATCCTCTTGATATCCTTGCATATCAATACGATATAGTATGTAACGGTGTGGAACTATCCTCAGGTGCAGTAAGAAACCATGACATGGATGTAATGGTTAAGGCCTTTGAAATTGCCGGCTATGTAGAAGAAACATTAAAAGATAAGTTTGGTGCTTTATATAATGCATTCCAGTTTGGTGCTCCGCCTCATGCAGGTATGGCTCCAGGTGTAGACAGAATGATAATGCTTCTTAGAAATGAAGAAAACATTCGTGAAGTTATCGCATTCCCAATGAGCAGCAGTGCCCAAGACCTTATGTGCGGTGCTCCAAATGAATTGCATGAACAACAGCTTCGTGAAGTGCACATAAAAATAAGAAAATAAGTTATGTAATCATAGGAAGGAGATTTACTATGGCTGTAACAAAAACAGAAATTGAAAAGCTTGCTAAGCTTGGCAGATTATACTTTTCAGATGAAGAACTTGAAAAGTTTGCAGGAGAATTTGATGAAATAATAGCATTTGCTGATACCATAAACCAATCCGTAGAAGGTGGAACAGAGGAAATAAAAAGTGTAGGTTCAAGACTTGTTTCCTTTGAAGAACTTCGTGAAGATGAAGTAATTGATTCTCTGCCTAATGAAAAAATCTTATCAAATGTAGAAGGAAAAGATGGATTTTTCAGCGTTAGGAGGAGTAAGAAATGAGAGAAATAATTTCCGAATTGTCATCAAAGCTTCAATCAGGTGAAATTTCCTCTGTGGAGCTTACAAAGGAATATATAAAGAGCATTGAAACATTAAACCCAAAACTAAATGCATATGTTCATACAACCTTTGATACAGCATTAACTGGTGCGGAAGCTGCAGATAAAATGCTTAAACTTGGGAATGCCTCACCACTATGCGGTATTCCAATGGCATTAAAAGACAATATATGTACAGATGGAATTTTAACCACCTGCTGCTCAAAAATACTAGATGGCTTCAAGCCATATTACGATGCATCTGTATGGGAAAGCTTAAAATCAAGAGGCGCTGTTCTTCTAGGGAAGACAAACATGGATGAATTCGCCATGGGAAGCACCTCAGAATCAAGTTGTTACGGAGCTCCTTTAAACCCAAGAAACACTAACCATGTAACAGGAGGCTCTTCTGGTGGTTCTGCTGCTGCTGTTTGTGGAAACCTGGCAGCATATGCCCTAGGCTCCGACACAGGTGGGTCAGTACGTCAGCCTGCAGCATTTTGCGGTATTGTAGGACTTAAACCAACATATGGAACAGTTTCAAGATATGGCTTAATTGCTTATGGAAGCTCCCTGGATCAGATTGGTCCTCTTACCTATAGTGTAAAGGATGCTGCAATTGTATTTGATGCAATGAAGGGTTTCGACAAACGTGACCAGACCAGTAAAGCATTTGATTACGGCAACCTGCTTGATTCCATGAAAGGTGATGTTAAGGGTAAGAAAATAGGTGTTGCTGAAGAGTTCTTTGATGGAATAGCTCCAGATATGAAGGATCAGATATTTGAGGCAATAAAACTATTTGAAAAAAATGGTGCTGAAATAATAAACATAAAGCTTCCAGCATTAAAGCTTGCACTTCCAGTTTACTATATAATTGCATGTGCAGAAGCCTCCTCAAACCTTGGAAGATTTGACGGTATTAGATACGGTCACCGCACTAATGAATACCACAGCATAGATGACATGATATATAAAACAAGAAGCGAAGGCTTTGGTGATGAAGTTAAACGCCGTATAATGCTTGGAACCTATGTGCTTTCAAGCGGTTACTACGATGCATATTACAAGAAAGCTTGTTTAATAAGAGAAGAAATTGTTCGTGAGTTTGATGATTTATTCAGCAAATGCGATGTATTAATTGCCCCAACCGCACCAAACACAGCATTCCCACTTAACTTTAAAGGTGGAAGTGCCATAGAAATGTATCTTTCAGATATTTGTACCGTTCCTATCAATATAGCAGGAATACCATCCATATCAATTCCTTGTGGAATGGATTCAAAGGGTCTTCCAATAGGAATGCAGATTATGGGTAAGAAATTTGATGAAGCATCCATACTTAACTTTGCATATTTCTACGAACAAAATTCAGAAGACAAGATTGGAGTTTTTGAAGGAGGTGTCAGAATATGAGCTATGAAATAGTATGCGGTATAGAAACTCATATTGAGCTGGCAACTAACACAAAGATATTCTGCAACTGCACCACTGCCTTTGGTGGAGATCCAAATACCCACTGCTGCCCTGTATGCACAGGACAGCCAGGAACACTGCCGGTTTTAAATAAAAAAGTTGTTGAATATGCTGTAAGAGCAGGTCTTGCAGTACACTGTAAGATTAACAACGTGTCCCACATGGACAGAAAAAATTATGTATACCCTGATCTGCCTAAGGCATATCAGATTTCCCAGTACGATGAACCTGTTTGCGAACATGGTTACATCATACTAGACAGTGGAAAGAAAATTGGAATAACCCGTATCCACATAGAAGAAGATGCTGGTAAGCTGGTGCATGAACCAGGCTACACCTTCATTGATTACAACCGTGGAGGAGTTCCGCTGATTGAAATAGTATCAGAACCAGATATATCCTCCCCTGAAGAAGCTAAGGAATATGCTGAGAAGCTTCAGCTCATTATGCGCTACGTTGGAATTTCAGACTGTAAGATGCAGGAAGGTTCCATGCGCTGTGACGTTAATGTCTCCTTAAGAAAGATAGGTTCAAAGGAATTTGGAACAAGAACTGAAACAAAAAATATAAACTCCTTAAACTTCATTCAAAAGGCAATGTATGCTGAAGTTGAAAGACAAACAGATATTTTAGAAGCAGGTGGAACTATAGTTCAGGAAACCATGCGTTATGACGATGGAACAGATACCATAACACCAATGCGTGAAAAGGAAAATTCCGACGACTACCGCTACTTCCCGGACCCTGACCTTGTACGCTTTGAAATTGCAGAGGATAAGATTGCGACAATTCAAGCTTCCCTTCCTGAACTGCCTTTTGACAAGCTGAAGAGATATGTGGAGGAACTGGAGCTTCCAGAAGCAACTGCAAAACAAATGTTTAGATACAGACGTGTTGCAGAGTTTTTTGAAGAAGCACTTTCAGAAGGTGCCAGCGTTAAGAATGCTGCAAACCTTATTACAGGAATAATTTATGCAAACATGAGCACAGAAGAAGATAAGGAACTATTCAATATACTTGTTTCTGCTAAACAATTTGCTCAGCTGGTAAAACTTTTAGATGCAAAGAAAATTAATGTAAAAATGGCTCAGAGCACTCTACAGCAGATGCTTGAAAGCGGTAAATCTCCAGAAGAATATATTAAAGCTGAAGATATGGAAGGCATCTCCGATACCGACTTAGAAAAGCTTTGTCTAGGTGCAATAGGAGCTAATCCAAAGGCTGTGGAAGATGTTAAGGCTGGCAAGGATAAAGCTATAAATTCCATGTTCGGTTATATCATGAAGGAAACAAAAGGTAAAGCTGATGTTAAAAAAGCAGAAGCTGTTATAAGAGAATTAATAAGTAAGATGTAATAAAAAGGGCTCACCATATAGGTTGAGCCCTCTTTTATGATTTATTCCCAGCAAAATCCACTGCTTTAACCTCATAAACCCTTAATTTCAAAGGCAATATGCCGCTATCCTCATAGTTTAAAACAAGCCCCTTTCCCAAACCTCCGTATTTTCTCTCAATAAAAGTTTGATATATCAGCTTACCATTTCTATATACTTCATATCCAAATATTCCAATTTCACTCTCAGCAGGCTCCCAGCTTATTTTTACTTTATTTATTCCTTCATATCTTATATTTATATTCCTTGGAAAATCAGGCTTTACTGCAGGCAAACTACCTGTTTTTAAGTAGTTTAAATATACCTTGTGAAACCTTGAATCTACATTGTTTGGGCTGTAATAATGGCTATAGGAAAAAGTTATAATATTGTCCACATACTTTGTTTCAATCTTCATCTGTTCTATAAAGCGATTTAATGGTGAACTGCACCAGTTGATATTGTCGAAGGTTTCTGCATTAGCCCAAAGTAAAAGTCCAGGTTTTATATTTACTGCTTTTCTAAAGGAGCTAAACCAGTCTTCAAGCTTAGAAATATCCAGACCTCCACCACCAATACAATCTTGTGGACAAAATATATCACCTTTTTTTAGTTTTGAATTGCAAAATAAATACTCCCAATTATCTGTATACTCCTTTGGTGTTCCATAATAAGAATTCATAAAAGGTGACAGCATTATGGGGAGCCTTTCACCTTTTTCTTCAAGGTTATTTAATAAAATATTCAAAGCCTTTGTAAGAATTTTAAATTTTTTTCTAGTATTAAAATTCATATTATCTGTTTCATATGCAAAATACCAACCATAAAATGAATCCCTATGTTTGAGGTAGTACTTTTTATATACTTTATCTGCAGCAGCTGAATCAATTTCCATTTGGTTGTAAAGCCACTTTTCATTTGTGCCTTTTTCAAACCATAAATTATTATAATTAATTGTTATAAAAACCTTCATTCCCATAACTTCTGCATTTCTTAAACAATTCCCTATAATGTCCTTTTCAGAATGTCCAAGAATTACATAATTCATCCCTGCTTCTTTTAAATATTTAAATTCAGATATCCATTCCTTATCCCCAAAGCTTTCCGCCAGATCACCTTGTATAAAACTTCCTACAGCTTTTGGGATTCCACCCCCTATCATAAATACACCTTTACAAAATGTGTTTTTGCCACATAATAAGGTTTGATGTATGATACATTTAATGCATCCACTGAATGCTGGGATATCAATGGTACAGATTCAAATCCTGTAATTATAGCTGAATGAAAAATAAGCCCATTTTTATTTTCGTAAAATATCAAGTCTCCAAGTTCTAATTCTGAAATATTGTTAGTTTCATATCCCTTTGCACCCTTTAATTTCTTTTGATTATTCCTCAACAGATACCAGTATAAAGAATGAGCTACGGACCAGGAAAGTGAGCAGATTTTATAATTCTCAGCATTATACCACCATGGATTCTTTAATGAATATGATAATGGAATCCCACCAGCATGAAGGCACTGGGAAACAAAGTTAGTACAGTCTCCTCCTATTTTCTCTTGTACCCCAAAATAAATATACTGTCTATTTGGAAACAATGCGTATCGTTTTGCATATTCTACAGCATCATTTCTAGAATATCCTGATGTTCTTGGTACACTCTTAATATTTTCCATACTATGCTCCAACTTTATTAACTCTACTAACATAGTATTGATAAATAACAAATTAGTTTACAAATATTATTGTAACCAATTGATTCTTCCCTTAATATAATGTAATTGTAACATAATTATTTTGGAGGATTTAATGGATAATATCAAACAAGTCAGAAATGATGTACCTTCTTGTGAGGAGCCTTCTTCTTACTCAAATGAGTACTGTCCTTATATGTGCAGATGTCCATTTATAAATAATGGAGCTATGTACCGAGACCTTGATGACGATTTTGAAGATGAGAATCGCAGCCCTATGATGCCTAATAACCAATACTACCATAATCGTCCCCCATATTATCACCACTATCCATATTATCATCACTATCCATATTATCACCACTATCCACATTATTGGTATGGTTATCCTAAATATGACTGGAAAAAACCTCGTCCTTGGTATTAAATTAAAATGGCTGATGCGAACAAGTTACTGTTTTGCATCAGCCTTTTTTACTTATAATTAGTTTATCAAAAATAACCACAACGTTTTTTTATTTGTAAAGAACGGCTGGACATATAACAATAAAAATCCTCATCTGCCTTTTTCTTAGCCTTTCTCTTTGTTTCCTGGTGTTTAAGCATAAGTAATTTAAAACTTTCTAAATCTAATGATTTTTCCAATTTAATCACCTCATGAACACTATACCATTTGAATATGAACTTTATATTATGATTTCGTTAATTTATAATAAATTTCTTTTGTTGTAAAAAGTGCTGGAAAACGCAAAAACAGCTGACATTACATCTCTGTAAAACCAGCTATTTCAACACTTGGTGACCCATAGGGGAATCGAACCCCTGATTCCGCCGTGAGAGGGCGACGTCTTGACCGCTTGACCAATGGGCCATATTTGATTTCATCACTCAATTATTATATCAGCTTTAAACATATTCGTCAAACACATAAAGATAAACTTTATATAATCCATTGGTAAAAATTTGATTTTTATTATATAATTTTCATAAATAAATTATTTCTAAATTATGGGAGAATATTTTATGATCATAAAAAAATATGTACTTCATGTCTTAATAATTGTTATATTATGTTTTGGCTGTGTTGATTTAAGTTTAAAAACAGATCAAGGAAATAATATTATCAGTAGTGTAAAATGGTCTCAGAAGAAAAATCAATTGAAAAGCACAGAGCTTTCGTTAATTTCATTTTATACAGGGGGGCAAAACCCTAAAACTGTTGAACTTACTGGTACTGAAAAAGATAACTTCATAAATTGTTTATTGACATCAAAATTTTATAGAAGCAATTGGTCAGGCTCTATAGACGGAGGGATGCCTATTATTTTAAATTTTAAAGATGGTTCTAAAGACACTCTTGAATATTGTGGCGGAAGTGTTTTCCAAACAGAATGTAAAGGAAATTTGTTTTCAATAAAAAACAAAGAACTTGAACAAACCCTATTAAAATACAATGTAAAGGTGGATTAGACATGAATAATTTTGAATTTGTAACTGGTAGTATAGAATTACTTGATTTTGTACAACCTCTATGGGAAAAGTTAATTAACCACCATGAGGTCAACTCAAAATATTTCCAAAATAGTTTTGTAAATCTTAAATTTAAGGGTAGAAAAAATAAGTTTGTTAATGATAGCAATTTAGAAGTTAAAATAGACTTAATTAAAGATATAGATAAAAACTTATTTATTGGCTATTGTATTAGTACGGTTACTAAAGAACTAATTGGGGAAATTGATTCTCTTTTTGTTGAAAAAGAATATCGTAAATATGGGTGTGGAGATAAATTGATGAATAGAGCATTAGATTGGATGGATAACAAAAAAGTAATAAAAAAGATAATCGTAGTAGCTGAGGGTAATGAAAATGTATTAGAATTTTATAAAAGGTTTGGTTTTTATAAAAGAAAAGTAATTTTAGAGCAAATTAACGAATAGCATTTACACCATTCACCATAACATACCAGCATAAACATTGAAGAAATTCCTGAAACTAACCTTGAGGTGATTATATTGAAAAATAAAATAGTTAAGGCAGTTTCAGCCCTATTATTCCTGGCATTATTCTCAGGTGAGGTATTTGCAGCATCTGTTGCATATACAGTGCTTCCTGGAGACTCCATGTGGAAAATTGCAAGTAAATATCAGGTTGGTATAAGTGAAATAATTTCAGCAAATCCCCAAATAACAAATTCAAATATGATTTATCCAGGTCAAAAAATCACTATACCAAGCAACCGGGACATAGTAGCCATTGAAACAGAGGTGGTTAAACTTGTAAATCAACAAAGGGCAAAGGCAGGACTTCAGCCTCTAAAACAAAACTGGCAGCTCTCCAGAGTAGCAAGGTACAAATCTCAGGATATGATAAATAAAAATTATTTTTCACATCAGTCTCCTACCTATGGTTCACCTTTTAATATGATGGAATCCTTTGGGCTTCATTTTTCTGCTGCAGGTGAAAACATAGCTATGGGTCAGCAAACTCCTGCAGAGGTTATGAACGCCTGGATGAATTCCACAGGTCACAGGGCAAATATATTGAACCCATCTTATACTGAAATTGGAGTGGGCCTGGCAAAAAATAAAAACGGAACCTGTTACTGGACCCAAATGTTTATGAAACCTATGTAAATAAAAAACCGTGTGTATCCTTTGATTCACACGATTTTTATCCATATTTTTTTAATATTGCATCCACAAGAGAGTCTATTGATACACACATATCCATGCTCTTTTTTCTTAAATATCCATAGGCTTCATCTTCAGAAACATTGAGCCTCTTCATGATAATTCCTTTTGCTCTGTCTAATTTCTTTCTGTTTTTTAATGTAGTTTCAAGACTTTCAATTTTATTTTTTAGTTCATTTAACCTGATAATATTGTTAATGGAGAATTCCACCACTTGAACCAATTGTTCAAAATTAACAGGTTTATTTATATATGCGTATATATTCATTGCTTTAAGCTTATCATAAAAAACTGAATCAACTTTATTCGTGATAAAAACAACACTTGAAATTTCATCTTCTTCAATTATTTTTGCAGACTTATACGCATTAAGCCCCGTTAGATTTATATCCATTATAACAAGCTCTGGAAATATACTTTTGCTTATTCTTATGGCCCCTCCGCTGTCAGAAGCCTGATAAACCATATAGCCCTTACTTTTTAACATGCTGCATATTTTATCTCTGCTTTTTTCATCACTATCCGCAACAACTATTTTATAACTTTGCATAAAATTAATATTTTTTCAAATATCTATCCAGTTCCCACTGGGATATATATTTGGAGTATTCTTTCCATTCATATAACGCAGCATTAACAAACTTCTTATAAACATGCTCTCCTAGGGAAGATTTAATCACCTCATTCTTTGACAGCTCAAGAATAGCTTGGTAGAGATTTCCCGGAAGTTTTTCTATGCCCCTTTCTTCTATTTCCTCTAATCCCATTTCGTATACATTTCCAGTAACCTGATCAGGTGGCTCTATTTTACTTTCTATCCCGTCAAGACCTGCTTTAAGGGTTGCAGCTAATGCCAAATATGGATTTGCTGAGGGGTCCGGGCTTCTAAGTTCAATCCTTGTTCCTGCACCTCTTTCTGCAGGTATCCTTATAAGCGGGCTTCTGTTGCTGGCTGACCATGCAATTAATACAGGTGCTTCATAACCTGGTACAAGCCTCTTATATGAATTAACAGTAGGGTTAGTTAATGCAGTGTAGGACCTTGCATGTTTCATAAGTCCCCCTAGGAAATAAAATGCTGTTTTAGAAAGATTCATTTCGCTTTCTTCACAGAAAAATACATTTTCATCCTCTAGATTGGACAAGGACAAATTAAGATGCATACCAGAACCGTTTATGCCATATTTAGGTTTAGGCATAAAGGTTGCATGAAGTCCATTTCTCTGGGCAATTATTCTTACCACCATTTTAAATGTCATTATATTGTCAGCAGTATTTAAAGCATCATCATATTCAAAGTCGATTTCATGCTGCCCTGGTGCAGCTTCATGATGGGAGGTTTCAATATTGAAACCCATTTCCTTAAGTGCAATTGTCATTTCATTTCTTGCGTTTCCCCCTAAATCCACCGGTGCAAGATCGAAATAACCTGCATCATCATGTGTTTCTAAGGAAGGGTTACCTTTTTCATCAGTATTAAACAAGAAAAATTCGCATTCTGGACCAACTTTAAGCTTATACCCCATGTTTTTTGCTTCATTAATCATTTTTTTCAAGGTATTCCTAGGACATCCCTCAAAAGGGGTTCCATCCATATTATAAACATCACATATTAACCTTGCTTCCTTATTAAAGCTAGTCCATGGAAATACAGTAAAGGTTGATAGGTCTGGTACAAGATACATATCTGACTCTTCAATCCTAACAAAGCCGTCTATTGATGAGCCGTCAAACATTATCTTGTTGTCCAATGCCTTCTCTAACTGCTCCGCAGTTATTGAAACATTTTTCATTATTCCCATAATATCTGTGAATTGCAGATGAATAAATTTTACATCCAGTTCTTCAACTTCTGATAAAAGTTCCTCTTTACTAAACTTTTTGTTCAATACTTCCACCCTACCCTTTCATATCAAGCTTATTTATCATTATACTGAAG
>JBLNDT010000058.1:0-8491 GCA_050261915.1 Solirubrobacterales bacterium
AATTGTAATTCTGTAGTTAGCTGATGAACTAAAAATAATACTATGATAAAATGGTAGCAATAGTTAAAAGCTGTTGCTACCATTTGCTTTTGCAACTACAGTTTTAGCCCCAAGGGGGCGGGTAAAGCTGAATTAAAACTAATTAGTCAGTATACAAATAATGATGTATTTGGTAAATCTGTTAGTTTTAATGCTGGAGAAGGTGGTACAGGAATCACATATAAGGTATTCCAAAGGAATGATATAGATTGGGGTATGGTAAGAACTGTTGGAGCTAAAAAAGGAAGAGGGCTAACTAATGCAGAGGCATCAGAGAGATATGGATTAGCACCTATTTTAGATGTTGATGGCAATGTTGCAACCCTACACCATTCACAACAGCATAGTGTTGGACCATTATTCGAAGCGTCAACAAGATATCATAATATAAGTAATGCAAAAATAGCACCATTACATCCATATAAAGGTCAATTAAACCCATTTAATCCCATGAGTGAAGAGGTAAGAAATGCATTTCAAAAAGTAGACTCAATTGAATATTGGAAAGCTAGAGGCAGAGATGCAATGAAAGGAGTAAAGTAATGAGTATACTACCGAATGGTTTAAAGGAAGTATTAAGTGATAATATATATTTAAGAAATAATAAAGATGAGGTCATTAGGGCTATTAAGGAATTAGACGTAAACCCATCAAAAGAATTCATTCAATTTTATACAACATATGCTGGTCCATTCTGGGAAGAAAATTTAGGTGTAGAATTAATGGATATGATAGAAGACAACAGCAACATTGTGAAGTCAACAAACATATGTAGAAATGAATATGGATTTAATAAAAAATATCTTGTGTTGACTGAGATGTCGGCAAATGAGGTAATAGTGTTAGACAGTGATACTGATAAAGTGTATAGAGTTAATTTTGAGGGTGGAGATGAATTGTTAAAAAAGGGAGAACTTCATGAAAAATGGAGTAGCTTTAGCGATTTTCTTAAAGAGTATTTTAATTGTTAATGATGACTAAATGCATAACGAAGGTTAAATTAACTGCATAAAAAATAGCACTAGCAAAGTATAATTAAGTCAATATAAGTAATAAAATTTAACCACTCATTTTTAATTCTACAACAAATATATGAATAAAGAAATAAATGTTAAAATGGTAGTAATAGTTAAAGCTGTTTCTACCATTTGCTTTTTTAACTACAGTTTCAGCCCCAAGGGGGCGGGTAAAACTGAAAACAGTGGTATTAGAGCATATAATGGTATTGATGTTGAACAAATACCATTGGAGTATAGGGCAGACCCTCGATTAGTAACTGAAATGGAGTTCAAAGGAAAAGGAGTTAGCGGAACTAATGCGGCTGGTTGGGAAAGGGATGCAGCTAAACATTTTGAAAACTTACTTGATAGTCACCCAGAATATTGGAGTGATGGGAACGTATCTAGAATTGAAAATGGTGCTGTACCAGTTGTAGATGATGTTTTTGTAGAACATTTCCCACAGTATGAAAAGCAGATAGGTGATAAATTGATACATCATCATATAGGTGGTGGCGGTCAAGCAGCGGCTGTTCCACAATCACTACACTCTGGATTTGGTGGAATACACAATTTTGAGAGAGATTTTGGTATTAGGGGAAATGACCCATTGACCGAAATAGGGCAAACATTTACGAGTTCGCCAAATAAGTAAATTACTATAAGAATGGAGGATAAGGTATGATAACACCCAAAGATTTTTTAGATAAGTGGAATAAGGAAGTATTTCCTCTGGTTAATTATGATACAGATAAGATTAAGTCATTACGATTGGATAATGATGCCAAAGAGTTCCTAATAGAAGCGGGATTACCAGAATCAGCAGCTCCATTTCTAAACTTTGAATCATCTGACAAAGGGGGATCAACTAAACTAAAAGATAAATTTAACTTAGATAGTTTTAAAGAAAAGTATATTTACCTAGGGTTTACAGGTAACGGTGATTTAATATGTGTAATTGAGGAATCTGGTGAAGTCGTATGCATCGACCATGAAAATGAGAATGATGAAACGTTTATTAATTCTTCAGTTCCTAAGTTGGCAGAATGTTTGCTTGAGTATTTTGAGTTTGGAAAAAAGATAAAGTCTGTCAATGGGAGACGTGCGTTTTTAGAAGGAAATGCTACTGAAGAGTTATTAGAATGGATAACGAAAAAGTTAGAAGAAATTGATAGTGCAGCATTAAATGAACGAAGCTTTTGGAGAGAAGAATTAAAAAGATATAACAAGAATTAGAGTAATAAAAATATTTGTATTGTAACTGCAGAAATATAAGCAAGTTCACTACAAAATATTGAAACCATGTTATTAAAGTTTGAATTCATTCTCAGCCATTAATTTTCTGAATGCTAATAAATGAAACTTCACTGCATAATAATAGGTAAAAGTATCAATATATACTCCAAAGATATAGGGTACCTTTCCCAGTAATATTACTTGTATAAGGTTTTAATAATATTTTGACTCTTTTCGATATTTACAAAATCAATCATAGCTTTACCATATTCAGCTACAAAGGAATGGTTATTTTCGTATAAATCACTGTTACATTTCATATCACATTACCTCAATTAATTGTTGTCTTTAAGTATATTCATCTAACAATAGTTTCATTTTTGTTAAGGTATCCGTTCCTGATAAAGGGGTATGAATAATCAATTTTAAGCTGGAATTGCTGGAGACATCAAATTTACTAACCTCAAAATCTAATATCCCTGCAACAGGATGGTTCAATTGCTTATACATTTCCTTATTACTCTGAATTTCATGTAAGGGCCACCATGAATTAAATTCTTTGCTTTGTATTTTAAGTTCGTCAATAAACTGAGCAAGCCATGGATCCTCAATATATTTGCCCCACATTGAACGAAAGCTTCCCAGTAGATCTTTTGCGTAAAAATCCCAGTCGGTATACAACTGTTTATATTTATTATCTGTGAACATTGCCCAAACTATATTTCGTTCTCTAATGTTCATTTTACCGAAATCACCAAAGACTAAGCATGCTGCTTTGTTCCAGGCAATAGCATTCCACTGCTGGTCTATTATTAGGGATGGACAGCATATCAGATTATCTAGAACATGCTGAAGAATGGGACTTAATGTTCCACCATATCCTGGTATATCTGCTGGTAAGGGCTGATTCGCTAAAAGGTAAAGATGAATGCGTTCTTGTTTATTTAGCATTAAAACTCTAGATAGGCTTTCTATTACCTGGGTTGAAACATGAATAGATCTTCCTTGCTCCAGCCAAGTATACCAAGTTAGTCCAATGCCAGCTAATTGTGCTATCTCTTCTCTTCTAAGCCCTGGAGTACGTCGGCGTGTTGTTGTTAAAATCCCAACTTGTGAAGGTGAAATTTTAGCTCTTCGTGTTTTTAAAAAATCTCCTAGCTCTCTATATCGATGTTTCTCAGTTTCCAAAATATCATCAATCCTATCTATTATAATTTATACCAGTATAATTTCGCTCCTATTAATATTATAAAACTAGTATTACTATTATTCTAGAAGGAGTTGTAAGGTAAATACAATTTATTATTAACTGTAGAAGATCTACAGATCTGAGAGGTATATTTAATGAAAGTACAATCACTTAAACTAGTTTGTTTTTCACCAACAGGGACAACAAAGGAGATTATTAAAAGTATTGCATGTGGAATTAATCATAGCAATGTAGAATTAATTGATATTACTAAACCAAATGCGAGAAAACAACAATTACAAACATTTGAAAATGAATTACTGGTTGTTGCAGTACCAGTTTATATGGGAAGAGTACCTTCACTTTTTAGTGAATGGTTGCAATTAGTTCAAGCTTGCAATACTCCTAGCGTATGTATAGTGGTATATGGTAATAGAGCATATGGTGATGCTTTACTCGAACTTAAAAATACTATGATTGAGAGGGGCTGCAAACCAATTGCCTGTTCAGCATTTATAGGGGAACACTCTTTTTCAAGTGCCGAAGCCCCAATAGCAAAAGGGAGACCAGATGCAAGAGATTTTATTCAAGCAGAATTATTTGGCCATAAAATAAATGAAAAACTACAATCAATTTCATCAATTGATCTCATCTCTGATATAAACATACCTGGAAACTATCCATATGATGGAAGTACAAAGGTATGGGACATTGATTTTATAAAAGTAAGTGATGATTGTTTGCAATGCGGAATTTGTGCAGAAAGATGTCCTATGGGTGCAGTTGATATTGAAAATAGTAGTTTGATTGATATTGAAAAATGTATCACTTGCTGTGCATGTATCAAAAGTTGTCCACAAAGTGCAAGAACAATGAAGCCTAGTCCAGTGAAGGAATGGGGCATACGCCTAAATAACCTTTTTAAAGAGCGAAAGGAACCGGAAATCTTCCTTTAGATAGGTTTACCACAAAAAGTAAAACAAGAAGGAGCCCACTGTTTTGACGAAGAGTTCAAATAGTGGGTTTTTTTTGTAGTATAATAATAATAGGCTGTGTTTAAGAATAATTCACTATCTAATTCTTTGAAATCTAAAAACAGTAACAATCAAACTCGAGAATTGGAAGTTTGATTGTTACTATATTATCCAACAAATTAACTTTATAATTTATTATGGTTGATATTTTTGTTTCAAATCTGTAACTTCATTATCTTTTATAGTTACATCACATAAAATTCCTTGTGTTGTTTGTCCAAGCTCTTTCTTTACTTCATCAAAGTTTGATTTAGTTGCTTCAGCACCAGTTTTAATTATACTATAAGTAGCATTATTTGAAACTTTTACTTTTTTCACTTCTTTGTTATTATATCTTATATAATAATCATTAGTATATCTAGACTGTGCTTCTTCTCTTGTACATTTATCATCTTCCATTATAGCCTTAATAGCTTCTTCTCCTGACAACCATTGTACATATTGTATTGAAATATACTTACTTCCATTTTCTTCATATAATTTTTTTACATAACCTAATTGTTTGCCATCACTAGTTGTTGCTTTAGCTGTATCAGTTTTATCCTTGTTTGTTTTAGTATCTGTAGTAGTTGTAGATGTTTCTTTTACTGCCTTATGGTCTGCACTTTTTTGATAACATCCTGTAAAATTAATAGTTCCAAGTATTAGTAAAAGCATTAATATTTTTTTCATATTTTCCTCCTAATTCTTTTCATTTTAATTCTATAAATGAGCAATTTTCATAACAAATTTTGGTGTTAGACAAGGATTTTATTCCCGGGATTTTGTTATTTTTTTTACTCCTTCAGGACTTAATAATGTAGGCATTCTTGGACCTAGTTTTTTATAATCCTCACCTTCAATTAAGTCAAAGCCTTTTAATGTAAGCCTTAATTTAAGAGTAGATACAGGTATATTGTATTCTTCGCTTATCTCAGCAAGAGTTTTTATATCAGATAGTTTCATCTTATAACCTCCTATCATTTTAATGCTTGTCTCTATTTATATTATATAGAAATACTAAAATATTGAAACTGTTTAGGACTACATTAATATAATTTTAAACATATAATTACAGAGGTTCTTTTTTATTGTTGTATATAGTCGATTTTGGGTGGATGAAAAGCTTTTAAATTTGAAGGAATTTGGAAATATATATAGAAAATATAAACAAATAATTTTTTTAATTTTAAAACCTCAATAGTTTTTTTATTATCCTGGTTTATATTTAATTATACATATTAATTTGGATGTTCCTTTGAATGTGATTTTTAGAATATAGTATAATATAAATATACAACTTTATGATTGGGGTGGATTTGATGTTAGTTTCTGAGATTATAAAAAAGATGATTGATTATATATGGTCTTAATTAAATACTGATAAAGACCGATTATTATAGTATTACCTGTATTTTATTGTAAGGAAGAGGTATATACATGACCAATACATTATGTACAATTCAAACTAAAGTAAATACTATAGCGGCTGGTCATCGTCATACTCTTAGTCTAAAATTGGATGGCACAGTATTGGCTGTAGGTGACAATAAATGTGGACAATGTGACGTAAGCACCTGGCATAATATTGTATCCCTGGCCGCAGGTAATGTTCATATGGCTTCCAACACGGGGAATTCACACTCTGTAGGCCTTAAAGCAGATGGTACAGTAGTTGCAGCAGGCTGGAACAAGCATGGTCAATGCAACTTAATCAGCTGGGTAGATATAACAGCAGTTGCTGGTGGATGGGGTCGCACTGTTGGACTTAAAACTGACGGTACTGTGGTTGCTGTAGGTAGGAATACTGAAAACCAATGCAATGTAGATGATTGGCACGATATTGTGGCAGTGGCTGCTGGGGATTGGCACACACTGGGAATAAAGTGTGACGGAACTGTACTATTTGCAGGTAATAATCAATACGGTCAATGCAATGTAGGTAACTGGCATAACATTTCAGCCATTGGAGCAGGATATCTTCATTCTGTGGGTCTGAAATCTGATGGAACAGTGGTTTCAGCAGGGTGGAATAAGCATGGCCAATGCAATGTAGAAAGCTGGCAGGATATTGTGGCAATAGCTGCAGGCAGTAGTCATACCATCGGTCTTAAAGCCAATGGAACTGTGTTGGCATCCGGGTGGAATGAGTATGGACAATGTAATGTTGGTAACTGGCGGGATATTGTGGCTGTGGCAGCGGGGTGTGCTCATACCCTTGGTTTAAAATCAGATGGCACCATGGTGGCTGTGGGGGATAATAAATTTGGACAATGTGATGTAGCCTGCTGGACAAATATTAAATTACCGGTTAATTAATTTCAATAATAAAGGAGTTAAAAATGGTTTTATTGGTTGTTGATACCCAAAAATTAATTACAAATGACAAGTTATACAAATTTAATATATTTGCGGCTAATGTTAAGAAATTAATACGGGGAGCAAGAAACAACAACATTGAAGTTATATATGTCCGTCATGATGATGGCCCGGGGAGTGAGTTAACAAAAGGAACTGAGGGTTTCGAAATATATTCAGAATTTGAACCATTAGATGGGGAGAAAATATTTGATAAGGATGTTAATAGTTCTTTTAAAGGCACTGGTTTATTAGAATATTTAAAAGCTAAAGATGAGAAGGATATAATTATTTCAGGACTGCAGACAGATTATTGTATTGATGCCACTATCAAATGCGGATTTGAACATGGCTATAATATTATAGTACCTGAATTCTCAAATTCCACAGTTAATAATGAATTTATGACAGGAGAACAAAGTTATAAATATTACAATGAATTCATGTGGAAGGGCAGATATGCAGAATGTATATCTGTTGATGATACAATTAGAAGAATGAAATAGTTAAATTCCAGTTTAGAGGGGTATTTTTATGAAAATTGCTATTATTCAGGGTAGCTCCCAGAAAGATAAAAATAATTTATTATACAGCTGTTTAATGAATACAGTAAAAGACAAGGGGTATGAGGTTATTAATTTTGGAATTTTTCCAGATGAAGAAATTGAGTATTCCTATATAGAAACCGCAATGCTTATAAGTATTTTGCTTGAAAGCAGGGCAGTAGACTTTGTGGTAACTGGATGCGCTTCCGGACAGGGAATGATGCTGGCATGTAACAGCCTCCCTGGAATATTATGTGGATATGTTGCTAATCCATCTGATGCCTATCTGTTTGGGAGAATAAACAATGGGAATTCAATTTCCTTTCCACTTGGCTTGAATTTTGGATGGGCTGGTGAAGTTAACTTACAATGCACATTAGACAAGCTCTTTGAGGGACCCTTTGGAATTGGTTATCCAAAGGAAGATGCACTAAGGAAACAAAATGACACAAAATTTTTAAGTGCTATCAATGAAATTACTAAAAGAGATCTTGTAGAAGTGATTCCAAAAATGGATGCGGATTTTATGAAGAAGATTGTTGGCAGAGATTACGTATACGATTATGTAATGAAATATGGACAGAACAGAGTATTAAAGGTACTGCTGAAAACATATAGATAAATTCATCTAATATTATAATAATGATAAGGGGGAAATAATATGAAAATAACCATGCATCCTATAGGATATGTTAACAATGAGGTTGAAGACAAAAAGCATGAAGCCTGGGGCAGTGATATTTCTAAAATAATTTTAGAAAAAGAGTATTCTGGCGGTTTAGTGGGTTTAAATGATTTCTCTCATGCAATTATTATCTACTATTTGGATAAGGCAAAATTTGATGTTGATAAAAATTTGCAGCGAAGACCTCAAAATAGGGATGATATGCCGCTGATTGGCATATTTTCACAAAGGGGCAAGAGCAGACCAAATCAAATAGGTGTAACATCAGTTGAAATTATTTCTGCAGAAGATGCCACTTTAGTAGTTAAAGGTTTAGATGCATTAAATGGTACTCCTGTATTAGATATTAAACCATATTTTCCTGTATTTGATTGTAAGGATAAGGCAGTTGTACCTGAATGGGTGGATAGACTGATGGACCATTATTT
>JBLNDT010000059.1:0-62835 GCA_050261915.1 Solirubrobacterales bacterium
TCCAAGACCTGTGAACATCATGATAGCACCAACAACGATCATAACTATGATAGTAACAACCTTTATTAAAGCAAACCAGAATTCGAATTCTCCGAAAAGACTAGCTGCTGTAAGGTTAACAAGAGTTAAAAGAACTATACATACAAAAGCTGTCAGCCATGTAGGTACGCTTGGGAACCAGAACTGGATGTAAATACCAACAGCTGTTGTTTCAGCCATACATGTAACAACCCACATAAACCAGTAAGACCAACCAGTCATAAAGCCCATTAAAGGTGATATAAACTGATATGCATAAGCTGAGAAGGAACCTGATACAGGATGCTCAACAGCTACTTCACCAAGTGCACGCATAATTATATAAAGAATAAGTCCGCCACCTGCGTATGCAAGCAACAATGCAGGTCCAGCCATTTTTATTGCTGTTGCTGAACCAAGGAACAAACCAACACCGATTGCTCCACCAATTGCCATAAGTTGAATATGTCTCTCTTCAAGACCACGCTCTAGATTTTCTCCACCTAGAGATCCGCCATGTTCGCTCATAAATTAACCCCCCTATTAATAAAAAATTATTTTGTAATTATTTTCCTTTTCTAAACAATTTCACCTCCTGTTGCGCAAGAAAATAACTACTTGATACAAAAAAATAATTGCGCTTTCAATAATTATAATATTCTGAATGTCCTAATTTTATCATTGTTTAAAAATAAAATCAATACAAATATTAATAAAAAGTTAATATATACCCTATAAACACAGTGAAAACGGCCTGTATCAACAAAATAATATGAGCAAATTGTGTCCGCAATTCAAAATTATTTGAAAATTAGCAAAAAAATTTAACATGCATATACATTGAATGTATAATTCAAAATACTGATTTTATTAAAATTTGAAGTTGATATAATTTACATATATGTACAACTAGTGTAAAATATTCAGTATAATTTTTACATTAATAAAGGGGGATTGTTATGTACGGTGCAAAAATACGATCAATTAGACAAGAAAAGGGAATGACATTAAATGAGCTGGCTGACAAAACAAGTTTAACTGCCAGCTATTTATCACAAATCGAAAGAAATCTAATAGATCCTTCATTGTCGTCCTTAAGAAAAATATCCATGGCCCTTCAAGTTCCATTGTATTCTTTTCTTTCAGAAGACAGAAAACAAAATGTGCTTATTAAAGCAGACAAAAGAAAAAAACTTGAACTGCCAAGCTCAAGTATAGTTTATGAATTTTTAACTCCTATGGCTGCTGATAAACAAATAAATTTAAAAATGGAAATAATATATTTTCAGCTTGAACCGCACAGCTGGAGCAGTGAGGAGTTTATGGTACATGCAGCTGATGAGTGTTTATTCATAGTTGACGGTACTATTGAAATTAACCTGGGAGAAGAAAAATATAAATTAAATGAAGGAGACAGCATATATATTCAAGAAAACATTCCTCATAAGTTTTACAATCCAACATCTAAAAAAGTCATTGGAATAAGCAACATTTGCCCTCCTATTTATTAGTTTTTATTGACCTTGAATTTAATAAATAGTACAATAATTAATATATAATTAAATTCGAGGGGGGGATATTAATTATGAATAGAGACATAAAAAAGTGCAAAGAACTAGTTGAAAGAGACAAAAAAGTCATTGCAACGGGAGCTAGAGTTCCATACTACCCGCTGGTGGTAAAAAGCGGCCATGGTGCTGTTGTCACTGATGTAGACGGAAATGAATACATTGATATGCTATCAAGTGCTGGAGCTACAAATACGGGACATTCACATCCTAAGGTAGTTAAGGCGATAACTGAACAGGCAAAGGAGTTTATTCATTATACACCGGCTTATATGTATCATGAACCGCTAATTCAGCTTGCTGAAAAACTTATTGAGATTACACCTGGTAATTTCAGTAAGAAGGTTATGTTTGGTCTTACAGGCTCGGATGCAAATGATGGAATGATGAAATTAGCCAGGGCATATACAGGGAGAAGTAAAATTATTTCCTTTGTTGGTGCATATCATGGTTCTACCTACGGGTCCATATCCATATCTGCTTTAAGCTTGAATATGAGAAGGAAAATAGGGCCTTTAGTTCCAGATATATATCATATAAACTATCCGGATTGTTACAGATGCAAATGTGGAAAGAAAGTGGAAAGCTGTAATTTAGAATGTTTAAATGAACTCAAGGAAAAATTTAGTGCATATCTGCCTCCGGAGGAAGTTGCTGTAATAATTATGGAACCAATTGCAGGGGATGGTGGAATAGTAATACCACCTGCTAAATATACACAAAAATTATATGAAATATGCAAAAGTCATGGAATATTATTTGCCGTTGATGAAGTTCAGCAGGGATTTGGAAGAACAGGAAAATGGTTTGCCATAGAGCATTTTGGAGTAGACCCGGATATAATTGTTATGGGTAAGTCAATTGCATCGGGTATGCCAATGAGCGCAATAGTGGCAAGAGAAGAGATAATGGAATCAGTAGGGGCCCCTGCTCATCTGTTTACAACAATAGGAAATCCAATATGCTGCCAGGCTGCATTGGCAACTATTGATGTTATTGAAGAGGAAGAGCTTTTAAAGACTGCCTATGAAAAGGGAGAGTATCTTAAGGGTAAATTCAAGGAACTTAAGGGCAGATACCCTATGATTGGGGATGTAAGAGGACTTGGTTTAAGTATAGGTGTAGACCTTGTAAAGGACAGAGAAACAAAGGAAAGGTATCAGGAGGCATGTGCAAAGATATGTTATAGATGCTGGGAAAAGGGCCTTCTTCTAACATTCTTTGCAAACAATGTTCTAAGGGTGCAGCCTCCTCTTGTAATAACTAAAGAGCAGATCGATAAAGCTGTTGATATAATAGAAGAATCTATAAAAGAATTCTTATCAGGAGATATTCCTGATGAAGTTTTGGAAACTGCAAAAGGCTGGTAATATATTTGTTTTGATATTCATTTGTGATATAATTGTATAATTAAGAATTATTAATAAATATTATTGATACGAGGGGTAATATCATGAATGTTTATTTAGCCAGACAGCCTATTTTTAATAAGAAAAGGGAAGTAGTGGCATATGAACTGTTATTCAGAAGTACTGACAAAAATGCTTTTGACAATTCTGACAGCACAGATGCCACTCTTCAAGTTGTAAAAAACAGCTTTTCTCTATTTTCCACAGATTCTTTAGTGGGAGATAAAAAGGCATTTCTTAATTTTGATGAAAATCTTATCAATTCTGATATAATGGATTTGTTTTCCCCTAATCTTGTTGTTATTGAGGTTCTAGAAACAGTAGAACTCACACCTGATATAATTGACTCAATTAAAAGAATAAAATCAAAGGGATTTAAAATTGCTCTGGACGATTTTATATACAAAGAAGAATATAATCAAATAATAAGTTCTATTGACTTTATCAAGGTTGATTTTTTGCAGACTCTTTATTTGGAGCGAAAGAAAATAGTTGATAAATTTAAAGATACAAATATAAAATTTCTTGCAGAAAAGGTGGAAACGGAAGAAGACTTTAATTCTGCTATTGAATATGGATATACTTTGTTTCAGGGATATTATTTAAGCAAGCCTACGGTGGTTAGCACCAAAGATTTATTTACAGACAAATATAACTATTTTAATGCCCTGGAAGAATTAAATAAAAAAACTGTTAATATTGAAAAAGTTGAGGCCTCCATAAAAAGAGACCTGGCATTGTCATATAAACTTCTAAGGCTTATAAATTCAGTTTTTTATGGCATTAGAACAGAGGTAACTTCAATAAGACAGGCAGTTATGCTTATTGGAATAAATAACCTTAAAAAATGGCTATATGTAATAACCTTAAAGTCTTTAACAGACGAACACATGGAGGCTATTGTTACAACATCGTTGTTAAGAGCTAGATTTGGAGAGCTTCTTGCAGAGAGGAGCAGTTTTGAGTTGAAGGCTTTTGATATGTTTTTAATAGGTCTTTTTTCAATGGTGGACAGATTTGTAGACATGTCAATGGGGGATATTCTAAAAGAGCTCCCTGTTACTAATGATGTAAAGAAAGCTCTAAGCGGTGATGACAGTATTTATTCTCATATTTTAAATATTATAAAGGAATATGAGGCGGGAAACTGGACAGCCGTGGATAAAAATTTAGCATTTGTTAAGTTGACTGGAGCAGATATTTATAATTGTTATCTTGAAGCTTTGGATTGGGTGGGTAAAATTAACATTTAGATTAATTTAATATCTTAAGGAGATATGAAGTAAAAATGGAAGAAAAAAGAGAACTTATTAATGAATTGATAAAATATCAAGAATTAAGTGAAGATACTATACAAAAACTTAATTCTAAAATTGTGGATCTTGAAAACAAGCTGGCAATTTTTACATCTGTTCTCAGTATAAGTGAATACATAAACCAATATTATGGCAGTGATAAAATTATATCATTAATAAATGACATGTTAATAGGAGTAATGGGGGCGGCATTTTCATCCATATATGTAAAGGAAAACGGAAGACTTGTATTAAGGGAATCAAACCTTGAAGACGCTCATCATCACAAGGTAATGCTTGAGGAAAGCAGCAAGAATTCCTACTCGGAATTTTTAATAAATTCATCCAGTAATCTATATACAAAGTATGAAACCACAATCCACTCATCTCTTGGGATTCCCATTGCCATCAAGGGGGATTTGCTGGGATTTATAATTGTGGAGCATGAAAACTATAATTTCTTCAATGAGTTCCATACTAAGTTTATTAAGGCTATTGGGAACCAAATAGCAATTTGCTTCGAAAATAACAAACTTTATAATAAAATTATGGAAATATCAAACAGAGATTATCTAACTGGATTATTTAACAGGAATTATTTTTATAAAAAGGTATCCAAGTATTTAAGTACAATTAGAAATGACATAGCAATTGCAATGATTGATTTTGATAATTTTAAGAATTGTAATGACAACTATGGTCATCTTTATGGTGATCAAGTTTTAATAACTATTTCAAGTCTTGTAAAAGAGAATATGGATGGGGAAGACATCGTCTGCAGATACGGAGGAGAAGAGCTGATAATATGCATGTTCAATGTAACTGATATTGAAGTTGCTGAGGATAAAATGAACAAAATCAGGAAGCTTGTTGAACAGGAGGATATAATATATGGAGATATATGTGACAGGATAACTGTATCAATAGGTGTAAGTGTTTTTGATAAAGGGGACAAAGTCCTTGAGGACGTAATAAGAAAGGCTGACAATATGTTGTACATAGCTAAAAGAACAGGAAAAAACAAGGTGAAGGCATGGGATATACAGTAATAAGAAAAAAGAGAAAAACCTTGGGTATAAGAATTTCAGAAACAGGGGAAGTACTAGTGTATGCTCCTCTAAAAATGAGTTTTAAAACAATAGAGACACTGGTTTTATCCAAAGAAAAATGGATAAAGGAATCTAAGGATAAATTGATTAGATATGAAACCGGTCACAAGATAAATTTTCTTGGAAAAGAATATAATCTGAATAATATTAAGGTTTTTGAAAACAAAACGAACATTGAATTAACCGAATCAAAATTCAATGTTTATTTTGGCGGAGAAAATCCTTTTCCACCATATAGCGAGATATTAGACTGTCTCTATAGAAAATATAAGAATGATTTCACCAAGATTGTTATAGATAGAATTTCTGCAATATCTGATGAAATGGGGGTAAGACCCAACAAAGTAAATGTTAAAAACCAAAGGACCATATGGGGGAGCTGTTCCAGCACTAATAATATAAGTATTAATTTTAAACTTTCCCTGGCACCAATAGAAATATTGGATTATGTAATACTTCATGAGCTCTGCCATATTATTCACAAGAATCATTCAAGGGATTTCTGGGCTGCTTTAGAAACTTATATGCCTGATTACAAAACAAAAAGGAACTGGCTTAAAGCCAATTCCCATAAATCCTTATTCTAAGTGTTCCGCATCTTTGATTGTCATTTTGATTTTATCTATTCTTTTTTCATTTATTTTCTCAACTTTAAATGATACACCTTCATATTCAACTACTGGAGTTTCATTGTCTTTTGGTATACTTCCAAGTAAGTCGATTACAAAACCTCCTATAGTATCAAAATTATCAGAAGGGAGCTCCATATTAAGCGCCTCATTTATTTCATTTATTGATACAAGTCCATTCACAATATAAATGCCCTTATCTATTTTTTTTATGGAGTCATCACTATCATCATATTCATCAAGTATATTACCCATAACCTCTTCTATTAAGTCTTCAATGGTAACTATACCTGAAAACCCTCCATATTCATCTATAAGCATTGCCATGTGATTTTTTGTATTTTGCAGTTCTTTAAACAAGGCGTCTATATTTTTAGTTTCAGGTACAAAATATGCCTGCCTAAGTAAAGTTCTGATATCCTGGAGATGAAAATCCTTTTGTCTAAGTTTAACAAAAAGGTCTTTCATATAAAGTACACCAATTATATTATCTATGTCTTCCTCAAATACAGGAATTCTAGAATACTGTTCCTCCAGTACAAGGTCAATTATCTTATTTAAGGGCATTTCTATATCTATTGCAAAAACATTTGTTCTTGGGGTCATTATTTCCTTTGCTAAAGTATCATCAAACTGGAATATTCCATCTATCATTTCTTTTTCAGTTTCGTTTATTACCCCTGTTTCCTCGCCTACATTGATCATCATCCTTATTTCTTCCTCTGAAACGTGTTCTTCTAAATCCTCAGAGTTAATGCTAAAAAGCCTCAATAAAACATTTGATGAAAAGGTTAGCATTCTAACAAAAGGTTTTGTTGCCTTGGAAAAAAACAATATGGGGTTAATAACCAACATTGAAATTTTTTCAGAGTTATTAAGTGCTACTCTTTTGGGGAATAGCTCACCAAGTACAAGGGAAAGATAGGATATTATTATAGTAATTACTATAACAGATATCCCTTCACTGCCGTATATATTAAATTTTTGTAAAACCTCTGATACATATTTTGATATGCTTGTAGCAGCAAAGGCACTTGTTAAGAATCCTGTTATGGTTATACCTACCTGGATTGTGGCTAGAAACCTGCTGGGCTCATCTAGCAGCTTTAGTATGAGCATTGCTTTTTTATCACCTTCAGAGGCAAGCATATTTATTCTGTTTTTATTCAAAGATACAATTGCCATTTCCGAAGCTGCAAAAAAACCATTAATGATAATCAAAATGAAAATCAAAAGCAGCTCCATTATGATTTTGCTAGGACTACTGTCCATCTGAGAATCCTCCTTGAAATTAAAATTATAAGCATATAAAAATTATAACATAATTATATAATAATTGGTACTCTAGTGCTGGAATGAAAGTTACAATTAGGGAAAATACTGAAAATTGTAAAAAATGAAACTAATCGGATTGAATTATTAATTCTAAAGGAATATAATACAGTTAGACTTAAAGTACAGGGACATATTTTATTATTTATTAATTTCTGGTTAAAGTTTATTAACCTTCTGGAAAAATATTACCATAAATTCCGGAAGATTTATATGTTAAAATAATTTAGGGGGTATTATTATGTTTAACAATTTTAGACCAGTGTGGGAGGAAGTAAATCTTGACAACCTAGCCTATAACATGAGAAATATTCGTGCAAAGGCAAAATCAAAGGAGATATTTGGAGTAGTTAAGGCGGATGCATATGGCCATGGGGCTGTTGACGTGGCGCCGGTATTACTAGAGAATGGTGCTACAAGACTTGCGGTAGCAGTATTAAGTGAAGGGGTTGAACTTAGAAAATCGGGCATTAAATGTGCTATAAATATTCTAGGTGTAACACCTGAAACCTTGTTTGGGGATATTTTAGAATATGATTTGCAGCCTGTAGTATTTAATTATGACTATGCCTGCAAGCTTTCAGCAGCAGCAGCTGCTAAGAATAAAACTGTAAAAATTCATATTAAAGTTGATACCGGCATGGGTCGCATAGGGTTTCTGCCAAATGATGGAAGTGTAGCAGATGCTGTTAAAATAAGCAAATTGCCAAATTTAGAAATTGAAGGCTTATTTTCACACTTTAGTACAGCTGATGAAACAAATAAGGAATACTCAAAGTATCAATTTGACAACTATAACTGGTTTTTAAATAAACTTATTGAAAATGGTGTAAAAATAAACATCAGGGATATGGCAAACAGTGCAGCTATAATGGAACTTCCTGAAAGTCATTTTGATGGTTCAAGACCTGGAATAATACTTTATGGTTATTATCCATCAACAGAAGTGGATAAAAATGAATTGAGTATAAAACCTGTTATGACATTGAAGGCATGTATACTTCATATAAAGACTTTGGAGGCTGGACAGTACATAGGTTACGGCAGGAAGTTCAAAACAGAGAGAAGGAGCATTATAGCCACCCTTGGAGTAGGATATGCGGATGGATATACAAGGATGCTTTCAGGTAAGGCAAAAGTTATAATCAATGGCAAGTTTGCTCCGGTAGTTGGAAATATTTGCATGGACCAGTGTATGATAGATATTACAGATGTTCCAGATGTTAAAATCGGAGATGAAGTAATACTTATGGGCACAGATGGAAACTTAAAGTTCGATGTGGATGATATTGCACCATTGCTTGGCACAATTAATTACGAAGTACTCTGTATGGTAGGAAAAAGAGTGCCAAGGGTATATATAAAAAATGGAGAAATTGTTAAGGTAAGAGACTATATCCTGTAAAACTATACTGCCGGCATTTAAAAAGCCGGCAGTTTTTTGATATAATATATTAAAAGTCTTTGAAAGGTGTGTAGCTTATGAATTATGATATTATAATAGTTGGTGCTGGAGCCAGCGGTGTTTTTACTGCATATGAATTAATTCAGCAAAATTCAGAGGCCAAGGTTTTAATGATTGAAAAAGGTCATTCTTTGGACAAAAGAGTTTGTCCCATAGACAATAAAGAAATAAAGTCCTGCATACACTGCAAAGTTTGCAACATAGTAAACGGTTTTGGGGGGGCAGGAAGTCTTTCTGATGGAAAATATAATATAACAAACAGCTTTGGGGGAGACTTGAATAAGTATCTTGGAGACAAGGAAGCATTAGATTTAATGTGGTATGTGGATCAAGTACTGTGCAGTATGGGTGGTGCCGATGCAAAGCTTTATTCCACAGCAAATTCCGAGCTTAAAACAAAAGCTTTAAAATATGATCTTCATCTATTAGATGCCAAAGTAAGGCACTTTGGTACGGATAGAAATATTAAGATATTAGAAAACATGTTTAAATTCATTAAAGGAAAAATTGATATTATATTTGATTGTGAAGTAATAGATATAAAAAAGAACGATGAAAAATTCACCGTTGAAACTAAAAAAGACAGCTTTACATGTAAAGACCTTGTTTTGGCAACAGGGCGTTCCGGTTCGAAATGGATTTCAAACATTTGTGATAAAATGGATATAAAAACTGAAAGAAGCAGGGTGGATATAGGAGTTCGAGTAGAGCTTCCTGCAGAGGTTTTTGAACATATAACAAAAGATGTATATGAAAGTAAAATAGTATACAGAACCAGTAAATACAATGATCTTGTAAGAACCTTCTGCATGAATCCATATGGTGAGGTTGTAACTGAAAATACAAATGGAATTGTTACTGTTAATGGACACAGTTATTCCGATGAAAGCCTTCATACAGAAAATACAAACTTTGCACTGCTTGTATCTAATAACTTTACAGAACCTTTCAGAGACAGTAATGAATATGGAGAGTCAATAGCAAGGCTCAGTAACATGCTTGGTGGAGGGGTTATTATTCAAAGGTTTGGGGACCTTATTAAAGGAAGAAGAACAAATATCAGAAGGATGGCAAAGAGCTTTACAAGGCCTACATTAAGCGCTACATCCGGTGATTTGAGTCTTGTTATACCTAAAAGACAGCTGGATGATATAATTGAGATGATATATGCACTGGATAAAATCGCACCGGGAACAGCAAATGAAGATACCCTTCTTTATGGTGTTGAAGTAAAGTTTTATAATTCAAAGGTAAATGTGGATAACAACCTTGAAACCAAGGTTAAAAATTTATATATACTAGGAGACAGCTCCGGGGTAACCCATTCCTTATCCCAGGCCTCCGCCAGCGGGGTTCATATGGCCAGGATACTTTCTTCTAAATATAAATAATAGTTTAAAAGCCCTATCAGGGCTTTTTTATTTGAGAGACACTTACGAATATTATCATATTTAACCAAATAAATGTTCGTGTTTATTCTTGACTATTTATTTTTATTTTGGTAATATTGTAAGGGGTATGTTTACAAAAAGTAAACTATCATTATAGCAATAGGTTTTAGAAAATTTGAAAGTGAGGAAATTGTTATGTCAGCATTTATTGTACTGGGTGCTCAATGGGGAGATGAAGGCAAAGGTAAGATGACCGACTATCTTGCGGAGAGGGCAGATGTAGTAGTTAGATTTCAAGGAGGAAACAATGCAGGTCATACTGTAGAGGTTGGAGATAAACAGTATAAGCTTCATTTGATACCATCAGGCATATTGTATAAGGAAAAGTTAAACGTTATAGGTAATGGCGTTGTGCTTGATCCTAAAGCCTTGTTTCAGGAAATAAACTATTTGAGAGAATTAGGAGTAGAAGTAACCCCTGACAACCTTATAATAAGTGACAGAGCTCAGTTGATAATGCCATATCATAGAATACTTGACGGCATAAAAGAAAGAGCAAGAGGACAGAAAGACATTGGTACTACAGGAAAAGGAATAGGACCATGCTATACAGACAAAATGGAAAGAAGCGGAATAAGAGTATGCGATTTAATACATAAAGAAGTTTTTGAAGAAAAACTGACAGAATGTGTTGAAGCAAAGAGCATGCTTATAACAAGGGTTTATGGTGAAGAACCTTTGAATTATGAGGACATTCTTACAGAATACCTTGAGTATGCAGAATTGCTAAGACCTTTTGTTAGAGATACTTCAGTAGAAGTTTATAATAGAATTAAACAGGGCAAGAAAGTACTTTTTGAAGGAGCTCAAGGAGCACTTCTTGATATAGACTATGGTACATATCCTTATGTTACTTCCTCTAACACAATAGCAGGAGGGGTATGTATAGGAGCAGGAGTAGGTCCAACTATGATAGACAGCGCAGTAGGAATAGCTAAAGCTTATACTACACGTGTTGGAAAGGGACCATTCCCAACTGAGTTAAGTGATGATACTGGAGAATGGATACGTGAAAAAGGTTTTGAATATGGAGTGACCACAGGAAGAGCTAGAAGATGCGGATGGCTTGACATTGTAATATTGAAATCCTCAGCAAGAGTATCAGGATTAACAAGCTTTGCGGTTACAAAGATCGATACTTTAGCTGGCTTAGAAAAGGTCAAGATATGCACAGGCTACGAGCTTGATGGAAAAATCATTGATTATATTCCAGCAAGCCTTGTGGACTTAGGCAAATGCGTACCTATATATGAAGAGTTTGATGGATGGGATGAATCAATTGAAAATGCAAGAAGCTATGAAGACATTCCTGAAAATGCAAAAATATACTTAAAAAGAATAGAAGAATTAACTGAAACAAAAATTTCAATAGTTTCTGTAGGACCAAAAAGAGATCAGACTATGGAGATAAATAAATTGTAGAATTACTTGAAATAGTAATAATTGTTTCTTATAATAGGCTTAGGTGGTAATGCCTGAATATTTTTTAAAGCGAGGTATTTTTTATGAAAATAACTAAAGATATGACAGTTGGAGATGTTGTTAGACAGTTTCCTGGAGCAGCAGAAACATTGCAGTCCTTTGGTATGGGATGTGTATTCTGTCCATCAGCTCAGGGAGAAAATATAGAGCAGGCTGCAATGGTTCATGGAATAGATGTAGATGCTTTACTTCAAGCACTAAATAAATAGGATTTACTTAAATGAGGTAACATTTTGTTATCTCATTTTTATTAATCTAAAAGAGGTGTTATAATGACTGCTAAAACCGCAGAAAAGGAATATGAAATTCACTACTATGAGGTAGATTACAAAAAAGAAATGCTTATAACAAGTCTTATGAACTATTTTGGAGATTTATGCACAAGACAGTCTGAAAGTCTTGGGCTGACCTTTGATTACATGAAGGAAAACAATTGTGTATGGGTGCTGTATAAATGGGATATAAAAATTAAGAAGTATCCTGTTTATGGGGAAGTGATAAAAATAAAAACAATTCCAAACTCATTTAGAAGGTTTTACGGATATAGAAAATTTGAAGTTAGAAATGAAAAGGATGAACTGATTATTGAAGGGGATTCCATGTGGTTTCTTATAGATATGAATAAGAGAAAACCATTAAAAATTCCAAAGGAAATGTATGATATTTTTGGACTTGGAGAAGAGGATAATGAAAAAACTGAAATAAGAAAAATCAAACTTCCTGATGAATTTGAAATAACCAAGAATTTTTATGTAAGGTATAGCGATATAGATACAAATCTTCACGTTAACAATGTAAAGTATGCAGACTGGGTTATAGAAACAGTGCCTATGGACATAGTAACGAAATGCTCCTTAAAAAGCATAAATATAACCTATGAAAAAGAAACCATGTATGGTGACATAATTAAGGTGTATACGAATGTAAATAAAGTTGAAAAGGGAGCAGTTTGTCTCCATAAGATTGAAGACAGCAAAGGTAATGTTATTACAACAGCTGAAACCTGCTGGGGATAATTAATCCCCGGCAGATGCATTTTTTGCAGCTATATATGCTGAGGCCCATGCCCATTGGAGGTTGAAGCCTCCGCAGTCTCCATCCACATCAAGAATTTCACCTGCAAAATAAAGATTTGGAAAAAGCTTTGATTGAAGAGTTTCATTAGATACCTCTTTTGTATCTATGCCTCCGGCGGTAACCTGGGCATTGGAAAATGAGTTTGTATCATAAATTTTAAATTTCCAGCATTTCATTAATCCAATTAAGCTTATCTTTTCATTTTTTGTAAGCGCACCACATTCCTTGTGAATATCTGTAATACCTGCCTCTTTAAGAAGTATGGGTATTAGTTTTTTATTTATAATTCCTATCATTGAGTTAAAAACACTTCTGTAATAAAATATTCCAAAATGGTTTTCAATAAAGTCCTTTAATTCCAAGGTGGACATTTGAGGCATCATATCTACTTCAATATATGGGTCTTCACCCATTGATAAAGACTTGGCAGCTATTCTGCTAAGCTGTATTATAGGAGGTCCTGAAATCCCGTAATCTGTAAAGAGTATTTCCCCATATTCCATTTTAGAGTCAATCTTTGCAGTACCGTTAAACTTTATACCGCTAAGGGCCTTTAAGCTTCCATGCTTAAGTTTAAGCTGCACTAAAGCAGGAAAAGGAGTTATTATATTATGACCAAGTTCCTTTGCTATTTTGTACCCTGAACCATCCGACCCGGTGGAGGCGTAGGACTTTCCTCCACAGCACAATATTAGCTTTCTGCATTGAAATGTATTTTCTGCGGTTAAAACTTTAAAACCGTTTTTTATTTTAATTATACTTTTAACCTTTGAATTGTTATATAGGGGAATATCTCTTTCCTCTAGAGCCATTCTAAACACATCCAACACTGAAGAAGCCTGAAGGGATAGTGGAAATACCTTATCATCCTCTAACGTAACTAGGGGAAGCCCTAAAAGAGAAAAAAAGTTATTAGTTTCATTATAGTTAAAGTTCTCAAGCGCATATTTTGGAAAATCAGAATCTGCACCATGATATCTTGAAATCAAAATATTTCTATTACTTATATTGCATCTTCCATTACCTGTGGTAAGAAGCTTTCTTCCAATTCGCTCAGTGCCTTCAATTATTGCAGCATCTTTTCCCATGTCTTTGCATACCACTGCAGCGGCAAGACCGGAAGCTCCACCACCTATTATAAGAATATCGTGAAACAAGTTCTCATCTCCCTGTAAATTTATCGTTGAGTTATAAGTAAATACTGGTATAATTATTTTATCACAAATATGGAGGTAATAAAATTGTATAAAATATATGCTGTGTCCGATTCCATCGGTGAAACCTCAGAACTAGTTGCAAGAGCAACAGCAAGTCAATTTGGCGGTAAAATTGATGTTCAGAGAGTTCCATATTTAAAAACTATTGGGGACGTGGATAACTTTATTGAAAAAATAGAGGATTATTCGAAGGCAATGATCATATCTACTATCATAACCCTAGATGTAAGAAAATATCTGGTTAGTAAATGTGTAGAAAATAATATACATGTTATAAATGTGCTTGGCTCATGCATAAGCATGGCTTCAATGATGCTTAATACAGTTCCTGAATATAAGCCTGGAGCAATATGGGGCATAGACTCAAAATATTACAAAAAAATTGAAGCAATGGAATTTGCAATTCAATATGACGATAGTAAGGATCATTCAGGTATAAAACATGCTGATGTGGTGCTTGTGGGGCTTTCAAGAACCTCAAAAACCCCAATATGCATGTACCTTGCAAATAGAGGAATAAAGGCATTAAATGTTCCCCTGGTACCTGAAGTACCTGTACCAGAAGAGCTTTACTGCATAGACAGAAAGAAAATTATAGGGCTCACCATAGACCCTATGAATCTTATCGACATAAGACGGAACAGACTCAATAGAATGGACAGAACCGCAAGACTTTCCTCAGAGCTTCAATATGCAAATGCTGAAAGGATTTTATTCGAGTTTGATTTTGCTGAAAAAGTAATGAGAAGGTTAAATTGCAAAGTGATAGATGTTACAAACAGGGCTATAGAAGATACAGCACTGCTAATAATGGAAAATTTGGGAAGTGCAAATAAAATAATTTAAAAAAAAAGAAAAAACATGTTGACACTTTATTAAATTTTAGGTATTATAGTCTATGTCGGGTTGCTCAGCGGACCTGATTTTAGTAAACGGCCCCTTGGTCAAGCGGTCAAGACACCACCCTTTCACGGTGGTAACAGGAGTTCGATTCTCCTAGGGGTCACCATTAATGTGGGCGCATAGCTCAGCTGGGAGAGCATCTGCCTTACAAGCAGAGGGTCACAGGTTCGAGCCCTGTTGTGCCCACCACATTATGGCCCAGTGGCTCAGATGGTTAGAGTGCCGGCCTGTCACGCCGGAGGTCGAGGGTTCGAGTCCCTTCTGGGTCGCCATAATTTTGCTGGCATGGCTCAACGGTAGAGCAGCTGACTTGTAATCAGCAGGTTGTAGGTTCGATTCCTATTGCCAGCTCCATTATACAACTTAATACGGCCCCTTGGTCAAGCGGTCAAGACACCACCCTTTCACGGTGGTAACAGGAGTTCGATTCTCCTAGGGGTCACCATTAAATGTGGGCGCATAGCTCAGCTGGGAGAGCATCTGCCTTACAAGCAGAGGGTCACAGGTTCGAGCCCTGTTGTGCCCACCATTTTTTTAATGATTTTGGCCCAGTGGCTCAGATGGTTAGAGTGCCGGCCTGTCACGCCGGAGGTCGAGGGTTCGAGTCCCTTCTGGGTCGCCAAAAAAATAAGCTGCAATTTGCAGCTTATTTTTTATTTCTTATATTTTCTGCTTATTCTTAAATCCTCACCATAAAATTTACACAGCTTGAAATCTCCAAGGAGTCTTGAGGCTATTCTTTCAGAATACATGGCACTTAAGGCATCAAGACCGCAATTAGTGGATATAAGCATTTTATTTCCTTTTAAGAGCTTTCTGTTTATTAAATTAAACAACTCTGTCTTTGAAAATTCGGATATCTGTTCTGAACCTAAATCATCAATTATAAGAAGGTCGCATTTTAAAAGCAATTCCTCCAGATCTGAATCATTTTCAAAACGAATGGTTCTCAAATCTGAAATAAGCTCCTCTGAGGTTCTGTAAACCACGAAGATGCCTCTATCAAGTAATTCCTTTGCTATACAGTTTGAAAGAAAAGTTTTACCTGTGCCAGGACCTCCAAAGAAAAGAATATTTTCTTCGGATTCATTAAAATGTTCAATAAAGTTCCAACAAATATTTGTGGTGTCCTCAATGTTCTTTCTTGGACTTTTTGGTTCAGATGCTTTTTTCGCACTGCTGAATAATTCTAAATCAAAATTAGAAAAATTCTTATCCTTTAGCATTTTCTTTAAATCCGAATTATTATAATAGATTTCAATAAGTTTATTCTTGAAGCAGGAGCATTTTTCAGACCCTATAAAACCGGTATCCTTGCATTTACTGCATTTATAGTGGAGGTCAAGGTAGTCCATGGGGTAGCCGTGGCTCACTAAAAGCTCTGACTTTCTTATTCTTAAATCTGTAACCTTTTCCTTAAGAGAATTAATGATGCTGTCAATATTTGCTGCCCCTTTAAGCACTTCCATGGAAAGCTTTAAGCCGGTTTCAGCAATGCTTTGTTCAATATTAATAATCTCGGGAATTTTTTTTTCTATTTCAGCTCTTCTTGCTTTAAGTAAATTTTCTTCATTATTTCTTATGTTTTCATATAGCTGAAGAACTTTGGATTGGTATTTTTTAATCATTATTATCCCACCCTAGCAGCTTTCTTTCTAAATCCTCAAAATCATAATCTCTCTGCTGAAAATTATTAAAATTCCCAGCGGGTTTTGTACTTTGACTTCCTTTATAATTAGATGTTTTGTAATAGCCCTTTTTAGTATCTTTTTTATCCACGTCCTCCACAGTTTTTATGCCTTCCTTAAGCCAGCTGCTTAAAATACCGTCAATGTATTTAAAGTCTGCCTTGTTTATTCTTTCGAAGCAAACATTACATGCTTTGTATATAACCTCAAGGCTGAAATTGTAGGAGCTTATCCATTTTACTATTAACTCCTCCTGGGGCTTCATTATTTCCGCATCCCTTATTCCAAGGTAATTTAAAACCTTTCTTATTTTGATCCATTTATCCTCATGCTTTTTAATGAAAATTTGAGCATCTTCAATTGTTTTAATTTTTGCATCATGCCATGATAATGCTGTTTTTTCAATATACCTCATGTCATTTTTACCTTTTGTAGCACAGTATTGAATCAATAGAAGGATTATTTCAGGACTAAAATTAAATTCTTTCTGCCAGGATATATACATTTCCATTTCAGCAGGAGAAAGAGGTCTGAAAAGAAGTTTCTCAATATCCTGGAGCATATCTTTTGTAGAATTATTGTTTAGCTCTTCTAAGAGATTTATATCCTGAGCTTTTATTTCATTTGGTTGGGATACATCTAAAAATTGAATGGAGTAATTCCCCATATTATCTACAGGAACCATGGATATTATTCCCTCGTCATTCCAGTAATTCCAAGCATTCAGCACATCAGTCTCCAAAAGGTGCAGGGAACTTGCCATTATTTGCGAATTAACCCCAGGTTCACCTGAAATGCAATATTTTAGCCCTAGAAGATAGACCTTTACGAATTCTCCCCGGGCTTTAGGCATATAATTTTCTATAAAAATATTACTAACAGGAGTAAATCTGCTGTTTTTATTTTTAAATACAAAAGTACTCATAATTTATAACCTTTCTTAAAACGAATTAGGGATATATTTAATTATAACAAATACAAAAAACTAGCACAATGTAAATAATTTTTATAAAAGGGTAATATTAATCTTAATTTTTGGAACAATATAACAAGTAATAATATAAGGAGTGATTTGGTGAAAAATAAATTTAAGGCTGCAGGAGCTTCTGCAGCAATTATTATAACAGTATTTACCCTGAAGAATTCTTTTTGTGTATATAAATATGAAAAACCTGCTGAAAATAAAACAGAGATACAAAGTTACAGATTATCAAGATCTGGATATAATAATATGAAGAATTTCACTATGCCCTGCAGCGGAACTCTCACATCTGCTTTTGGAACAAGAAATGGGAGGATGCATAAGGGTATAGACATAGGGGCACCCTATGGTACTCCATTACATTGCTCCTCATCTGGGACAGTTACCTTTGCCGGGTGGCAGGAGGGCTACGGAAATGTTATTATTATTAACCATGGTAATAATATTGAAACAGTTTACGCTCACTGTAAAACTATAAATGTAAAAAAATCACAAAAGGTAACCACTGGAGAAAAAATCGGTGAGGTTGGCAGCACGGGGAGGAGTACTGGTCCCCATGTACATTTTGAAATAAGGTTAAATGGCACTCCAATGAATCCTCAAAACTATTTGAAACAGGTATAGGATTTCCTTATATTTACAGAATATATTGACAAAAACAAGGAGATATTATATACTTTGACTATCAAAATATTTGAGTATCAAAAAATGGAGGAGATTTAGATGAAACTACCATCCTTAAAAATTGGGGATTTAGTAGCGAAACTGCCTATTATACAAGGCGGAATGGGCGTTGGAGTGTCAGGTTCCAAACTAGCTGCAGCAGTTGCGGCAGAAGGCGGAGTTGGCGTAATATCAGCCGTACAGATAGGATACCGAGAAGATGACTTTGAAACAAACACATTAAATGCAAATATAAGAGCTATGAAAAAAGAAATTAGTAAGGCAAGAGAGTTAAGTCCGGAAGGAATTATTGGTGTTAACATAATGGTTGCAATAAACCACTATGATGAAATGGTAAAGGCTTGTGTTGAAGGTGGAATTGATTTAATTATATCTGGAGCAGGACTACCTATGGCATTGCCAAAGCTTGTAGAAGGAAGCAACGTTAAAATAGCACCTATTGTTTCATCTGGAAAGGCCGCTACACTTATAATAAAAAACTGGACAAAAAAATACTCAAGGATTCCAGATCTTGTTGTGGTGGAAGGAACTGAAGCAGGAGGACATCTAGGTTTTAAAAGGGAAGAACTTAATGAAGACTCAAAGAGACCTTTAGAGGAAATTGTAACTGAGGTAATTGATGCAGTTAAGCCTTTTGAGGAGGAATATGGTGTTAAGATACCTGTTATAGCAGCAGGTGGTGTTTATACCGGAGAAGATATTGCAAGGTTTATAAAACTTGGAGCAGCAGGAGTTCAAATGGGAACAAGATTTGTTGCTACAGAAGAGTGTGATGCAGATATAAAATATAAAATGGCATATATTAATTCAAAAAAGGAAGACATAAAAATAATTCAAAGTCCTGTAGGAATGCCAGGAAGAGCTATAAGAAACAAGTTCATCAGTATAGCAGAAGAAGGAAGAATTGCGCCTAAAAAGTGTTACGGCTGTATAAAGAAATGTAACCCGGCTGAAACTCCTTATTGCATTTCAACCGCATTAATAAACGCAGTTAAGGGAAATTGCGATGAGGGACTTATTTTTGTGGGAAGCAATGCATACAGACTAGATAAAATAGTAACTGTTAAGGAACTAATGGATGAATTGGTGGAAGATGCAGAAATAAATCTATAAGTGGTGAAGAAAAAATATGGACAATTCTATACATGTAATAAATGAATTATTGGTGGAAACTTTTAATGATATTCTTACAATTGAACAAGATGCATTGAAGTCAGGAATGTTTAATGACATTTCCGTAACTGAAATACACACCATTGAAGCTATAGGTATGTATGGCTCTAAAACCATGTCTGAGGTTGCAGGAATACTTAAAATTACTGTAGGTACTTTAACCACAGCTATAAATCACCTGGTTAGAAAGCAGTATGTTGAAAGAAATAAATCTGAAGAAGACAGAAGGGTTGTTTATATAAGTCTTACTAAAAAAGGTAAACTTGCCTACAGGGTTCATCAAAAATTTCATAGTGACATGGTAAAAGAAACAATTCAGGGACTTACTGAGGAAGAAGAAAAGGTACTTATAAAATCCCTGGATAAATTAAATAGATTTTTTAAAGAAAAATATAATCTAAAAGACTGAACTTATAAGGAGAATAAATATGAATAATGTTCAAATTATCGGTACAGGTAGCTATGCTCCCGAGAGGGTTGTAACAAATAACGACCTGGCAAAAATTGTTGATACAAGCGATGAATGGATAAGCACAAGAACAGGAATTAAGGAAAGACATATAACTGAGGGTGAAAACACCTCAGACCTTGCTACAAAAGCCTCAATTAAAGCATTGGAAAATGCAGGGGTATCTCCTGAGGAGATTGACCTCATAATAGTTGGCACATTAACACCAGACGCTTTTATACCAAATACAGCCTGCATAGTACAAAAGAATATTGGTGCTGTAAATGCAACTTGTTTTGATATATCTGCAGCATGTACAGGATTTATATATGCACTAGATATTGCTTCACAGTTCATTAAGGCAGGAAGATGCAGAACTGCATTGGTAATTGGGGCAGAGACTCTTTCAAAGGTAGTGGACTGGGAGGATCGAAGTACTTGCGTAATATTTGCTGATGGTGCTGGAGCAGCTGTTGTCAAAGCATCAGATTATAATGGAATACTTGCATGTTACAGCGGTTCTGATGGAACAAAGGGACATCATTTAACCACCGGTGCAGTACCTGTTAATAATCCATTTGTAAAGCCTGAAGATGTGCTACCAGCTGACTGTGTTATAAAAATGGATGGAAGAGAAATATTCAAGTTTGCTGTTAACGTAATAACTCAGTCAATAGATGAACTGCTTAAGAGTTCCGGTCTTAATCTTGAGGACATTGATTATATAATTCCTCATCAGGCTAATACAAGGATTATAGAATTTACAGCAAAAAAACTTGGAGTATCTCAGGATAAGTTTTACGTTAATATAGAGAGATTTGGAAATACTTCAGCCGGCAGTATAGCAATAGCACTAGATGAGATGAATGAAAAGGGAATGCTGAAAAAGGGTGATAAGATAATACTTGTTGGATTCGGAGGAGGCTTAACCTACGGCGGAATGATAATTAAATGGTAATGGAGGAAACATTATGGTATTTGAAAGAATAAAAAGCATTATATCTGAGCAGCTTAGTTTAGAAAATGAAATAACAATGGAAACTTCCTTTGAAGAATTAGGAGTTGACTCATTGGATTTGTTTCAGATAATTATCGAAATTGAAGAAGAATATGATATTCAGATTGAAGATGCGGAGAAAATTAAAACTGTAAAGGATGCAGTTGAATTTGTTCAAAGTAAAATTAATTAGCAAAGATTAGGAGGGTGTTTTATGATACACAGTGAATTTTGCAACTTGATTGGAATAAAGTATCCAATTATTCAAGGTGGTATGGCATGGATTGCTGACAGTTCTTTGGCTGCAGCTGTATCCAATGCAGGAGGCCTTGGCATAATCACAGGAAATGCTCCTGTTGATTGGGTAAGGGATGAAATAAGAAAGGCAAAAAAACTTACTGATAAACCATTTGGAGTTAACATTATGCTCCTAAGCGAATGCGCTGAAGAAATTGCTAAAATGGTATGTGAAGAAGGGGTTAAAGTTGTTACCACTGGTGCAGGAAACCCTGGAAAATATATCGAAATGTGGAAGCAGCACGGTATTATAGTAATGCCCGTAGTTCCATCAGTAGCTTTAGCTAAAAGGATGGAAAGGTCAGGGGTTGATGCGGTTATTGCTGAAGGCTGTGAATCCGGAGGGCATGTTGGGGAATTAACAACAATGGCATTGGTTCCTCAGGTAGTTGACGCAGTGAACATCCCAGTTATTGCAGCAGGTGGAATAGGTGACGGCAGAGGAGTAGCTGCAGCATTTATGCTTGGAGCAGTTGGAGTACAGATAGGAACAAGATTTTTAGTTGCAAAAGAATGTACTGTTCATGACAACTATAAACAGAAGGTTTTAACTGCCAAGGATATAGATACACAAGTAACAGGAAGAGCTACAGGACACCCTGTAAGAATACTTAGAAATAAATTGTCACGTCAGTTTCAACTTCTTGAAAAAGAAGGGGCCCCTGCAGAAAAGTATGAAGCACTTGGAGTTGGTGCTTTAAGCAAGGCAGCAAAGGCAGGAGATGTTGAAATGGGTTCTGTAATGGCAGGTCAGATTGCAGGTATGATCAATAAAGAGCAAACCTGTAAGGAAATCATTGATGAAATGTTGTTAGAGGCAGAACAAAAAATACTTGAAATACAAAATACAATGATAGTTAAATAATCTGGAGGATTTTATGGGTAAGATTGCATTCGTTTTTTCAGGTCAAGGAGCTCAGTATGCAGGAATGGGTAAAGAGCTATATGAAAATATACCTGCTTCAAAAGAAGTATATGACAAGGCAGATGAAGCATTAGGTTTTAAAATAAGCAGCATATGTTTTGAAGGCCCAGAGGAAGAATTAAACATTACGGAAAATACCCAGCCTGCTATTTTAACTACAAGCATTGCTGCAATGAAGGCTTTAGAGGAAAAAGGAATAAAACCAGATGTTACTGCAGGCTTAAGTCTTGGAGAATATTCAGCCTTGGTTTGCAGTGGGGTTTTTGATTTCACTGATGCAGTTCAGCTTGTTAAAAAAAGAGGAAGATTCATGCAGGAGGCTGTTCCCCCTGGAATCGGAGGAATGGCAGCAATCATAGGCCTTAAACCAGAACTTTTGGAGGATGTTGTTAAAAATTCATCAGAGTTTGGTATTGTGGAAGGTGCAAATTATAACTGCCCGGGACAGACGGTTATTGCCGGGGAAATAGAAGCAGTTAAGGCAGCCTGTGAAAAGGCAAAGGAAGCTGGAGCACTAAAGGCAATATTACTTAATGTAAGCGGTCCTTTTCACACTTCAATGCTGGAACCTGCAGCAATTAAGCTTGAGCAGGAATTAAATAAAATTAATATAAACCCTATTAATATACCTGTTATTACAAATGTTACAGGAGAATTTGTAAAGGACAGCGACGATATAAAGGGAATACTAAAGAAGCAGGTAATGAGCCCGGTTCAGTGGGAAACAACAATAAATAAAATGCTCGAATTTGGTGTGGATACTTTTGTTGAAATCGGACCTGGAAAAACATTATGCGGCTTTGTGAAAAAGGTAAACAGAAAAGTTACAGTATTAAATGTTGAGGATATTGAATCTCTTAATAAGACTATAGAAAAAATAAATGGCTGATGCCAATGAAATGGAGCAAGTAAATGAGTGATAAGAACCTAATTGGTAAAACCGCAGTAGTAACCGGCGCCAGCAGGGGTATTGGAAGAGCAGTTGCAGTTAAGCTGGCATCACTTGGAGCAAACATTGTTTTAAATTACAGAACAGATATTCAATCTGTGCAGCAGGTGCTTAAGGAAATTGAAGACCTTGGTGTTAAGGCAGTGGCTGTACAGGGAGATGTAAGCAGCTTTGAAGAATCAGAAAAAATAGTAAAAGCTGCAGTTGAAAACTTTGGAACATTAGATATACTTGTAAATAATGCAGGTATAACAAAGGATGGTCTTCTTATGAGAATGAAAGAAGAAGATTTTGACAATGTAATTGATGTTAATCTAAAGGGAACTTTTAACTGCATAAAACATGCTTCTTCAATTATGTTAAAACAGAGAAGCGGAAAAATAGTTAATATGTCCTCAGTGGTAGGAGTTACAGGAAATGCAGGTCAGGTAAACTACTCCGCATCAAAGGCAGGGGTAATAGGCATAACAAAATCTGCAGCAAGAGAATTAGCATCTAGAGGAATAACTGTTAATGCAATAGCACCAGGATTTATTCAGACAGATATGACAGATGTATTGTCTGACAAGGCAAAGGAAGCACTGCTTACTGGGATTCCACTTAAGAGATTTGGAAATGCGGAAGATATTGCAGAGGCTGTTGCATTTTTAGTTTCTGATTCAGGAAACTATATAACAGGACAGGTAATCAATATTGACGGCGGAATGGTAATGTAAAATAAAAGGATAGGATGGTGAACATTTTGAATAAAAGAGTTGTAGTTACAGGTTTAGGTGCAATTACTCCAGTAGGAAATGATGTTGAAACATTTTGGAACAATATTAAAAACGGAGTATGCGGCATCGATTTTATAAAACAATTTGATACTACTGATTTTAAAGTGAAAATTGCAGCAGAGGTTAAGGATTTTGACCCATCAAAATATATGGATAAAAAAGAAGTTAAAAGAATTGACACATTCAGTCAGTTTGCACTCGCGGCAGCAACTCAGGCTGTGGAGGATTCAAAGCTTGACCTTGAAAAAATAGACAAGAACAGATTTGGAGTTGTAATAGGCTCAGGTATTGGCGGTATAGGTACTATTGAAAATGAGCAGACTAAATTCCTTGAAAAAGGACCGAACAAGGTACACCCTTTATTCATACCTATGATAATAAGCAATATGGCTGCAGGTAATGTGGCAATTAAGTTTGAAGCTAAAGGCATATGCACTACAGTTGTTACAGCTTGCGCTACAGGAACAAATGCAATTGGTGAAGCATATAGAATGATACAGTACGGCACTGCAGATGTTATTCTTGCAGGAGGTACAGAGTCATCAATAACACCACTTTCAATAGCAGGTTTTACAACCTTAACAGCTCTTTCAAAAAGCACAGATCCTAAGAGAGCTTCCATACCTTTTGACGCAGAAAGAGATGGTTTTGTTATGGGAGAAGGTGCAGGAGTATTTGTTGTAGAGTCACTAGAGCATGCAAAGGCTAGAGGAGCAGAAATTTATGCTGAAATCGTTGGGTATGGTTCAACTTGCGATGCATACCACATGACATCACCTGCACCAGACGGTGAAGGAGCTGCCAGGGCTATGAAGCTTGCCATAGATGAAGCAGGAATATCAGCGGAAGAGGTTTCATATATTAATGCACATGGAACAAGTACACCAGTTAATGATAAATATGAAACAGCTGCTATAAAAACAGTATTTGGAGATTATACAAAAAATGTACCTGTTAGTTCAACTAAGTCAATGATAGGACATTTACTTGGGGCAGCAGGTGCTGTTGAAGGAGTTATATGTGTAAAAGCCTTAGAGGAAGGATTTATTCCACCGACTATTGGCTACTCAGTTCCAGACCCTGATTGTGATCTTGATTGCGTTCCAAATGTAGGAAGAAAGGCTGATTTAAAATATGCTATGTCAAACTCCCTAGGATTTGGCGGACACAATGCAGTAATTTTAATGAAAAAATGGAGTGAATAATATGGATTTTGAAGGAATTAAGGATATAATTAAAGCAATGGATAATTCAAGTCTTGATTACCTTGAAGTAAACTGGCAGGGAATATCCTTTGTAATGAAAAAAACTGGAGAACCAGCTGTAGAGGCTGTTAAAAAGGAAGTAGTTAAAGATCCAGTTGTTACTGAAAAAGTTGAAATAGTTCAGGAGAAAACTGTTGAAGCTGTGGTTTCTAAGGAACCAGTTGTTGCTGTAGAAGATTTACATGTTGTAGCGTCTCCAATTGTTGGAACTTTTTATGGTGCTCCAGGTCCTGGTAAAGATGACTTTGTTAAGGTTGGATCCACTGTTAAAAAAGGAGATACCCTTTGCATTTTGGAAGCAATGAAGCTTATGAACGAAATACAAAGCGATGTTAATGGAGAAGTAGTTGAAATACTTGTATCAAATGAACAAATGGTGGAATACAACCAGCCTCTTTTCAAAATAAGAAAAAAATAAAGGTTTAGGTGAGGTTTATGGAAAAAGAAGAATTTCAAGTTGAACTAAGTGTTAATGAAATAAAAAAAATAATACCACACAGATACCCCTTTTTACTTGTGGACAGAATAACTTATCTAGAGCCTGGGATAAAGGCTGTTGGGTATAAAAACGTTAGTGCTAATGAAGAATTTTTTCAGGGACATTTTCCAGAGGAGCCTGTTATGCCAGGGGTACTTATAGTTGAAGCTCTTGCTCAGACTGGTGCAGCAGCGATATTAAGCGATGAAAGATTCAAGGGGAAAATTGCATTCTTTGGAGGCATTAAAAATGCCAAGTTCAGAAGGAAGGTAGTTCCTGGAGATGTCTTAAGACTTGAAACTGAGATTATAAAGATCAAAGGACCTGCTGGCATTGGAAGTGCTGTTGCCTATGTAGGGGATAAAAAAGCATGTGAAGCAGAACTTATGTTTATGATTGGATAAGTTAAATAATATTTGAAATGGAGATTTTAAAGTGTTTAATAAAATACTTATTGCAAACAGAGGAGAAATAGCTGTAAGGATAATCAGAGCCTGCAAGGAAATGGGGATTTCAACTGTAGCAGTATATTCCGAAGCAGACAAGGATGCTCTTCATACCCATATGGCAGATGAAGCAGTGTGTATAGGTCCTGCAGCAGCAAAAGACAGCTACCTTAACATACACAATATTCTGAGTGCTACCGTGTTAACCGGCGCGGAGGCAATACATCCTGGGTTTGGGTTTTTATCAGAGAACAGCAGATTTGCAAAAATGTGCAAAGAGTGTAATATTACTTTTATAGGGCCAGAGCCTGAATGTATAGACAAAATGGGTAACAAATCCAATGCAAGAGACATTATGATAAGTGCCGGTGTGCCAGTAGTTCCTGGATCAGACGGGGCAATCAGGACAGAAGAGCAGCTAATAAAAACAGCTGCAGAAATTGGCTATCCTGTTATGATCAAGGCTTCTGCCGGTGGTGGTGGAAGAGGAATAAGAATAGTTCATGAAAAAGAAAGGCTTATTAAGGACTATGAAAGTGCAAAGGCTGAGGCAAAAGCAGCCTTTGGAGATGACACCATATACATGGAAAAGTTCGTTGAAAAGCCAAGACATGTTGAAATTCAAATACTTGGAGATAAGCATGGAAATGTTGTATATCTTGGAGAAAGAGACTGCTCTATACAAAGAAGAAATCAGAAGGTACTAGAGGAAGCTCCATGTCCAATTATGACTGAAAGACTTAGAAAGCTAATGGGAGAAACTGCAGTAAAGGCAGCTAAAGCTGTAAACTATGACAATGCAGGTACTATCGAGTTTCTCTTAGATAAAAGCGGTGACTTTTATTTTATGGAAATGAATACCCGTATTCAGGTTGAACATCCAATAACTGAAATGATTACTGGTATAGATTTGATAAAGGAACAAATAAAAGTTGCTGCAGGGGAAGAAATTGAGTTTACTCAGTCTGATATTAAGCTTCATGGCCATGCTATAGAATGCAGAATAAATGCGGAAAACCCTGAAAAAGGCTTTATGCCTTCACCAGGAAAGGTGGAAAACCTTATAGTGCCTGGAGGCTACAATGTAAGAATTGACAGTGCAGTTTATCCTGGATACGTAATACCTCCAAATTATGATTCCATGATTGCAAAGCTTATTGTACATGGAAAGGACAGAAATGAAGCAATCTCAAAGATGAAAAGGGCACTTTCAGAGTTTGTTATTGAAGGTGTTCATACAAATATAGATTTCCAATATCAAATCTTATCTGATGAAGATTTTGCTTCAGGAAATTATGATACAGGTTTTATTGCCAGGAAAACCAGTGTTTAGTATAGTGTTTTCTGCAGGAGGTGAAGATATTTATGAATAATATATTCAAGAAAAAATATATTACTGTAAGCAAAACTCCTATAAAAAAGGATGTAAATGTTGAAAATAAACCCTCCATACCTGGAGGGTTATGGGTTAAATGCGACAAATGCGGACAGATAATATACAAAGAGGATTTGGAAAACAACCTTAAGGTTTGTCCTTATTGTAATCATCATTTTAGAATGAGTGCCAGAGAAAGAGTGGAATTTCTTACAGACTCTGATACTTTTATTGAGTTTGATGAAAATATGCAGTCTGTAAATCCCCTTGATTTTGAAGGCTATGAGGAAAAAATAAAGATACTTATGCAAAAAACCGGATTAAACGAGGCTGTGGTAACAGGAAAATGTAGCATATACGGCCAGGAGTCCGTTTTATGTGTAATGGACAGCTTTTTTATGATGGGAAGCATGGGCTCCGTAGTTGGGGAAAAAATTGTAAGGGCAGTAGAAAAAGCCATTGAATTAAAGCTTCCTGTAATAATATTTACAACTTCAGGGGGGGCAAGAATGCAGGAGGGTATGTATTCCCTTATGCAGATGGCTAAAACAAGTGCTGCACTAGGAAAATTAAGTGATGCAGGACTGCTTTATGTAACAGTTCTTACAGATCCAACCACAGGAGGGGTAACTGCAAGCTTTGCTTCACTTGGGGATATAATACTTGCTGAGCCTGGAGCATTAGTCGGCTTTGCTGGAAGAAGGGTAATTGAGGAAACTATTAGGAAAAAGCTCCCTGATGATTTCCAAAGTGCAGAGTTTTTAATTGAACATGGATTTATCGATAAGATCGTTCATAGAAAAGAACTTAAAAGCATGTTGAAAAATATTTTGTTTATTCACAGGGATAGGAGGTAGTTTATGGCTGTTGGAGATTTTAAAACTAAAAAAAGTGCATGGGATAGACTAACTCTTGTTAGAATGATAGAAAGACCTACAGCCCTGGATTATATAAACAGAATTTTTGATTCCTTTATAGAATTTCATGGAGACAGGTGCTATCATGATGACGCAGCAATTGTAGGTGGAGTAGCTCTTCTAGATGGAGTTCCTGTAACAGTAATAGGTCATCAAAAGGGAAGAAATATAAATGAAAACATAAAGAGAAACTTTGGCATGCCTGAACCTGATGGTTACAGAAAAGCATTAAGGCTTATGAAGCAGGCTGAAAAGTTTAAACGCCCTGTAATTTTGTTTGTAGATACTAAAGGTGCCCATTGTGACATGGAAGCAGAGGAAAGAGGACAAGGAGAAGCTATTGCGAGAAACCTTCTTGAAATGTCTAAACTTAAAACTCCAAGTATATCCATAGTTATTGGTGAAGGGGGAAGCGGAGGAGCTTTAGCCCTTGCTGTTTCAGATCAGGTATGGATGCTTGAAAATGCCATATATTCAGTACTTTCACCAGAGGGGTTTGCAGGAATACTCTGGAAGGATGGTTCAAGAGCTAAGGAAGCTGCAAACATAATGAGAATTACAGCAAAAGACCTAAAGGAATTTGGAATAATAGACAAGATAATAAAAGAGCCTTATGGAGGAGCACATAAAAATGTGGATAAGCTTGCTGGAGATATAAAAAAGGCACTTGTTGCTTCAGTAGATACGCTTAGCTCCATGCCAGTGAATAAATTAATTGAAGAAAGATATAATAAATTTAGAAATATGGGTAAATTTATTGGATAAAGCATTTGCATAGAAATATGCAAATGTTTTTATTATAAGGAGTGTGTAATATGGGGATAAAAGCACTATTAACCTTTGATTATGGTAAAAGTAAAATGGATAGTTTAAGAGACCTTGGTTACGATATAACGTTTATTGAGGACAACAAGGTAAGGTCTGTTCCTGAACTTTTGGATACAGAAGTTATTGTATGCTACGATCCATTTAAAGCATTGGATATAACCAAAATGAACAAATTAAAGTGGATTCAGCTTTCAAGTGCTGGAATAGATCAACTGCCTATAAATTATGTAAAACAAGAAGGAATTGTAATAACAAACAATAAGGGTGGTTACAGCATACCCATGGGGGAGTGGGTAGTACTAAAAATACTTGAAATGCTTAAACACAGTTTTAAACTTTATAAAAATCAAGAAAATAAGTTATGGAAAATGGATTCAAGTGTAGTGGAACTTTGCGGTAAAACCGTAGGGTTTTTAGGTACAGGTGAAATCGCAAAGCAATCTGCAAAAAGGCTCCAGGGATTTGAAACCAGGATACTTGGAACAAATACCAGTGGAAGCGAAACAGAATACTTTCATAAATGCTATTCAAATGATGAAACTGCAGTGATGCTTAAACAATGCGATATTGTTGTAATCACTGTTCCATATACAAACAGCACACACAAAATGATAGACAAAAATATGATAAATATAATGAAGGATGGTGTATACATTGTTAATGTTGCAAGGGGAAGCATCATTGATGAAGCTGCATTAATTTCCGAGCTGAATTCAGGTAAAATAGCTGCAGCGGCTTTGGATGTTGTAGAAGAGGAACCACTTACTATGGAGAGTCCTCTATGGTCAATGGAAAATGTTATAATAACTCCCCATAATTCATGGATGTCAGAAAAAAAAGATGAAAGAAGGTTTAACCTTTTTTATGAAAACCTGAAAAATTATGCAGAGGGCAAGGAGCTTAAAAATAAAGTTAATCTAAGCAAGGGGTATTAGGGAAGCAGTTTATTTACATCAACCATCCCAGCACCCTGAGCCCACTTTGAGAAGCTCTGCATCTTACAGGAAACCTTCAGCATTGAAAGTACATCCTTATAGTTTAAATTAGGATTGTTTTCAAGGAGTAATGCACATAAACCGCTTATAAAGGCCGCAGAGCAGGAGGTGCCGCTTCGTGAGATATAGGGAGAATCTAAAGATTTTGGGTAAAGCTTAATTCCATTTCTTTCGGAAATATAGCTTATGTCTGAGTTTATAGAACAAATATCAACTGCCGCCGCAGAAAGGTCCGGTTTTTCTGATTTTCCAAAGGGCCCTCTTGAACTTAATTTAAAGGGAGCAATTTCATTTTTTGTAGTATCTACACCTGCAACGGTTATAGAGAAATCCAAAGTTGAAATACCTATAATTGAGCCATCTTCATCTCCTTTATTTCCAGCTGCAACAACAATAATTATACCTTTGTCTGCTGCAGTTTTAAAAAGTTTGAGAAAAAGTGATTCTATATGGGGTTCATGGTATTTGGTTTCAAATGGAAGGCATATAATCCTTAGATTATACTCTTCAGCTTCATTAATAAGGGTGGAAAGCCCAAATAGTATATCTGAAATTTTACCGCATCCGCTGCTATTAAAGGCTTTAACTGAGTAAACACAAGAATCGGGGGCTATGCCTTTATAAACCCCCTTTGAAAGGGAGCCGTTTCCGCAAATAATTCCAGCCATAAAGGTACCATGTCCGTTATCATCATATGGATGTTGAAATTTGTTAATTAAATCCATAAACTTAAATATCTTGTTTTTAGGATTTATCAGATCCGCATGGGGATAAGTTCCACTGTCTATAATTCCAATGCATATGTTTTTCCCAGTTAAACGGAGATTGTTATTTATGCTTATTCTGTTTGCTGGACCCACCGAGGTGCTGGAAAGAAAAGCTTCCAGGTCATAGCATATATAATTTATACCTGGGTATTCCAAAAGCCGGTTAGCTCCCTCTGGCGAAATACTGGCAGCTATAGTAGATATCAGTGGCAATGAATAAATAATTGCACCATGGCATAATTTTATTTTTTTTTCAATTACCTTCATATTCAGTTCAGATTTGCAAATAACTATAATTCTTAGTTTCTTATAATATTTATTTTTAATGGCATCTTTTAATGAAGGGTCTATTTTTGGATTTAATAAAAACATTGTTTCTCCTAAAAAACTGCTTAATATATATTATAATTATTAACAATTCAATATGTGCAATGAAAAAAAAGACACCGATTTATTTTAATCGGTGTAAGATGTTCAATCATAGTAAAAAGGACTAAGTTTGCTGCTTCGTACAGGATGCCTCAATTTAACCAAAGCCTTTGCTTCAATCTGTCGGATACGTTCCCTGGTAACATGAAATTCTATTCCTACTTCCTCTAAAGTCTTCTCCTTATCATCAACAAATCCAAATCTAAGTGCTAAAACTCGCTGTTCCCTATGGGTCAAGGTTCCTAGTACATTGGCAACGGTTTCCTTCATAATGTTATTGTATGCTGAAATTTCAGGAGATATTGCAGCTACATCTTTTATAAATTCGCTTAAAGAGGTATCATCATCACCAATAAACATATCCAGGGACATTGGAGCAAAAACCAGGTTTCTAGTTCTAAAAACCTTCTCTTCACTTATTCCAAGCTCTAAAGCAATTTCTGCATCGGTGCATTCCCTGCCATACAGGAGTTCCAACTCAGCTGAGGCTCTGCTTACTTTATGCAGACTTTCAACCATATGTACAGGAATTCTAATTGTACTATTTTTATCCGCAAGAGACCTGCCAATGGCTTGTCTTATCCACCAGGTTGCATAGGTGCTTAGTTTGAAACCTTTTGACACGTCAAATTTTTCTACAGCTTTAATTAATCCAAGATTCCCTTCCTGGATTAAATCAAGAAGATTATTACCTGACTTTGAATATTTTTTTGCTATGCTTACAACTAAACGAAGGTTAGCTTCTACTAGCTTGTTTTTTGCTTTATTATTTCCTAATCTCATCTGATAAAACAAGTCACTTTCCTCTTTAGAAGATAAAAGAGGTATGGCACTAATTTGAATTAAGTATGACTGTAATGCATCCTCCTGGTCATAGGTACTCATAATATGAACCTCCTTAGGGATAATTAAAACTTCGCCTAAAAGACGAAGTCAAAATTCTGCCTAACAATTTGCGTGTACAGTAGTTCAACTGAGAAGCAAATGCCATTATTATGTTTTATCATCAAATGTAATTTTATTTTATCACCATAATTGGAAATTGCAATAGGGTATTTTATGTTTCAAAATTATATTTATTTTTGCATAGGTTGAAGAAGGCCTTTGCAGTAGGTGTTAAGGTACGTTTTGAACTAATTGCAAGATAAATATTTCTATTAATAGTTAAATCCTTTATCTTGCTCTTTTTTATATAACCGTTGGTTACATAATCATTGCATACATGTCTTGATACTACTGACACTCCAAGACCAGCTTTAACAAACTGGAATAGTGTATCCAGGCTGTTCACATCGTAGCAAACATTAAGATTGCTTATATCAATCTTGTTTTTATGGAGAATATCTTCGAATGTTTTTCTTGTGGCCGAATTTTTCTCTCTTAAAATAAAGCTGTATTTCATAAGTGCCTTAAGAGAAACTTCATCAGGAAGTTCCATAGATGGACTTGAAATTATAACAAGATCATCATCTATAAGCTTATAACATTTGATCTTCTCATCATTGACATATTCCCCGATTATGCCTAGCTCCGTATCAAATTTTATAATATTGTCTACTATTTGTCCTGAATTTAATTCTGATACATTGAAAATAACATTTGGATACATATTATGGAATTCTTTAATCAGCTTAGGCACAATTGTATTGCAAGGAGTTGTGCTGGCAGCTAGGAAAAGTATTCCACCTACGGTGTCATTAAAACTTGATAGATAATTAACAGCTTTATCTCTGGTGTTTAAAATGTCAATTGCATATTTAAGAAATGACTCTCCTGCAGGAGTTAAAATTACCTCCTTAGAAGTACGGTCGAAAAGCTGCACGCGAAGATCTTTTTCCAAACTTGCAATATGCGAACTTATTGCAGGCTGGGATAAGAAAATTGAATTTGCAGCTTTTGAAAAGCTTTTATGCTTGGCTACATTGATAAAAGCTTCTATTTGTTTAAAATCCATTTATATCCCCCCAAACGAACTATAAAAAACCCTTATACTATCTATTAGTTTATCACATATGATTTAAAATAAATAGAAATTTATAAAAAAAATGAAAAGGTCAACCTTTCCATTTAAATATAACTATTCCAAATATCATTATGCATATTCCTATTATTTTACTTACATGAAAAGGGACTTTGGTTGTATCAAAAAATCCAAATAAGTCGATAGCTGCAGCGGAAGCCAGCTGTGCAATAAGAATAACTGATATTGCATGGGTTGTACCCAGGAGTTTAATACCCTTCATAACAGTAAAAATAATAACAACTCCTAAAATTCCTCCAAGCATATATATTAAATTGGAATCTTTTAGGTTCTTAAAGTTTCCTCTTGCTGTGAAAAATAAAACAATCATAGTTACTGCAAGACCGGTGCCTTGAACGAAAAGGTTCGTTTCCCACTGGCCTATTTTATCTCCAAGCCTGGTATTGAAAACTCCTTGAAGGCTCATACATACTCCTGCAGCAATAGAATAGATAATTCCAAGCATAACCTCACCTCTAGGTATAGTTTAACCTGAAATCATTAAAATATTATTCTATTTGACCAAACACACATCAAGTATTTCCCTTTCCGAAAAACCAAAGGAGGAGCCAAGACTTAAGTAATCTTCAATTAAGGTAATATAATGATCATAAGAAGAGCATACTACGAAATCATTTATATCTATATATAAATTTTCAAATTGAGATGTTAAGTTTAAGGTGCTTTTCTTAAATTCAATTTCATCAGGGGTAAATTTATTATCAAGCCCTAAGGAAATTATAAAGTGAAGGCAGTCAACGTATTTTTTAATTAAAACATTTTTATCATAATTTTTTTGTAAATTACAATACTTAAAGCAGTTGGTCTCATTTGCCATTTCAGCAATTTTAACCTGTAGTGCCAGGATTTTTTCGTACTTGATTTCATGTTCATGGTTAGCTTTATTTTTTAACACATTTTTATTAAAGCTATCCTGCATATTGAACAATTCTGAAAGTTTCATAAAAGCATGCCGCCTTTCATCACAAAAAATATCAACATAATATATTTTAATATAATGAAAGAAATAAAGAAACACATGGAATCGGTTACAAAAAAATATTTTTAAACAGGGTCAGGTTTAATAAAAATATAGCTGCGGGATTCGCAGTTTTAACTGTTAATCCCGCAGCTTCTTAAAATGTTACTCTATCAAGAATACCCTTAAGTTCAGCTATAGCTAAACCATAATTTGTAATTGGAACATGCTGTTCAGATGCCCTTATAAGTCTTGTTAAAAGCTGCTTTCTGTTAAACATACATGCACCACAGTGGAAAATAAGCTTGTACGGAGATAAATCCTCAGGGAAATCAACTCCAGCTACCACCTTTATATCAAGCTCTCCTCCAGCCATTTCGGTTAGCCAGTTTGGAAGTTTTTCTCTTCCAATATCATTTTTAAGAGCATGGTGGGTACAAGATTCTGCAATAAGTATTTTGTCACCTGGTTTTAAATTTCTTATAGCTTTTGCTCCATTTACAAGTATATCCAGATCCCCTTTAAAACCTGCCATAAGTATGGAGAAGGAAGTTAAAGGAACATCCTTAGGTATTATACAGTCTACCTTCTGAAAAACCTGGGAATCAGTGATAACCAGATCAGGTTTTCTATTAAGTGCACTAAGCATATCTTCAAGTTCTGTATCCTTTACAGTAAGTACCATGGTGTCATGATCAAGGAGGTCCCTTATAACCTGAACCTGTGGGAGTATAAGTCTTCCCTTAGGCGCCTGGATATCCTGTGGTGCAACTAAAATTACAAGATCCTTTGGTTTAACTAAATTTCCAACTATAGTTTCCTTTTCGAAATCTATAGGGGAATTAGTTTGGATAACTTCTTTTAGCTTTCCAATATTAGTTTTATCCTTTGCGCTTACTCTTACAAATGGAATATCAAAAGCCTTTTCAATCTCTAGATTTTGTTTGTCATTTGAATTAGAAGTATCAATTTTATTTATTACCCCTATAACAGGAATCTTTCGTTCAACCAATTCATTATACCATTCTTTTTCAAGCGAAAAATCGTAACTTTCAGGAGTGAATAAAAGAATGGCAAGGTCAGTTTTATCCATAACTTCCTTAGTTTTTTTAATTCTAAGTTCTCCGATTTCTCCAGTATCATCTAGTCCTGCTGTGTCAATTATGACTACAGGGCCTATTGGAAGAAGTTCCATGGTTTTATAAACTGGATCTGTGGTAGTTCCAGCCAGGTTTGAAACTAACGCGATTTCCTGTCCTGTTATTGCATTAATTAAACTTGATTTTCCAGCATTACGTCTTCCGAATATAGCAATGTGGAGCCTGTTGGCTCTTGGTGTATCCTGCATAAAATCCCCTCGTTTCACTATTTTTTTGTTATTGCCGATTTAACATTGATTCCAGGGAGTTTTCCAAGTTTCCCGGTCATGGCGCTTATATCATCTGAAGTACCATCAACAATCAGGGAAATAACGGACATATCCCTTTCTCTATAAGGTATTCCCATCCTTCCGACTATAAGATGAGAAAAATCGTGAAGTATACTGTTCACCTTTTCTGTGCTATCATAGTTATCTACTACTATACCAACTACTCCAACTCGCTTTTCCATATAACCTCCAAAAAATAAACCCCTCCGGCAGGCCGGAAGGGCAAAATTCATTTCCTCCTCCTTTTGCTCAGAATTTTCTTTGCAATCAGATAAACAGTAAATATCCAAGTAGTCAGTAATACCAACTATTCAGATTTAAGTTAATTATATAACAAAATTATTGAATTTGAAAGCAGAAATTAGAATTCTGCATATCCTGTCGTTCTTGGGAAAGGTATAACGTCTCTTATATTTGAAACCCCTGTTAAGTACATGATTATTCTTTCAAAACCAAGACCAAAGCCTGAGTGTTTTGTTGTTCCATACTTTCTAAGTTCAAGGTACCACCAGTAATCTTCTTTATTAAGACCAAATTCCTTGATTTTAGCTTCAAGTACATCAAGTCTTTCTTCTCTCTGGCTTCCCCCTATTATTTCTCCAACTCCAGGTACAAGAAGGTCTGCACAAGCTACAGTCTTGTTGTCATCATTAAGTCTCATATAAAAGGCTTTTATTTCCTTTGGATAGTCTGTAACAAATAAAGGTTTCTTAAATACCTGCTCTGTTAAATATCTTTCATGTTCTGTCTGAAGGTCAATTCCCCATTCAACAGGGTATTGGAATTCAGCTCCACATTTTTTAAGTATATCAACGGCTTCAGTATATGATATTCTTCCAAAATCTGAAGAAACAATATTGTCTAATCTTTCTAATAGAGAGGTGTCAACAAAGGAGTTGAAGAACTCCATTTCTTCAGGGGCATTTTCTAACACGTAGTTGATGATAAACTTAACCATATCTTCTGCAAGTCTAAGATAATCATCAAGCTCTGCAAAAGCTATTTCAGGCTCAATCATCCAGAACTCAGCAGCATGTCTTGCAGTATTTGAATTTTCTGCTCTAAAAGTTGGTCCAAAGGTATAAACATTTCTAAATGCCTGACAGAAGGTTTCAACGTTAAGCTGACCGCTTACTGTTAAATTTGTTTCCTTACCAAAGAAGTCCTTTGAATAATCAATACTTCCATCTTCATTTTTTGGTATATTATTTAGATCCAAAGTTGTAATTCTAAACATTTCACCAGCACCTTCACAGTCACTGCCTGTGATTATTGGAGTGTGAGTGTAAACAAAATCACGTTCCTGGAAAAACTTATGTACTGCATAAGCTGCTATTGAACGAACTCTGAATACAGCTGAATATAAATTTGTTCTAGGTCTTAAATGAGATTTTGTTCTCAAAAATTCAATAGAATGACGTTTCTTTTGAAGCGGGTAATCGTTGTCTGATTCTCCTGCAATTTCAATTTTTGATGCTTTTATTTCAAAGGGCTGCTTTGCACCAGGAGTAAGCTCCAATATTCCTGTTACTATTATTGAAGAACTAACTGCAAGCTTAGATATTTCTTTAAAGTTATCAAGTTTATCTTCAAATACAACCTGAATGCTTTTAAAGAAGGTTCCGTCATTTACTTCAATAAAGCCAAAAGCATTAGAAGCTCTTACGGTTCTTACCCATCCTGAAACAGTAATTTCCTTTCCGGCAAACTGGTCTGTTTCCCTATAGATTTTTCTGATAAGTGTGTTTTCCATAATTATTCCCCCTAATATAACGTTTATATTCATACATTAAAATTTTAACTTTGATAAGGCATCTGCCAAGGCTGAATTTACTGGAGCATTATTTTCTTTTTTCTGTTCCTTTAAATATTTTGCCACATCTTTCTTTGTGAGATTTGAGGCATCCTTTTTCTTTCTTTCATTAAAAGAAGACAGTTTTTCCCTATATCCGCACTTACATACAAATACTTTACCTTCTCCTTCTCCATGCATTTCCATTTTTTTATGACACTCAGGACACCTAGCATTGGTAACCTTGGAAATGCTTTTTCTGTGACCGCATTCTCTGTCCTGGCAAACAAGCATTTTTCCATGCTTCCCATTCACCTCAAGCATATACTTACCGCATTCAGGGCACTTTGTTCTAGTAAGATTGTCATGTTTGAACTTATCATTACTTTGTTTAATATCCATTACCACGGAATCAGCATACTTTTTCATTTCATTAATGAAAACATTCTTATTTAATGAACCCTTTGAAATAAGATTGAGCTTTTGTTCCCACTCTGCTGTAAGCAAAGGAGATTTAAGTTCCTCAGGTACTAGGTCAAGAAGCTGTTTCCCCTTTGAGGTAATAAATATATCCTTGCCTTTCTTTTCAATTAAAAAGCTGTTAAACAGTTTTTCAATTATATCTGCTCTAGTAGCTACTGTGCCTATGCCGTGAGCTTCCACCATTGTTTTTATAAGCTCCTTTGAAGCAGTACTCATGTATTTAACCGGGTTTTCCATAGCTGACAGTAAAGTTCCTTCATTGTATGGAGCTGAAGGCTTTGTTTCACCCTGGGTTTCAACAATAGCGGATACTTCAATTATATCACCTATATTTAAGCTTGGAAGATTCTGTGATGAATTTGTATCATCATCATCTTCAAAATTGTCATATAATTCCTTAAATCCTGGAACTAATACTCGTTTACCCTTTGCTGTAAAAATTTCACTCCCTATTTTAACGGTAATTGTAGTTTGCTCATACTCAAAAGGAGGAAGAAGCACAGATAAAAATCTCTTAACCACAAGATTGTATATTTTACTTTCCTTATCACTGAAGGAATTTATACTTGGCATCTGTTCGGTTGGTATTATTGCATGATGATCTGAAACCTTGCTATTATCTACAAAGGATTTATTTGCCTTTATAGGGTTTCTTAATATTTTCATGCAGAATTTTGAAAACTGACCCGAAGCACAAACCTTAACTCTGTCCCCTAGGGTATCTACAATATCACTAGAAATATACCTTGAGTCAGTTCTTGGATATGTTAATACCTTATGGTGTTCATAAAGGCTCTGCATTAAGGACAAGGTTTCCTTAGCTGAATAGCAGTAATATTTATTTGCATCCCTTTGTAGTTCTGTTAAATCATAAAGCAAAGGGGCATAAGTCTTTTTGTTTGTTTTATCAATTTCTATTATTTCACAGGGTTTATTTTTTATACTTTTAAGAATATCGTCTCTGTAATCCTTGTTAAAGGTTTTTGTGTCCTTAGTTTTGCTGTCCTGCCAGGTGAATTTAACACCCTGTGCATTTACATTAATACCGTAATACTTTTTAGGGAGGAAGTTTTTAATTTCATCTTCACGGTTTGCAATCATTGCAAGAGTTGGAGTCTGTACTCTGCCGCAGGAAAGCTGAGCGTTATATTTGCAGGTAAGTGCTCTGGTGGCATTTATGCCAACAATCCAGTCAGCTTCTGCTCTTGCCACAGCAGAATGATAAAGATTTTCGTAGGCCTTTCCGTCTTTTAAAGCTTTAAAGCCTTCATTTATTGCTTTGTCTGTTACCGAAGATATCCAAAGTCTTTTTAGCGGTTTTTTAACACCAGCCTTTTGAATAATCCATCTTGCAACCAGTTCTCCTTCGCGACCTGCGTCTGTGGCGATAACAATTTCATTTATATCGTTTCTAAACATAAGGTCTTTTACTGTACTATACTGCTTCCCTGTCTGTTTAATAACTATTATTTTAAGATAATCAGGAAGCATGGGAAGGTCTTCTATATTCCATGCTTTATATTTTTCATCATAGGCTTCCGGGTCTGCCAGGGTAACTAAATGGCCTAGTGCCCAGGTAACCACGTATTTATCTCCCTCAAGGTATCCATTGCCCTTTTTACAGCAATGAAGCACTCTGGCTAAATCTCTTCCAACAGAAGGTTTTTCAGCCAGTACAAGTATTTTGCTCATAAAAACATTCCTCTCAACTAATAATAGGAAATTATTTCTTTCCTCAATAATAATATACTAAAGACTAGTAGATATCAAATGTTTTGACTTATTTGTTAACCATTTTTATCTTTAATCGTTTGTATTCCAATAGGATTATAATCATTATAGTTATATCTATTATAATCAGTATTAGCATCAATATAGAGTGGCTGTAGAAAAAACCATGGATTTCATAGGCAACAAACAATCCAAATATAGCTACAGCTGCTGGATAAGCCCATAATTTACGATTTATCAGAAGCCAAATCACTATGAGCTTGGTGGAACCATGCAATAGCATGTATAGACCTGCTGAATGCTGGGTATTTATGGATAAATTATTGCCAAGTTTAATTAAGTAATTCATTAACATATCCTTTGGGTCTTCGCTAAGTTCGGCAAAGGCAGCCAGCCAAATAAGATTGTTTAACATATCGTGGCTAAGAATAAGCATGAGAAAACCTGCAATAAACTCTATAACTGCATTTAATGCTTTAATGGCTAACCCACCATAAAAACTGATTGTTAAGGCCGTTTCTTTATTCAGTAATTTCTTCATACATACTCCTTTTTAACAATAAATAATTGCTATGGGCAGAACCCGTATATTTAATTAGTTTAAATCATAAAATATTATGTATTTATTTTGTGGAGGGAAACATGTCAGAGCATATATCAAAACACGCTGGATATTCAGTTAATTTACCCTATCCCGAACCCATGATAGAAATGGAAAACATACAATATGCAAATATTCTTTTAGCCGATTATGCTGGAGCAGTTAGTGAGTTCACTGCTGTAAGTCTATATGTATATCAGCATTTTGTCAGTGAAGGACAATACAAAGATTATGCACAGCTTATCGGTGGAATTGCCAGAGTGGAAATGAAACACCTTGAGCTCTTAGGGGAGACAATTAAGCTGGAAGGTATTAAACCAATGTTCATTAATAGAGCCTGCCCCCCTGGAAGGCCATGGACTCCATTATATGTTAATTATACAACCTCTATAAAAGAAATGATATTGGAGGATATTCAATCAGAACATAAGGCTATAAAAAACTACAGGTATCACTTAACTTTAATACAGGACAAATATATTAAAAAATTACTTGAAAGAATTATTCTTGATGAAGAGTATCATATTAAATTGTTTGAAAAGGAAATTAAAAAGTACGGCATAAGATACTATTAAAGAATAATGAGCCAGAAGCATGCTGCTTCTGGCATTTTAATATTATTAAGGTTTAAATGCATCAATAAAATCACTTTCTATTTCATCCATGCTGTCATAGGGTACTTCTATGCCAAGCAGTCTTTTAAGTAAAACGTTTTGTTCGTTACTAACTCCCAGTTCATCATACCAGGGCAGCTTTCTTCCATTGTTATCAGATTCGAAGTTTGAATAGAGTAAATACAGCAAAAAATCACCAAGATAAGAGTAATCCAGGTTAAATGGATACATGGTATCATCTGCAAACCTTGCCAAACCAAAATCAATCAGGTAAACATCATCATTATCCAAAATTACATTGGATATCCTGATATCCCTGTGCACCACTCCATTCTTGTGAAGACAGCTGATTATACTAATAAGCTTAATTCCAATGTTATAAATTTCATCAGAATTGAATTTATAATGATGTTTAAACAACATGTCTTTAACAGTATTTCCTTTTTTAAAGTCCAGTACAAATCCGTAAAATCCTTTTTCATTTATAACACCTAGAAAATTAGGTATTCTTAAATCCTGAAGCTTGGATAATATCACTGCTTCAAATGGATTTTTGTCACAATTCTTTTTAAAAATACCTGGTTTGAATTTCTTGATTATAACCTTTTCACCTTCTAAGGAGTTGGCTGTGAAACATAAACCATATCTGCCTTCACCAATAAATTGGTCAATAGTATATTTTCCAACTTTCAAGCCCGCATATTTTTTCCTTTTAAAGAACTGCATAAATTATTTCCTTTACACCTTACTTCCACAGTTGTTACAGAACTTTGCACCAGCAGGCAGCTTCTCCCCGCAGTTAAGGCAAAACGCTGCTCCGGATATTTTTTCCCCGCATTCCAAACAAAATTTTGAGCCTTGAGGTACTATGGATCCGCATTTGCTGCAGTTTACCCCTTGGATATTTTGAACAGGATGATTGATGGTATTGCTGTAATGCTGGTTTTCATAATAGCCATGGGAATGGCTCCGTGACATTACTATATCCATAAGACTCCCCATTAGTCCCTTTCTTTTATAATGTCCGCTGCCTTGATGTCCATTCTGATAGTGTTTTCTTTTTGAAGACATTGAAAAAAAACTCATTTACTTTACCTCTTTCTTATTTTTATTTATATGTTTTATTAATTTTACAAGCTCATACCAAACCACCGAACCTGCGCCTATGCAAATTGCAAGGGCGAACTGTGACGGTGTAAGCGGTGTAAGCTTTAAAAACTCACTTAAAGGTGTATAAAGCATTAACAATAATCCAACTATTGTACCAATATTGGCTGCCCACATAACCTTATCCTTGCCAAGTTTGATAAATGATTTTACAGCATAATCGTAATTAGAGCTATTAACCTGCACCAAAAATATATTTGCAAAGAATATAATAGCAAGCCCCATTGTTCTAGCTAAAGATGCATCTTCAGGATTTTGTTGCAATACTGTAAGGTAAGTTCCAAAGGATGCTCCAAATATCACAAGCCCCTGGATTATACTTTTGCTAAAACCTTTTGCAGTAAGTAATTTTTCCTTTGGCGAAAGGGGTGCACGATCCATAATATCATCCTCGGCAGGTTGTCTTTCTAAAACAATGGAACAAGTTGGATCAATTATAAGTTCCAAAAGAACAACATGTAATGGAAAAAGTAAAAGATTTGCTGGACTTATTCCAAGCAGCGGGGCAAATAATGATGAAAAGGCAATTGGAATGTGTATAGTAAATACATACCCTACAGCTTTTCTTATATTGTCATATATTCTTCTCCCATCTCTAATTGTATCCACAATGGTAGAAAAATTATCATCCAGTAAAATCAAGTCCGCTGCTTCTCTGGATACCTCTGAACCTCGTTTGCCCATTGCTACTCCAATGTCTGCATATTTAAGTGCTGGTGCATCATTAACACCATCACCTGTCATTGCCACCACATCACCATTAGCCTTGAAGGCTTTAACAATTCTCATTTTATGCTCAGGTATTACCCTTGAAAAAATGCTTACATCTTTAATTTTTTTCTGCAGCTCTTCATCACTCATTGTGTTTAGTTCATTGCCGGAGATTATTATATCGCTGTTTGGCATATCAATCTGCTTTGCAATAGCACTTGCTGTGACGCCGTTATCTCCGGTTATCATTACCACTCTTACTCCAGCATCAGTACAAGTTTTAATGTCATCTTTAACAGATGTCCTAGGAGGGTCAGAGAGTCCAACCAAACCGCAAAAATTTAAGCTGCAATCTTCCAGGTTTTCAGGAATATCATTATCACTTTTCAAAACCATTTCACCTACAGCTATAACGCGTAGGCCTCGTTTTGAAAAGTCACTCATCTTTTCTTCAATTATCATCTTATCTTTTTCTGAGATTCTGGATATGCTTAAAATATTTTCCGGAGAACCTTTTGCAGCCACTATGATTTCGTTGTCATTCCTCCATACATGGGCCATCATTTTCAGTTCGTCAGTGAAAGCATAATCTTTAATTAGTTCTCCGCCAAACAAAACATCCCTGGAAATACCATGTTCCTCACAAAAACTTATCATAGCCTTTTCCATTGGGTCATATGCATCAAATTCACAGGCCATACCCATAACTAAATTCAATCTTTCATATTCACAGGATATGGTCCAGGTATTGCTTACTGTCATCTTATTCATTGTTATTGTACCTGTCTTGTCTACGCATAAAACAGAAACTGTTCCAAGGGTTTCAACTGAAGGCAGCTTTCTTACCAGAGATTTCTTTTTAGCTAGTCTAAAGGCCCCCATGGATAAAAACACTGTGAGAATTACAGGGAATTCCTCTGGTATCATGGCCATTGCAAGTGTAACACCAGATAAAATACTTTCTATTATTCTTTCCGTAAAAATGTGATCTGAAATATTTAAATACGTTACAAATGCCACTAGTAAAAATAGCACTGCTGCAATACCAGCACATATTTTTACTAAAACCCCTGTTTGTATTTGAAGTGGGGTAGGATGAGGTGGGGCTGATATAACGTTTTTACTTATCTTCCCATATTCGGTTTCAATTCCGATCTTATCTACTAATACAACACCAAAACCTTGTGTCACAAGTGTTCCTGCATAACAGTAATCTTTTCGCCAGTAGTCATTAGTCGAAGCCTTATTTTCCTCTGTACTTATCTTCCAAACCCCTTCAGCTTCACCAGTTAATGAAGATTCATCAACTCTCAGGGTACTTGCGCGTATTACGAATCCATCAGCAGGTATTTTTACTCCCTCTGAAATAAAAATAACATCTCCAGGTACAAGCTCTGAACTGTTTATAACTTTTCTTTCCCCATCACGCAATACTGTAATTCTTGGAGCAGACAGATCCTTTAATGCACTGAGGGTTTTATCTGTTTTCCATTCTTGTATTACTTCAATTCCAATAATGCCAACTACAAAAACAAGCATTACGCATCCATCCCTTGGCTCTCCAAGAATAAAGTAAATTATTGAAGCTACAATAAGCAATAGGAACATAGGTTCACTTATAACTTTTAAAATTTTATGGAAAAAGCTTTCTCTGATTTCAGAAAGGAGTTCATTTTTCCCATACTTGTTTTGAAGCTCTAAAGCTTCTTTAGAAGTGAGACCCTGAATACCTTTTATGTGTTGTTCTGTCATTAACTGTTACCTCCTTTAGCTGTTTCAAGCATATTTAAGATAGCTCCACGGCATTGCAAACTTGAAATGTTCTAAAATTGGATATAAAAAAACCCGTGGAACATATTACTGTCCCACAGGTATATTATCCTGCTGCCAATCAAGGCCCAGCCCCACGGACTTAACTTAAGTCCATCGCCTGCTCAGTTTGTACTGTAGATTATTTGCAGTGCAAAGAGATGCTTTTATTATAACATTATTGGTTAAATTTGTCTATATAAATTAATCTGTTTTTTCCTCTTCGAAGGGGTCGATATGAATTACTACCCTTGTGTTGCTGAATTTATCATTCATTTCTTTTTTTATAGTTCCAATTAGATCATGGGTTTCTCTTACCGTAAGCTCAGGGTTCATTGTAAGATGAAAATCTATATGTTTCTTATTTCCAGATTTCCTTGTTTTAAGTTTATGATAATCAATGTACTGGCTATTGTGGCTTTCAATAATTTTTCTAATCTCATCTTCTTCCTGATCAGTAAGTCTTGCATCCAGGATAAAGTTAAAGGCGCTGCTAGTTAGTTCCCAGGCTTCCTTAATAATTAGGCATGCCACAATTATTGCAACCACAGGGTCTAAAATATAAATACCTGTAAATTTTATTAATAAAATGCCTATTCCTACTCCTAGGGATGTGTACACATCTGTTTTTAGGTGAAGAGCATCTGCCTCTAATGCCATAGAATCCTCTTCCTTGGATACTTTGTAAAGAATTTTAGAAACTATAAGGTTAACCATTGCTGCTCCAAACATAACAATTACAGCTACGGATGCTTGTTCGATATTCCCAGGCTCAAAGAGTTTTTTATATGCTTCCTTTATTATAAGACCTGCAGCTATAAAAATTAAAACTCCTTCAACTAAGCCTGAAATATTTTCTACCTTCCCATGGCCATAGGGATGTTCCTTATCCGCAGGTTTTGCTGATTCCCTTACGGAGATGAAAGCAACAATAGATGCTGCTAAGTCCATGCCGGAATGTATTGCTTCTGAAACTATACTCACTGAACCGCTTAGTAATCCAGCTATTACTTTGAAAGCTATTAATGTACTATTAGATACAATTGATAATAATGCATATCTTGAACTTCTATTTAATTTCTTCATGAAAACTCCCCTTTTTATTATAAAAAGTTTAACTAATTATATTTTACATACAAATAATTGTCAACCAGGCATATTAATACCAATCATAAAGGGGGGGAAGTAAATTTATATAATTAAAAAACTTTATTTTTTAAATAAGGTTTGTTATACTATTGAAGTGAATGCGAAATTTTAAGTAGAGGTAGGTAAAACAGTGATTAATGTAAGCAATGTAAGTTTAAGGTATGGTGCAAGAAAACTTTTTGATGATGTAAACCTGAAGTTCGTTCCAGGAAACTGCTATGGAGTTATTGGAGCCAATGGAGCAGGAAAGAGTACGTTTTTAAAGATACTATCCGGTGAAATTGAACCAAATACAGGGGAAGTTAATATTGCAAATGGAGTAAGGTTGTCATGCCTTAAACAGGATCATTACCAATATGACGAATTAAGGGTGCTAGATACAGTTGTAATGGGAAATCCAAGATTGTTTGAAATAATGAAGGAAAAAGATGAAATATACAGCAAGGAAGACTTCACTGACGAAGATGGTATAAGAGCATCAGAGCTTGAAGGGGAATTTGCTGATTTAAACGGGTGGGAAGCAGAGTCAGAAGCAGCTTCATTGCTTCAAGGACTTGGAATTAAGACTGATCTTCATGATAAAACAGTTAAAGAGCTTCAAGGAGGAGAGAAGGTTAAAGTACTTCTTGCTCAGGCGATTTTTGGAAAGCCTGGAGTTCTAATTTTAGACGAACCTACAAACCATCTTGATATAAAATCAATAAACTGGCTGGAAGAATTCCTTATTAATTTTGAAGGAACAGTAATAGTTGTATCCCATGACAGACATTTCCTAAATAACGTATGTACACATATGGCAGACGTTGACTTTGGAAAAATTAAACTTTTTGTTGGAAACTATGACTTCTGGTATGAATCAAGCCAGCTTGCACTTATGCTTATGAAGGATCAGAACAAGAAAAAGGAAGATAAGATAAAAGAACTTCAGGAGTTTATAACAAGGTTTAGTGCTAATAAATCAAAATCAAAGCAGGCAACATCAAGGAAGAAGCTTCTTGATAAAATTTCAGTAGAAGACATACAGCCTTCAAGCAGAAGATATCCTTTTGTAGGCTTTAAGCCTGAAAGGGAAGTAGGAAATGACATTCTAATGGTTAGCGGTCTTTCCAAAACAATAGATTCAAAGCTTGTTTTAAATAATGTGAGCTTTATGGTTAGCAAGGGAGACAAAATAGCTTTTGTTGGAGAAGATGAAATTGCCGTAAGTACTTTATTTAAAATACTATCTGGGGAAATGGAACCGGATGCAGGTGAATATAAATGGGGAGTAACAATAACAAAGGCATATTTCCCTAAGGACAACTCAGAGTACTTCAATGACATAGACCTTAATCTTGTAGATTGGATGAGACAGTATTCTGATGAAAAATCAGAGAGCTACTTAAGAGGATTCCTAGGAAGAATGCTTTTCTCAGGGGAAGAAGCTCTTAAAGAAGCTAAGGTTCTTTCTGGAGGAGAAAGAGTTAGATGCATGCTTTCAAAAATGATGCTTTCAAGTGCTAATGTACTTATGCTTGATCAGCCTACAAACCATCTTGACCTTGAATCAATAACAGCTGTAAATAATGGTTTGTGTGACTATAAGAGCAACATACTGTTTGCTTCCCATGACCATCAGTTTATACAAACAATTGCAAACAGGATAATCGAAATAAAGCCGGATGGAATTGTAGATAAGCAGATGACTTACGATGAATACTTAGAAAGTATGGAATAAAAAAAAGACCTTAGGGTCTTTTTTTTTAACTTATTTCAAGATATTCATCATTTAAATCTTCAGAATTAAAATATACAAGCTTTCCTGTTTTAATCAGTTTTAAACTTTTACATGTCCTAAAATCTCTTGGAGTAACCAGACCAAAGGATTTTTCAAATATCGAAATGCCGCTTTGTTCAAAGGCAAAGGCAACAAACTGAGAACAAAAATATGCATAAGTTCTATTTATGGGATATCCTAGATAAACTCCTAAAAGGCCTACTAGGTTATAGCTTGACCTTTGCTTTATTTTTTCAAATTCATCCATAACGGATTGAAGTTTTTCATACTGAAGGCTGTCCACTTCAAGTGAATACAGTGAGTAGGTGGTATTGCTGAATATTGAATAGGTACCACGGCGTATGTCCTCTATTACAAAACCTGCAATAAGCGGGTTTCTTGGATTTTTTCTACCAAAACTATAAACCTTGTCTAAGTTCATGTCAAAAGCAACAGATACATGACTGTAAGGTTCTCTTGTATATCTTTTTATCATTCTCGAAAGAAGGGATCCTGTATGGGTAAGTAAGATATAAATCTGTTGGTTTTCCATAGATTTCTCCTATTAGCTTCTAAGAAATTGATGTATTAAAGATATCACTTTTTTTGTTTTCTTTCAATAAATATTTTATAAATAAAATCTTAATTATTGTTGACAGGATTTTCTAAAGTGCTATACTGTATATAGTGTATATATACAGTATAGTCAATGTTGATGTTAGGAGAAGAAAATGAATATAATTATATCTAATTCATCCGGAGAACCAATTTACGAACAAATTACATCCCAGATAAAAATGAATATATTAAACGGAGAACTTCAGGAAATGGAGCCTTTGCCCTCCATAAGAACCTTGGCTCAGCAGCTTCGAATCAGTGTAATAACAACAAAGAGAGCCTATGAGGAACTTGAAAAAGAAGGGTTTATATTCACAATGCCTGGAAAGGGATCTTTTGTTTCAAGTCAAAATAAAGAGCTGTTAAGGGAAAAGAGGCTTAAAATAGTTGAAGAAAAGCTTCAGGAAGCAATAATAGAAAGCAGATTTTTAGATTTAACAAAGGAAGACATAATAAACATGGTAGAGCTTTTGTATGAGGAAGGTTAGGAGGTAATTGTAATGGAATATGCATTGGAAATAAATAATTTATCAAAACAATATAAGGAATTTGAGTTAAAGGATGTAAGCTTTAAACTAGAAAAAGGCTATATTATGGGATTCATAGGGCCAAACGGTGCAGGGAAGAGCACAATAATAAGGCTTATTATGAATCTTATAAAAAAGAACAGTGGTGAAATAAGCATACTAGGTATGGACAATCTTAAGCATGAAAAGGAAGTTAAACAGAGAATAGGCTTTGTTTATGATGAAAATTACTATTACGAGAAATTGTCCATGGAAGCTATGAAAAACATAGTTGCCCCATTTTATAAGGGGTGGGAAGATAATACATTTAAAAGGTACATGAAGGATTTTGATTTAAACAGCAAGGCGAAAATAAAAACCCTTTCGAAGGGAATGAAAATGAAGTTTTCTCTAGCTATGGCGCTTTCCCATGGAGCAGAATTAATAATAATGGATGAACCAACTGCAGGGCTTGACCCAGTGTTTAGAAGCGAACTTCTAGATATAACCCATGAACTAATTCAGGATGAAAATAAAAGTATATTTTTTTCTACCCATATAACAACTGATCTCGAAAAAGTGGCAGATTATATCACCTTTATAAATAAAGGAAGGATTGAATTTTCAAAATCAAAGGATGAAATTATGGAAGGTTATCATATCGTAAAAGGTGATAAGGCTATTTTAGACGGAGATATAAAGAGCCATTTTTTAAGCATAAGGGAAAATAACTATGGGTTCGAGGCTCTTACAGATGATGCAGCAAAGATAAAAACCATATTTAAAAATAATGTAATATTGGAAAAGGCATCCTTAGAGGATATTATGGTTTATACAGTAAGGAGGCAGCAATGTTAAAGTTAATAATTAAAGACATAGTTATTCAAAAGAGAACTATTCCAATTGCTCTGGCTTACGTTGTGTTTTTCATTTTTATAACAAGCAATAACTTGAATAAGGGCAGTATCTATATAATAGGTGTAACCTTGGCGTATATGTTTACTCTAGGGGCAATTCAATATGAAGAAAAATACAAGGCCCAAAATGTAATTGCAAGCCTTCCGGTAACAAGAACAGACATGGTATTTTCAAGATATTTTGGAATGATTTTTTTCACAGGGGCCTCTACAGTATTTATATGTATTATTGTATTTATCTTAAATCTCTTTAATTTTATGCCTGGACTTGAGAATATTAATGTCCAGGATATAAAGACAATAATTGTTTCTGCTGTGGTTCTTATGAGCATAATGATTCCGCTTAATTACGGACTTGGGGTGAAAAAAACCAGGTTTGTAAATGTAATTTTATATTTAACCTTCTTTTTTGGACTTATGAATATTTATGAAAATATTTTTATGGAACCGGGAAATAACCCTATAGTTACGTTCTGGAGCAGCTATGGACTTTTTATAGCACTAGTTATGCTGGCTTTATCAATTGTACTTTCGTTGATAATTTATAAAAACAAAGATATTGTATAGGAGGGTGTATATGATAAATCTTGTGGTTAAAGACATGAGACTAATTAAAAAAGCAACCATACTAGGAATGTTGTATACTTTAGTTATTACTGTGGTATCCCTTAAATCAAGCTTTATTATACAAAATTTAATGTATTGTTTTCTTATTGTATGCATGACCTATATTTCAGTACTATATGCAGACGGCTATGATGAAACCAATAAGGGATATCTTGTACTGGCCAGCCTCCCAATAAAGCGTCATATTATTGTTAGGGCTAAGTATTTGAGCCTTTTAGTGTATTTTGCTGCTTATGCAATTACCCCCATGATAATGCTTACAGCTGTTTCATTATCAACCGGAAATGGATTAAAAATATATTCACCATATGCTGTAATAAGTGCCTTTGTAATTTTAGGAATTATCTACTCCATATATTATCCCTTATATTATAAGTTTGGATATAGTGCATTAAAAATATATAAAATAGTAGTTTTCTTCATAATAATAATGTTACCAAGACTAATTTTGTTAATGTCTGAAGCTGTAAAAAGGTTCAGCCCTTCTACAGTGTTTATTTTAATACCAATTGCAATGGCATTTATTTTTATATCCTTATTGATTTCTGTAAGTGTATATGAAAAAAAGGAACTGATATAGTTCCTTAGTTTCGATTTTGCTTTGAATCCTTGTAATAAATATTAAGTTTTTTAAGGTTTGAACTCCAAAGATAGAGTATAAAGGGGATAAAAGCAAATAGAACAGGACCCATATTTAACATTAGTATAAAATCAAAGGTTCCATGGAGAAGCATTGGTATGATAAGGGCTCTTTTTAAGTAAACCTGTTTAAGTTCTATCTGGAGACAGAACTTTGCAAGTGAAAGGTAATAGCCCATGGTAACTGCAAATAGCATATGGGCAGGTACAGATATAAATCCACGGAACAAACCAACATAAGGATTTGAAGCAAAGGCAAAGGCCACATAGTTTATATTTTCTGCGGTGGCAAAGCCTAGAGATGCAAATACAGCATATATTATTCCATCAAGCTTTTCATCAAAGGCAGAATTGTTAAATGCAAAAAGAAAAACTATCTTTCTCTTAACAAACTCCTCAGTTAATCCAGCAACTATAAATGCAGTAAAAGCTATACCAAGTAAACCTGCAAAGGGGTTAAAGGATATAATAATTTTTTCTAAAAATGCTGTAGGAACAACGGAAAGCATTCCTATAATAAAAATTTTAATCAACAGGAGAAGAGGTTCACGTTGAAACCTGTCAGTTAAATAAAATATCAAAGCCAATGCTATTCCAGGAAATATGGCAATTAAAATCAAACTTGTATCCATATAAACCTCCAAATATCTTATGCAATATAGTATGCTCAAAACAATTATAAGAAAACCTGCAGTATTTACTGCAGGTTCAATTAATTAAGCTAAATTGTTATTTGTTTTTTTTTGCATCCATTTATCTTTGTAAAAATGAGTGTATCTGTAAAATAAATATATTAATGCAGGGGATCCATAAAGGAAAGAAACCAATAATGTTATAATAGGATTATGCTGAATCATGAATTTTATCCCTACTGCTGTCCAGCCAATCGCCCATAATATACACATAACATCAAGAACTTTGCTTAAAAAATCATTAAAAGCTTTTACCTTCTTAATTTTTGAGTTATTGCTCAAATCTTCATCTCCTTAAAATAAAAATAATATTCTGAATAAATAAATCCATAGATGTATAATACCATATTTGAATACTTCAGGCAATGGAAATTTGACTTTCAAACTTCTTTTCAGTTATTATAAAATATGGAAATTAAAAGGGGGTTTTCTTTTGGAACTAGAAAGATTGGATGAAAAAGCAAAAAAATCCTGGATGATATCAAGGGTTATTGCTTTGATAATTGTAACAGCAGTATTAATAACCCTGCGATTAATATTTGCAGGGATTATTGGAAATAAGGCAATAATAATAAATATTGTAATTTTAATAATCATTGTATTCATGGGTATTAATGCCTTTATATATCCAAAACTTGAGTATAGTCAGTGGCAGTATAGTATAACTGAGGACAGCATTGAATTTATTCATGGTATATTCTTTATTAAGCATACAATAATACCAATAATAAGGATTCAGCATATAAAAACAAGTCAAGGTCCTATAAATAGAAAATTTGATCTTTCAAATTTGGAAATATACACAGCAGGGGGCATGCATGAAATACCTAATTTAAACAAGGAAAAAGCTGAAAAAATATCGGATTACATTAAGGATAAAGTTCACATAAAGGTAACAGAGGAAAGGAAAGGAAGTGAATTATGATTGATCCTGTAAGGAATCATTTTTCATCAGTAATTTTAAATATTGTCAGGAGCATGAAAACATTTTTCTTTGTGTTTGTTGCAATAATAGTAAAGCCTGAATTTAGTGATCTTTTTCTAATTGGAATAATACTTTTTATAATGTTTGTATTATCAATAATTAAATGGTATAAAACATGTTTTTATATAAAAGAAGATACCCTTATTTATGAAACAGGTGTCTTTGAGAAAAAAATACTAAAGCTTTCCATAGATAAAATCTCCACTATAGATTTTAGTCAAAATTTAGTGAACATGCTTTTTGGGACCTTCAGACTAAAAATAGACAGTGGGAGCATAACCGCAGGGAGTGCTGAAATAGACATAGTGTTGAAAAAGAATATAGCTGTAAATATTAGAAATTCACTGCTTGGAGCAGACAGGGATGAAGCTTTTAAGGAGTATGGTAGAAGATTTTGCATAACCAACCTAGAGCTATTAATAACAGCAATAACAAAGAACAATTTATTTATTGGAATTGGTTTGTTTTTTTCAATGTTTAATTTTTTTGACGATTTACTAAAAGGCCTTAATATTGAATTTAGTGGGGTTCTTGAAAGATTTATCAATCCAGAAAAAATAATCAGTTCTTCCATATCAGCTATAATTATTTTTCTTATTGAAGCTTTTATTGTTGTGTGGGTTATATGCATTATTTTTTCAGTAATTGCAACGGTTATAAAATTTTATAATTTTAGAGTTTATAAATCAAATAATAATATTAAGATAAAATATGGATTAATTAATACAAAGTCATATTCCTTGCCTATAAAAAATATTCATGCTGTAGTATTAAAACAAAATTTTCTGCAACAAAAACTAGGCCTATATAATATTGAGATAAGTTCAGTGGGATATGGAAATGAAGCAAATGAAGAAGCTGTACTTTATCCAATAGCTGGCAAAAAGCTCATGGAGGAAATGATAAAGGAATTTCTCCCGGAATTTGAAATACAGCCAAAGCTTCAAAATGCTGGAATAAATACTCTTGTAAATTTTATTACGGTTCCAACAATAACAGGAATTTTTATATGTATAGCTGCCACGGCTTTTTTTGGTAAAGCAGCAGTACTTTTTATTATTATTCCATTTATAACAGCATCAGCTTATTTGAACTATAAACACTCAGCCTTAGGCTATAATGAAGAGACTTTTGTATCCAGTTCCGGAGGGTTCAACAGAAAAATACATATGGTAAAAATGAAGAGTGTTCAATCAGCAGCTATACATACAAATCCATTTCAAAGGAAGAAAGGTATAGGCAATTATCTTATCCACTATTATTCTAGTAAACTTGGAGAGGTAATAAAAATTAAAAATATATCTGATTCATTTTTTAATGAAATAAATTCTATTATATTAAAATAGTAAGCAAAAGATGTTCATTTGAGTATATTGAATATGAAAGTATTTTTAAGAAGGTAAAGTATTGCTGATTTATGTAGTAAAATCAGGAGATTCAATATGGAAGGTCGGAAGGAGATTTGGGATACCACCTCAGAGAATTACAGCTGCGAATGGAATCTATTCAGGGAAGCTTGCAGTTGGGCAAAGTCTTATTATACCTATAGGGGGTATGCCAAAATCATATGGAACTATTGAAGCAAACGGGTTTATCCAGCCCTCAAACCCTGAAAGAGAAAGAAGTGTACTTGATAAGGCAGCAGGAAGCCTTACCTATGTTACACCATTTAGTCACCATGTAAATCCAGATGGAAGTATTACTCCTTTAAATCTTGGAGCCATACCTAGAAGTGCTGCAGCAAAAGGAGCGGCATTGCTCCTTTCAGTAACAAATATAACTGGTACCTCTGGGGCAAACTTCAACACAAAGCTTATTGATACCATATTAAACAGCCAAAGGCTTAAAAACAATCTCATAGGAAACATTTTAAGGGAGCTTGGAAGACTTGGATATAAGGGTGTAATAATAGACTTTGAAAAGATATCTCCTGTTAATAGGTACAAGTACAATGAGTTTTTAAGAGAACTTGCAGGACGGCTCCACCCAAGATACCTCCTAGGTACTGCACTTGCTCCAAAAACCTCAGATACAACTGGGGGTGCCTGGCATGGGGCTCATGATTATAGGGCACACGGGGCAGTTGCAGACTTTGTGGTTATAATGACTTATGAGTGGGGATGGTCCGGTGGTCCCCCAATGGCGGTTGCACCCATAGATCAGGTACGAAAGGTTCTAAACTATGCAGTATCAGTTATACCAAGAAAGAAAATTATGATGGGGATACCTCTATACGGGTATGATTGGACATTGCCCTATGTACCAGGCGGTAAATTTGCAGAATCCATTGGTAATCAGCAGGCAATAGACAGAGCAATAACAGAAAATGTAGCTATAAGCTATGATGTAAAATCCCAGTCACCACATTATGAGTACACAGGCAGAGATAAGAAACGGCATGTGGTTTGGTTTGAGGATGCTAGAAGTGTTCAGGAAAAATACAGGCTGGCAGCTTCCTATGGACTAAGAGGAGTCAGCTATTGGGCGCTAGGAAAGGACTTCCCTCAAAACTGGTATGTACTAAACAACATGTTTAATATAAGAAAGCGATGATAATAAACCTTGGCAAAATCCAAGGTTTATTTTATTAGATGAGACTCAACACTTTTGGCTTATATTGAGTATTGTATCTGATATTCAAAATGGTATAATCTTATTTAAAAGCTAAACGAAAAAATAAGGGGGAAATAAATTGATACCTAATATTAGTATTATTGTACCTATATATAATTGTGAGATGAATTTAAGCAAAACTTTGGACTCTATTTTAAATCAAACATTGGAAAACATTGAAATTTTACTTGTGGATGCTGGATCTACAGATGGAAGCAGAAAAATAATGGAGACATACAAGGAGAAAGATCCAAGAATTAAATTGCTAATTCAAGAAAATATAGAAGTTAACAATGCGATAAATTCAGGTATAGCTGAAGCCAGTGGAAATTACATAGGGATTGTTTATCCAAATGACTTGGTAGACAAAAACATGTATGAAATAATGTGCAATGAAGGTATTCAAAGTGACTGCGAAACAGTTATCTGTGATTTTAACAACAGCTTATCTTATGTGAAAGCATTAAAAAATAGAGAAGTTGCGGAAGATAATTTAGTTTTTGACAGACCTTTAATATTAAGTGAGATTTGTGCTGAATTGCTAATGGAAGGATATATTCCTTCATTATGTAATAAAATATATAAGAAAACTATGCTTATTAACAACAACATTTTTTTAAGAAAAGAGGACAATCTACCAGAAGATTTATTATTCAATTTTGAAGTGATTAATGCTTCTGAAAAGATTGTATATATACCTGAGAAATTTTATTATTATGGGGATACAAAAGAAATTCTAAATCAGGAATATTCTAAAAATGTTTTTGAGGATTCAGTTAAACTATATGAATGTAAATTAAAGTACTATAATCTTTGGAATATTAAATCGGAAGAAATAAGATTAAGAATGGTTTTAGATTTTATGAGGTCTATTAGACACTCAATTGCTAATATTTTTGATACACGAAATAAGGATGGTTTTTTTCAAAAAACAAATTATGTTTACGTCGTTGTAAATGATCCATTAGTTATAAATAGTTATCAAGATTATAAAAAATTTAATTTAGAAAATAATTTGGATAAATCGGAAAAGTGGGTCTATAAGAAAATAGGATCAAAGTCAATATTTCTTTTGTCACTATTTTATAACTTCTCAAATAAAGAAAAATAAAACTTATTGTATAAACCTTGGGAAACCAAGGTTTATTTTATTGACATTAAGGATTGATAAGAATATAATGATATTAACAAAGTGATAATATCAAATCAATAATAAATGAGGTGTAATCATGGAAGATTTTTTTAAGAATAAACAGGGATTAACAGAGGATGAATTTTTAAAAGAGTACAATCCGGAAATATATAAAAAACCTTCTTTTACTGTAGATATGCTCATATTTACCGTGATGGAAGAAGAAAAAGAAAATTACAGAAGGCTTCCTAAAAAATCCTTAAAAATCCTTTTAGTTAAAAGGGGGGATCACCCATATCTCGGGAAATGGGCCCTTCCTGGAGGCTTTATATCTGTTGAGGAAGGATTGGATGATGCAGCCAACCGTGTTTTAAGAAATGAAACCAATATTCAGGACATTTACATGGAGCAGCTATATACTTTTGGAGAGGTTCATAGAGACCCAAGGACAAGGGTTATAAGCACTTCCTACATGGCACTAATTGACTATAAATCCCTTAACATTAAAGCTGGCAATGATGAGGAGGAAGCAAGCTGGTTTAATATTGATTACAAAATAATTGAAGAAAAAAGAGAAATAGTGGAAAACGATATTATTTATGAGGAAATTGTAGAAATAAAGCTTTGGGATAAGGAACATGAATTATCTGCAAAGATAAAAATAACAGAAAACTCAAAGGGAAAGGTAACCAGGGATATTATTGAAGCCTCAGGAATAGGCTTCGATCATGGAAAGATTATTGGATATGCAGTGGAAAGACTTAGAAATAAAATAGAATATACCAGCCTTGCCTTTAACCTTATGCCAAAACTATTTACATTAACTGAACTTCAGCAGGTTTATGAAGTTATTCTGGGAAAAGAGCTATTGGCTGCGGCCTTTAGACGAAAGGTTTCCAATATGGTTATTGAAACAAATCAATTTACAAAGGATGTTGGTCATAGACCATCAAAGCTGTTTAGATACAACCAGGGCTGGAATAGAAATATAATTTTTTAAGACAGGGGTGAATCAAATGAGTTTATTAGATTGGTTTGGACTTATAACAGGGGTATTATGTGTCTATCTCATAGTAAAGGAAAATGATTTTAATTGGTTAATAGGCATTGTTAATTCAGTTATTTTATTATTTGTGTTTTTAAAGGGTAACTTATATGCACAGGTTGGCTTGCAGGCATTGTATGTTGTGGAAGGTTTTTTTGGCTGGTACAAGTGGATTCAAAGGGACAAAGTAACAAAGGAAAAGATAATAAAAATAAACAAGATATCTACAGCAAATATAGTTTTATGTGCAGCAATTGAAGTTATAGGAGTGATAGCTCTATACTACTTATTTAAGAATACTCAGGATGCTGCACCATTTCTTGACAGTTTAATAACAGTATCAAGTATACTAGCTGAACTTATGCTATGCTGGAAGCTTTATGAGAGTTGGTTAGTGTATTTAATAACTGATTTTGTATCTATCGGTTTGTTAATATCCCAAGGAATGTACATTACCACAGGAACATACGTAGCCCTCTCCCTCTTATGCTTAATGGGGCTTAGGGAGTGGTACAAGTCTCTGCCTAAGAAGGGAGAAGCAGCATGCGAATTGGATTAATAATTGGCAAGTTCATGCCCATGACTAAAGGACATATTGGTTTAATAGAATTCGGACTTGAAAATTGTGATAAGCTGATTGTTGCAGTATGTTCAATAAAAAGTGAACCAATAGATGGAGAATTAAGATTCAATTGGGTTAAAAAGCATTTTTACAATAACAGCAAGGTTGAAGTTGTGCATATTACAAGGGAAGACCTGCCAAATTCCTCCGTATCAAGCAGATACATATCTAAAATTTGGGGGGCATATTTAAAGGAGTTGTTTCCAGAAGTGAATATAATATTTGCATCGGAAAAGTATGGTGAATATGTGGCGGAGTATATGAATATCGATTATATGTTGTTTGACGTGGAAAGAAAAATAATACCAATATCTGCAACAATGATAAGAGAAAATCCCTATGAAAATTGGGATTACATACCAGAGGTTGTAAAACCCTATTATGTAAAGAGAATTTGTATATTTGGACCTGATTCCTGTGGCAAAAGCACCTTAACCATAGATTTGGCTAAGCATTATAAGACCACCTTTGTTCCTGAACTTGCAAGATCCATGTTTGAATGGAGCAGTCTTTTAATTGAAGATTTGAACATGAATCATCTTGAGCAGTTTGCAAAAATGCAGTATGAGGCAGTAAATTCCATGACGTATTTTGCAAACAAGATTCTATTTTGTGATAGTGACAATATTACCACTCAGATTTATTCCGAGGTTTACTGCGAATTCGTAAGTGAAGATGTGAAAAAGTATGAAATGAATTATGATTTGTTCTTGTTCCTGGACATTGATACTCCATATATTGAAGAGGAACAACGTAATTTGGGTAATAGAAGAAAAGAGATGCGCCAAAGGTTTATAGAGGCTTTAGAGGAGCGGTCAATTAAATATGTTCTTATTAATGGTTCATGGGAAGAAAGATTTAGCAAGGCTGTTAAAGCGATAGATAATATTATAAAATGAAAAAATGCTGCCAAGGCAGCATTTTTATTCAGCACTTTTCAGTGATTCAATCATATCTATACTTTCAAACCTTTTATACATAGCAAGGTTTACAATTATTGAAAATATCATTGTTAGAATTACTGAGTAAGTATAGTACAAGGGGTAGGTGCCCCTGTAAAACATTAAAATATTTGTTTCTGCAGTATTAATAACAAAACTGGTTAAGACCATACCCATTCCAATTCCTGTAATGCAGCCTATAAGGGTTAGTATAACATTTTCTCTGTATATATAGGCAGCAAGTTCACTATTGTAAAAGCCCAGGAGTTTTATAGTCGCAAGTTCTCTTTTTCTTTCATTTATATTTATGTTTGTTAGATTAAATATTACTACAAAAGCAAGAACTCCTGCCGAAACAATAAGAAGCAGAACTACAGAATCTATGCTTTTCATGGTTTTTTGAAAATCCGTAAATACAATGTTTTTAAAACTGAAAGAATTGATTCTGCTTATTCCAGATAAGGTTTTTGAAGTTGAATTTTCCGATTCTGAATCGATGTTTTTTAGCAATCCATAAAATGAGTTATATTCAAGTTTTTCACCAGTAACCTTTTTGTAATATTCAGGGCTCATGTAAATATAATGCTGTATATAGTGTTCTGTTATTCCTGCTACAGTTACATTAACCGTTTTGTCATCAACGGTAAGCTGAAAGTTGTCTCCAATTTTTTTGTTTATAAGCTTAGAGAACTTTTCAGTAAGAATAACTCCATCATCCCCAAGTTTAACTGGGTTGCCTTTATACTCCAGGTCTATATACTCTTGAAGCTCTCCTTTTTTTTCAGGAACAACAATATGGGCATCCTGAGTACTCTTCAATTCATTTTTGGCAGATGCGTTTTTTGTATATGCAAAAAGTATAGAATCGATATTTGAATCCTTGGAGGTTTTTCCGGCAATAATGGATTTTTCCGAATCGTCAACATCCTTTGCTAAGTTGGCCTGGAAATTATATTTATATATTTTATTGAACTGATTATCCGTAGAACCTCTTATTGCACCTTTTAAGGAAAAACCGGTAATAATTAGTCCTGTACAAGCAGCTATTCCAATTACCGTCATAAAAAACCTTGGCTTATACCTTAATATGTTTCTTGCAGTAACTTTTTTAGTAAAGCTCATCCTTGACCAAATGAAGCCGATTCTTTCTAGAAGTATCTTTTTCCCTGATTTTGGAGGCTTAGGCCGCATTAAGGAGGCAGGAACTTCTCTCAACTCCTCAAGGGTAGCAGCAACTGAAGCAACAGTTGTGAAAAGTATTGCAATCAAGGATGCTTTAATTGCCAATGATACATTTAGCGGAGATACCACATATGGAATAGTGTAAAGGGAAGAATAAGAATTCATTATCATAGGTGGAAAAATGTTAAACCCAAGTCCTATTCCAATAAGACTCCCAATTAGGCTTGCTGATAGTGCATAAATGAGATAGTGGGATACAATTGTAAGCCTGCAATAACCTAAGGCCTTAAGAGTTCCTATTTCAATTCTGTTTTCCTGAACCATTCTTGTCATAGTTGTGAGGCTAACTAAGGCTGAAACTAGGAAGAAGATCAAAGGAAATGCCTTCCCAATATTATCGATTCTGTCACTATCCTGTCTGTAACTTTCATAACCAACATTTTCAGACCTGTCCAGCACATAAACTTCAGGCTTTTTAATGTCACTTAGCTTGTCCTTATTTATTTCTAAAGTATTTTCTGCAGCACTAAAGCTGCTCATAGCATCTATTTCCTGATTTTTCAAAGCAATTTCATTAGTAGCAAGTTCAGCTTCTAAAACACTTAGCTTCAAAGCTGCAGCATCTAAGGACATTTCACCCTCCGAAAGCTGGGCTTCCTTGGAAGCGATATTATTTCGTCCATTTTTAATAGCACGGTCACTTTTATCAAAAGTGTTTTTCATGCTTTCAATGTCAAAATAGCTGCTGATTGTACTTAAAGCTCCATCAGCTTTTAATGCTTGGTACATGCTGTCAAAATCCCTAAACTTAATATCATTGTTGTAAATTTGGTTTAGGGCATTATACTGATGGACAAGTGCAGTGTTTCCTTGAGCTCCGGCTACGCTTGATTTTAATTGCTGAATTTTTCCTTCAAGACCAGCACATATATTTTTGTAGGCACTAGACTTACCTGTATTAAGATCTATTTCGCTTTTATCAAGAGAAGCTTTTGCATTTGATATTTCCACCTGAGCCTGAACTTTTTCAACCTGAAAATCAGCCATGTTTTTATCCAAATCATTAAAACCACTAATAAGCTTTGCTTTACCATCAGCTAGGCTGACTTTACCTTGGGACAATTTATTTTCTGCAGCGGTTTTTGAGGAGGATAGTTTATTTTCTGCATCTTTAATTTTATCCCATCCTAGCTGAATAACATTGTCGTATCTTATTTCTCCTCTTTCTTTGAGGAGCTTCTTCAAGGAATCCTCAATACCAGCCATTTCAGTTTTGTATGCATCATTATTTATAAGGCTGGTTAAAGAATTTATACTTTCACAGCTTACATAAGCTTCAGTAAAAACATCATTCTTAAAATTTGAAGGAAGTATGTATATAAAACCTTTAACAGAACCATTTCCCACAGAACTAAGCTGTCTCTGCTCAGACATATAAAGGGGTGAGTATGCGGAACCAACTATTTTAAGCTGATTTTTGTTCAAGGTATCTCTAATGTCACTATCGTTTCCTGACTCAATAGTAATTATATCTCCTATTTTATACCCGTTTTTATCTAGAAAGTTTTTTTCTGCCACTGCTTCATTATTGTTTCTCGGTTCTCTTCCGCTAATAATTGATATTTGATTTATTCCGTTTTTTTCAGGTATGGAGTTTATATTTACCACCAGGGATGCTTTGTTTTTTATAATAACCCCGTCTACAGAATAGGAACCTTCTGCAGCGGTTACACCTTTAACTTTCTTTATTTCAGATATATCCTCTTTTGTAATACCTATATTTGAAATCAACTTAAAATCCATAAGATTATTTTTATTAAAGTAGTAATCTCCTGAAAGCTTCATATCAGGACTCGTAGCTCTAACCCCTGCATAAAAGGCTACTCCAATTGCTATAATAACAACAATTGAAAGAAACCTTGAAAGAGTCTTTGTTATATCCCTTAAAAGATTTTTATAGAAGGTTTTTTTCATAACTACCACTCTATTCTTTCTATTGGTGTGGGGTTTTCATTAATAGTTATGCTTTCAATTTTACCGCTCTTTACAGTGATTACTTTATTAGCTATAGGAGATAGGGCTGAATTATGGGTTATAACTACTACTGTCATATTATACTTTTTAACCGTAGAAGAAAGAAGCTTAAGTATAGCTCTTCCGGTATTATAGTCCAAAGCTCCTGTAGGCTCGTCGCAAAGAAGAAGCTTAGGGTTTTTAGCCAAAGCCCTGGCAATGGATACTCTTTGTTGCTCACCACCTGAAAGCTGAGCAGGAAAGTTGTATATTCTATCTCCAAGTCCTACTCCGTCAAGAACTTCCAGAGGGTTCATGGGATTACTGCAAATTTCCACAGCAAGCTCAACATTTTCAATTGCATTGAGGTTTTGAACAAGGTTATAAAACTGGAATACAAAACCGATGTCTTCCCGTCTGTATTTTGTGAGCATTTTAGTATCATAGCTGCTGATTTCGTTCCCATCCACAAAAATATTTCCAGAGGAAACCTGATCCATTCCACCTAACAGGTTAAGTATTGTGGATTTTCCTGCACCACTGGCACCAAGGATTATTACAAACTCGCCCTGGTCTATGGTGAAAGAAACATCATCCACTGCATTTATTACAACTTCTCCAACCATATAGCTTTTCTTAACATTTTTAAGTTCAATAAAGTTTCCCAAGGCTTAGTCCTCCCTTAAAT
>JBLNDT010000060.1:0-47042 GCA_050261915.1 Solirubrobacterales bacterium
CAAGCTGGTTACGAGGGTTCGATTCCCTTCACCCGCTCCATATGCGTCTTTAGCTCAGCTGGATAGAGCAACGCCCTTCTAAGGCGTGGGCCAGGAGTTCGAATCTCTTAAGACGCACCATCATGGTGGGTATAGTTCAGTTGGTAGAGCGCCAGATTGTGGTTCTGGTTGTCATGGGTTCGAGTCCCATTATCCACCCCACATTGGGATGTCGCCAAGCGGTAAGGCACAGGACTTTGACTCCTGTATTCGTAGGTTCGAATCCTGCCATCCCAGCCATACGGTTCACTAGCTCAGTCGGTAGAGCACATGACTTTTAATCATGGTGTCCGGGGTTCGATTCCCCGGTGAGCCACCAATAAAACTTTGCAGGCGTGGCGGAATTGGCAGACGCACTAGACTTAGGATCTAGCGCCAACGGCATGGGGGTTCAAGTCCCTTCGCCTGCACCATTTGCGGGTGTAACTCAATGGTAGAGTGCCAGCCTTCCAAGCTGGTTACGAGGGTTCGATTCCCTTCACCCGCTCCATTTTGCGTCTTTAGCTCAGCTGGATAGAGCAACGCCCTTCTAAGGCGTGGGCCAGGAGTTCGAATCTCTTAAGACGCACCATTTATGCGATATTAGCTCAGTCGGTAGAGCACCTGACTCTTAATCAGGGTGTCCGGGGTTCGAGTCCCCGATGTCGTACCATTTTCGGGGTGTGGCGCAGATGGGAGCGCGCGTGGTTTGGGACCATGAGGTCGCAGGTTCAATCCCTGTCACCCCGACCACAAAAATAATAATCCGCGGGTGTAACTCAATGGTAGAGTGCCAGCCTTCCAAGCTGGTTACGAGGGTTCGATTCCCTTCACCCGCTCCATTTTTTTATACTATGGTGTACCGTGGGCACCCATAGCTCAGTTGGATAGAGTTACGGACTTCGAATCCGGAGGTCGCAGGTTCGAATCCTGCTGGGTGCGCCAAAACTTATGATAAATCAAGGCTTTCACAAAACTGTGGAAGCCTTTAATTATTTTTTACCCTTTTTCTTAAAGATGATTGCTTAACTCAAATTTGGAGTATATATTAATTCATAATATTCTTATATTGAGCATTATAGGTGGACAATCCCACCTATAATTTTATATGGCTATATTTCAACACTATATTAAAACATAGCCTATAATTAAAATATTTTATTATTCAGCACTCCATTTATCATATAATTCATGTATCTTTGAAACCGCTTGCTCTTTCATATCATCCAGTACATGGGCATTCGGTATAATTACTATGTTTCAGGAAGGTGCCGTACTTCTAGCATGGGGGAATTTTTGCATATTTAGCAATATAAACGGATTTATTGTGTTAATACCACTAATTATATTATTCTTGGTTTCACTTAAGTTTATATCGGATCAAGGTGTAGGCTGCTAATAATTTGGAAACTAAGAAATTTAAAATTACAGTAAGGTACAAAAAGGCCAGGAATGTATGACCCTCTTTATAGAGGGCTAATTCCTGGCTTTTTATATTAATCAGCGGCTGGTTTATTTTTATGAACAGTGCCAAAGGGATGATTTGGTGGTGCATAAATAGAATATAATTTTAGTGGTATGTTTCCTGTATTTATAACATTGTGCCATGTGCCTGCAGGAATCATTATAGCAAAATCATCAGAAGCCCTTGCTTGAAAATTCAAGTTGTTCTTATTTTTACCCATCATAACAAGTGCTTGGCCTTTTTCAATTCTCAGGAACTGGTCCACCTTAGAATGGATTTCCAAGCCAATATCATCACCAACTTTAATGCTCATTAGGGTAACCTGCAAATTATGTCCTGTCCATAAAGCAGTACGGAAATTATTGTTTTGTAAAGCAGCTTCGTTAATATTGATAACTAAAGGTCTGGGACCATAATCCTTTAACTTTACCAAGCGCTTACTTTCCTGTTGTTCCATGTAATTAGTTCTGGGCATTTTAGCAAAGGGACATGCATTCATAATATAAGGATTAAACATACTTTTCCTCCAAGAAATAATCTTATAAATATATAATATGTTAGTAATTACAAAAGGTTAATTACAACAAAAAATCACATGAATTATTAATAATTTATTCGCAAATGATAAAAAATAAAATGCTATAATTTAATCAAATATAAATGAAAAGGTGATGATAAGTATGATGAGGGGATTCGGAGGAATGTATGGAATTAACCAGTTCGGTGGTTCTTTTCCAATTTGGTTCATGTTTGGCATGATGGTTTTGAAACTGGTTGTTATAGCAGTAATAATATTTGTAGCATATAAGATGTATAAAAAACATAATTTTAAAAGCTTTTCTGCTATTGGTATTCTTAATGAAAGGTTTGCTAAAGGTGAAATTGATGAAGAAGAGTATTTAAAGAGAAAAGAAGTATTGAAAAGAAAATAATATTTATATTTGGCGCCTGCATATTTGCAGGTGCTTTTCATATAAATCCAAATCTTTACAATATTTTAATAATGTGATATAATATAATTTACAAACAATATTGGTTCAGTTGATGAGGTTAACCACGCTCCCCTAAAGCGAGGCTGAAAAAAGAGAACCCGCTCCAGAATAACGGGAATGCTTATTTGGTTTTATTTAGGAGAAAGGGGGGAGTGAATCATGAAAAATATAAAAATATTCTTATCAATTACCATTTTTACATTGTTTGTTTTTATTATGCCAAAAGGAGCTAAAGCTGCTGAAACAGGCAATTATTCCTATGAAATAGTTAATAGAGAAGCTGTTATAACAAAATATATAAATAATGAAATTTATTATGATGGTCTTGCTTCAATTCCAGAAACTTTGGGAGGATACCAAGTTTCCTCTATTGATAAAGGAGCATTTGCGAACTGTAGTGATGTAAAACAGGTTATAATACCTGAAGGTGTTAAGAATATAGGGGACTTTGCATTTACTGGATGTAGAAATCTTTATTCTGTTACAATACCAAAGAGTGTTACAAATATTGGGGAATTTGCTTTTGCTAATTGCAGGTTCTTATCAATTGTAAATATGCCTGAAACTGGAATTATAAATATTGGGCAGCGTGCTTTTGAAAGCTGCTATTCACTACAAACTATTAAGCTCCCATCAAGTGTTAAGAGTATAGGTTTTGGGGCTTTCAGGTTCAGTAGTTTATCTGAAGTAGTTATTCCGGAAGGCATAAATAGCATTGAACCAAATGTTTTTGAAGGCTGTAGTTCAATGAAAACACTAACATTACCAAGCGGTTTAGAGGATATTAAAGCTGGTGCATTTTCTGGATGCAGCAGTTTGGAAGCAATAAATGCACTTTCTTTAACAGCACCGGAAATAGAATCAGACGCATTTGCATATGTACCTTCATCAGCTGTTCTTAATATTCCAGAGGGTGCCTCAGGATACGACATAATGCCGTGGATTGAGTGGCTTAATCAGGATACGGTGTCACTGGATAGTATTGAATGCACATCTGGAGGCAACATCCTTTGCAATATGATATATAAATGTTTTGTATAGCAATAAAATAAGATTAAAAGGTGTCTTTGACACCTTTTATTTTTGTACTTAATAATTGACAAGAATAGCATATAATGGTACAATTTTGTTTGTAAATAATTTGAATTTATAACAAGGTTAACCACGCTCCCCAAAAGCGAGGCTGAAAAAAGAGTACCCGCTCCAGAATAAAGGGATATTTTTTAGGGGGAGTAAATAATGAAGAGTATTAAAATGTTCTTATCAATTATTATTTGCATGTTGTTTGTTCTCGTTGCGCCAAAGACAGCTAAAGCTGCGGAATCAGGCAGTTATTCCTATGATATAGTTGATGGAAAAGCTGTTATTACACATTATAATAGTGACCCTATGTCAAACGGACGTATTACAATTCCTGATACTTTAGACGGGTACCAGGTTACAGCTATTGGAAAGTCTTCATTTGCATACTGTGGTGACATCACTAAAGTTATAATACCAAAAGGTGTTACCAGTATAGGAGATTCTGCATTTTCAGATTGCAGATATTTAACAGGAGTTGATATACCAGAAAGTGTTACAAGTATAGGAAATTTTGCATTTTCAGGCTGCAGATTTTTATCAAGTGTTACTATGACTGATTCAGGGCTTATCACTATAGGACAGAGAGCTTTTGAAAGCTGTTATACATTAACTTCAATTAAAATACCATTAAGTGTTAAAAACATAGGTTACGGTGCTTTTAGGTTTAGCAGTATATCAGGAATCGTGCTTCCTGAGGGAATTACAAGCATAGAGGCTAATACCTTTGAAGGCTGCAGTTCATTGAAAACAGTTACTATACCAAAAAGTGTTACAATCATAAAAACAGCAGCATTTGCTGGCTGCAGAAGTTTGGAAAATATCATTGCAAATCCAATGATTGCCCCAGCAACAGAAACAGATGCTTTTAGAAACGTACCGTCTACAGCTACTCTTACGTTACAGAAGAAAGCATCAGGATACAATAAATTGCCTTGGAAACAATGGGTAAAGAAGAGTTTAATATTTTTTACAAACTAAAAGGTGTCTTTGACACCTTTTTTTATTGCATAAAATTATAAAACATGCACAAAATTAATCTAATGATTTGGAGGTGTTTTATGAAAAAAAATATTGAAGCAACAAAGGAAAGTATGAAAAAAAACAGCGAGGAAAGTGCTGAAAGCAAAACAGGGTATAATGACATAGGAAACGTAGGCAAAAATGCCGCTAAACAAAGTACCAGAAACAGGTAACAAAAATTTTGTTTTGGATGGGGGAAAAGTACAGGGATTTCAGTAAAAATATATTGATTTTTAGGGCAATTTGTTTTATTATAAGATTGGCGAATGTTAACAAAATAATAACAATTATTGTTCGCGGTATATTATGATACAGTTTAACTCTCAATTATATTGGGGAGTTATTTATATTTATCGGTAGATTTTTAAGGGGTATATTTATGAAGCTTTTAGAGGACAAAATAATTAAAGATGGCGTGGTTATTGGAGAAAGTGTATTAAAGGTGGACAGTTTTATAAATCATCAGCTTGATATTAAATTATTGAATGAAATGGGTAAGGAGTTCAATAGATTATTTAAAGAAGATAATGTTACCAAGATATTAACAATAGAAACCTCAGGTATCGCAATTGCATCACTAGCGGCACTTCATTTTGAAGTACCTGTTTTATTTGCAAAAAAACATTCCGGCAGCAATATGGATAGTGATGTATATGAATCAAAGGTCTATTCATATACAAAAAATACTGAATATACAGTAAAGGTAAGCAAGAAATATATAAATAAAGAAGACAGAGTTCTTATAATTGATGATTTTCTTGCAAGCGGGTCTGCGGTTAAGGGGTTAATTGATATAGTAAGACAGGGTGGAGCATATGTTGCAGGTGTTGGTATTGCCATAGAAAAATCATTTGAATCAGGAAGAAATGCAGTGGAACAACTTGGGGTTAAAGTTGAGTCACTAGCAAGAGTAGATTCAATGAAAAACAACATAGTTACTTTTAAATAATTTACTATAATTAAAAAGGGGAGGAAATTTCATGAAAAAAATATCCAGTATTTTAGTTGTTATGATGATGATTGTTGGATTATTTGCAGGATGTTCCAGCAACAAGTCAGCAGAAACAGCAAAAAAAGTAAAAGTAGGTTTTATCTATGTAGGATCAGTTGGAGACGGTGGATGGACTTATGCACAGGATCAGGGAAGACTTTATCTTGCAAAGGAAACAGGGGTAGAAACAATTTACAAGGAAAATGTTAAGGAAGACGCAGCAGAAGTTCAAAAGGTTGCAGAGGACATGATAAACCAGGGCTGTAATGTAATTTTCGGAACAAGCTTTGGATTTATGGATGGTATGGTAATGGAAGCTAAAAAGCATCCAGAAGTTAAGTTCCTACATTGCTCAGGAAGCAAGACAGATACAAACCTTGGAACATATTTTGGAAGAATGTATCAGATGAGATATCTTTCAGGTATTGTTGCAGGTATGAAAACTAAAACAAATAAAATAGGATATGTTGCTGCATTTGACATTCCTGAAGTTGTTAGAGGAATAAATGCATTTACATTAGGCGTACAGTCAGTAAATAAAGATGCTGTAGTTGCAGTAAAATGGACTCATACCTGGTATGACCCAGCTAAAGAAAAAGAAGCTGCTAAAGCTCTTATAGATGAAAAGTGTGACGTAATAACTCAGCATCAGGATTCAGCAGGTCCTCAGCAGGCTGCTGAAGAAGCAGGAATATCATCAATAGGTTATGATTCAGATATGAAAGACGCTGCACCAAAGGCATATATGACTGCACCAGTTTTCAATTGGGGACCATACTTTGTAAGCCAGATCAAGGCAATACAGGCTGGAACTTGGAAAGCTGAAGCATATTGGGGACCAGTGAATGACGGAGTTGTTGGCTTGGCACCATTAACAGCAAATGCACCAGCAGGAGCACAAGCTGCTATTGATAAGGCAAAGGCTGATATTGAATCAGGAAAGAACAAGATATTTACAGGTCCTATAAAAGATCAGACGGGAGCTGTAAAAGTAGCTGATGGACAGACAATGACAGATAAAGAAATGCTTGAATTCAACTGGTTTGTACAGGGAGTTCAAGGGAAAATAGGCCAATAGTATATGGATTGAGAATTGGGAATTATTAATTTAATTCTCAATTCTCAATTTTAAAGTTTAGAGGTGATGTCATGGAAATTAAGGTACCATATGTAAGTATGAAAAATATCAAAAAGGTTTTTGGAAAAGTTGTAGCAAACAAAAACGTAAACCTTACAGTAGAAGGTGGAGAAATCCATGCTTTGCTTGGAGAAAATGGAGCAGGAAAAAGTACCCTCATGAACATGCTTTCAGGAGTATATACCCCTGACGGTGGAGAAATCCTTATTCATGGAAGAGAAGTAAGCTTCAGTTCACCAAAGGAAGCTATTGAATCAAAAATAGGAATGATATACCAGCATTTTAAACTTGTGGACAATATGTCTGCCATTGAAAATATTATGCTTGGTCAAAAACATAAGCTTTTCTTAAACAAGACCCAGGTTAAAAAAAGAGTAGATGAGATATGCAGCAGATATGGCTTGGAAATCGAAATTGATAAAAATGTTTACGATATGTCTGTTGGAGAAAGACAGACCCTTGAAATACTAAAGGTTTTATATAGAGGTGCTGATATTTTAATCCTTGACGAGCCAACCACAGTTTTTACACCACAAGAGGCAAAAAAACTGTTTAAGATAATGAATAGAATGAAAGAAAATGGATGTGCTGTTATATTCATTACTCATAAAATGGAAGAGGTAATGGAAGTATCTGATAGAATAACAGTACTTAGAAAAGGTGAAACTATTAAAACTGTTGATAAGAAAAACACAAGTCCGGAGGAACTGGCTGAATTAATGGTGGGTCACTCTGTGGATTTATCAATAGAAAGAAAGGAACCTCTTAATAGCAAGGTTGTTCTTGAAGTAAAAGACCTTTCTGTATTAAATGAAGATAATTTAGAGGCACTTAGCAACATTAACTTTAATTTAAAAAGTGGAGAAATACTTGGAATTGCAGGAATTGCAAACAGTGGACAGAGAGAATTATGTGAAGCAATAGCAGGTATATATCCAATACAAAATGGTGAAGTTATTTTAGAGGGGGAAAATATCGCAGGTAGGAATCCAAGAGACATTATAAAAAAAGGAATAAGCATGAGTTTTGTACCTGAAGACAGGCTTGGCATGGGGTTGGTTGGTTCTATGGATATGGTGGAAAATCTTTTATTAAAATCCTATCATAATCAAAATGGATTTTTTATTGATAAGAAGCCAGCTATAGAAAAGGCTAAAGAAATTACTAAGAAACTTAAGGTTCAAACCCCGGATATATTTTATCCAATAAAGAACCTCTCTGGTGGAAATATCCAAAAGATACTTTTAGGCAGAGAGCTTGATTCAAACCCACATGTGCTTATAATGGCTTATCCAGTTAGGGGACTTGATATCAATACCTGCTATACAATATATGATCTGATGAATGAACAAAAGGAAAAAGGTGTAGGTGTTTTATTCATAGGAGAAGATCTTGATGTTTTAATACAACTCTGCGACAGGATTATGGTTATGTATAATGGAAAGATAACTGGAATTGTTGATGCTAAGGGTATAACAAAGGAAAAACTAGGTCTTCTCATGGTAGGAAAAAACAATGAAGTGGAGGGAAATAAGGTTGTTTAGAATTATAAAAAAAAGTGAAGTAAGCAGCAGGGAAAACATAACTATAAGAGCAACCGCTATTATCCTTGCACTTGTGATATCCGGTATATTTCTAGCTGCATTGCAGCTAAATCCACTCCTTGTATATCAAGGAATGGTGAAAGGAGCCTTTGGTTCAGCATATAGTTTCAGAGAAACAATAATCAAGGCTATACCTTTGTTAATAACCGCCCTTGGAATATCTGTAGCTTTTAAGATGCAGTTTTGGAATATTGGAGGAGAAGGACAGATATTGATGGGTGCATTTTGTGCTTCCTTCTTTGCCTTCAACATGCCAAACATGCCGAAGGTTCCTTTATTAACAATAATGCTTATATCAGGAATTTTTGGAGGAGCTGTTTGGGCTTTAATACCAGCTTTATTTAAATCGAAATGGGGCACAAATGAAACTATAGTAACCTTGATGATGAATTATGTTGCTATAAAATGGATTACATACCTTCAGTACGGTCCTTGGAAGGATAAAGCTTCTATGGGTTTCCCTAGGATGCCCCTGTATACTGAAAATGCGATTCTGCCAAACCTTTTTGGCATTAATTTAGGTTGGGTTATAGCCTTACTTCTTGTTGTTGGGATGTACATATTCATGAATAAAACAAAAAAAGGTTATGAGATAGCTGTACTTGGTGAAAGTGAAAAAACTGCACACTATGCAGGTATAAATATTAAGAAAACAATAATTATATCCATGCTGTTAAGCGGAGGGCTTTGCGGTCTTGCAGGTATGATTCAAGCTTCTGCAGTAAGTTATACCTTGTCTACTGAGGTATCTGGCGGAGTAGGTTTTACTGCAATAATAGTAGCATACCTAGGAAATTTAAGTGCCCCAATTACTCTTGTTGTGTCAATTTTGTTTGCAGCACTTCTTGAAGGGGGAGCTTATATTCAGACTGCTTTTGGGACTCCAGAATCAACAGCTCAGATACTTCAGGCAATGATATTATTTTTTGTTCTAGGAAGCGAATTTTTCATTAGATATAAAATTGTAAGAAAAAATATTGTTAAAGAAAAGGAGGAGATTTAAAATGGAAGCACTTATATCATTTTTATCTGCTGCCATAGTGGCAGGAACTCCCCTTTTATTTGCAACCTTAGGTGAAATAATTACAGAAAAAAGCGGAAACCTCAATCTTGGCGTTGAGGGTATGATGCTTATGGGTGCAGTTATAGGCTTCCTAATGGGAATGAAAACAGGGAATCCTATTTTAGCTATGGCATTTGCAATGCTTGCTGGTGCAATAGGAGGTTCAATATTTGCATTTTTAACTATAACTTTAAGAGCAAATCAGACAGTTTCAGGTCTTGCCTTAACAACATTTGGAACAGGATTTTCAAGTCTTATAGGAAAAAAACTTGTTGGTCAGGCAACCCCTGCAGGAATAAAAGAATTCTTTGCAGTTAAAGCTATACCAGGATTAAGCGATATCCCAGTAATTGGACCAGTTTTGTTTAAACATGATGTATTTGTGTATTTTGGATATTTTACTGCAATAGCACTTGGAATTTACCTTTACAACACATCTAAAGGCTTAAACTTAAGAGCCATAGGAGAAAACCCTGGTTCTGCAGATGCAGCCAGTGTAAATATAACATTATACAAGTATGCGCATATTCTTCTTGGGGGTGCATTATGCGGACTTGGGGGAGCTTACCTTTCTCTGGTTTATGTACCTTCATGGCAGGACAATGTTACTGCAGGAAGAGGCTGGATTGCTGTTGCACTAGTTATATTTGCAGCATGGAATCCTTATAAGGCACTAATTGGAGCATATCTTTTCGGAGGACTAGACATAATAGGCTTTAGGCTTCAAGGTACAGGAGTACAAATATCTCAATATCTCATAGATATGCTTCCATACCTAGTAACAATTGTGGTTCTTGTAGTGGTATCCTTTAGAAAAAGCAAGAAGAATTCACCCCCAAAAGCATTGGGTATTCCATATTTTAGAGAAGATAGATAGCAGCTTAGGCTGCTATTTTTTTATTGTGAAAATAATAATTGAATAATATAATAATTGCAGTGGGGTATGCTAAATAAAAGGGGGAATAATAATGTTATTGTTAAACAAAGAGGATATAAAAAGGGTTTTTTCCATGAAGGATGCCATTGAGGCTGATAAGGAAGCATTTAAGCTTTTAAGTCTTGGAAAAAGTGTGGTACCTTTAAGAACTGTTATTCAAGCTCAAAAATATGAAGGGACAATGCTTTATATGCCAGGATACATAGAGGATATGGATGCGGCTGCATTAAAGATTGTTTCAATATTTCCCAAAAATATGGATATGGGGAAACCAACAGCACCAGCCACTGTTCTTTTAATGGATGGAACCACTGGTGAAGTTAGTGCAATACTTGACGGGACCTATGTAACACAGCTTAGAACCGGGGCGGCATCAGGGGCAGCCTTTGATCTGTTTGCACTTAAAGATTCTAAAAAGGGCGCTTTGATTGGAACAGGGGGTCAGGCAGCAGCTCAGCTAGAAGGTATGCTTGCAGCAAGAAAACTTGATATGGTTATGGTTTTTGACACAAATAAGGAAAGGACAATTGCCTTTGCTAAGAAAATGCAGGAGGAACTTAATGAGTATGGAGTCAGGATTATACCAGCAGCCTCCTCAGATGAAGCAGTGACTGACGCAGATATGGTAGTTACTGTAACTCCTTCATTAAACCCTGTATTCGATGGTGATAAGATAAAAGAAGGAGCCGTTGTAAGCTGCGTTGGTTCATATCAGCACCATATGCAGGAAATGGACCCAAGGTTGCTAACCAGGGCATCAAAAATTTATTTTGACTCAAAGGATGCTGTTCTTTCCGAAGCTGGAGACATTTTAATACCCCTTGAAAAGGGTATTATTACAGAAGAGGACTTTACAGGGGATATTGGTGAGGTGATCCTTGGAAAAGCACCTGGAAGAGAAAACTGCAAAGAAATTATAGTATTTAAGACTGTTGGAGTTGCTGTACAGGACCTTGTAACAGCAAAGAAGATTTATGATATTGCTTTAAAAGAAAATATTGGTACAAAGTGGAGTTGAAAAGAAAGGCTTTTGAAAAATCAAAAGCCTTTTTTCACACATTTGTTTATTGAATCTATTGCAAAATCAACTTCAGCTTCAGTGTTGAAGCTGCTAAAGCTGAACCTTACAGTTCCCTGAGGGAATGTATTTAAGGTCATATGAGCTGATGGGGCACAGTGAAGTCCGCATCTTGTCATAATAAAATAGTCATTTGAAAGGTTAAAGGATATTTCTGAATTATCATATCCTTCAAAGTCAAGGGAAACCGTTGGTGTTCTTCCTTCTATTCCATTAATCCCGGCTATTCTTACATTCTCAAAGGTATTCACCTTCTCAATAAATCTTTTAGCAAGGTAAAGTTCCTTTTCTCTTATTTCCTTTAAGCCTTCCTTTTTTAAATATTTTAAAGAAGCATTAAGGCCGAAAATTCCTGGAAGGTTCATAGTACCTGATTCATATTTATCTGGCAGGTAATCAGGCTGATCCTCGGAACTAGATAAACTTCCTGTACCACCTTCTATAAGGCAAGGTACATTAGCTGCAAGCTTGTCATTTATTATAAATCCACCCATTCCCTGAGGACCAAGAAGACTTTTGTGTCCTGTAAAAGCTATGGCATCAGCATTAAGTTTCTTAAAATCTATATCAAGAAATCCTGCTGTTTGTGCCGAGTCTATAATGAAAAACAAATTATGTTTTTTACATATGGCTCCAACTTCCTCTAAAGGAAATATAGTTCCACATACATTTGAAGCATGAGTCATTATAACTGCCTTCGTATTTGGCATTATGGATGCTTCAATTATTGATGGGTCCATGACACCTTCTATATTGCAGGGAATCCTTGAAAATTCTACTCCCTTTTTCTTCATTGAGCTTAAAGGTCTCATAACAGCATTGTGTTCCATGGATGAAACAAGCACATGATCCCCTGGATTAAGGAGACCTTTAATTATTACATTTAAGCTTTCAGTTATATTTCTTGTAAAAATAACATTTTCAGTTTTATCAAAATTAAATAGTTCGCAAATAAGTTCTCTTGTTTCAAAAAGTACCTGCTGGGCCGCATGTGCACCTGAGTAAACCCCTCTATTAACATTACACCCCACGTTTAGTATATAATCCGACATGCTTTCTGCAACTCCTGGAGCTTTTGGAAAGCTTGTAGCGGCATTGTCTAAGTATATTGAACTCACATAAATCACCTCCAGTATATTATATACTAGTGCCTATTTTAAATAAACATGTTATTTATTTGTATATATAATAGATGATGTTTTATTTATTCTATAACAAAATAACTGTAACCTCCTTACTATGCTACAATAATCATGTAAAAAAACACTACAGGGGGAATATAAAAATGGGCGATTACAGAAAATTATGGTCAGATTTAGGAATGGATCTTGAAAAACACGATCAGCTTTGTGCTGTACTACCTGAAATGTATGGTGCAACATACTTAACCCAGGAAAACAGACCTGAGGGAATGAATTATTTTAATTTTGTAGTAGCTGAAGTACATGGTCTTAGAATACAGGAACTGGCAGACCACAAGAAAAATGGGGGCAAAGTAATAGGAACCTTTTGCGTTTTTGTTCCAGATGAAGTAATTCTTGCTGCAGATGCTATTGGAGTTGGACTTTGTGCAGGCTCACAATTCTGGGTGCCAGATGGAGAAACGGTGCTTCCAAGAAATTTATGTCCGCTTATAAAGGCATTTATGGGAGCAAAAGTTGGGGGAACTTGTCCATATTTCAATTCATGTGACCTTGTAATAGGTGAAACTACCTGTGATGGAAAGAAAAAAGCATGGGAAATATTAGAAGAATACGTTCCAGTGCATGTAATGGACCTTCCACAGATGAAAAAAGCAAAAGACTACAAAATGTGGGAAGGTGAAATAAAGCTTTTAATTGAAGAAGTTGAAAAGATAACAGGAAACAAAATAACTGTTGAAAACCTTAAAGAAGGTATTAGAACAGCTAATGCAAAGAGAAAAGCATTAAAGAGGCTTTATGATTTTAGAAAATATAAACCATCACCAATAAGCGGCCTGGATTGTTTACTAATATCACAGATAGCATTCTATGACAATCCTCATAGATTTACAGAAATGCTGAACAAACTTTGTGATGAACTTGATGAAAGAGTAAAGAATCTTCCAGAAGACAACAGAAAACGTCTAATAATAACTGGAACTCCAATGGCTGTGCCAAACTGGAAGCTTCACTCAATAATAGAAAGTCTTGATGCTCAGATTGTTGCCGAAGAAACTTGTACAGGCACTAGATACTTTGAAAATGAAGTATCAGAAGAAGGAGATACAATAGAAGATCTTATTAAAAATCTTGCAGACAGATATCTTAAGATTAACTGTGCATGCTTCACTCCAAACAATGGAAGACTTGAAGATCTAATAAGATATGCTGATGAATATCATGCAGATGGAATAATCGATGCAAATCTATCTTTCTGCCATACTTATGCTATTGAACATGGAGCTATTGAAAAGGGATTAAAAGAAAAGAATATTCCTACAATGCATATTGAAACTGATTATGCTTCAGAAGATTCAGGACAGATAAAAACCAGAGTTGAAGCATTCCTTGAAATGCTTTAATGACTGAAAAAAGATTTTATATTCTGTTTCCCTCCTATACGGAGGGAATGAAGCTTGAATCACTGCTTAAAAAAAATAGCATTAAGTATACTATTGTACCTACACCTAGGCGGCTTTCTGTTTGCTGCGGCATCTCAATAATGTATAATGAAGAAGACTGGGAAAAGATTCAGGTTCTTATAAAAGAAAACAGTGTGAACATAATAGGGATGGAGAGCCTTGATTTTGAAAAGAAAAATTATTATTTGTAAGGGTGATAGAGATTGTTTTACGCAGGAATAGACATAGGCTCCACTGCATCAAAGCTATGGATATTTAAGGATGATGAAGAATTCTTCAAAGAGGTATACCCAACAGGCTGGAGCAGTGTAAAGGTAGCAGAGGATATCAATGCAGAGTTTAAGAAACTTGGCATTGAAAGAGACCATATAAAAATTGTTGCAACTGGATATGGAAGAGTATCTGTTCCATATGCAGACAAGACCATAACAGAAATAACATGCCATGGCAGAGGAGCTTACTACCTTCTTAATAAGGATTGTACTGTAATAGACATAGGTGGCCAGGACACAAAAATAATAACAGTTACAAATGGTACAGTAACAAACTTCTCAATGAATGACAAATGCGCTGCTGGTACAGGAAGATTTCTTGAGCTTATGTCTAATACATTGGGGGTTGATATTCCTAAATTGTGTACACTTGCAAAGGGTGGAAGCAATGTTTCCATAAGCTCCATGTGTACTGTATTCGCAGAATCAGAGGTTATAAGTCTTATAGGAAGCGGGAAAAAACGTGAAGATATAGCCTACGGGGTTGTGGATTCCATTGTTTCTAAAGTAATGTCCCTATGTCAGAAACATTCAAAGGCAAATGACTATTTTCTAACTGGAGGCTTAAGTTCCAATGAATACATTTTAGGAAGACTAAGTGAAAAGCTTGATTCAAAGGTTAGCAGTAATGAAAACGGTAGATATGCAGGAGCTATTGGTGCGGCCATATCTGCAAAGAAAATAAAATAGTCCATTGACTTATAATGTCTATTATGTTAACATAGGATAGATAAATAAATAGGTGTCCTTTAAAACTGGCCCCGTGAGGCCGGGAAGGCGAAGATTGCATTGTTTTTCGGTATAACTATGCCTTCCTAATTCATTAGGAAGGCATTTTTTATAGCTTTAATTTAATCCCGTGAGGTTAAGAAGGAGGAAATGTTATGTTAAAAGGGAAACATTTAATAGACCCAATGGATTTTTCTATAGAGGAGCTTAATGGTGTATTTGATCTGGCAGATGAAATAATAGCAGACCCTGTAAGCTTCGCTGATTCTTGTAAAGGAAAACTTTTAGCCACTCTTTTCTATGAACCAAGTACAAGAACAAGGTTCAGCTTTGAGGCAGCAATGTTAAGGCTTGGAGGTCAGGTTATAGGATTTTCAGAACCTGGTTCAAGCTCCGTATCAAAGGGAGAAAGTGTTGCAGATACAATAAAAACAGTAGGATGTTATGCAGATATTGCAGTAATGAGACATCCAAAAGAAGGAGCACCAAAGGTTGCTTCCCTTTATTCAGATATCCCGGTAATAAATGCAGGTGACGGTGGTCATCAGCATCCAACTCAAACATTGACAGATCTTCTCACAATAAGATCAATAAAAGGCAGACTTTCAAATTTAACCCTGGGTTTTTGCGGTGATTTAAAATTTGGAAGAACTGTACATTCTCTAATAAAGGCCATTTCAAGATATGAAAATATAAAGATAGTTTTGATATCCCCAGTTGAATTGAGAATACCTGAGTACATAAGAAAGGAAATTCTCGAAAAAAGAAATATAGAATTTGTAGAAGTTGACAGAATTGAAGATGTTCTTGGAAGCCTTGACATACTTTATATGACAAGAGTTCAAAGGGAAAGATTCTTCAATGAAGATGACTACTTAAGGCTTAGAGACAGATTTATATTAGACGGCGAAAAAATGGATATGGCAAAGGATGATATGATAGTTCTCCATCCACTGCCAAGGGTAAATGAAATATCCTATGAAGTTGATGATGATCCGAGAGCGTGCTACTTCAAACAGGCAAAATTTGGCATGTATGTGCGAATGGCTCTAATGCTTAAGCTTTTGGGGGTGAGATAATGCTTACAATAAACAGTATTAAAAGCGGATTGGTTATAGACCATATTAGTGCAGGGCTTGGAATGAAAATATATTCTTATCTTGGACTTGATAAAGTTGAATATCCTGTTGCACTTATAATGAATGTAGAAAGCAGAAAGCTTGGAAAGAAAGACATAATTAAAATAGAAAATCATATAGATGTGGATTTAACGGTTTTAGGTCTTATAGACCCTAACATAACAATAGATGTAATTGAAAATGAAACAATAAGGGAAAAAATAAAATTAAGCCTTCCTGACAGAGTTGAAAATGTAATTAAATGCAAAAATCCTAGATGTATAACTTCCATGGAAAAGTATGTAACAAATATTTTCCATCTGGTAGATCATGCAAAGGGTGAGTACAGATGTGAATATTGCGATGAAATATACAAAATTTCAGAGCTATAGAGGTAGCGTTATGGATTTATTAATTAAAAATACAAGAGTAGTTGACTGGTCACAAGACTTTATTGGGGACGTATATATTAAAGATGGGTTAATTAGTGAAATAGGAAGAGACATTAATAAAGAGTGTAATATAATTAACGGGGAAGGGTTAACACTACTTCCCTCTTTTATAGACTTGCATGTCCACTTTAGAGACCCAGGGTTTACACATAAGGAAGATCTTGAAACAGGAAGTCTTGCTGCTGTTAAAGGAGGTTTCACCTTAGTAAATCTTATGGCAAATACAAAGCCTGTATGCAGCACTATGGAAACTGTAAATTATGTTTTAAACAAGGCAAAGGAAATTAACCTGACAGATGTTCACCAGAGTGTATCAATCACAAGGGATTTTAATGGAAAAGATACAAGTCATTTAGAGGAGCTTGGCTCTGAGGTTAAGGTAATAACAGAAGATGGCTATGATGTAATGGACAATGCAGTAATGCTTAGTGCTATGAAATATGCAAAGGAAAATGATATTACTGTAATGTGCCACTCAGAAAATCACGATCTTTCAAAAATAGATATGAGGCTTGCAGAAAACACAATGACCTGGAGGAATCTTGAACTTGCAGAATATGCAGGGTGTAAGGTTCACATTGCACATGTAAGTACTAAAGAATCCATGGAATACATTGTTTCTGCAAAACAAAAGGGAGGCAGGGTAACCTGCGAGGTGGCACCACACCATATTGCACTAACTTCAAATATACCTTACAGAGTTAATCCTCCAATTAGGGAAAAAAGCGATGTAAACTACTTGATAGATTGTATAAAAAATGGATACGTTGATGCCATAGCCACAGATCATGCTCCTCATACAGCAGAGGATAAGCTTAATGGAGCACCAGGTATGACTGGTCTTGAAACAGCATTTCAAGTTTGTTATACAACCTTGGTTCAAGGGGGGCACATAAACCTTTCAAAGCTTTCTGAAATAATGTCAAAGAATCCTGGCGAAATAATGGGAGTTAATAAGGGCCAAATTAAGATAGGATTCCAAGGGGATCTTGTACTGGTGGACCTAGAAAAGGAAAATGTAGTAGATAGTTCTGCCTTTATTTCAAAGGGGAAAAACACACCTTTCAACGGAATGACCTTTAAGGGGCAGGTGATTAGAACAATAAAGAACGGAAAAACAGTATATGAACTTTAATATGGAGGTAAGTAATGATAATAGATAAGCTTTATGAAGAGGTTAAAAATAAAGGACCGGTATGTCTTGGTCTTGATACAGCAGTAGAATATATTCCAGAAGGAATATTAAAAAGCTGCAGCTCTGCTTTCGATGCAGTTTTAAAGTTTAACAAAGGTATAATAGATGCAACAATAGACGTGGTATCCTGCTACAAGGTTCAGATTGCATACTACGAAGCTATGGGTCTTAAGGGAATGGAAGTATATAAAAACACATTGGAATATATAAGAAGCCATGGTGCAGTTGCAATAGCAGATATAAAAAGAGGGGACATCGCAAAAACTGCAGAAATGTATGCAAAGGCACATTTTGAAGGAGATTTTGAAAGCGACTTTGTAACACTAAATCCATACATGGGACTTGACGGAATTGAGCCATATCTTCCCTATGTGGAAAAAAGTGAAAAGGGACTTTTCGTACTGGTAAGAACTTCAAACAAAGGTGCCGAGGACATTGAGTATATAGAGACAAAAGATAATGACAGAGTCTACAATGTGGTTGGGAAAAAACTTCATGACCTTGGAAATAAATACATGGGTAGCTGCGGATATAATTCCATAGGGGGAGTTATAGGCTGTACCCACATAGAAGAAGGTATGGAGCTTAGAAATAATCTTGATAAAATGTTTTTCTTAATACCAGGGTATGGAGCACAAGGCGGGAAGGCTGAAGACGTAGCTTTATACCTAAAGAATGGCAACGGTGGAGTTGTAAACTCATCAAGAGGAATTCTCCTGGCTTATAAGAAATCAGAAGGCCTTGATTTTGCAGAAGCTGCAAGAATGGAAGCAATTCGTATGAGGGAGGATATTTTGAAGTATGTTAAAGTATTCTAAAGAAAAGATTTTTGATAATATAAAAATTAATGACACAATATACAACATAGTATTAAGAGGAGAATTCAGCGGGACTCCAGGACAGTTTTACATGCTTAGAAGCTGGAATAATGAGCCACTGCTTTCAAGACCAATAAGCATTCATAACATAGACAGTAATTCAATAGAATTTATGTATCAGGTGGTTGGTGAAGGAACAAGAGCTTTGAGCAGATTAAAACCAGGGGATGAACTTGAAATAACAGGACCCCTTGGAAACGGATTTGATATTGATAATATAAAAGGAAAAGTTGCTGTTATTGCAGGGGGAATAGGCACTGCTCCAATGCAGGCTGTTATAAAGAGTTTAAAAAACTGTGAGATAGATGCATATTACGGTTTCCGTGACAAGGTTTTCTGCACTGATGAAATAAAGGATACAGTTAATCAGTTGAATATATCCACAGAGGATGGAAGTACTGGTCATAAAGGATATATCACAGAAATATTCAATCCTGAAAAATATGATGTGGTACTTTGCTGCGGCCCTGAGGTAATGATGAATAAGGTTATAGATATGTGCAGAGAAAAAAATGTAAAAGTATATGTAACCCTTGAAACCCACATGGCTTGTGGAGTAGGGGCATGTCTTGTATGTACCTGCAAAACAAAGGATGGAAACAAACGTACCTGTAAAGAAGGGCCGGTTTTTAACGGCTTTGACTTACTGTAAAGGAGAATTAATATGCTTAAGGTAAATATTAATGGAGTAGAATTTAAAAATCCGGTTATAGCAGCTTCAGGAACCTTTGGTTTTGGTGAAGAATACAATCAGATATTTGATGTATCTAAGCTTGGTGGAATATCCTCAAAGGGCTTGACCTTAAATCCAAAGGAAGGAAATAACGGCCTGAGGGTTTTTGAAACCAGAGCAGGAATGCTGAACAGTGTAGGTCTTCAAAATCCTGGAGTGGATGCATTTATAAAAAATGAACTTCCAAAGATGAAAAAGTTAAATACAGTTGCAATTGCAAACCTTGGGGGTGGCACTTTAGAGGATTATTTAGCAGGAGTTGAAAAGCTGAATAATTCAGATGTTGATATGATAGAGCTTAATATATCATGTCCAAATGTAAAATCAGGAGGAATGGCTTTTGGAATAAAATCTGAGGTTGCCAGGGATGTTGTTAAGGAAGTTAAGTCAATATGCAAAAAGCCTTTAATGGTTAAGCTTTCTCCTAATGCAGAGGACATTGTTGATATGGCATTTAAGTGCCAGGAGGCAGGAGCAGACTCCCTGTCACTAGTGAATACCTTTAAGGGAATGGCAATAGATATATATAAAGGAAAGCCTGTTTTTGAAAATGTAACTGCAGGGCTTTCAGGACCAGCTATAAAGCCCATAGCTTTAAGAATGGTTTATGAAGTTTCAAGGGCTGTAGATATCCCTGTAATAGGACTTGGAGGAATAAGTACATGGATGGATGCCATAGAATTTATAATGGCAGGAGCTGCAGCAATACAAGTTGGTACAGCAAATTTTGTAAAACCTGATGTATGCCTTGATATAATTCAGGGTATTGAAGGTTATATGAATAAATATAAAATAAAAGATTTAAAAGAAATAAGAATACGCTAGGAGGAAATAATATGAATAATGATAATATGGTTTTAGACACATTAAAGGAAGTTGGTGCACTTTTAGAGGGACATTTCCTTTTATCTTCAGGAAAGCACAGCAATAGATACTGCCAGTGCGCAAAGCTTCTTCAGTATCCGGACAAAGCTGAAAAGGTATTAAAAGTAGTAGCAGACCAATTAAAGGATGTAGACTTTGATATGGTGGTTGGACCAGCAATGGGTGGAGTTGTAGTATCCTATGAAGTTGCAAGACAAGTTAAAAAACCAGGTATATTTGCTGAAAGACAAGATGGAGAAATGACTATAAGAAGAGGCTTTGAAATAAATAAGGGACAAAAAGTTATAATTTCTGAAGATGTTATAACAACAGGAAAATCCTCCCTTGAAGTTGCTAAGGTTATAGAAGAGCTAGGTGCAGAAGTAGTTGGTCTTTGCTGCATAGTTGACAGAAGAGCAGAGGGTGTTGAATTTCCATACCCAATATACAGTGCAGTTAAGCTTGAAATTAAGAGCTTTGACAAGGAAGAATGTCCTATGTGTAAAGAAGGAACTCCTTATGTAAAACCAGGCAGCAGAAATATTAAGTAGTATTGACAAGAAATTTAAGATATGATATTCTATGAATAAATATTAATATTAATGCATAAAAATAAATAAAACAATATATTTAAAGCAAAATATGCCTTCTGCCAAGCAGAGGGCATTATTTAAAATTAAGAGGTGTAAAATATGAACGGAATATTATATTTACAGGACGGAACCATATTTGAAGGAAAGGGCTTTGGTGCTAAAGGCACCTCTGTTGGGGAACTTGTATTTAATACATCCCTTACGGGATATCAGGAAATATTAACAGACCCATCCTATGCAGGTCAGATAATAACAATGACTTATCCCCTAATAGGCAATTATGGAATCAATAGTGAAGAAAATGAATCTGAAAAGGTTTATGCAAGAGGATTTGTTGCAAAGGTCATATCGGACACCCCCTCAAACCATCTAAGTGAGGTTACTCTGCAAAGCATGATGGAAGAGATGAACGTAGTTGGTGTGTATGATGTGGATACTAGAAAAATTACTAAGAAAATAAGAAATTCAGGTGCCATGAAATGTGTCATTTCAAATGAAGACTTAAGCATAGATGAACTTAAAAAAATTTTAGATGGTTCGGTTTTTACTGAAAACTATATGGATGAGGTCAGCAGAAAAGAACAGGTTCACATTCCTGGAACAGGTCACAAGGTTGTTCTATACGATTTTGGAGTTAAATCAAATATTGTTGAAAACTTAAAGCTTAGAAATTGTGATGTAACCATTGTGCCTTATAATACAACCTATGAGGAAATACTTGAAATTAATCCTGATGGAGTTCTTTTAAGCAACGGCCCTGGAGATCCAAAAACTCTTACTGAAGTTATTGAAAATGTTAAAAAAATAATGCAGAAATATCCTACCTTTGGCATATGTCTTGGACATCAGATTCTGGGGCTTGCTGTAGGAGGGGACACTTATAAAATGAAGTTCGGTCACCGTGGAGGAAATCACGGGGTTTATGATAAGGATAGAGACAGAGCATATATAACCTCTCAAAACCACGGCTATGCAGTGGATGAAGATAGTGTTAAAGACAGCATGATAATAACCCACATAAATTTAAATGATAAAACAGTTGAGGGAATGAAACACAAGACTCTTCCGGTTTTCTCAGTTCAGTTTCACCCGGAAGGAGCACCAGGACCACAGGACTCAGCATATCTTTTCGATAAATTCATAAACATAATGGATACAGGAAAGCAGGAGGTTTAAAATGGCTTTAGATAAGAATTTAAAAAAAGTTTTAATATTAGGTTCCGGCCCAATCATAATAGGCCAGGCAGCAGAATTTGACTATTCAGGAACCCAGGCATGCAGGGCTATAAGAGAAGAAGGCATAGAAACAATACTTATTAACAGTAATCCTGCAACAATAATGACAGATGAAAATACTGCAGATAAGGTGTATATTGAACCTCTTAATTTAAAAACTGTTGAAAGAATAATTGAAAAGGAAAGACCAGATGGAATACTTGCGGGTTTTGGGGGACAGACTGCATTAAACCTGGCAATGAATCTTAAAGCTGAAGGAGTCCTTGATAAATATAATGTTAAACTCCTTGGTATAAACGGGGAAGCAATTAAGAAAGCAGAAGACAGGGATGAGTTTAAAAAGCTTATGGTTGAAACTAATCAGCCTGTGCCTGAAAGCATAATTGCTGTTAATATTGATCAGTGTGTTGAATTTGTAAATAAATACGGGTTCCCTGTTATTATAAGACCAGCGTACACCCTTGGCGGAACAGGGGGCGGTATAGCAGAAAACATGGAAGAACTTATTGATATATGCGGTCTAGGAATTAAGATGAGTCCTATAGGACAAATACTTCTAGAACAAAGCGTTGCTGGCTGGAAGGAACTTGAATATGAGGTTGTAAGGGATAAAAAGGATAACTGCATTATAATCTGCAACATGGAAAACATAGACCCTGTTGGAATCCATACAGGAGACAGTATAGTAGTGGCACCTTCCCAGACACTTCGTGACAAGGAATACCACATGCTTAGAAGAGCTGCTATTGATATTATAAGAAGCCTTAAAATAGAAGGAGGCTGCAATATCCAGTTTGCTCTGGACACAGACAGCAGCAAGTATGTGGTTATAGAGGTTAATCCAAGGGTAAGCCGTTCCAGTGCCCTGGCATCAAAAGCCACAGGGTATCCTATAGCTAAAATTGCTGCAAAGATAGCAATAGGATATAGCCTTGATGAACTTACTAATTACGTCACAGGAAACTCCAGTGCATGCTTTGAGCCATCCATAGATTATATTGTAACAAAAATACCTAAATGGCCTTTTGATAAATTCAGCAGTGCCGAAAGAACCCTAGGAACTCAAATGAAGGCAACTGGTGAGGTTATGTCCATAAGCAGAACCTTTGAGAGCTCTCTTATTAAGGCAATCACATCACTAGATGGAAAGTTCAATACAATAAGAATAAACAAGATGGCAGAAATGACCATGGAGGAACTTTTTGAAAAGATAAAACTCCAGGATGATCAAAGACTTTTTGCTGTGGCTGAAGTACTTAGAAAAGGCGGCACAATTGAGGAACTCTATGAACTAACTAAAATTGACAGATGGTTCTTAAATGGAATAAACAACATAATTAAAATGGAAAACCGTCTGGCAAATGAAAAAATGAATCCAGAACTTCTTTACGATGCAGAAGCTATGGGTTTTATTGAAGAAGAAATATGCAGTCTAAGCGGAGAGTCAAAAGAAACTCTTCTAGATTTAAGAACAAAGAACAACATTTATCCTGTATATAAAATGGTTGATACCTGCAGCGGTGAATTTGAGGCAAGTACTCCATATTATTATTCCTGCTATGAGGAAGAGGATGAGGATATTGTAACAGACAAGGAAAAAATCCTTATGATAGGCTCAGGCCCTATAAGAATAGGTCAGGGTATAGAATTTGATTATTGCTGTGTTCACGGTGTCCTTGGAATTAAGGAAGCAGGGTATGAAGCTGTTATGATAAACAATAATCCTGAAACGGTAAGCACAGATTTTGACATTGCAGACAAATTGTACTTTGAGCCTTTATACATTGATGATGTTATGAATGTTATAAAGAAGGAAAAGCCTGAAGGAGTTATAGTTCAGTTTGGGGGCCAGACTTCAATAAATATTGCTCAAAAGCTTGATGAAAGAGGAGTGAAAATACTAGGAACATCTTTTAAATCTATAGATTTGGCAGAAGACAGGGATAAGTTCAGAAGCTTTTTAAACAGCCTGAACATACCTTCACCTTCAGGGGATGCCGTTACTTCAGTGGAAGAAGCTTATAAGCTTGTAGAAACCCTTGGATACCCGGTGGTGGTTAGACCTTCCTATGTAATAGGAGGCAGAGCTATGGAGGTAGTTTACGACAAGCAGGGACTTACAAAATATATGACAGAGGCAGTTCAGCTTTCAAATGAGCATCCAATACTTGTAGATAAGTATGTTAAAGGCACTGAAATTGAAGTTGATGCCATTTCAGACGGTGAAGATATACTTATTCCAGGAATAATGGAGCATATTGAAAGAACAGGCATACATTCAGGGGACAGCATAACAGTATATCCTCCAATTACCTTAAGCAAGGAGACTTTGGAAGGATTAATTGAATATACTAAAAAAATAGCAAAAGGCTTGAATATAGTGGGACTTGTTAATATTCAATATGTTTATGATGGAAAAGACATATATGTTATTGAAGTTAACCCAAGGGCATCAAGAACAGTTCCAATATTAAGCAAAGTTACTGGTGTTCCTATGGTTAAGGCAGCTGTAAAGGTTATGCTAGGAAATAAACTAAAAAACATGGAATATGGTGTTGGGCTTCTTGAAAACAAAGGTTTATATGCAGTTAAGGTTCCTGTTTTCTCAGGTGAAAAGCTTGCAGATGCAGATATGTACCTAGGTCCTGAAATGAAGTCAACTGGAGAGGTACTCGGAGTAGACAGGGATTTAGATAAGGCGGTATATAAAGGTTTCACAGCTAGTGGAATAAATATTCCTACAGAAGGCAGCATTTATGCATCCCTAAAGGATGCAGACAAGGCTGACGGCTTAGAGATAATAAAGAAGTATGCAGAGTTTGGATTTAAAATATATGCATCAAAGGGTACTTTCAATTACTTAAAAGAGAAGGGACTTAAATGTGAGCTCATTCAAATAGATAAAGTCCCTCAATTAATCAACGAAGGTAAAATAAACATTGTAATTAATACACCTACCAGGGGCAATAATGCTTTAAGCCAAGGCTTCAAGCTTAGAAGAAGGGCTTCTGAGTATAGAGTTCCAGTATTTACATGTATAGATACAGCAAAAGTATTTTTAGATGCAGTTAGAATTGAAAAGTATAATGAGCCTGTAGATTATCATACTATGAATAATTATCTTCAATAAAATCTAGAGTTCTCCCTTGGAGAACTCTTTTTTTAAATGTTAAAAAAATTTTATTATTATTTTTCCTAACTTTGAGTTATAATAATGTAGGGTTTATCACTTTTTAATTATAAAGTTTAGGAGGAATTATCAGTGGGAAAGCCTAGTATTTTTAGCAGGGACTATGAAAAGAAAATGCGAAGAAGAAGGATTAGAAATCTTTTTTCAGTGATTGCTGTGGTAATAATTATTGCTGCAGGGATTGCTATGTACAAAACACAGTTTAATTCAAATACTAAAAAACCAGTTACTCAAAATACACAAAAAAGCGAAAAGCCTAAAGTAGAGGTTGAAAACCAGACTCAAACACCAATTGTTAAGGAAGAAGGATTTGATTTTAAACTAGATGATGGCACTTCCCTAAAAGCTGTATATACAGTAAATGGAGATTCAAAAGCATTTAAATATTTGTCACCAAAGGAAAGTGGTACTTACTATAATGTAAATCCATCAGGAAATAAGATGGTGGTATATGACAATAAAGTTCAAAAGATGATTTTAATAGATATTACTGGAACAATAACAGATATTACAAATCCAAGCTATACATCCTCCAGTGGCTATGTGATAACTAAAGAAAGCGTGCTGTCACAAAACAACAGTTATATTTGGTGCGATACACCAACCTTTGTGGATGACAGCAATATAGCATACATATCACAGCTTCCTTGGCTTAACAGAACTACAAAATTTGTATGGATAGAGAATGTTGATTCAAAGCAAAATGTATATATAAACAGCATAGGCGGCGAAAATGTTAAGTTCGACACATTGGACAGCAAGGGTCTAGGAATGACAATTGACGGCAGTCTTCTTTATCTTTCACCTAATGGAGGGGTAACGCAATAATTAATGGAGGAATATATGAAGATTGGATTATCGTCAGCATGTTTTTACCCTGAACTCCTAACAGAAAACAGTATAGAATTTATAAATATGATAGGGTTTAATTCAGGAGAAATATTTTTAAATACAATTAGTGAATATGAAGAGGATTATATAAAAAAGCTAAATGAAGAAAAGGAAAAATATGAATTCAATGTGGAATCTGTCCATTGTTTTTCATCAGCTTTAGAGCCCTATCTTTTTGAGGGGTACAAAAGGCGAAGGCAAGACATGTTTAAATATTTTAAACAAGTATGCAGGGCAGCTAAAATTCTTGGAGCAAAATATTATACTTTTCACGGCATGCGAAAGCTTGATAATTACTCAATAGATAAAAAGTTCACTGCAGAAATCTATGACAAGCTCAATTATACTGCATTAGAGGAAGGAGTTATTCTTGCTCAGGAAAATGTATGCTGGTGTATGTCCTCGGATATTGATTATTTAAACATGCTTAAAGAGGAATGCAGATATCCTGTTAAGTTTACACTGGATATAAAACAAGCGTATAGGGCAGGGGTAAACCTTGAAAAATATGTGGAAACCATGGGCAATGATATTGTAAATGTACATATTAATGACAGGGATGAACATAACACATGTCTTCTGCCGGGGAAAGGCTCTGTGGATTATGACAGTCTTATAAAACAGCTTAAAGGATTTGGATATAAAGGGAATATGATAATAGAGGTTTATAAGGATAATTTTAAAGAAAACTGGGAACTTATTGATGCAAGAGACTTTTTAAATAAAAAATTGGTTAAATATATTTGATATATTGGCTAAGTTTGGTATATAATTATAAAGTGTCTACATCTGTTAATAAATATTAATATATGCTATAATGTTATAGTTAAAGCAAAAGGTAATTTAGGAGGAATAAGTATAATGAACGTAAAAGTGGAGAAAATAGAAACTAATGTGGTTAAACTGGAAATAACTGTTGAGGCAGAAAAATTTAATGATGCAATGAAAAAGTCATATAAAAAGAATGTTAATCAGTTTAATATACCAGGCTTCAGAAAAGGAAAGGCGCCAATGAACATAATAAAGAAATATTATGGCGAAGGTGTTCTTTACAACGATGCTATTGATTTTTGCTGTGATGACACATACCCCGTAGCAATAGCAGAAAATGATATCAAACCTGTAGATTATCCAAAAGTAGATATAGTTCAGATAGGTGAAGGCAAGGACTTCATATATACTGCAGAAGTTACAGTAAAGCCTGAAGTAGAGCTTGGAGAGTACAAGGGAGTAGAAGTTAAGAAAAATGAATATCCAGTACTTGATGCGCAAATTGAAGGTGAACTTTTAGGAAAACAGGATCAAAATGCAAGAGTAGAAACAAAAGAAGATGGAACTGTTGAAAAAGGCAACATTGCTGTAATAGACTTTAAAGGATTTGTAGACGGAGTTGCTTTTGAAGGCGGAGCTGGCAGCGATTATGAACTTGAAATAGGTTCAGGCACATTTATAGATACTTTTGAAGATCAGCTTATTGGACTTTCAAAAGGTGAAAGTAAAAATGTAAGCGTTAATTTTCCAGCTGAATACGGCAATGAAGATTTAAATGGAAAACCTGCTGTATTTGAAGTAACTATAAAGGAAATAAAAGTTAAGGAACTTCCAGCTTTAGATGATGAATTTGCAAAAGAAGTTTCAGAATTTGACACATTAGATGAATTGAAAGCAGATATTAGGGCAAAACTTGAAAAGGAAAGCCTTGAAAAAGCTGAAAAGGAATTTGAAGCAGCAGTTATAGATACTGTATGTGAAAATGCAAAAATTGAAATTCCTGCAGCAATGATAGACAGAGAAATTGAAAATATGATAAGAGATCTTGAAATGAGATTGAAATATCAGGGATTGGATCTTAAAACTTACTATGAATATACAAATAGCTCTGAGGAAAAAACAAAGGAATTTATGAAGGAAGCTGCTGAAAAGAGAGTTAAAACAGACTTGGTTATAGAGAAAATTGCCAAAGTTGAAAACATCGATGCTACAGATGAAGAATTAATGGCAAAAGCTCAGGAATATGCTAAGCAGTACGGCGGCAATGACATTGAAAAGGCAGCTAAGATGATTTTCGATGGTCAAAAGGATTATATAAAAGTTGACGTTATAAATGAAAAAGTATTAAAATTGTTAGTAGAAAACAGCAAGTCAATAGCGTAATATATATAACAAGTATTAATTGCCGGAATAATTTCTGGCAATTAATTTTACCTAGAAGGAGGAGAAAAAGATGAGTTTAGTTCCAGTAGTTGTAGAGCAGACCAATAGGGGTGAAAGGTCTTATGACATTTATTCAAGACTTTTAAAGGACAGAATAATTATGTTAAGCGAGGAAGTAAATGATGTTACTGCAAGCCTTGTTGTAGCACAGCTTTTGTTCCTTGAAGCAGAAGACCCGGATAAGGATATATTCCTATATATAAACAGTCCAGGAGGATCAATTACATCCGGAATGGCTATATTTGATACAATGCAGCATATTAAGCCTGATGTTTCAACAATATGTGTTGGAATGGCAGCTTCCATGGGTGCATTCCTTTTAACAGCAGGAGCAAAGGGAAAAAGATTTGCACTGCCAAACAGTGAAATAATGATACATCAACCTCTTGGCGGATTCCAAGGTCAGGCTACAGACATAGGGATACATGCCGACAGAATCCTTAGAATAAAGAAAAACCTAAACAAAATCTTAAGTGAAAGAACAGGCCAGCCACTTGAAAAAATTGAGCAGGACACAGAAAGAGATAATTTCATGTCTGCTGAAGAAGCAAAAGCATACGGTCTGGTAGATGATGTGTTTTATAAAAAGAAATAACCTTTAGTGAGGTGGAGTAATGGTCAAAATTGATGATAAAAAGCAGCTGAAGTGTTCCTTTTGCGGGAAGACTCAGGATCAGGTGAGAAGGCTTATTGCAGGACCAGGAGTATATATATGTGATGAATGCATAGAACTCTGTTCTGAAATTATAAGCGATGAATTTGAAGAAGATGTACAGGTGGATGTTAGCTCGCTACCTAAGCCATTGGACATAAAGGGCTATCTTGATCAATATGTAATTGGTCAGGAACAGGCAAAAAAATCTTTGTCTGTTGCAGTTTACAATCATTATAAAAGGATAAATTCAAATTTGAGTGCAGAGGATGTTGAGCTTCAAAAGAGCAATATTCTTTTGCTTGGACCTACAGGTTCAGGTAAAACTTTACTTGCTCAAACATTGGCAAAATTTTTAAATGTTCCATTTGCAATTGCGGATGCAACTACTTTAACAGAAGCTGGTTATGTTGGTGAAGACGTGGAAAATATTCTGCTGAAGCTTATACAAAATGCAGATTATGATATTGAAAGAGCCGAAAAAGGAATTGTTTATATAGATGAAATTGATAAAATTGCAAGGAAAACAGAAAATCCTTCTATAACAAGGGATGTTTCTGGGGAAGGAGTTCAACAGGCACTCCTTAAAATTCTTGAAGGAACAGTTGCTTCCGTACCGCCGCAAGGAGGCAGAAAGCATCCTCATCAGGAGTTTATACAGATAAATACTGCAAACATTTTGTTTATATGTGGTGGAGCCTTTGACGGCATAGACAAAATAATAGAAAAGAGAACAAGAATAAGTTCCTTAGGTTTTGGTGCTGAAATACACTCCAAAAACCAAAGGGATATGGGCACTCTTTTGAAGGACATTATGCCGGGAGATCTTCTAAAGTTTGGATTGATACCAGAATTTGTTGGAAGACTTCCTATAGTAGTAACCTTGGAAGCACTTGACAGCAAGGCACTTATAAGCATACTTAGCGAACCAAGAAATGCTTTGGTAAAACAGTATAAAAAGCTCTTCGAACTAGACAATGTAGAGCTTGAATTTGATCAAGAAGCCTTAGAGGCAATTGCTGAGGAAGCAATGAAGAGAAATACAGGTGCCAGAGGATTAAGGGCAATTCTTGAAGACACTATGAAAGATGTTATGTTCGACATTCCGTCCAGGGAGGAAATTGCGAAGGTGGTTATACATAAGGAAACCATTGAAACAAAGATTCCTGAACTAATTGAAGCTGAAGGTGAAAAAAGGACTCCCTTAAAAGTAAAAAAGGCAAGGAATAGAAAAGGCCCTGAAACAGCTTAATTTAAACATATAATAATCAGTTTTAACTGATTATTATATGTTTTTTTATAATAAAATTGAAAAAAACATATTTTATGGGTATAATAAACTAGGATTAGAGCATTTAAATGGATAAAGTAAGGAGATTACTATGGATACTAATAAAAAGGTTCTTCCTTTAATTCCACTAAGAGGCATTACCATTTTCCCATATATGGTTATGCATTTTGATGTTGGAAGAGAGAAATCAATATTGGCATTGGAAGAAGCAATGATTTCAGAGCAAAAAATATTTCTTGTTACTCAAAAAGATGCAAGAATTGAGGAGCCTAGCAGGGAAGATATTTTTTCTGTGGGCACTGTTTGTAATATAAAGCAAATATTAAAACTACCTGGAGAAACTGTTAGGGTTTTGGTAGAAGGGGAAACCAGGGCAAAATTTACTGAGATAACTCAGCAGGATCCTTTTTTTAAGGCGGAAATTGAAATTCTTCTAGATGAGGAATGCGTAAAGGATAAAAAATGTGAAGCTCTTGTACGTTCAGTTAGGAAGAGCTTTGATGATTATGTTAAATTATCAGGAAGCATACCTTTTGATATAATTCTTACCCTGGATGAAATTCAGAGTCCAGGTCGTTTTTCTGATGTGGTGAGCTCTTATTTAATGCTTAAACAGGATAAAAAACAGGAACTTCTTGATTCCTATGATGTTCATGTAAGGCTTACCAAGCTTTTAGCAGTACTTCAAAATGAAGTGGATATTCTAAAGCTTGAAAGAAAAATCGGTGTCAAAGTTAAAAACAAGATGGATAAGGTTCAGAAAGAATACTACTTGAGAGAACAGCTGAAAGCTATTCAGGAAGAACTTGGAGAAGATGACGAAGATAAACGTGAAATAAAAAATTATCAAAATAAGATTGCAAAAGCAAAACTTCCAAAATTGGTTAAGGAAAAAGCCCTTTACGAGCTGGATCGTTTAAAAAACAGCGGAAGCTATTCTTCAGAAGGCGGTGTAATCAGAACATATCTTGATTGGCTTATTGAAATTCCTTGGACTAAGGAAACAAAGGACAATATAGATATTAAGGCTGCAAGAGAAGTTTTGGAAAAGGAACATTATGGCCTTGAGGATGTAAAAAATAGAATAATAGAATATCTTGCAGTAAGACATGTAAGCAAGTCTTTAAAGGGACCAATAATTTGCTTTGTTGGGCCTCCGGGAGTAGGAAAAACTTCCATAGCAAAATCTATTGCACATGCTATAAACAGGAACTTTGTTAGGATGTCTCTTGGTGGAGTTAAAGATGAAGCAGAAATAAGAGGACACAGAAAAACTTATGTTGGTGCTATTCCAGGAAGAATAATATATGGAATGAAGCAGGCAAAGTCAAAAAATCCAGTATTCCTTCTGGATGAAATAGACAAGATGAGCAATGATTTCAGAGGGGATCCTGCTGATGCACTATTGGAAGTTTTAGATAGCGAGCAAAACAACACTTTTAGAGACCATTATTTAGAACTTGAATTTGATCTTTCAAATGTAATGTTTATTACTACTGCAAATAGCCTGGACACAATTCCAAGACCCCTTTTAGACAGGATGGAATTAATAGAGATTTCAGGGTACACTTATGAAGAAAAGCTTAATATTGCAAAAAATCACCTTGTTCCCAAAAAACTTGAGGAGCATAGTGTAACATCAAGCCAAATTAAGTTCCAGGATGCAAGTATAAATCTTGTAATAGAAAACTATACCAGAGAGTCAGGAGTAAGAAACCTGGAGAGAAAGATTGCAACCATTATCAGAAAGGCTATTTCTGAAATGCTTGAAATGGATAAGAAAAGTGTAACAATTAACCCGGCAAAAGTAAAAAGTTATTTAGGACCTTCAGTTTACACCTATGATAAAGCTGACAAGGAAGACAAAATAGGTGTTGTTACAGGTATGGCATGGACAGAATACGGCGGGGATACCCTCCCTGTGGAAGTTACTGTTATGGAAGGAACAGGAAAGTTGGAACTAACAGGGCAGCTTGGGGATGTTATGAAGGAATCAGCAAAAGCAGGCTACAGTTTTGTAAGAGCTAATTCTGAGAAATATGGAATAAAACCTGATTTTTACAAAGACAAGGATATTCATATCCATGTACCAGAAGGTGCTGTACCTAAAGATGGACCATCAGCAGGTGTAACCATGATAACAGCAATGGTATCCGCTTTAAGTGGAAAAAAGGTTAAACACAATATAGCTATGACAGGAGAAATAACCTTAACAGGAAGAGTTCTTCCAATTGGAGGATTAAAGGAAAAATCACTTTCAGCGTATAGAGCTGGAATCGATACCCTTATTATTCCTAAGGATAATGAAAAGGATCTTCTCAAAATTCCAAAGTCTGTTAAGAGCAAACTTAATTTTATACTTGCCAGCGATATAGACATAGTACTTTCAAATGCACTTGTAAAAAATGATTAATTGGAGATGATTTCATGGAAATAAAGCAGTCAGAATTTATAACCTCTGCAGTTACTCCAAACCAGTACCCAACAGACAACAGGGCAGAAATCGCCTTTGTTGGAAGGTCCAACGTGGGGAAGTCTTCTTTAATTAACTCCTTAACAAATAGAAGAAAGCTGGTTAAAGTAAGTGGAACGCCTGGAAAAACAAGACTTGTAAATTTTTTTCTTATAAATAATGAATTTTATTTTGTTGACCTACCAGGCTATGGATATGCAAAAGTTTCAAAGTCTGAAAAACAAAGCTGGGGAAAGTTTATAGAAACCTATCTTGTTAACAGACATCAGCTCAAAAAAATCGTATTGCTTTTGGACTGCAGGCATAAGCCTACACAGGACGATATGATAATGTATGATTTTATAAAAAGATTTGGTTATCAATGTTTAATTATTGCTACTAAAAGTGATAAGCTTACTAAAAATGAATTGGCTAAAAATTTGAAAATGATAAGGGAAACAATAGGTTTGGAAAAGGATGAGGAAATGCTTACCTTTTCATCCTTGAATAAGCAGGGAAAAGAAAAAATACTGGAAAATATTGAAAACACGTTAAATGACATACAGTAATATTGTACAAGATATAATAGTTGTATTAGTTACTTATGCCCCGCCTCTTATTGTTTTTGGATGGTTTTTCGAAAGAATGCACAGGAGCAGATTGCTCCTGTTTATTATAGGTGTTTTTTATCTTGGAATTTCTGTTTTTACTCAAAACCTGTTTCCGTTTATACTTGTGGTTATAGATATATGGTACCTTAAAAATGAAGGCTGGGATTATGAAATATATAATTTCAGCATAGGAAAAGTTAAATTTTTTAAAGCTATGAAATATTCCTTTTTTTCATATTTTGTAACAGTGCTTGTTTCTGGGCTAACTTCAATTGTTTTTGTGTTGAATAATATACCTATCAAAGAACAAGAGGTGGTAACCTGGATGGCAGGGATGCCTTTATATAAATTTCTTTTGGCAATACCTATTGCTGTAATATTTGCACCAGTTCTCGAGGAGTTTGTATTCAGATGGTTTTTTTATAAAAAGGTCTTTGGAAGAAGATTTGGAAATAAAATAAGTGCAATAGTGAGCAGTATAATTTTTGCATCAGCTCATTATAATCTAATGGCATTTCCAATAATTCTATGGATTGGTTTATATAACTGCTATCTTATGGAGAAAAAGGGGTACTGGTATGCGGTGATTAATCATATGTTTTTCAATTCAGTATCAGTAATATTAATGTTTCTTAGTAAAGTTAACCAATAAAGGGCTGTCCTTAAGGACGGCCCTTTTGTAACATATAATCTCCTTTAGAATAAAATATACTAATGTGATGTAATAGGGAGGTTAGTCTATGCCAAAACATCGTAAGAATTCTCGAAATCGTAATACTGTTGGAGAATTTCTTGGTGAAGTGGATATTAATGAAGTATTGAGGTTTTTATCAGCTTTGCTAAGCAAGGTTGATTGCAAACAACAGGAAGAAAATTCTAAGTTAATGGAACTTATGAAAGATGAAAGGTTCGAAAATATTATAGCTGAAATTAGAAAAGATTATAAAAAAGAAGATTAATCTGTATAATTTTATAAGTTATGGATAGAATAAATAATGTAATTCAGAGATTCATCTCTGAAAACCCCCCATCCCCCTTGGGACCGCTACTGCGGTCCCACTTTATTTAACGTGATTGAAGATATTTTATATAAAAAGTTGTCACTTGAAGTTTTAGAAGGTTTAAGCAGTAAAATTATATTATAATTTCTGATATTATCATTATTTAAATTAGAAACCCCTCTAAAATTTAATATCCATTTTATTTCAGATACATTACCATTTTTATCAAATTTATTATCCATAAACAATCCATCCTGAAAAACATATTTATTATTTTCCCCTGAAAGAGTTCCAATAGCAGAAATACTCTTGCCGCTTATCTCAGGAGCGAATATTTCATTAGGCCTTTTTGCTTCACCAGCAGGAAGGGTCTGAATAAAATTTATAAAACTTAAAACAGAATCTCGACCTTCAAAAGAATTAATATAATTACAACTGTAGCTGTAAAACTTGCCATTGGAATATATATAATTTTTCATTGATATGTTATCCCTTGATATATTACCTGATATTACCTTTGTGGTTTTGTTGCTGCTATAATCGTTAAAACCTATAAAACTGTTTGAACTTGAAAAAATATTTTCAAACTTTTCTCCATTCCAGTAAAAGATATGCTGGAGGGGGTTGTCCTTATAGGAGGATTGAATAAATATTTCAGGAGTCTTGTCTCGTGAAATATCAACTAGATTGATCCTAAGGGGCCAGTGCTTTGAGTATTCTCCTAAGGTATTGATATCTTTGTCAGGGTCTAGGGTAAAAGTTTTATCTTTTGTTTTTACTTCTATATAATATTTGTTGTTATCATTTTTTACATACAGTGTGTCTTCCGCCCCGTCCCCATCAAGGTCTGCTTTTATTGTATTTGTTTCTGCAATATTAAAAGTTGTTGAACTGGTTTGGATAAAAAGAAATGAAAATAAAAACATTAATAATATTAGTATCAGTAAATAGATTATACTTTTCTTCTTTAAGAAAAGGACTCTTAATTTCATATAACTCACCTCTTTAAATTATATGAAGCTATCATAAATTTAATTAATAAGAGCAAAATAAAAATAACAATTTAAATGAGGTGGTACCATTGAGAAATAATAAGCTTATATTTTTAATTGTTTTATTACTGGCACTAATGCTGCCAGGATGTGCAAATAGTAAAAAAAGTGAAACAAAAGAAAAATTAAATGTATTTATTGATATCAAGGATAATGAATCAATTGATCTGCTTAATAAGCTAATTGAAGATTACAAGGGAAAAAATCCAAAAATTAATTTAAATACAACCTCAGTTTTAGAAAATAATACAGATGTAATTTTTACTACAAGGACTAACATGATTAATTTTGCAGATAAGGGATATCTTAAGGAAATGAAAGATTACATTGATGAAAATAAAATTGATGAAAGATATTATAAAATAGTGAAACTTTATGGACGGTATAATGATAAGGATTATGGAATTCCAATAATCTTAAATCCACTTGAGATATATTATAATGAAGACAGTATAAAAAGAAATAATTTAACCATACCTGTAGATAAAACAGGATTATTAAAATTATTACAGGAATTAAGAAATAAGTCTATCCAGGTGCCGGTAATGATTCCTGAAAAAACCGAGGAGGTATTATTTGCATTCATAGTAAATAATACAATGGATGTAACCCTCCTTGATAAGAACTTTGACCTGGGAATACAAAATTATAATAATATTAATGAAATGAAAATCCCCTTTGATATATTAAAGGATATAATTAGAAAAAATATCCTAGGAAAATCAAGTTTTATAAAGTCTGAGGAAAAGACGGGGGGCAAGATGGAAAAGGGAGAAGTTCCTATATTAATATCAAATAATCTAGTTCAGGGAAGTAATATTAAAGTATTTCAAAATTACAGCAAAGGTATTGTCCCAGTTTCTTCTAAACTTGTTGCATCAATATATGCTGGTTCAGAAAACAGTAAACAAGGGGAGGATTTTATAAAGTATATTTTTTCAGATGAAACACAGAAAATACTTAATGAAGAAGGCTGTATTTCTGGGAATAAAACAGTTAATAATGAAAAGACTGGTGTTGAAAAAGATATATTTAATCAGCTGGGAAGTATGGATGAAAAAAGTATAGCATATTTTGATACCATTCCAGATAAACTTAAGGAAGCAGTCCAGGAAAGGATTGAAATCATGTTATCTGGTAAGTTCAGCGAAAATGAGTGGTATGAAACAATAAAAAGTGCATTTTAAAAGAGGCGTTTCCGCCTCTTTACTTTTTGCACTTACTACATAAGCCATAAAAATAAACCTGATTTGCTACTATTTCATAGTCAGTAAAGTTTTTAACTTCATCATTTAAATTTGAAAAGCATACTTCTTCGATGTCATCAACCTTGCCGCAATTAATACATTGGATGTGAGGATGTGGGCATATATTAGCATCGTATCTGAAATTTCCTTCTCCCACATTAATTTCCTGAACAAGTCCAACTTCAAGAAGGGTCTTTAGAGCTTTATACACTGTTGCGAGACTCATTGTAGGATATTGAGGCTGAAGAGCTTTGTAAATTACTTCAGCAGATGGATGCTCCTTTGACATCTTTAAATATTTATATACTGCAATACGTTGAGGTGTGAGCTTCAATTTTTTTTCCTTAAATACACCAGAAATACTATCCATAGACACCACCCTAACATTTAATTATTCATATTATATAATAAATATTATCAATTGTCAAAAATAATATGTGTTATAAATATAACAAGATATTATATCATTTTCATATTTTCTTTGTTATAATAAAACTGAATAAATATCTGATTCAAATAATGGGGGAATTGCTATGAAAATTAAGGAAATAAAGGAATTGCTTAACACTGAACCTGTTACTTGTTGTGATAAACTGGATGTTGAAATAAAGTATGCGTTTGCATCAGATTTGATGAGTGATGTACTAGCACTTGCCAATAATGATGTTATGCTGATAACAGGCCTTACAAACATTCAGACAATAAGAACTGCTGAAATGAAGGACATAAAATGTATAATATTTGTTAGAGGCAAAGTGCCTGATGAAAGTGTAATTGAACTTGCAAGACAAAATGATATGATAATTTTGTGTACAAAATTAACTATGTTTAATACTTGCGGTTTACTTCATCTAAGTGGTTTGCAGGGAGCTGATATTAATAAATGATAGATAATGAAATTATTAAGTTTCACTATGATATTGCCAGTGGGGACTATCTAAAAGGCGGAGAGGCCTCAAGCAATATAAAAAAAGCATTAATGCAGCTTGGAATTGACAACAGCATAATAAAAAGGGTATGTGTAGCTAGTTATGAAGCAGAAATGAATATTGTTATTCACAGTCTTGGAGGCTCCATGGAGGCTAAGGTTTACGAAGACAGAATAGAAATAGTTGCAGCAGACATAGGTCCTGGTATTAAGGATATTAAGCTTGCTTTAACAGAAGGATATTCCACTGCAACCGAGGGAGCTAGAGAAATGGGATTTGGAGCAGGTATGGGACTTCCTAATATAAAGAATACCTGTGACGAATTAGAAATAAATTCAGCCCATGGAGACAATACTGTAATAACGATGAAAATTTATTTTAATAAGGTTGTGAGTTAGAAATGAATAGATTATTTCATTCGGTAAAGCTTATTGAAGAAAATTGCAAAGGCTGCAGTAAATGTATGAATAAGTGCCCTATGGAAGCTGTAAGGCTTAAGAATTCTAAGGCTTTTGTAATTGAAGAAAAATGTATTGACTGTGGTGAGTGCATAAAAACATGTCCTTACAATGCACATGTTGCTGAAAAGAACAGTTTAGAAGATATTGAAAAATATAAAATAAAAGTTGCTATTCCTTCTATAACATTATATTCACAGTTTGGGGAGTACATTGATCCAGATATAATAAATGACGCACTATTAAGTCTTGGGTTTGATGAAGTATATGATGTTACCTATGCTTGTGATATTTTTTCTGAAATAACAAAAAAGGAAATTGAAAAAATAAAAAAACCTGCAATTTCTGTTATGTGTCCAAGCATTGCAAGATTAATAAGTACAAGTTACCCAAGTTTAATAGAAAATACTGTTAGAATACTAACCCCTATAGAGATTGCAGCAAATCTAGTTAGGGAAAAATATGAAAAAGAGGGATATACCTATGAGGATGTAGGAATATTTTACCTTACACCTTGTGTTGGATGGATTACAATGCTTAGATATCCATCAATAAATAGAGCGTGTGAGATAAATGGCATATTTGCTATAAATGATATTTATGCAAAAATGCTTAAAGAAATAAAAAAGAAAAATGGTCATGTTGGGGAACAAGGCAATATGTCCTTTACAGGATTGTCTCTTGCAATCCCTGGTGGATTAAGCAAGACTATGAATGAATCTGATTATATAGTAGTTGACGGAGTTCATAATGTAATTAAGGTATTTGATGATATAGAAAATGGAAAAATTAAAGATGTTAAATTCATTGAACCCTTTGCATGCAGCGGGGGGTGCATGGGTGGATCTTTTCTTGTTGAAAATCCATATAATGCCAGACGCATTATGGGCAAATATGTAAATGAAATTAATTTCACATACAGTTTTGATGAATTAAGTGATTTTTACAGGCAGCAATTCGTTGAAAATGTAAGGAATATTAAGTTTTCTAATCAAAAACTTGCAGATGATTTTGTAAGTGCAGTAAAAAAGATGAAATTCATGAATCATCTAATTAATACTCTTCATGGAACGGACTGCGGTCAATGTGGTTCACCATCCTGCAAGGCTTTTGCTGAAGATGTGGTTAAGGGCTTAGCTCCTATAGGTGATTGCAAATATATAAAATTAGGAGGTGAAACTGATGAAGGTTAAAGATTTAATTGAAAAACTTGAATTAGTTAGTTTAACTGGTGAAGTAGGGTTAGATAGAGAAGTTGATGGTGGTTACACCGGAGATTTGCTAAGCTGGGTTATGTCACATGGTGCTAAAGGAAACACATGGATAACTGTACAGATACACCCAAATATTGTAGCTGTAGCAGTACTGCTTGAATTTTCATGTATTATAATACCTGAAAATATAGCTGTTGAGCAATTGACTATTGAAAAGGCAATATCTGAGGGGATTCCTGTCCTTCAATCCTCTGAAAACGCCTTTGAACTTTGCTCAAAAATAAAAAATTGTTAAAATGAAAATATATACTGATTTTCACATTCATACAGCACTATCACCTTGCGGAGACAATGACATGACTCCAAATAACATTGTAAATATGTCAAAAATTAAGGGTCTTGATGTTATTGCTATAACAGATCATAACAGCTGTGAAAATGTGCCTGCCTGTATTGAAGCTGGTAAAGAAATAGATCTTCTTGTTATACCGGGTATGGAGCTTCAAACAAGAGAAGATGTTCATGTGGTATGTCTTTTTCCTGATTTGGAGTCTGCTATGGAGTTTCAGGAATTGGTTTATTCAAAACTTCCTCCCCTTAAGAATAATGAAAATTTATTCGGTGAACAACTGGTGTTTGACAAGGAGGATAATGTGGTAAGCCATAATGAAAGACTGCTGCTTACCGCTTCAGATTTGACATTAAATGATGCATTTCAAAAAATAAATGAATTAAATGGTGCATTTATTCCAGCTCATATTGATAGAGACAATTTTGGAATCATTTATACTTTGGGGTTTATTCCAGAAAATTTAACAATGTCTACCTTGGAATATAGCTCTAAAGATAAGCTGAAAAAGCTATTAGCCTGCGGAATGGTAGGAAATAACTACAAATTCATCCATTCCTCAGATGCTCATTACCTTGAAAACATTCTAGAGCAGGAAAACGAAATGGAAATAGATGAATTAAAAGTACGCAATATTATTAATAAATTAAAATAATATATAGCAAAATAGAAATTAATTTGTTATAATGAAAAAGGTAATAATTTATTAATTTCAAATTGTCGAAATATTACAAAGTTTAAAGAACACACAGCTTTAAACAGAGTAAATATTCGGAAATTTGTTAAAAAATTAATAAATATTAATTTCGAATTGAAAGGAAGAGATGGTGTGGATAACGAAAAGAAATGTTGCTGTGGATGCAGCCAGGAAGACCCAAGATTAGTTGAACTTAAAGAAACTATCGAAAGTCACAAAGAAACAAAAGGAGCTTTAATACCTGTTCTTCACAAAGTTCAGACTTTGTACGGATATTTACCTGAAGATATTCTTCAGATGGTATCAGAAGGAATTAATGTTCCAATGACAGAAATTTACGGGGTAGCTTCTTTCTATTCAATATTCTCCTTAGAGCCAAAGGGAGAACACATAATAAGAGTATGTCTTGGAACTGCTTGCTATGTTAAAGGCGCACAGCTGATAATTGACGAAATAAGCAAAGAGCTTAATATTGAATGTGGTAAGACTTCTGAAGATGGAAAATTCACATTAGAAGCTTGCAGATGCCTTGGTGCATGTGGACTAGCTCCAGTTATGACTATAGGTGAAAAGGTTTATGGACGACTTGTTCCAGAATCAATTCCAGATATTTTAAAAGAATATAAATAAGGGTATACTGTTATGAGAGAAATTTCTCTGCACTTGATAGATATAATACAAAATTCAATAAGTGCAAATGCAACACTTATACAAGTTGGTATGGAAGCTAATACAGAAAAAGATTATATAAAAATAACCATAACTGACAACGGCTGTGGCATGGATGAAGAAACTCTTAAAAATGTAAAAGATCCTTTCGTGACATCGAGAAAAACTAGAAGAGTTGGACTGGGACTTTCGCTTTTTGAGGCAGCATGTAAACGGTGTGATGGATATTTAGAGGTTTATTCCGAAATAGGTAAGGGTACTGAAGTAATTGGATATATGAAATATAACCATATAGACCGGGAACCGCTAGGAAATATTCAAGATACTATAATGAGTGTTTTATTGTATGAAAATGTTGATGTTGTATACAAGCACAGTTTTAATGAAAATACTTTTGTGTTTGATAGCAGGGAAATAAAGGGAATAGTAGGGGAAGACTTAAACAATCCAGAGATATTAGACTGGATTCGAGGATATATTGCCGAAAATATTGAAAATATAGATGGAGGTGCCATTTAATGAAATCAATACAAGAATTAGAGGCTATTAGAAAGAAAACCATAGATAACGTTAATCAGAGAAAAGACAGAACAACTACAAGAATAGTTGTAGGAATGGCTACTTGCGGAATAGCTGCAGGAGCAAGACCGGTTTTACTCTCAATAATAGATGAAGTTAAAAAATTAGGACTTGGAGATGTATCTGTTGTACAGACAGGATGTATCGGAGTTTGCAGACTTGAGCCTATCGTTGAAGTTATAAAACCAGGCGAAGAAAAAGTAACTTACATTAAAATGGATGCAGAAAAAGCTAAAAGAATCGTTAATGAACATGTTGTTGGCGGAAAAGTAGTTGACGAATATGTTATGCATGTTGTTGACGGGAAAGTTGTTAATGACTTTACAGTTCAAAATGATTAATAAAAGTTGGAATTGATTGGAGGAAGGAAGATGAAATTTTACCGTTCACAAGTGTTGGTATGCGGCGGAACAGGATGTACTTCATCTGGTTCAGGAGATATATTAGACAGATTAAAGAGCGAATTGGCAGCAAAAGGTTTAGTAGACGAAGTTGAAGTAATAAGAACTGGATGCTTCGGACTTTGCGAATTAGGTCCTATAGTTATAGTTTATCCAGAAGGAGCTTTCTACAGCAATGTTACACCTGAAGATGTACCTGAATTAGTAGAAGAGCACTTATTAAAGGGAAGAATATTAAAGAGACTTGTATACCATGATGCAATCGAAGATGACAAGATAAAATCATTAAACAAAGTTGGATTCTATGCAAAACAGGAAAGAATAGCTCTAAGAAACTGCGGAGTTATCGATCCAGAAAACATAGATGAATATTTAGCATTTGATGGATATAAGGCATTAGAAAAAGTATTGACAACAATGGCTCCAGCTGATGTTATAAATGAAATGAAGAAATCCGGCTTAAGAGGTAGAGGAGGCGGAGGATTCCCAACTGGTGTTAAATGGGAATTTGCTGCTAAACAGAACAATCCTCAGAAATATATAATCTGTAATGCTGACGAAGGAGACCCAGGTGCATTCATGGACCGTTCAGTTCTTGAAGGAGACCCTCATTCAGTAATAGAAGCTATGGCAATAGGCGGCTATGCAATAGGAGCAAACAAAGGCTTCGTTTATGTTAGAGCTGAATACCCAATAGCTGTACAGAGACTTGAAGTTGCTATAGAGCAGGCTAAAGAATATGGATTACTTGGAGAAAATATATTTGGAACAGACTTCAGCTTTGATCTTGAAATCAGACTTGGAGCTGGTGCTTTCGTATGCGGTGAAGAAACTGCGTTGATTCACTCAATAGAAGGACACAGAGGTATGCCTACTCCAAAACCACCATTCCCTGCAGTAAGCGGATTATGGGAAAAACCAACAGTAATAAACAACGTTGAAACTTATGCAAACATCCCTCAGATAATTGTTAAGGGAGCAGACTGGTTCGCAAGCATAGGAACAGAAAAGAGCAAGGGAACAAAAGTATTTGCATTAGGCGGAAAAATCACTAATACTGGTCTTGTAGAAATCCCTATGGGAACTACATTAAGAGAAGTAATATATGAAATGGGCGGCGGAATACCAAAGAACAAGAAATTCAAAGCTGTTCAGACAGGTGGACCTTCCGGCGGATGTATAACTGCTGAAAACCTTGATATTCCAATAGAATACGATTCACTAGTTGCTATCGGTTCCATGATGGGATCAGGTGGTATGATAGTTATGGACGAAGACAACTGTATGGTTGACGTTGCTAGATTCTTCCTTGACTTTACAAGAGATGAATCCTGCGGAAAATGTACTCCATGTAGAGTTGGAACAAAGAGACTTCTTGAAATACTTGAAAAGATAACTGAAGGAAAAGGTACTTTAGAGGACTTAGACAAGCTTGAACAGCTTTCAAACGACATAAAGGCATCAGCACTTTGCGGACTTGGACAAACTGCTCCAAACCCAGTACTTTCAACTTTGAAATACTTCAGAGATGAATACATTGCCCATGTTGTTGACAAGAAATGTCCTGCTGGAGTATGTAAAGCATTGCTTCAGTACACTATTATGGATGATCCATGTAAGAAATGCGGAATATGTGCTAAGGCTTGTCCTGTAGGTGCAATAACTGGAAAAGTTAAAGAGAAATTCGTAATAGATCAGGATAAGTGCGTAAAATGCGGCGCTTGTATGGAAAAATGCCCATTTAAAGCAATAGTTAAGAAATAACTTAGACAAGGAGTGAAGGAAATGGAAATGGTTAAATTAACTATAGATGGTTTGCAAGTTGAAGTTGCAAAGGGCACCACTGTACTTGAAGCTGCTAGATTAGCAGGTATAGAAATACCAAGCCTTTGTTACTTAAAAGATGTTAATCACCCTGCAAACTGTAGAGTATGTGTTGTAGAAGTAGGTCCTAGATTAATAGCGTCATGTTCATTAATAGCTGAAGAAGGAATGGACATAAAAACTAACACTAAAAAAGTAAGAGATGCAAGAAAAAGTTCAGTTGAATTATTGCTCTCAAATCATAAAAGAGAATGTACTTCATGTATAAGAAGTGAAAGCTGCGAACTTCTTGGAATTTCAAAAGATCTTAACATCAGAGAACTTCAATATGAAGGTGAAAAGAATGTAGCACCTATTGATGATGCTTCATGGTCAGTAGTTAGAGATCCAGAAAAATGTATACTTTGCGGAAGATGTATAAGCACTTGTTCAGATGTTCAGACAGTACATGCTATTGGATGGGCTGGAAGAGGATTTGACACAAGAGTTGCTCCTGCTTTCGACAAGAAATTAGTTGATTCAGTATGTATTAACTGTGGACAGTGTATAATGGCTTGCCCAGTAGGCGCATTATATGAAAAAGAAAGCGTTAAAGATGTATGGGCTGCTTTAAATGATCCAGACAAAATGGTTATCGTTCAGACAGCTCCTGCAATCAGAGTTGGTATAGGTGAAGAATTTGGAATGCCTATAGGAACAAGAGCTACAGGAAAAATGGCTGCTGCTCTTAGAAAATTAGGCTTTGACAAAGTATTCGACACTGACTTTGCAGCTGACTTAACAATAATGGAAGAAGGAACTGAATTATTGAAGAGACTTGAAACAGGAAAGAACCTTCCAATAATGACTTCCTGCTGCCCAGGTTGGGTTAAGTTCTGTGAACACAACTATCCAGAAATGATAGACAACCTTTCAACTTGTAAATCACCAAGTGAAATGGAAGGAGCTTTAGTAAAAGCTTACTATCATGATAAATTTGGAATAGATCCTAAGAAAATAGTTAACGTATCAATAATGCCTTGTACTGCAAAGAAATTCTCATGTGACAGGGATGAAATGTGCGGAATAAACGATATTCCAGACGTTGATATAGTATTAACTACAAGAGAATTAGCAAGAATGATCAGAGAAGCTGGAATAGACTTCATGAACCTTGCTGATGAAGACTTCGATAATCCATTTGGAGAATCAACTGGTGCTGCTGTTATATTCGGAGCTACAGGCGGAGTTGCTGAAGCTGCATTAAGAACAATATTTGATTTAACTTCAGGAAAAGACAACGAAGAAGTAAATATAAATGTTGTTAGAGGAACTGCAGGAATTAAAGAAGCAACAGTTACTTTAGCAGACGGAAGAACAGTTAACGCTGTTATAGCTAACGGACTTGGAAATGCTAGAAAAGTTCTTGATGCACAGCTTAGCGGAGAAAAGAACTACCACTTCATAGAAATAATGGCTTGTGAAGGCGGATGTGTAACTGGAGGCGGACAGCCAATAGTTGATGCTAAGACTCGTGAAAAAGTTGATGTAAAAGCATTAAGAGCAAAAGCAATATACGATGAAGATGAAGCAAAGGTATTAAGAAAATCCCATAAGAATCCATACATCACTAAGATATATGAAGAATACTTGGGAGAACCTAATGGACACAAGAGCCATGAATTACTTCACACAACTTATGTAAAAAGAGATAAATTCTAATAAAAAATGACTGCACTATGTGCAGTCATTTTTATTATATGTAGTTCAAATATACTTTTTTCCACTTACATAGTTCATGTAATAATTTGAAATCAATTCTGCACCTACAGCAGTTTCTTCCACATATGTAAATCCAAGTTTTATCAAGATAGACACAAATACTTCGGTATTCATGAAAATACCTCCAAAATATAAAATAAATAAATAAATTTTGTCAATAATATTATTATGAAATATTTTTGGAGGTAATTATGTTTCTTGTATTTTTATTTGGTACAGTGATTGGAAGCTTTTTAAATGTTTGCATTTACAGGATTCCAAAGGGAGAGTCAATTTTATTTCCTCCTTCTCATTGCACAAAATGCTTAAAGAAAATAAGTTTGAATAATCTTATACCAATAGTAAGCTATATGCTATTAAAAGGAAAAAGCAGCTGCTGCAGCAGTAAAATATCTATGAGATACCCTTTTATAGAAATGCTTGCAGGATTTTTGTTTGTTCTAACTTACTTCACATATGGGTTCGGAGTTTTATTTTTAAAATGGATATTTTTTATAAGCCTTATAATAGTGATAGGCTTTATCGATATGGACACAAATGATGTTTACCTTAATTCAATAATTTTTGGAATTATAGGTGCAGTTGTTTTCATTATTGTTCAGCTTGTAATCCTAAATATTTCCAATTCAGTATACATTGACTGCCTCCTAGGGGGACTAGCAGGTTTTTCTATAATAGGAGCGATAATAATTTTAACTAATGGTATGGGATTTGGAGATGCTGAAATTTGTGCCATGGCAGGCTTATTCCTGGGTTTGGAAAAAACTGTGCTTATGGTAGTAATTTCATTTATTGCAGGTGGAATAGCTGGAGGGTACTTCATGCTTTCCAAGGAAAAAGGGAGGAAGGATAGCATCCCATTTGCTCCTTTCATAGCATTCTCATCAATAATAACCATAATTTTTGGTAATAGCATATTACAATGGTATATATGGTAAAATTAATATTTATACATTTAGACAAAAATATAACAAATACTACAGTAAAATGAAAACGTTGACAAAAGCATAGATTGCGAATAGTTTATATAATCTGAAAATTAAATTAAGTTTGAAAATAAAATATTTTATGCATAAAACAATAAATATGATCAAAATATATTGAATAATATTGCGAAACATGTTAATATTTTATCGGAATCAATTTATACTTTTTTAGGAGGAAATTTAATTATGAGCGAAGCATTAAAAAACGGTAATGCATCAGAAGGCGGCTTACAAAAGACCATAGGTTTTGTGCCAGCACTTGCAATCGTTATCGGAATGGTTATCGGTTCAGGGGTATTCTTTAAACCTCATGCGGTTTTCACTGCAACAGGAGCTCCAGGACTAGGAATGATGGCATGGGTATTAGGTGGAATAATATCTATAGCTGCAGGACTTACAGCAGCAGAAGTTGCAGCTGCAATTCCAAAAACAGGCGGAATGATAGCTTACTTAGAAGAAACATACGGACCACTCTGGGGATACCTTTTAGGATGGACTCAGACAGTAATA
>JBLNDT010000061.1:0-7696 GCA_050261915.1 Solirubrobacterales bacterium
TGTGTTTATAATGTTTGATGTATAATCTGGCAGAGAAAGGTCGCAAAATGCTTGAACGAGGAGCAGTATAACAATAATAAATACTTTTACTGAAAATGGTTTTAAGTATTTTATCAATTTAAGCATATAGGTTTCTCCTTGATGACTTGTTTATAAAATATGATGTTAGTTTACCCAGTACTTAAGCGCATATACGCAAAATTATAAAAAATGGAACTCTATAAGAGCTCCTTAAAATAATATGTTATTAAATTGTATCTCCATTTTTTCTTCCACTTGCCATTGCACTGGCAGCAGCTCTTATTGCAGTCTTCTTATAATCGTTGTTCCATCTGTTAACTCCAATATAGTCTAATATTAGTGCACCTGTATGTCTGCAAAACCTGTCCATCTGTTCTAAACAAGTAAGCATTCCATTTCCCGATCCCCCTGGTACTGCAATCATCAAAACCTGTTTATTCCTTAAAACTTCATCCTGATTAAACTCGCATCTTCTAAGTCTGTCAATGAAGCTTTTAAATGCTTCCGAGGTTTCACCCCAGTATACGGGAGAAGCCATAATGATTGCATCACTTTCTTTTATTCTGCCCCTTATTTCATCAAACCCGTCCCCACCATAGGTACAGAAATTCTCATCACGGCATGTACCCCATCCATTGCCGCAAACCCTGCAGCTTTCAAGATTAAAATCACATAGTCTTATTTCATCTATTTCAGCTCCCGCATCTATTACGCCATCCTTTGCAGTATCAATGGCAGATTGGCACAAACCATCAGTTTTGGGATTGCCGGATATTATACATATTTTCATATAACCATTCCTCTCTTAATTTATTCCTAATTATAAGTATAATTACTGGCCTTTAACAATTCAAGATGAATGATTTCAATTTTATTTAGCAATAATTATTTACTATGGAATATATTTCTAATATAATTAAATAAAAATGTTTGGAGGGATATGATGTATAAATCTAAAAAAATTGCTTTAGTACTTACACTTTGTTTTACCCTTGCAATGATATTAACTGCTTGTTCCTCAGGTGGAACAGCAAATACTGATTCAACAAAATCAGATGTTTTGGCAGCCTATAATAAGGTAAGTTTAGGTATGACAAAGGATCAAGTGGACAAGACTCTGGGACTTGAAGCAAAAAAAGAAACCTCCCAGTATGCACTTGAAGGTTCATATAATTATATTGACTCAAAAACAGGCTTCGGAGTCTCTGTAGTATACAACAGCAGCAACATAGTTTATTCAAAAACCGCTATTATTGGATCTCATAAAAATATTGCACCATTTTGTAAAAAACCTGTAAATGAAGCACAGGAAGATAAGGTTACTAAAGACATGCCGTACCAGGACGTTGTAAGCCTCCTAGGTGGAGAAGGGGTGGAAGTTAGTACTACTGCAACTGAAAAAAACCCAACTGAATCAATAGGAACAATACGAAATTGGGCAAATTCTGATGGTTCAGGTTTGCAGGTTGTTTTTTCAAAAGATAATAAGGCTCGAAGTGCATTGTATTTCGATCATGATTAATACTTTAATCAATAAAAAACCAACAACAGTTGGTTTTTTATATTCCGTATTCAATTCTGTTTCTCCCATTTTGCTTAGCCTTGTACAGCAGGTCATCCGCATTTTTGACCAGCTGCATGGGAGATTCATTTCGATACTGCTTTATTCCAATACTCACTGTTAATTTCAAATCATTGTTAAACTCATATTTTTCGATTCTATTTCTAATACTTTCACCAATATCATATGCTTCCTCAATTGGTGTTCTTGGAAGCATTATTATAAATTCTTCTCCCCCAAACCTTCCAACATATTCTTTTTCATTGTTTATATTATCAAGTAAAATCGAGGATATAGTTTCAAGCACATAGTCTCCAAACACATGTCCATAAGTGTCATTTACCCTTTTAAAATGATCTATATCAAGCATCATCAAGGAAAGGTCCCTATTGCTTTCACTAATACAATTAATTTCATTTTTTATGATTTCCATTGAATATTGATGGTTATAAAGATTTGTTAGGCTGTCCCTTATTGTCTTTTCTTTAAGTTCCGCATTAATTCTTCTAAGCTCATATTCTGCGCTTATATCATGAACAACTAATACAGCTCCTAAAAACTCATTAAATTTATTATCAATGATTGGCATATAGTTAATATTTGTTGGTATCTTTAGTCCATTCTTCCCAACCATTCCAATATCATTATATTTACCCTCAAGTTCCATGGCAGTATGTAAATTAATGCTTTTCTCAAATAGGAATCCTATATTTTTTCCAATTATCTCCTGTTTATTAAACCCAAGCATTTTTTCAGTATGTTTTGATACTCTAACAATTTCCTGCTTCTCATTTGTGAGTATGACCATATCCATAATCTTAGTGCCAATTTCCTGAAGCAAGAAGCTCTCAGGCATTTTTAAAAATTTATACTTGGTTATTATAAAATAAATACCTAAAATCATAATCAATGAATATATTTGTCCCATAAGAGGGAACTCCCCTAATCCAATTAAGGGTAAAATAGTCTGGGTTAGAAGATTTAAACAAAAAGGTACTAAACTTGTAATCACAAGAATTTTTGCCTGGATTTTCACCCTTTTGCTTTTTGATTTAAGTCCCCACCTAAATACAATTAATATGCTAATAAGCAGATAACTAAAATTGTAAATAAAATCCCCGGTATAAAAAAACTCGGATACTAAGGTGGAAGTTTGTATCCCTTCTCCAAATAAAAATAATGCCATATATAAAAACAATACACCAGGTAAAAATATTATTATTGCTGCAGCTTTATTTTTTACAATTTTATTTTCAGTAATGAGGAGCACCAAATAAAGCGAAATTGCACTAAAGCTGCACCATCCAAAGGCAGCTGTCTTGTTCCATATTGAAAAAACATACTTGTCTACACTTACGTATGCAAAGGCATATGCAAAAGACCATATTCCATAGCTTAAACATAATAAAAGAAAAAATCTATGAATAATAGATTTACTATTTTGTTTAAAGGTATATAATCCAACATATAAGTATATAAATACTGAAAATAATGAAAGTGCTGAGAACAAGCTTTTATAGTCCATATTCACACCTCATCTCCTCTTATTATGTCAAATTATATCATATTATGGAATAAATTTTCACTCTAATTAATCTCCATAAGTAATACTTTTTATCCATTCTTTCCTTATTTCCCACAGGGTAGCCTGATTTATACCTGATATTATTATGTTGGAATCAAAAAGCCTGTACCAGCTTTCCTCCACCTCTCGCTTTAGTAAAGGATAGAAATTATTCATATAAATAAGGCTCTTGTTTTTTATCCCATAGGAATTAAGCTTTTCTTCATATTCATAACTATCTTTAGTGTCTTTTGGTATATACCAGTAATTAAGTATATAGTCCCATTTACCAGAGTCGAAAACCACAACCTTGTCACTATCCACCTCAAGTTCAAAACGAACCTGTCCTTTTGAAAGACCAAAGGAAAGCTCTTTTTCAAAGGCTGCCCATATAGGGAATTCAACCCCTTCGGGTTTTGGCACTATATCTCCTGCATTCTTTGAAAACCAACTGTATACATTTAGAAATACATCTGAACATGTATCATACTTATTAAGTATACTGTCCATTCTAGCATGATAAGTCCCCTTAGCTTCAATTTCCTTTAAGGCCCTGTAATCTTGAGTTGTCCAAAGTTTGACTGTGCCCATAATTCCCCTCCTAATAAACTATAGCATTTATCCTGTGAATAAGCATATCTATAGCAATATCATTCTGCCCTCCTCTTGGAATAATTATATCTGCATATTTTTTGTATGGTTCAACAAATTCTTCATGCATAGGCTTAACTGTATTAATATATTGTGTAATTACTGACTCAAGGCTTCTTCCCCTTTGGTTAACATCTCTCTTAATACGCCTTATAAGCCTTTCGTCTGCATCTGTATCAACAAAAATTTTTATATCCATTAACTCCCTAAGCTCCGGGTTTTCAAAAATCATAAACCCTTCAAGGATAATAACCTTGGCAGGATTAACTTTAACTGTTTCACAGGTTCTTGTATGCTCTTTGTAGGAATACACAGGCCTTTCAATTGAAATTAGCTGTTTAAGCTTTTTTATGTCCATAATCAGGCGTTCGGTATCAAAGGCATTAGGATGGTCATAGTTAAGCTTTGCTCTTTCCTCAAGGGATAATTCATCATGTGGAAGGTAATAATAATCATGGCATAATAACTCCACACTTTCCTTGTACTGTTCTTTTATTCTATTTGCAACTGTGGTTTTACCTGATGCAGAACCGCCTGAAACTCCAATAACAACTACTTTATCCATGTTTTCCCCCTAGGATTAAATATTATTTATCCTATTATATCATAACTTGTAGTATTTTTGCCCAAACAAAAGAGCACTAAAAAGTGCTCTTGAAAGTTTAATTATGCATTACTATTGTTATAATTTTGGGCTTCCCTTATTGAAATTTCTTTTAGTATTCCACCGCAATTATCACAGGTTGAAATTTTAGAAATTGGCGATACGGTATCACATGTGTACCATATTTCTCCGCAATTTTTACAAATAAACCTTTTCATTTTTGTCCTCATTTCAAATAAAATAACGCATATTAACCGCTAAAATATGCATTTAAGCTTCACTCTTATGATATATTCGATATATAATGTAAAACTCCTTCAAATTTTGAATTATTTGCTATTTATTTAATAAAAAAGAAGCACCTGCCATTGCCAAGTGCCAATTTTTATTAAACTAAAAAGGTAATTGTACCAAGCGTTCGTTTCATTGCATCCTCTTCCGCCTGCTGCATGGAATCATAGCCGTATAACTTTACTGTATTTTTAAGAACCATTTCATAATTGTTAATCCCCTTGGACTTACATTTTGAAAAGTAATCCCAACTAAGCCTCAATGTTTTTATTCCATAGGTTAAAAATTCTCCCCTGGTATAGGTTTCAATTGATGTGTTATAGGAGCTTCCCTCTGTTCGTTCAAGGGGACGTCCTGCTCCTGTTACGATTGGGTATTTTTGTTTAATTTCCTTTACCCATTCCAGCATAAGCTCAGTAATGCGTTCTGCCAGCAATATTGCTTCCTCGCTTAATATTGGCAGCCTGTGCATTAGTTTATAATATTCCTCCGGATATGTATATTTCATCATTCTTGCATATTTTTCGGTCATGAGGTTTCTACCTTCATCCTTTGCTTTTCTTAGATCTTCCAGATAGCTTTCAAGCATTGGCTCAGTCCAGGACATTGCCTGGCTCATCCTCATAACAATAAATGTTTTTAAGTTTTGCTGGCAGGGAGCTTGACCTCCAGCATTTGAAACATTCTTAAACATATCCCATTCTATCAGAAGTATTTCCTTTATTAACTCTTCCTTCAAGTTTTCATCCCCCTTGCTTAACCCCAAAAACTATTCAGTCATAATATGCATTGACCTAAGGTCAGTGTCCACAATATTACTTTGTATTTCATTGGCATGGTGCAGAAGAAAATCACTTGATGATCGGCTCATTTGCTGATTTACTATTTCCTTAGACACCATTTGGCATATTTCCTCAATTAGCTGCACTCTCTTACTGAAAATTGATTTATCATTGCAGTTATTTTCACTGGCTAATTCCAATAGCTTATAGTACAATTCCTCCCCAAGTATAGGAAGTGTTTTTGTGGCTCTGTGCATCCATTTATAATAAGGCTTATATTCCTTGTTCAATAAAAATACTGCAGATATGGCTGCACTAATAAATGATGCCAGTGCCTGCTGTGCTGCAACATACTCCAACCGTTTTATGGACCTTGGATAATTGTATTGTCCTCCTTGAGACATTATGGCACAACGTGCCGCGAGTTTCTTAAGCCGCACATCTTCAGGATAAAATGCTTTTAGTTCATTCCTGAACCTGCTGAAATCCCCTAAAGAATCAATAAATACCCTGCCATTTGTAACAATAGAAAGATTCTCTTCAGGTATGGCCCTCCATTCCTGAAGTGTTACAGGAGGTCTTTTAAGACCAATGTATTTGCTATAAAAATCCCCTATTTCAAATACTCCTCTTCTTTCAGCACTGTATTGGTTTTCGTTTTTCATTTCAAGACCATAGAAGTCTTTAGAAAGCTTAATGTATTCAATCTGCAGCTCTCTTCCAAACTTGATAAAATCATTTTCTGTAAACCAGATGCAAAAGGAGGGACCAAAGTCATGATCCCTGGAATATTCATCATCAAAACCATAGCATTCAGACCCTTCGCCTACCAGCCCGGCTGCAACTCTTGTGCTGTATTCCTTAAACTTTCTGCATATTGTTGCTGCACTAAATTGGGCAAAACAAATGAAGGATAATTCCATTCCTGATATTTCTTTAATACTTTTTGAGATATTCGAATCAGATGAATTTTGTTGCTTAAGTTTACTTTGTATCCTCTTTACTACCTCAATGCTTTTCTTATAAGCTGGGTGTGCATCCCCAAAAATTTCATAATATATAGCTGATGACTTCATTGCAAATTTTTCAGCCAATTCAAACTTTCCAGTATTCTCGTACAATAGGCTAAGATTATCAGAAGCCTTAGCACTTTCATGATTTTCACTCCCATACTCATTTTCTCGAAGATTAAGTACCTGATGAAAAAGATTTTCTGCCTTTTCAAATTCCCTTATAGAGAAATAAAATAATCCAAGGCTGTCAATTGCTGAGCCATAATGGGAATTCCCCTGGAGATTATTGGACCTGTATACTTCAATTGCTTCTATCAGCAATTTTTCTGCCTCTTTGTTTTTTCCCGTTTTAATATATGCATTTGCCAAATTAACCAAACCAGTGGCATATACTACAAGATTTTTATTATCTTTTTTCACCATTTCATTTGATTCTTTAAAAAGCTTGACTGCCTGTTCATATTCTTTCATTTCCATGTAAAGCAATCCAAGATTGTTTAAGGCACTAGAATGTGGAAAGCTTCCATAAAGACCAATATAATTATATATTTTTATTGCTTCTAAAAATAAGTTTTCTGCCTTTTTATACTCACCATTAAGTCGGTAAACCCCTGCAAGATTATTTATGGTGGTTGCATAATTGGCATTATATTCTCCTGCTGCCTTTTGGATAATATTTTTTGCCTTCAAAAATATTTCCTCAGCCTTTTCATATTTGCTTACAGCACGATAATAAGCACCAAGTTCATTAAGAAGAGCAGCAAAACCAATACTGTCTTCTCCATATCTATCTGCTGCCATTTGAATAGTACTTACTAAATAATTTTCCATAGCAGACATGTTCATTTTCCCATATTGGTAATCCATTTCTTTTATAATACTTTCAGGTTCAAAATTCATATAAATCCCCCGCTATTTTTAATCTTTTTTCAATTTTACTTTTATTTATTTTTTCATACAATAGCTTAAAGCCTTAGAAATCACAGATGTATCTTTTATGCTATTTAATATGCCAATAGTGCAATTTCATATTTAATAAAAGCCAGTTCCTTGTATAAAATGTTTATATAAAAATCAATTAAATTAAAAAAATAGTCGAATTTCTTTTTTTTAAATTAAAAAAAAATTGAAGGAGTTTTACAATTAATATAGAATTATACATTATATTACATTAAAGTAATCTTGTGAAAATAATGTTGAAATATGTCG
>JBLNDT010000062.1:0-56331 GCA_050261915.1 Solirubrobacterales bacterium
TTTTCTGTTTTTCACATCATCACATATGTCTGCCGCCTCTTCAAAACAAGTTGGCTTAAGTATTTTAACCTTTGCTGAAATAGTTGTGTGTATGCTTACCACATTTGATTTTTTCTTTGAATTGCTTAGTTGTGGAGCCTCTGCTTCATTATACTCGTTTGTTACAGCAGTTTCATCCACTTCATCATCAAAATCATCTTCTAATCCTAAGAACCCCATCATTTTATTTAACACTTTTGCCATAATTTATTCCTCCTATTATTTATTATAATTCCTTTTTCCGAATATGCCTTCTCCTACCCTGATCATGTTTGCTCCTTCAAGTAAAGCCATTTTGTAGTCACCTGTCATGCCCATGGATAAATACTTCATTTCAATGTTTTTAAAACACCTTCTTCCAAGAGAATCCCAAAGTTCTTTCATTATTTTAAAGTATTTCCTCTGCTCATCACTGCTGCAAACAGGCAGAACAGTCATAAGACCCTTCACCTTTACATTGCTGCAATTTTCGCATTCTGTTATAAGCTCTTCAAGTTCTTCAAGAAGTATGCCTGTTTTATTTTCTTCTCTTCCTATGTTTATTTCAATAAGCACCTCTGCAGTAAGTCCTTGTTCTTTGTATTGCCTATCTATCTCCTGCAAAAGCCTTACACTGTCCAATGAATGGATAAGGTAAACTTTGCCTACTATATATTTTACCTTATTTCTTTGAAGATGTCCTATAAGATGCCATCTTACAGACTGGTCAAATTCATCATATTTTGATATAAGCTCCTGTACCTTATTTTCTCCAAAATCCCTTAAGCCCATATCATAAGCTTCCCTTATTTCATCCACACTTCTAGTCTTCGTAACTGCAATTAATTGTGAATCTTTGGGTATTGAAGATAAAATACAATTGATGTTTTCTTTAATTGACAAAATCAACCCTCCTTCATGTGTTAATAATATATTCTTCAAATAAATGAAAAATCCTCTAAATGTTTCATAATTAGTTGCTCTCTGCCTTCATAAAATCAGTTTTTCCACTAGCTGTATATGCTGAAATTTTAACTTGGTCAGATTGGGTTATATTAACGTTAATTTTTCTCAGCATAAGACTCTTAAGATAGTTTTCATCAGACATCATATAATCATACAATACTTGTTTATTTCCTATAGCATATATTGTAAAAGGAGCAGCAATTTTAACCCCGTTAATCCTTAAGAACTGACCCCAGCAATATATCTCTGAAGTACCAGTGATTCTCTGGTTATTTACAGATATTGCTTCAGCACCTGCATTTCTAAGGTCATTCAACACTTGAATTATATCAGTGTTATGTACCAGTCTAAATTGATCCTCTGCATTATTCTCAAAATAAATGCTGTCAGCATCGTTAAGCACAATAATTATTCCTTCCCCAGTTACTGCAGTTTTTCCAAGGATCATGTTATTTTCATTAATTTCCTTGTTAATCTCACCTGATATACTGCTGTTATTAGCCTCACTTGCTTTGTAACTGGTAAGTTTATTCTCTAGCTTATTGTATTGATTTACCAGTGAGCTTATCTCCCCATAAAGCTGGTTTTTATAATTATAAGCATCCATATACTGGGATGAACTTAAGGGAGTTATGCTGCTTTCTCTTGAAAGGCTGATATTAAAGGATATAAGTATTCCTATAATAATAGAAGCTGCAAACACAAATATATTAGCTTCGTTGTTTCTCATTTATTCCACCTCAATGACGAACCTTTGCTTTTTCAATTAAAAGCCTTCTAATAATTGCAAAGTTATCAAAGACTCTTCCCCCAAATACTATAACCGCTGCCAGGTAAATTGGAACTCCAAGTTTATCACCAAGATAAGCAAGACCAGCGGCAAGGAGTGCATTTCCGAAGAAACCTGATATAAATATGTCGGCTTGAAAATTCTTTGAAAGACTTGCTCTTATAGCTCCAAATACTGAATCTAGACAAGCAAGTATAGCCACTGACATATAGGGTGAAAACTGATCCGGTATATTTACTTTAAAAATTATTCCAAGCAATATTCCTATTATTAATCCTATTGCACCAACCATTGAACTCTCTCCTTAATCTCTTTTATTGTACAGGTTTTACATAGTCAAACTTATAGGTTTTATTATATTTGCCTATTTTTATATCATCCTGTTTTTCAAATTTTGCTTCGCATATGCCCTTAAACTCTGAAAACACCTCTGGAAAGCTCATTGCACTATACAAAAGAGACTTGTCTCCTATGGCTTTAATAACAATTCTTTGAGAATATGATACCTTTTCATCGTTAATCAAAATACTATTTCCTGCATTTCTTATTCCTGTATTTCCTACTACCCTTATATCATTTATTGATATAGCCTCTGCTCCTGCAAATCTAAGTTCATTTACAAGATATACAAGGTGCTTGTCTGTTATATGATCCACTGCATTTGTGCCAAACAAGTTGGAATCCGGTGTTAAATATATTACTATTCCAGGACCATGCACATCTGTTAAACCTGTTAAAAGTCTCGAATTATCAAGTTCCTTAAGAAGTGCCTTTGAGGCATCACTGGTGCCTGCTGCAGCCTGTTCATAATTCTTTACCTTGTCCTGGAGTTCATTAACCTTCTTTTCTAATTCGGTTTTTTGCTTTTTATATTGTTCAATCTCCACTGTTATATCTGTACTATTAACGCTTCCCAAATTTAATGTTTTTTCCTGCTTCATCAATACTTTAAACTGATAAGCCAACATAAAACCTAAAATGGCACAAACGATAGCTACACTAATTTGAGAGCTCATCTTACGCATTTTTTCTCCTCCTACTTTTCTATGAAATAAACTGGATTTCCATCATAACCAACATCTATATATCCACCCTTAACTGCCTGCTTAAACTCATCTCTATCCATAATGTTTACTGCAGTATTAAGCTTTTTATCTAAATCCTCAGGGCCTCCCAATTTTATACAGATATTGCCATAATATATTTTAAAGGAATACAAATCTGATGCGTCTACAGATGTAATCCCATCCATAAATTTCTTGTCGTTTTTCAAAACACCTACCAGGCTTTCAATAAAATCCAACTGTCTTGAATCAGCTGCAGATATCTTTTTACCTACTTCAGCCTTACTGTAATCAAAACCAATTAACTCAATAAGTTTCATATTTTTTATATCTGCTTTTTCCTCTAGAACAATTCCTGTTTTATCTATAACAAGAAAACTATTATCCTTTTTACCATAATAGACTGCATCTCGTTCTTCTACAGATATTATTATAGTATTTGGAAGTTTTCTTTCAACCTTTACATTTAAAATGTAAGGATTTTTTAATATTCCCTTTATGCTTTTTGATGTATTTATGTAAAAAATATTGTTGCCTTTGTATATTCCTGATAAATTTATCAGTTCATCACTAGAAACGATATTGTTATGTTCAGTTTTTATATTTGATATATTAAAAAGCGGATGCTTTAGGCATAGCATAACCAGCATGGATATTAAAAATGTGAATAAAAGAATAATTCTTTTAATAAATCTCTTTTTTCGTCTCTTTTTTATTAACGCATTATCACTTTTCTTAATTGCTTTGCCCATATTAAAGCCCCTTATAATATAATTCGTCATATTTATATAATAACATTATTTTAATTAATATTAAATACAAATAAAATATTAATTAAAAAACATTTCTATACTCTTTTCTTTTGCCTTGAAATATTTAAAAGTATACCCATGGCACTAAGATTAATTACAAGAGATGAACCTCCATAGCTGATAAAGGGAAGGGGCACTCCGGTAACAGGCATTGATCCAGTTACTACAGCAATATTTATTATTGCTTGAATTGCTATTATTGAAGTAATTCCTGTAGCTAGAAGGGTACCAAAGGTATCCTTAGCCTTAGATGCTGTTACTATACCTCTCCATATAAAAATCACAAAAAGTATAATAACCACACTACATCCAATAAGCCCTAATTCCTCACCTATTATAGAAAATATAAAATCCGTATGGGGCTCCGGAATGTAGTAGCATTTCTGCCTTGACTTTCCAAGGCCTGCACCCCAAATTCCACCAGACCCTAATGCCAGGAGAGATTGAATAAGCTGGTAACTGTCTCCTTTCGGGTCCTTCCATGGATCCAAAAAGCTTGTAAACCTCTTAAGTCTGTATGATTCTAGTGCTATTGCAGCAACTCCCGCAGCACCAACCCCGCCGCATATTACAAATAAATGCCTTAATTTTGAACCTGCAACGAAAAGCATTATCATTGTAACGAACATTATTACAGAAGCGATACTAAGATTTTTTTCAAGGAGTACCATACCTGCAAAAAAACCTGAAACAAGCAAATATGGAAGAACTCCACGGGAAAATGTTTTTACGTTTTCTCCCTTTATTTCAAGACTTTTAGCCATATAAATAACTACCATGTATTTTGCAATTTCTGAAGGCTGAATTGATGCAAAGCCAAGAGGAATCCACCTCCTTGCACCATTTACCGGAGGACATACAAGCACCACGCAAAGAAGTACAATGGTAATTCCCATTAAAGGAATTATATACTTTTTATATATATGGTAATCTATTTTCATGGTAAAAAGCATGCACACCGCTCCAACACCAGCCCATAATGCCTGTTTTTTTAGATACTGCATACTATCTCCTGTGCTATAGAAGGAACTGTAGGAGCTGGCACTATATACCATTACAACTCCTATGGCAACAAGGAGCATTATAGTTGAAAACAATACAAAATCTATTGGACCCAATTTTTTACGGGGTTTTTTCTTCATAAAATGTCCTCCAAAATATTGTTATAGGGATAGGAATGCAACAAGACATAAAACAACAGTGGATATGCAAAATGTTGAAACCACCTTTGTTTCGTGCCATCCACTCAGCTCAAAATGATGATGAATAGGAGCCATCTTGAAAATTCTTTTTCTTGTCAACTTAAAGGATATAACCTGCATTGCTACTGATAAAGTTTCAATTACATATATACCTCCTACAAGAAGAATTATAAGTGGAAGCTTCAATATCATTGCAACAACAGCAACAGCTCCACCAAGTGCAAGTGATCCTGTATCACCCATAAAAACCTGTGCAGGGAACGCATTAAACTTCAAGAAGCCAAGCAATGCACCAGCAGTGAGTCCGCAAAATACAGCTAATGTATAGTGGCCCAAGCCAAAACTAACTAATGCAAAGAATGTCATTACCAAAAGTGTAACTGAAGCAGCAAGACCATCTAAGCCGTCAGTTAGATTGACTCCATTTGTAACAGCTAAGAAATAAAATATTATAAAAGGTACATACCAAATGTTAAGATTCCAATTTATATGAATAAAGGGTACAATAATTGATGTACCTATCTCCTGATTTTTCACAGCATAACATGCCACTGCACCTGATACAACTAATAGCATAACCATCTTCTGCCATGCTCTAAGACCAAGATTTTTCTTTCTTAATATTTTTAAACCATCATCCATCGCTCCAATTATTCCAAAAGCAACAAATACATACAAAGCAGCCATGGCTTCATCAGAAGGCTTTCTAATCAATAATACCATGCCAATCAGCACTGCTAAAATAAATATTATTCCTCCCATAGTTGGAGTACCAGCTTTTTTTAGATGGCTCTGAGGCCCATCTTCTCTTATGCTCTGTCCAAACTTCAGTCTGCGCAGCAATGGTATTAATAAAGGTCCTAATATTATAGTTATTACAAAAGCAGCCAGAACTGAAAAAGCTATTTTATCCATTATAAGTCACCCCAACATTGTGTTCCTTCAATTTATCTACTATCTTTTCAAATTTCATAGACCTGGATGCCTTAACTATAACAACATCCCCCTCTTTTAATATGGCTTTAGCTGCATTAACAGCCTCATCATAATCCTCAAAGCAAAGACAATTCTCCCCAAACCCCTGTTTAAATTCTTCATTATATATTCCAAGAGTTATAAGAAAATCAACATTTGATTTTTTTGCAAATTCACCAATCATTTTATGTGATTCCTTTGATTTATCTCCCAGTTCACCCATACTCCCTAGTATGGCTATTCTCCTATTGCACTTGAAGTTATTTAAAACCTCCAGTCCTGACTTCATTGAATCTGGGTTTGCATTGTAGCAATCGTTTATTATTGTATATTTTCCTTTAATGATATCTAGTCTCATGGAGGTTTTTTCAAGTTCCCTAAAGCCCTTGTTTATTTCATCTAAACTCACACCATACTCCATAGAACATGCAATTGCAAGTAAGGCATTATTAATTGTATGTTTTCCTGGAACTTCTATTTGAAATTCTTCTGGAAACTTTTCTCCATTAAGTTCAAGTTTAAACCTGACTGAAGTATCTAAAAGTACAATATCATATGCTTTGTAATTATTTTCTCCTTCTATTCCTGTGGTTATAAGCCTGCTTTTTTTGTAATCCATGTCTCTAAGCATAGGGCTGTCCGCATTAATAATAAGAAGGGATTCTTTATTAAAAAAGTTTGTAATTTCAAGCTTTGCCTTTAAAATATTTTCCTGAGTTTTAAGGTTTTCTATATGGGTAATCCCCACATTTGTTATAATTGCAGCGTCAGGTCTGGCCGCCTCAGCCATACGGTGTATTTCTTCAAGATTATTCATTCCCATTTCAAGAACAGCTATATCATAAGAATTGTCAAGGCTGAAAATCATCAAAGGAAGCCCTATTTCATTATTAAAGTTCCCCTTGGTCTTAAACACTTTATATCTGCTTCCTAAAGCTGCAGCTGTTAAATCCTTTGTAGAGGTTTTTCCTGTGGATCCGGTAATTCCTATTATTTTTGTATTTAACCTGGACCTGTAGTATTTTGCCAAATCCAGCAAGGCTTGTTTTGTATCCTTAACTTTTATTATCCAAGCATCTGTTATGTTATTTAGATTAAATTTAATCTCATCGGCTATACAGAGTGCAGCACCTGATTCTACTGCCTTTTCTATGAAATCATTACCGTTAAAATTATCTCCTTTTAATGCAATAAATAAATCTCCAGATTTTATTTTTCTTGTATCAGTACATATTGAATCAAATTTATCAATATTTCCTTTTAAAATAATTTCTCCGTTTACTGCTTTTAGTATTTCGCTTAGGGTTAATATTTCCAATTAAAATACCCCCTTATCTAGAATGTTTTTCACAATTTCTCTTTCGTCAAAATGAATTTTTCCTGTTTTTAGAACTTGGTAATCCTCGTGACCCTTCCCTGCAATTACAATGACGTCTCCTTTTTTTGCATTCTTAATTGCAGTTGCTATTGCTTCAATCCTGTTTACTTCCACAATATAATTTTGTTTTTCTATACCGCTTAAGATGTCTTTAATAATAAGTTCCGGATCTTCTGTCCTAGGATTGTCAGAGGTTATTACCGCCAAATCGCTTAACCTTGTTCCTATTTCACCCATAATTGGTCTTTTTGTCTTATCCCTGTCACCGCCGCAGCCAAATACTGAGATAAGTTTCCCACTTGTAAATTCCCTTGCAGTTTTAAGTATGTTTTCAAGACCATCTGGTGTATGAGCATAATCCACAATAATATCAAAGCCAAGATTATATCCATGGGTTACAATTTCACATCTTCCAGGTACACAAAGCATTTTTTCAAGTCCTTCTTTTATTATTTCAGGTGATATACCTTCTAGGAGACAAGCTGCTGCACTGCCTAAAGCATTTTCAACGTTGTACTTCCCTGGAATATTAAGTTTTATCCTTGTTATGATTCCTTTATATTCCAAATCAAATTCTACACCCCTGGAATCCATAACAAGATTTTTTCCTATAACATCTGCTTTGTTGTCAATCCCATAGGAAATTTTATTTCCTTTAATGTCACTCATAACCTTAATTCCATATTCAGAATCAATATTTACTGATGAATTCCTTGAATTGTCAAAAAGCATAAGCTTTGAGCTATAATAATTTTCGAAGGTTTTATGGAAATCTAAATGATCTCTGGTTAAGTTTGTAAATATACCTTCACAAAAATTTATTCCGTATACTCTGCATAAATATAATGAGTGGGATGAAACCTCCATAACAACATATTTTACATTTTCGTAAACCATATCCGCAAAAAGCTTATGAAGCTCCAGTGATTCCGGGGTTGTTCTGCTTGTTTCTATTTTTTTATCTCCTATATAATTTGCAATGGTTCCAATTATTCCGGTCTTAAAGCCTGCAGCCTCTAAAATTGACTTAATCATAAAGGTGGAGGTAGTTTTACCATTGGTTCCTGTAACTCCGATTATATTAAGCTTATCCTTTGGATTGCCAAAATAATTTGAACCAGCAACCGCCATTGCTTTTCTTGTATCTTTAACTTTAATAACAGTAACTTTGGAATCCGCTTTAACATCATCCATGCACAAAACAGCTGCAATTCCTTTTTCCACAGCAGATTCCAAATATTTATGTCCATCTGTTTCATAACCCTTGATACATATAAACAAATCTCCCTTTTGAAGCTTTCTTGAGTCATATTCAATTTTCATTATATCTGTATCAAGACTTCCTTGTACAACCTCAAATTCCAATCCTTCAAGTATATTTTTAAGTTTCAATATTACCAGCTCCTTATTATGAATTGTATCCAATATAAAGTATAAAATACAAAATCAGGCATGCAATATGCATTGCATGCCATGTTATTTTAGTCGCCTATTGCTTCCAATTCCATATTTACCGTAGTTCCTCTGGAAACATCAGTACCTGCTGCAATGCTCTGGTCGGAAACCATTCCGCTTCCACTTGGATTCCCTTTTAGACCCAGGCTTTTTAGAACTTCTAGGGCTCTTTCTTGTGTTAGTCCTGTAATGTCTGGCACTGTTACTATTTTATTATAATTATCAGGTGCCCCTGTGTAAAGTTTTATTTTACTTCCTTCTTTAAGTGTATAACCAGGTTTAGGATTAATATCTGTCACATATTCTCCAGAACCTTCAATTTCACAAGATAATAAATTTTCCTTTAATATTTTTATTGCATCAGCCTTAGTCATACCTCTCACATCTGGTATAATAACATCTCTAAGAAGGCTTCTTGCCACATCCTCTTTGCTGGCGTCACTTTTCACATCAAGGTAGTTAAATATATCGTTAAATATCTGCTGTGCCACAGGAGCTGCTATCTGACCCGCATAATAATTTGAAGGGTCAGGTTCGTCTATAGATATAAAAACGGTAATCTTTGGGTTGCTGGATGGAGCCATTCCCCCAAAGGATGCAATGTATTTTCCGCTTTCGTATCTTCCATTAATTACTTTTTGTGCTGTACCTGTTTTCCCAGCAATGTGATAACCATCTATAAACGCCTTGCTTCCACCACCTTCAGCCACAACCTTTTCAAGATAACCTCTTAACTCCGCCATTTTTGTGCTGTCTAATATCTGTTTTTCCTTATTTTTGCTGTCATAAGAACTATCTGCTATTTCTTTTCCTTGGTTTTCATCATAGTGTGCTATTTCTTTCATTACATGAGGAGCAATGAGTCTACCTCCATTTGCCACAGCATTTAATGCAGTTAAATACTGAATACTTGATACTGTATCAGTCTGCCCAAATGATATGGTTGCAAGATCTACTTCATTTATATCTGAAGTTTTTCTAAGTATCCCATTGGCTTCCCCTGGAAGATCAATTCCCGTCTTCTTGCCAAAACCAAATTTTTGTATATATTCATTAAGTTTTTCCTTACCAACACTTTTACCAACAGCTGCAAACCCCACATTACATGAATTTTTTAATATTCCTGTAAAATCCTGGCTCCCATGCCCGGTACGTTTCCAGCAGTGAATTGTCCTTCCGCCTACTGTGAAACTGCCATTGCAGTTAAACTGTGATGTGGAAGCAACAGCTCCTGTTTCTAATGCAGCTGATGAAGTTATTACCTTAAATATTGACCCTGGTTCAAAGGTATCGCTAACAGCCCGGTTTCTCCACATCTGCTGAAGTTCCTCAGAGGTCTTCCCCTGCTCCCAGGGATCATTTGGGTTGTAATCTGGTTTGTTTGCCATAGCAAGTATATCCCCATTATTAGGGTCCATTACTATTATCGTTACCGCCTTTGCTTTATTGTCAATCATCGCCTTTAATGCAGCTTTTTCTGCAAAGTTTTGTATAGTTTCATCTATAGTTAATACAAGGTCTTTTCCATCAACTGGTTCAGTAAATTCTGAAATGGTATTTGGTATATCCTTGCTCTTTTTATCAGTTTCAGCAATTCTTACCCCTGGTGTTCCTGACAGTTCTTTATTATACTTCAACTCAACTCCAGTTAAGCCGTTACCGTCGGAATTTGTATGGCCAATCACCTGGGCAAGAAAGTTGTTATTTGGATAATATCTTTTAGTATCTGCAGAAACCAAAACACCTCTAAGATTAAGACTTTTAACCTTATCTGCATCTTGTTTTTCTATTCTCCTCTTAAGCGCTGCAGACCCCATTGGAAGACCACTTGGAAGGGTTTTGCTTAAGATCTTTTTTACATCTTCCTTTTCCATGCCAAGAGCATCGGATAGCAAAACCGACAATTCATCTAAAGTAATATTTTTCGTCTTCATTGTGTCCCTTAAAGTATTCATATCAAGGTCCACTCTATATACATTTGCACTTACAGCTAGCTCGTTCCCATTTCTGTCAAGAATTCTTCCCCTTTTTGCAGCGATTTTAACTTCACTAGTCCACTGTTCCACTGCATACGCTGTATATTTCGAGGATTCTATTATCATTATATAAACCATTCTTGTAAACAACAAAAAGAAGAGCAAGGACAGTGATAAAAGAGCTGCTATCATCCTTTTTCCAATCACAGTCTTATCCCTGTATTCTTGTTTTGTCAAAATCTATACCTCCGGAAATTGCTTCAGAAAATGCTCTTTATAACTTTAGCTATCATGTTTCCTGCGCCTTTATCTGAAGTAACAGCCTTTGAAGCTGTGATAACCCTTTCCTTGTCAGTGTTGCAGTATACTGCATTGTCTTTATTTGGAGGAACCATCTTTAATTTGTTAACAGCAACCTCCTCTATGTATTGCAGATTGTTATATTTAACAAGTTCCACCTTTAAATTGTCATTTTGCTTGTTTAATTCAGTGATATTAGATTTTGTAGTATTGAGCTGTTTCTGCATGTTGTAGATTGCACTATATCTTCCTACTAATACAAGACCTATTGCAAATGCTATAACTATATTTCTTAAAATTACAAATTTATTTACCTTATTCTTATTTTGTTTCTGCTTTATAACCTTTTTTCTGTAAGGCGGGTTTTTAGGTGCTAAAACCGTGTTACCCCTTACCATCAGCTCTTCCCTTGCCACTATCACTTTATTCACCCCACTTGTTATTTAGAACTTATATTTTTTCCGCTACTCTAAGCTTTGCACTCTTGCTTCTTGAGTTGCTATTCATCTCTTCTTCGGAAGGTTCTATAGGTTTTTTTGTTATTATATTTATTGAAGGTTTTTTACCGCATACACAAACCGGAAAATCTTTAGGACATGTGCATGGGTTCTCCTGTTCTTTAAATTTAACCTTTATCAGCCTATCTTCTAGGGAATGAAAGGTTATAACTGCCAGTCTCCCCTTTGAGTTCAATTTAAGTATACTATTTTCAACAGCTTTATCTAAAATCCCTAGTTCTTTGTTTACCTCAATCCTTACTGCCTGGAATGTCTTTTTTGCTGGATGTCCGTCTCTTTGGAACTTCCCTGGTATTGCAGTCTTAATTATGTCAACGAGTTCCAAGGTTGTTTCTATATGCTTCAGCTTTCTGGATTCTGCAATATGCTTTGCAATTTTCTTTGCAAATCTGTCTTCTCCATAATCCCGTATTATTCTGTACAAATCTTCTTCAGAATAATGATTTACAACTTCATAGGCTGACAGGGGATTATCTCGGTTCATTCTCATATCAAGTGGTGCATCCTTCATATAACTGAAGCCTCTTTCAGCTTCATCAAGCTGATGAGATGAAACCCCAAGATCCATTAGTATTCCATCAACCTTATCAATTTCTAAATTATCAAGTATTTCTTTTATATTGTAAAAGTTATCATGCACATATATAACGTTATCGAATTCTTTAAGCTTTTGAGAAGCTGCTGCTATTGCATTTTTATCTTGATCTATACCTATAAGCTTTCCCGTTCCATGAAGCTTTTTTAGTATTTCAAGAGAATGCCCGCCACCGCCTAAGGTGCAGTCCACATATATTCCGCCTTCTTTTATGTTCAGAGCCTCTATACATTCCTCTAATAGTACTGATACATGTTTAAATTCCATATGATTCCTCCTATATTCCAAGGTCGCTCATTTGCTCTGCTATCTCATCAAAATCAATATTTGAGTCATTATATTCTTCCCATTTTTCTTTGCTCCATATTTCGATTCTGTTTGAAACACCTATGCTGACAACTTCCTTGTCTATGCCTGCGTAGTCAAGAACGCTTTGAGGCATTAATGCCCTTCCTTGTTTATCAAGCTCTATTTCATTTGCTCCTGAAAAGAAGAATCTGGTAAATGCTCTAGCATTTTTGCTGGTTAAAGGCAGTTTCACCAGTTTTTCCTCCAGCAGTTTCCACTCATCCAGGGTATAAGCATATATACATCCATCAAGGCCTTTTGTTATAATGAACTTGTTTCCAAGTTCTTCCCTGAATTTTGAAGGTACAATTATTCTATTTTTATTGTCTACAGCATGTACATATTCACCAATAAACATATAGTACCTCCATAAATTTTAACCACTTTCCACCACTTTTAACCACTTATACTCTATATTCTATAAAAATCAGAAAATTCCTGCTAAAAATTAATAAAATATTAATTTTTTTTAAAATAATATTGACCTGCACATATGATAATGGTAAAATATTACATTGTTTTCATTTTAATACTTTTAGTCTACTTGAAATAGCTATCCTTCTAGAGTATAATCTAATGGAATACTTGCTTTTAGAAAGGAATGTAAATAATGAAACTAGGAATCGTAGGTTTGCCAAATGTGGGAAAAAGCACACTGTTCAACGCCATAACTAAGGCTGGAGCAGAATCTGCCAACTACCCATTCTGTACTATAGAACCAAATGTTGGGGTTGTTAGTGTACCAGATAAAAGATTGGACGAACTTGAAAAAATTTATAACCCTAAGAAAAAAATACATACAGCAATAGAATTTTATGATATTGCAGGACTTGTTAAAGGTGCCAGCAAAGGTGAAGGTCTTGGGAACAAGTTCTTGTCACATATTCGTGAGGTTGCGTCTATTGTCCACGTTGTAAGATGCTTTGAAGATGAAAATGTAACCCATGTAGATGGCAGGGTGGATCCGGTAAGAGATATTGAAACTATAAACCTTGAGCTTATATTTTCTGATATAGAGGTGCTTGAAAAAAGGATTGAAAAGGGAGTAAAGCTCGCAAACAGCGGAAATAAAGATGCAAAGGCAGAGCTTGAGCTTATGAAGAGACTTAAGGCCCATCTTGAGGAAGGATTCCCTGTAAGAACAATAGAACTTACAGAAGATGAAGCAAATATGGTTAAAGGATATTTCCTTTTAACTTCAAAGCCTGTGCTTTATGCTGCAAATATATCCGAAGAGGACCTTATGGCAGGAAATATCCAAAATGATCTTGTTAAGAGAGTAAATGAGTATGCAAAGGGTGAAGACTCTGAGGTTATAGTAATAAGTGCAAAGCTTGAAGAGGAACTTTCATCTTTAGATGAAGAAGAAAAGATGGAAATGCTTAGTGAATACGGCCTTACTGAATCAGGATTGGATAAGCTTATACATGCTTCCTATAAGCTCCTTGGACTTATAAGCTTCTTAACTGCAGGAAATGTGGAGGTAAGAGCCTGGACAATTGTTAAAGGCACAAAGGCTCCTCAAGCTGCTGGAAAAATCCATACCGACATAGAAAGAGGCTTTATAAGAGCAGAAATCATATCCTTTGAAAAACTTGTGGAATGCGGCTCAGAAGCTGCTGCAAAGGAAAAAGGATACTTCAGACTTGAAGGCAAGGAATATGTTATGCAGGATGGAGACATTGTAAACTTCAGATTTAACGTATAAATAAAAACTTCGGTAACCTTATGTTACCGAAGTTTTATGTTTTATTCACATATTTTTACTGATGCGGATGCACCAATTCTGGTGGCTCCTGCTTCTATCATTGCAACTGCTGTTTCCTTGTCTCTTATTCCCCCTGATGCCTTAATTCCTATTGTATCTAGCAGAATACTCTTCATCAGCTTAATATCATCTACCTTTGCCCCGTCTTTTGAAAACCCTGTGGAGGTTTTAATAAAATCAGCACCGGAATCCCTTACTATTTCACTAATCTTTATTATCTCGTCCTTACTTAACAGACAGGTTTCAACAATAACCTTAAGAATGCCCTTACCCTTCACAACTTCAGCAATTTTTGATATTTCAGTTCCTACATAATCATAGTTTTGTTCTTTGAGTTTGCCAATATTAATTACCATGTCTATCTCATCTGCACCATTTTTCAAAGCATCCATGGTTTCAAAAACCTTAACTTCAGTTGTATTTGCACCCAATGGGAATCCAATAACGGTACAAACCTTCACTTTGCTGTCCTTAAGTATTTCAGAAGCAAATTTAACATGATAGGGGTTTATGCACACAGAAGCAAAGCCATATTCTACTGCCTCCCTGCAAAGGTTAATTATTTCACTTTCAACAGCCTCTGGTTTTAATATGGTATGGTCTATGTATTTAGCAAGTTCTTCACCCTTCATTATCATCATCTCCTAATCAATTTAATTGTATTTTATATCAAATTATTTAATGTAACAAGTTTTTCTTTATGTTTTAAAATTAATAATACTGTGTTATAATATATCTAACATTTTTTAATACTTTTTACGCAAAGGAGTCATATATATGAGTTTTAAAGACAAACTTACGCAATACTATACTAAGTCCTATCTTAAAAAATATGGTGATAGAATAACTCAGGTTCAAGGAAATGTTGTATCGGTAAAAATCACTGAAAAGTCAATTTTAGGGATATTTCATAAAATAACTGTTTCTATTTTAGTTAGACCAGACAGAAGTAAAACTATTGTGCAATGTATCTATGAAAAGAAAAAATGGTTTAAAAAGCCAGAATTCATCCCTATTTCCCAGGGAAATCTTCTTTTAGTTCAAGGCTTAAAAGGAAAAAAGACCAAGGATGGCAAGCCTTCTAAGGAAAGCCGTGAAAAAGTTTCTGTATTAAATATAAGAAACTTAACCACAAAGAAAGATCTTGTGCCAATTGAAGGAAACGTGCCAAAAGTTCAAAGACAAGTTCAAAGATTTAAGTAGTAAAACCTGCTGCAGCTGCAGCAGGTTTTATTTATTTGAAATATAAATATATACTGTTAATAAATGCTATTATACCTGAAAAAAACATTATCATGCACCACTGCCCCATATCCAGTATGGATGTGTGGAAAACGCTCTGAAGGAAAGGGTTATATACCACAAGTACCAATAGTATTATTGAAATAGCTGCAGCTCCTACTAGATAAAGGTTTGTAAATATATTTATCTGGAATAAGGAATGCCTTTCAGACCTGCATTCGAAAACATGAATAAGCTGGGATATTATCAAGGTACTTAAGGCCATTGTCCTGCAGGTGTCTAAATCATATCCGCAGTACTTTGCAGCCAAAAATGACAGCACTGTACATACCCCTATTAGAGCTCCCCTGACAACTATCTTTTCAGCCAACCCCCTGGAAAATATGCTTTCGTTTTTAGGGTGTGGCCTTTCATTCATTATATCATTTTCAGGTGGATCCACCCCCAGAGCTATGGCAGGAAGTCCATCTGTTGCAAGATTTACAAGAAGTATCTGTATGGGCAGAAGAGGAATATCAAGATATAATAATGAGGCTAAAAACATAGTTAAAACTTCTCCTAGATTGCATGAAAGAAGATATCTTATAAACTTCCTTATGTTATCATATATTATTCTTCCCTCTTCAACTGCCGTAACAATTGTGCTGAAGTTATCATCAAGAAGAATCATAGAAGAAGCCTCCTTGGTAACATCAGTTCCAGAAATCCCCATGGATATTCCTATATCAGCTTCTTTAACAGCAGGAGCATCATTTACACCATCCCCTGTCATAGCCACAATTTTATTTTTGCTCTTAAAAGCTTTAACTATCCTTAATTTATGATTTGGACTAACCCTTGCAAAAATAGTAGTTTTATCAATTTTTGAAGCCAGCTGTCTTTCGTTAAGACTGTCAATTTCATCTCCTGTAATTACCTGGGATTCATCCTTGCATATATCAAGTTCTTTTCCAATAGCAAAGGCTGTGTTCTTATGATCCCCAGTAATCATTACCGGCTTGATTCCAGCTATTTTGCATTTTAAGACAGCTTCCTTAGCTTCTTTTCTTGGTGGGTCAATTATACCCGCAGCACCTATAAAAATCAGGTCCTCTTCAAGATTTTTTCTTGAAGTAATATTTTCCTTATAAGCTGCCCCGATACATCTTAATGCATTGTATGACATCTTTTCAACAGAGGAATTTATTTTGTTTCTTAAATCAAAAGTTAAAGGTAAAACCTCCCCATTAATTAAGATATATCTGCATTTTAAAAGCAGTTTTTCTGGAGCTCCTTTTACATAACAGATTTCCCTTTCATTTTCCTTCATTACTACAGACATCATCTTTCTATCTGAATTAAAAGGAATATCATAAACTCGTTTTGCAGCTGATAAGAATATCTTTAACGTATTATTGTCCCTAAAAAATCCCTTAATCAACGCTGTTTCCGTAGGGTCACCCAAAAGACTGGTTTTTATTGTACTCCTTGAAAAATCAAAGCTGCAGTCATTACAGTAGGTAAATGCCTTTTTTAATATCAGGTTGTCAGGTATGCTTTCCTTATCACAATTATATAAATGATTATCGAAATAAACACATTTAACCGTCATATTATTTTCTGTGAGAGTTCCTGTTTTATCGCTGCAAATTATTGATGTGCATCCTAAGGTTTCAACTGCAGGAAGTTTCCTTACTAGTGAGTTTCTTTTCAGCATCCTTGAAACTCCAAGCGCAAGTGCAACTGTAACTATTGCAGGCAAGCCCTCTGGAATTGCTGCTACAGCCAGGCTAACTCCAAGTAAAAACATTTGATATTTATCCTGCCCTCTATATATACCGGTTATTGTTACAATTACACAAACTAATATACAAAGCACTACTAGAACCTTGCCAAGGTCATTTAACTTTTCCTTTAAAGGAGACCTTTCACTTTCAATATTATCAAGCATTCCTGCAATTTTGCCCATTTCTGTTTTCATGCCTGTATTTATTACTCTCGCCTTTGCTCTGCCGGTTAATACTAGAGTCCCCATGAAAATTTCATCAGAGCCCTTGTCCCTTGATTTTGATATTCCGCAGGATTCACCTGTAAGAAGTGATTCATCTGCCATAAAACTACTTGCTTCAATTATATAACAATCTGCTGGAATTCTGTCTCCACTTTCAAGTATTACAATATCCCCATCCACCAATTCCTCTGCGTTAAGTACTTTAAACTGTCCATCACGAATAACTTTTGCAGTTGGTGAAGTCAACTCCTTTAAGGCTTCCAAAGATTTTTCAGTTTTGTATTCCTGAATAAAGCCCATTAAACCATTCATAGCTATTATTATTATTATTGTTAATGAATCTGCTCCTTCACCCATTCTTACTGAAATAAAAGCAGCAAATATCAATACCCAAATAATAACATCGTTAAATTGGGATAATAATATCTTTAATTTGGATATCCTTTTCTTTTTTTTAATAGTATTAGGTCCATTTTTTCTAAGCCTTTCTAAGGCTTCCTTGCTGCTAAGACCTTGCAGTCCTCTATTTTCCATAAACATATGTATGCCTCCTTTGGAAATATATCTATACAAATATATGTTTATCCATTTAAAAATTTGACTAATTAATCACTAACTATTAAAATATAACTTGATATAAACCTTAATATTATAATTAGGAGGCATTTGAATGAATGATGTTATTTACATAACCGGACACAAAAATCCAGATACAGATTCCATATGCTCTGCTTTATCCTATGCTGAGCTAAAGAAAAAACTTGGGACTGTAAATGCTAAGGCAGTTAGACTTGGTTCCGTAAGCAAGGAAACACAGTACGCTCTTGATTATTTTAAAGTTGAAGCCCCTGAATTGGTTGAATCCATGAAAGCACAGGTTTCTGACCTAAAATATGATGATGCTGAAACTATAAAACCTGACCAGTCAATTAAAAATGCATGGGAGAGGATTAATAAAAGTAAAGGTAAAACCCTTGCAGTAATTGATGAGGAAGGAAAACTTATTGGTATAGCTTCTCAATCCACAGTTACTTCCACGTATATGGACGTCTGGGATAGTGAAGTTATTAAAAAAAGCGGAGTTAAGATTGAAAATATTATAGATACCCTTAATGCAAAAGCATTATATTTAAGCAAGGATGAACTTAGAGGAAAAATTGTAGTTGCTGCAATGCACCCTGATTCTGCAGATTCTTTCATTAATGAAGGAGATATAGTAATTTGCGGAAACAGAAAAGACACTGAGGAATTAGTGATAAGAAAGAAAGCGGCACTTATGATAATAACCGGAGGACATGAGGTTGATAATGACACTTTAGAAAAAGCTAAAGCAATTAATTGCTCAATCATCAGTACTCCTTATGATACCTTCACTACATCAAGACTTTTACCTCAAAGTGTTCCTGTTAAATACATAATGTCAAAGGAAAACCTTGTTTCATTTAAAGTTGATGATTATGTTGATGATGTTAAAGACATTATGCTGAATACAAGATTTAGAAGCTATCCTGTATTGGATTCAAATGGAATAGTTGTAGGAAGCTTATCAAGATATCATTTGATATCTCCAAGCAAAAAGAAAATAATCCTTGTTGATCACAATGAAAAATCACAATCAGTGAACGGTCTTGAAGATGCTGAATTACTAGAAATAATAGATCATCACAGAATAGCTGATATCCAAACCAGCGGTCCAATATACTTTAGAAATCAGCCTGTAGGATGTACTGCAACAATTGTAGCCAATATGTATTTTGAAAATGGTTTGGAGCCATCTAAAGAAATTGCAGGATTGCTTTGCTCAGCAATAATTTCAGATACATTGTTGTTTAAGTCACCAACTGCAACCAAGGCAGATAAGGTAGTAGTTGATAGACTTGCGAAAGTCGCAGGCATTGAACCTGAAAAATATGCTAAGGAAATGTTTAGAGCAGGGTCATCACTTTCAGGAAAAACTGCTGAGGAAATATTTAATCAGGACTTTAAGGAATTTGGTTTAGGCAGCCTTAAACTTGGAGTTTCACAAATTTCAACTGTGGACCTTGAAGGCTTGAAACCTCTTAAACCAGACATTCTTACCCTTATGAACAATATGGTTAAAAATGAAAAGTATGATCTGCTCATATTGATGCTCACAGACATTCTTGATGAAGGTTCTGAACTTATTGTAATAGGTGAGAGAAAAGATCTTGCAGAAAAAGCATTTAATGTTTCAATACCAGGAGACACTGTTTACGTTCCTGGGATACTTTCAAGAAAGAAACAGGTTATACCCCCACTTCAAGCAGCAGTAAAATAAAAATAAAGGTATGTGCACAGCACATACCTTTTTAATCCATGATTTCCCCAATATCCACAGTTTTTATATTGATGTCAGTGTTTTTTACTTCCAATTCCGTTTCTTGATATGAGTCTTCGGGAGTTTCCTGTGATGTTCCAGCTTCAGGATATGTTTCTTCACACTTATGCTGACACTTACCCATCATAGGGTCCTGATACTGTGGTGGATATACGGGCTGGTAATTTGGTTTGAACTCCGATGGGTATTCATTGCATTTTTCTTTATTAACAATATAATTATCCCATGGATTTTCCATAACGGGATTCATCATACAATGCATCATAGGACACATCATGGGGCAGCAGAACTTTGGATTCATTTTTCCCTTCATAAATATTCCTCCATAAAATTAAATCATTATATTATATGATTCAACATAGAAGATATTTACAAAATTATTTTTTCATATTATTAATAAGACCCCACATTTCATCTGCGGTACTTATTCCTTTGGACCCCAGCTGAAAAGATCTTTGTGCAATTATCATGTCCGCCATTTCTTTTGACATATCCACATTTGAATTCTCAAGATATCCCTGTAGTACATTTGTACCATTTTCACTATATATATTTGCGCCTTGTACAGGTACATAGAGATCGTTTCCTACAGATAACATTGAATCATTTCCAGTGACATTATAAACATTTATTTTACCATAATCAACTGATGAGGCTCCCTGCTTTACAGTTATTACGCCTGTTTGATCCACAGAAAAATTATCTGCACTAAGGCCTCCAGCAGCATTTATTTTATTCCCATCCTCAGTATATTGTATCTCAAGGATATTACCACCTTTATCCACTAACTTCCCAGTGCCGTCTACGCTGAAACTTCCATTTCTTTCGTAGGCAAAGCTACCATCCTGCTTTATTACTCTGAAATAGCCTTTACCATCTAGAGCGAAGTCCGTACTTACCCCTGTGGTAAGCATACTTCCCTGGGTAGTATCTCTTAATGCAATTCCAACTTTAACTCCTGAACCATTAATAAGGGCTGTTTTTGCATCTTTTGCAGTAGGTATCCCTGCTCTTTCTAATTTATCATATACTAAATCCTGAAAGCTTACTTCTTCTCTTTTATATCCCAAAGTGCTGGCATTAGCTATATTATTTGAAATACAATCCAGCTTTTCCTGCTGTGCAGCCAAAGCGCTTTTACTGGTCCATAATCCAATTAATCCCATGCTTTACTCCTCCTATCTAACTGTTCCAACTTCATTTACTACTTTGTTAAGTGTTTCATCAAGGGATTGAACAATCTTTTGGTTAGTTTCAAAGCTTCTCATAGTTGTCATCATATTTACCATTTCATTTATCACATTAACATTTGATTTTTCAATTGCATTTTGTTTTACTGATGCTTTACTGTCTATTGGACTATTTCCCTCATACAGGTTGTCCCCAACTTTTTTAAGAGTATTATAGTCATTAAAATCCGACAGTTTAAATTTATATTTCATAACCCCGTCGATACTTATATTTCCACTATCATCACATTGAATTTGTCCGTTACCAACATTTATGGTGGTTTGGTTTCCCAAAGCATCGTTTCCAAGTACCTTATCCCCTGAGTTTGTTACAAGGTTTCCAATCTTATCTATATGAAAATGTCCATCTCTTGTATAGAATGTGTTATTAGTATTTCCATTACTTCTTTGAACTTCAAAGAAACCTTTCCCTTCTAATGCAAAGTCTGTATTGTTTTCAGTACTCTCAATATTACCTTGTGAAAAGTCTGTATTAACATCTCCTATTTTTGAACCATTGCTTAAGGAACCTATAACGTTTCTAACGTTTTTTCCTCCAACCTGCTTGTCATAATTTTGAATTAATACATCCTCAAACTTTTTAATAGAAAGATCATCATTTTTAAATCCTGTGGTATTTGCATTAGCAAGGTTGTTTGTGATAACCTCTTCCCTTGCCTGCTGAGTTATCATTCCTGATACTGCCGTATATAAAGCCCTTATCATTTTGAACTCTCCTTTTCATTTATAACTTTAACTTCATCAGGGTAGATCATTCCCATAGACCTGGCCTTGTTTTCTATCTGACTACTGCTCAAATTATAGCTTATTTTAGCTCCGGTCATAACTATTGTAGCTAGAAGTATTCCAATACCTATTCCAAAGAGTATTTTTCTGTCACAGAGGAATCCAGTAAATTCTTTTATTTTAAGTATAATTCTTTTATTAATAGCAATTCCCCCTTACCCATGTTAAGTCTTTGGGCAATCTCATCAATGTCCATGTTTTTATCAAACATTTCTTTTATTTCATTAATTTTTATTTTATTTCCATTAGCATTATTAGATTTTCTTTCAATAGGTTCTGATTCTTCCCCAATAGTTTCCTGTGTATATAACTCAGATTCATCTGAAGCCTCTGTTTCATCCATAGACAAAGCAGCTTCTATTCTTTTCTGAAGTTTTTCAAGCTCTTTTAATTCAGATATTTGAATTTGAAGCTTCGCTATATCCTCTGCAAATTCAGCTTTGAGCTTCCCAATTTCCAAGTCATAGTCATTAATATTATCGTCCTCAATCCGCAAAAGTTTATTAAAAGAATTTTTATCTTTTTTAATCGCTCTATAGTTAAGAACTATCAGTGTAATTCCTATTATTATTAAAAAAACAGATTCAAACATGAAATTCCCTCATTCCATATATTTAAGTTCCTGCATAGCCTTCCTTAAGTGCATTATAGCCCTACTATGCAGCTGACATACTCTTGACTCTGATACATTTAAAATTTTCCCAATTTCCTTAAGAGTTAATTCATCGTAGTAATACAAGGATAATATGGTTTTATCCTTTTCATTCAAAATGTCAAGTGCTTTAGAAAGATACTCAATCTGTTCCTTGTCTTGAAATGCGGCTTCAGGACAAGGACTATTCTCATCCTTGATTGTGGATATAACAGAAACATCATCATCCTTCAGGCATATTATTTCATCAAGGGAAACCACTGACATATAGTTAATGTATCCCTCTATTTCCATAATGTCCTTAGTTGATATTCCTAATTCTTCTGCTATTTCAGCATCACTTGGTTCTCTGTGTAGTTTATTTTGAAGATTGTCCACTGTTTCATTATATCTATTAAGCTTGTCTATAGCTCCTTTTGATATAGGACTTATTTTTCTTATTTCATCAATTATGGCCCCTTTTATCCTAATGGAAGCATATGTTGAAAATTTCATTCCCTTGCTCTCATCGAACTTGTTTATAGCATCCATTAGGCCTATCATGCCATAGCTTACCATATCTTCATATTCTATATATTTGCTCTTTCCAGTAAAAATCCTGGAAGAAATATACTTAACCAGTGGGATATACTTTTTAACTATCTCTTCCTTTACATCAGTACCAATTACTGCCGCCATAGTTATTCCCCCTTAGAAGACCTCTGCATTTGCTCACGCATAATGTTAAAAACATACTTAATTAGCTTTTCTCTCTGAGCTTTTTCAACATCTATAAAACATAAACCTACAGTACATTCCTGGTCAACTTGATTTTCTATTCTTATAACCTGTGACTTAAAATTAAAAATCTCATCATTAATGGGAACGTAAACCAATATTGTTTCTCCAGGTCTTAGTTTTTGATATACATGGAGCCTTGCTCCACCTCCGCTTAAATCCAGCATGACCCCTTGAAAGTTTTCATAGTTTTCGCCTATCTTTCTAGCATATGTTACATTAGTTAAGGTAGTTGCCCTGGCAAAATTTCTTCTTTGAACTTTTTCATAGGAGGTAGGTTTATTTAAAACTATTATAAGTATTTTATTATCCATCTTGGTGCCTACAACAGTTGTGCTAAATTCATATACATCTCTTCCAAGATAATAAAATGCATCAACTTCAGATCCATTAGGCAATGGAAGATATTTCCCATTCAATATTGGTATGCTTATTCCAATATAATCCTCTCCAATTTCTTGAATAGTACTCTTATAACGACCCTCTTTTGTATCTATTTCAATTTTATTATTATAACAAAATAGAATTTCATCCATGTGTAGACTCCTTATGAAAACATACTAAATATTTTTCTAAAAAGATTCTGAACTCCATAATCATAATTATTAACTGAACTACCCATTATCTTATCTGCAATTTTTTCAACATCCTTTGAAGCAACGCAGTGTGGATAGGAAACAATGAATGGTTCTTGTTTTCTAACTGATTGAGCTATCTTTTTATCCTCACTGATATACCCCAGATATTGAAGCTTAACCTTTAAAAAACTGCTTACAGCATTATTAAACTTATCAAAGGTATATTTTCCCTCCTCATCAGTTAATATCCTGTTCACTACAATATTTGCCGAGGTTTTAATTTTAAAGTGATTAACCATTTTCAGCAAGCTGTATGCATCAGTGATTGAGGTGGGTTCTGGAGTGGTAACTATAATAAGTTCATTACAACAGGAAACATATGCAAGTACATCTCTGTTTACCCCTGCTCCAGTATCTATTAAAATATAGTCGAGGTCATTAAGGCAGGAAAGCTTATCAATAAATGATTCTCTTTGCTGTTCAGTAACTTGATCTAATTTTGTTATTCCTGTTCCTCCTGGCAAAAGCTTTACACCATAGGAGCCTTCAATTATAACATCAGATATTTCCATATTGTTAAATATTATATCATAAATATTATACTTTGGGTAAAAACCCATAAGAACATCGTCATTCCCCATCCCCATATCAGCATCAAAAATCAGAACTTTTTTTCCGGCTTTCTGAAGTGCTATAGATAGATTAACCACAAAATTACTCTTTCCAACCCCGCCTTTTCCTGAGGTTACAGTAATAATTGTTGGCTTGCGGCTGCCTTTTTCAGTTAATTTTCTTAATTTGTCTGCCTGGTCAAGCATGGTTCATCCACCCCTAGTATAATTTTTGAAATTTCATCTTTTGAAAGTATCCTGATGTCATCAGGAACGTTTTGTCCTGTGGTAACATAACTTAAAGGCTTTCCTGAGCTTTCAAGAATATTAAGTATAGAGCCATAGGTTGATGTTTCGTCAAGTTTTGTTAGAATCACACCATTGTAGTCCAGCTCCTTATATCCCTTTGTTATTATGTCAATATCGCTGTTTTTTGTAGTACAGCTCATTACAAGATATATTGAATCGGCGTTTATCCTGCTGATATATGCCCTTAATTCTGAAATCTGCATGGCGTTTTTACAGCTTCTCCCGGTGGTGTCCACTAGAATAACATCGCAGGAATTCATTTCTTCCACAGCAGCTTCCATTTCTTTTAAACTCATAACAACCTTGAATGGAAGGTTCATAATCTCTGCGTATGTCCTAAGTTGTTCCACGGCACCTATTCTGTACGTGTCTATGGTTATTAGTCCAACCTTCATTTTATCATATAGCGAAAACCGCCCTGCAAGCTTTGCTATGGTTGTTGTTTTACCAACTCCTGTGGGTCCAACCAATATTTCCACCCTTGATTTGCGCTGGCTATCTGTTTTTACCATATTCCTTAGAACTGTCTGTAGTTTTTGGCTTTGATTCATAGTATCATCCATTTTATTATACATATCTACTATCTTAGCAATTGTCCTCTCATTTAAATCAAGAGAACTAAGAAGTTTATTGAGCTCATTCATCACTGGACTGCTATTTCCTGTACTTATCACATTGTTTAGCATTTCCTTCATGTCACGCATTTCTTTTATAACTGTAAAACTCATGTCTGGCTTAGTAATTGGCTTTTCGTTTTCAAGAGCAGCAGTTACTTCAAAGACCTTTTTCGAGAAAAAACCCATGATCCCTTGTTTTCTTATCTTTCTTTGACTGATTATCAGTGCCTCTGGTCCAAGATCCTGCTTTATTTTAATCATAGCTTCATTCATGTTATTTACAATATATCTCTTAATTATCATTGTATGGATACAACTCCTTCAGTCTTTATCTGAACATCGTTAGGAATTTCATTCAACGATAAAACATTTATCATTGGGAAAATCATTTCTATAAGTTTTCTAAATGCTGGTCTTATTTTTGGTGAAACTAGTATAACCGGTTGATTGTCATAGAAAAATACACTGTCCAGGGAGTTTTTAATGGAAGAAAGAATCTTTCCTGTAGTATCTGGATCCACTGCCGGGAAGGACCCTTGCATGGATTTTTGTATATTGTTTCCTATTATCTCTTCTATTTCAGGATGAAGTGTAATTACACTTATTGACCTGTTTTCATCTATCAGTGGATTACAGATACTTCTTGCCAATGCAAACCTAACATACTCTGTTAGTATTTCTATATCCTTTGTGGACCTTGAATTATCTGCCAGGGATTCCATTATGGTAACCATATCCTTTATTGAAACCCTTTCCTTCAGGAGATTTTGAAGTACCTTCTGAAGTTCACCAATTGTAAGTAAATCTGGTATAAGTTCCTCCACAACTGCACTGTATTTTTCCTTAACAGAATCTACAATGAGTTTAACCTCCTGCCTTCCAAGAAGTTCATAGGAATGATTCTTAATTGTTTCAGTAAGGTGTGTAACCATAACTGTGGTTGGATCTACCACGGTTAACCCCTTTATTTCCGCATCTTCCCTTTGATCTTTGTTAATCCATACAGCTGGAAGTCCAAAGGAAGGCTCCATTGTTTTAATACCCTTCATTTCTTCTTCCCCATTGGAAGGGTCCATACAAAGAAGCATGTTTGGCATAAGTTCGCTTCCCGCTACTATGGTTCCTCTTATTTTTATTACATATTCATTAGTTTTAAGCTGAAGGTTGTCCCTGATTCTTATTGGCTGCACCACAATTCCCATTTCTATAGCACACTGACGCCTAACTGAGGTTATCCTCTGCAGCATATCTCCTCCTGCACCTTCGTCAGCTAGAGGAATTAATCCATATCCAATTTCAATTTCCATAGGCTCAACCTGAACCAGGTTCATAACATTTTCAGGTTCTCTGCTTTCAATTTCAGAAATTTCCTGACTTTGGCTCTCAATTTCCTTGACCATTTGCTCCTTTTCATCCTTGTAAAGGAGATAAGCTGCTGCGCCACTTGCTGCAGCAAGTATTAAAAATGCAAAGTGTGGAAGTCCAGGTATAATTGCAAGGAACAACAATACTATTGAAGCTATTGCAATTACTTTTGGGAATCTTGTTAGCTGACTTCCAACAAGCTTTCCAAAACTGTCCTCACTTCCGGATCTTGTAACAAGTACACCTGAAGCAGTTGAGATTAATAGTGCCGGAATCTGTGATACAAGCCCGTCACCTATGGTTAATCTTGTGTAGGTCTGAGCAGCTGATGCTATATCCATATTCATCATTACTGTTCCTATGATAATACCACCAATTATATTTATTATGGTTATTATTATACCTGCTATAGCATCACCTTTAACGAATTTGGAAGCTCCATCCATTGCTCCATAAAAATCTGCTTCCTGTTGAAGTTTCTTTCTTTTTTCTCGTGCTCCTCTTTCATCTATGAGTCCTGCATTAAGATCTGCATCTATGCTCATTTGTTTTCCAGGCATAGCATCTAGAGTAAATCTTGCTGCAACTTCAGCAACCCTGGTGGAACCGCTTGTTATTACAATAAATTGTATAATTACGATTATAAGGAATATAATTATACCTACTACATAGCTTCCGCCCACAACAAAGCTTCCAAATGCATTAATTACTTCTCCAGCATAGGCATCTCTTAAAATAAGCCTTACTGAGGATATATTAAGACCAAGTCTAAATAAAGTTGTAACTAGCAGCAAAGTTGGAAACACTGAAAACTGAAGTATTTCTGTAGTAAATAAGGTAAGCAGTATAATAACTACCGATACTGTAATGTTCAATGATATTAAAACATCTAGTACCCCTGCTGGCAGCGGTATTATTATCATAAGTACTATTGCAATAACTACAAAAGCCATTATGACATCCATCTTGCCTTTTAAATTAAACCTGCCTTTATTGAGCTCCATTAAATCACTTCACACTACTTTCTCTTAATCTTAAATACTAAAGCAAGTATCTCAGCTACAGCTTGGTACATATCCATTGGGATTTCCTGGTCAAGTTCCACCTGGCTGTATAACATTCTTGCAAGAGGCTTGTTTTCAATGATTGGCACCTTATTTTCCGATGCTTTTTCTTTTATTTTTAGTGCAAGGTTGTCTGCACCTTTTGCTACTACTATCGGTGCATTCTGTCCTTCTTCATATTTAATGGCCACAGCCAAATGAGTAGGATTGGTAACAACCACAGTTGCTTTTGGCACCTCCTGCATCATTCTTCTCATTGCCATTTCTCTCTGCTTCTGCCTTATTTTACTCTTTATTTGAGGGTCTCCTTCTTCTTGTTTGTATTCTTCCTTTATTTCTTGTTTTGTCATTCTAAGATCTTTATTAAACTGATATCTTTGGAATACATAGTCAATAATAGCTATTGTTATTAAAACTATTGTTATCCTGAAAAATATACTTACTGTTAATGTGCCAAGTTCATTAAATACTCCTGGAACACTTGCATTCCCAGCCATTATTATAGTCAAATAATTATCTTTTACAAACTTGAAGCCTACATACCCAACTATTGATATTATTATTATATCTTTAAAGAGCTCTGCCACAGTTTTCACTGAAAACATTTTTTTAAACCCACCTATTGGACTCAGCTTTTTAAAGTCCGGCTTTAATGGTTCCGTTGTAAACATTGCTCCAGTTTGTATAAAACTTGAAATGACACCCATAGCCATTATTGGCAGAACTATTGGTAAAAAAATAAGTGCAATTCTCCAAACTGATATGAGTAAAACCTTTTGAACACTGTCGTAAGTAAGACTCATATTTAAATAATTATTGAAGATTTCTGCTATATTTGCCCCTAAGCCATTTACTGCATAGCCCCCAAAAATTGCAAGTACTAAGGTAGTTGCTAATAATGTAAGTGCAAGACCTACCTCTTTACTTCTAGGAACTTGTCCTTTTTTTCTGGCATCGCTTTTCTTTTTCGGTGTTGCTTCTTCAGTTTTATCATCTGCAGCAAATATTATAAGTACAGGTAAGGTTTTATAAAAACCTTGTATTATGCTTGGTAAGCTTTCAAAGGATGAAATTATCATATTCATAAATATTGAAAGCATTAATGAAAATGTTAAAAGTCCCACCAAAATCTTAACAGGGAGACCAAATATCATTATGTTAAGCTGTGGTACTGTTCTAGATATAAGACCTAATGTTAAGTCTGTAATTAGTATAACCAGCATTATAGGTATTGCAATTCTTAATCCAAGTGCAAAATACTTTATAAATGCCATTATTATTATGTTTATTGAATCCGAATTAACTACAAGATTTCCAACTTTAATTATATTGAAGCTTTCCATAAGCGCCTTTAAAACCATATGGTGACCATCTATAATGAAAAATATCATTATGCTGAACCAATAAATTGTACGTTCAAGGAAAGTATTTGAACTACTAGTGTTTGGATCATATAATGACACCATTGAAAACCCAACCTGAAGGTCCATAAAACTTCCTGCCATCCTAAAGCACATAAAGCATAGATTTATAATAAATCCCAAAAACAAACCTGCAGTAGCTTCATTAAGGCAGTTAAATGCAAATGGAATTATATTATTAACACTTGATGCAGTACTGTAATCTATTCCAGGCAATAATATATAAGCTATTACTATAGTAAAGCCTACCTTAATAGTCCCTGAAGTTGCGGCCGGGAAAATTTCCGGCACCACCATAAGCAAACAGAATATTCTTATTGTAACCAGTACCAATGCAGTTAAATACATGGAATCTATCAATGTTTATACCACCTTATGATATTTCTAATGTGTTACATTGGCCATCATCTGGAAAATTCTTTGTGTAAAACTTACCAGCATTTGAAGCATCCAACTTCCAGCAATTAGGCCTACTGCTGCAATTGCTATAAGCTTAGGTACAAAGGTTAATGTCTGTTCCTGTATCTGGGTTGTGGCTTGAAATATACTTATTATAAGCCCTACTATTAGTGATACAGCCAAGATAGGTCCTGATACCAAAAGCCCAGTTTGTATGGCATCCTTCAAGATACCAATTACCATGGTTTCGCTCATTTAATCCACCTCACGAAAAACTCAAAATCAATGATTTTACCAGCAGATACCATCCATCCACCATTACAAACAGCAACAGCTTAAAAGGAAGGGATATCATTGGAGGAGAAAGCATAAACATACCCATAGACATGAGAACGCTGGCTACTACCAAATCTATAATTAAAAATGGTATATAAAGCAGAAATCCAATTTGAAATGCTGTTTTCAATTCACTAATTATATAGGCAGGCACCACCATATAAAGTGGTGCATTATCCTTTGTAACAGTATAGTCAACCTTTGCAGCATCCACAAAGAGTTTCAAATCCTTCTCTCTGGTTTGCTTTAGCATAAACTCCCTAAGGGGCTTGGACCCATTTTCCACAAATTGAGCCTGGGTTATTTGATTATTAAGATATGGCTGTATTGCTGTCTTATCCATTTCTTTATAAACAGGCATCATTATTAAAACTGTTAAAAATAATGCCAAGCCAATGAGCACCTGATTTGGAGGTGACTGCTGGGTTCCAATGGCTGACCTTAGAAACCCAAACACCACCACCAGCCTTATAAAACTTGTCATCATCATTATGAATGAAGGAAGTAGAGTTAAAACTGTTAACAGCACTAGCAACTTTACGTTGTCCACATATTGAGTAGGTGAAGATGAGTTGTCTAGTGATATACTTATATCTGGTATTGGCAGTGTGGTATTCGGAGCCGCATAAACCTTTGCAGACATAAGCAATATACCTGTTATAAAGACTGTAAGGATTATAATGTTTTTACATGCCTTCTTATTCATCTCTATCTTCCTTCTTATGCTTGAATTTATTTAGTATATTTTTATAGTTTTTTAAATTTAAGTCTAAATTTAAGTTTAAATTTGCATTTGCATTTTTGGATAACTCCATAGCTGCAAGCTCTTCAGGACTTATCTGCTTAACAATTTCTATCCTGCCGGTAGTTGATGAAACCACGTAGGCTTTCTCCCCTATTTTTACAGCCAGCATAGAATTTTCCTTGGAAATTGGAACTCTTTCTAGAATTTTAATATATCTTCCGTTTTGTATATTCTGAAGCTTTCCTCCTCCAAGTCTGGCTGAAATATATATAAGCAGCAGGATTACTGACAGTGCAACTAGCACCTTAATAAGCATTATTAAAAAGTCCATAATATATCTCCTAACCTATTGTACTAAAATGTCATAAAAATATATTTCTGTTGCTCTTCCCTTTGATAAAAGGGGATTTATTTTTTCAAGTATTTCAGATTTTATTGCCTCTGTTCCCTTGTCAGAAAAATCCTGAGCTTTTTTTGACCTGAGCACTTTTATTATAGTGTCTCTAATAGCCGGAGTGTTTGTTTTCATCTCCTCGGTAAGCTTCTTATTGTCATAACCAATATAAACCTTAACCTTTACATACCTTGTGCTTCCTTCATCTGCAAGATTAACAAGAAATTCATCCAAGCCATAGGTAAGTTCAGGTACAGCTTTTACTGTCTCTTTTACAGTGTTGTTTCCTTTACTCTGACCTAGCAGTTTAAATCCAAAATAACCGCCTCCGCCAATTATAACAAGGAGCAAAATAATTATTATGACATAAATTAAAGGTTTTCCTTTGGCTTTTTTCTCTTTACCCTTCTTTTCTTTACCTTCCATGTCGCCTTTTAATCCTCCATTGAATCATTAAAATATATCTTTCTCTTATACTCTATTACTTTTTCAACTATCACCTGAGCAGAATCTTTAACTAAATATTTTTTTCCATTTGTTAAAGTAATTACACTTTCAGGAACCTCTTCAATTTTTTCTATGTGGTCTGAATTTAAAATGAAATCTACATGGTCTAGTCCTGTAACCTTAATCATGAATTACCTCCTACCTCTTAAGATTTACAAGAGTTTCAAGAAGTTCGTCCCCAGTGGTAATCATCTTACCATTAGCCTGGAAAGCTCTGCTTGCAACTATCATATCTGTAAATTGCTCTGCCAGGTCCACGTTGGACATTTCAAGCACGCTCTGAAGCATGTCACCATAACTGTTGCTATTGTCATCTGCTGCTGCGGTACCAACTCCGCTTCTTACTATAACAGCTCCCGAGTTTGCAGTATTCTTATAAAGATTCCCCCCAACTTTGCTTAACCCTGACTCATTACTGAATCCAGCCATGGCAATCTGACCAAGGGCAGTTACGGAACCATCCTCCAATACAGCTTTTATTAAGCCGCCTTTTTCAATGGTAAATGATTTTATCATTTTAGTTGTTGCTCCACTTAAAACAGAATCTGTTATTCTAAGAGGAACCAAAGTTGTTCCTGCCTTAAGAGTGGTGCTGTCTGCATCAACATAATTCATAACTACAGGAGGCGTAGCAGCAGTATCGTAATTTATGCTGTTTGTTGTTCCACCATCACTGCTTAATGCAAAACCAAGTACTCTGTAACCGTTTGATGTAAGAAGGTTACCTTCTGAATCAAGGGTAAAGGATCCGTCTCTTGTGTACATAACATCCATTGGACTTGTAGATGTACCTAAGGTATGATCTGCTGCTGTATTATTAACGGTAACACCATCAGCATTTGTTGGCGGAAGTACACCTTTTCCAACCATAAAATATCCTTTTCCGTCTATTGCTGCATCCAGGGTATTTCCTGTGGATTGCATATTTCCTGTAGTATTTAAGGTATTAATAGCTCCAATTTTAACACCTAGTCCAACCTGCTTAGGATTAATTCCTCCTGTAGTTGAACCTGCTCCAACTGCTTCACCAACAGTTTGGCTTAACATGTCCTGGAACCTTACTGTTTGAACCTTAAATGCAGTAGTTGATACATTGGCTATATTATTTCCTATAACATCCAATTTCTTTTGATTTGCCCTAAGGCCGCTAATTGCTGAATACATTGATGGTAACATATTTTAACCTCCAATTATTTTAAATTTGTGCTTTGCTTCAATCGATCCGCAAAACCAGGCATCCCTGAGGTCCTGCCTAAATAAATAATACACTGTCAATATTTGTGAATACATTGCCTTTGCTGCTGTCGTTGTCCATAGCTGTAATAACAGTTCTGTTTTTAATATTTGTAACTAATGCATTGCCCTTGTAGCATATGAGGCAATCTTTGCAACCCTTAGATTCCGCCTTATTTATCCCCTCATTTATCTGTTTCATGTCAGCTTCGTTAAAGTTGATATTCCTTTGGTCCAGTCTGTCTTTAGCATGCTTTGATATAACAAAGGATTGGTTTTTGTTTATTTGATTGTTGAGAATATCCTTAAAATCACTGCCTTTTGCGGCATTGTTTTGATTTTTAAGAGGTTTGATATTGTTGTTTACTGATGATATATCTTCGATTAGATGCAGCTTTCCATTTATAACTCTATATCCCATAAGCCACCTATTTTACCTGAACAACCTCTGATAAGTCAAACCCTTTTGTTTCATTCTCACCAACCAGGACGCTTACTTTAACTGTACTTCCATCCTTAACTACATTTTGAACTACACCGCTGTATATATTCCCTAGGGGATCATAAGAATTAAGCGTTACTGTCTTTCCTATAATTGAAGATGCCCCCATAAACTGCATGGTGGTGTTTAAGTTAGACATCTGTTCCAAGTTTGTAAATTGTGCCATTTGAGCTACATATTGTGTTGAATCCTGTTGTTGGGTAGGATCTTGATTCGCCAGCTCAGCGGACAATATTTTAAGGAAAGAGTCCTTGTCAAATTGAGAATTGCCTTTAATTATTTTTGTACCCTTATCAGTGTAATTTGAACTTGTGGTGGATGTAACACCTGAATATGCTGTTGTACTCATTTTTAACCTCCTATGCTAATCTATTTACATTACCATCTAAGGTATAATCCTCTGAATCTTCATCATCAATAGATATTGAAGAAACGCTGTCATTTCTCTTGCTGTTATTCTGCTGATTGTTTTCCCTTCCGGATTCATTTCTATAGAAGGTTGTGTCATCATTGTAAATATTTAGGGATAAATTTGATACCTTTACTTCGCTGCTATTAAGCCTTGCGTTTATATCCTGTAGATTTCCTTGTATCAGGTTGTATGCTTCCTTGTTTGATGCTGAAATTGTTGCCTTCATTACTCCTGATTCCATGGTAACATTTATTAAAACCTCTCCAAGTTCTTTAGGATTAATTTTTACTGTCATTTCCTTAATATTGTTTATATCCATATACTTTAAGGTTTTTATTATGTCACCAGCAAAATTTTTCTGATTAATAACATTTGGCTCTTTAACAACTGTTGTGTTGTCACTTTTCATAACATTAAACCTAGCCATTAAATTATTGATTTTTAAATCCCCATTATCACTACTCTTGTCTGATGCAAGGTTCTTAAGCAATTCATCTCCTTTTTTATCAGAAGTTGTATTGTCTTTTTCTTTACCCTTTTCATTTCCATTTGAAGCCAGGGCCTGTTTAATTTCAGGAAGAAGTTCCTTTAAATTCACAATATCGCTTTTTACAGCTTTAATGTCTTCTTCTTTATCAATATTTTTCTGTGGCTGAATGCTGTTTAATAATGCAAAAATTTCTTTCTTTATGTTGTTTACAGAGTTTCCATCATCAGAAGCAATTGTTTGCTGCTTTATATTAGACACTTCTGTTGTTAGTTTATTAATAATGTCATTTATTTTTACTGATTTATCTAAAGATAGATTCAGATTTCCCTGAAGTGCTGATATAATATTATCCTTGCTTACTTGTGCATTTTGTAATGGATCCTTTATACTTTTAAGCAGCATTGAAAGCATGTTTAAAAGATTCATGGATTCTGCAGACAAGTTATCCTTACTATCAATTTCAACATCATTATCCTGATTAATTAATGCATCTATTGCTTTAATAAGGTCATCTATGCTTTTTATGTCCTCGCTTTGTAATACTTCTGCTGTCTTTGATGAATCACTTTTTTGTAAATCTGCATCTTCAGATTTTATGTTTCCATTTTGTGTATTATCCTTCCCTGCTTTATCTGAGGGCTTGCTGTTATCTGTTGCTTTAGCAACCATTTTATCAAAGGTTCCATTGTTTTTTTCCTTCGCCCCAGTTGAAGCTGTATCTTTTGTAAAATTTTCCACAACATTACTTACCTTTGTAACTTCCACTTTTTCACCTCCCTTCATGGTTTCTCATATATCCAAAAAGTGCAAATTCATCATTTGCCTTTTGTTCAATATCGCTTTGTTCCTTATCAAATATTTCCTGGCCCTTATCCTTAAGCTTTTCAACTGTTTTTCTGTCTATTTGCTTAGCCATTACTTCTTTTCGTTTAATTTCCACAAAAGCTATCTTTTCCTTAAGCAAATTTTCTGAATTTATTATATCCTGCTCTAGAGCATTAAGATAATTATCCCTTATCTTTCTTTCAATAATAGATTCATTTGCCTTTGGAAAATTGTATTTATTGTGCTTATCCTTAAGCTCCTGAATAATTTCCTGGACTTTTTTCATTTCCCTTTGGGCTTCCATAAATTCTTTTTTTGCCTTTTCTTCATTTTCTTTTCTGATATTTAATAGTTTTTCAAGTTTAAACTTATATTTTTCCATATCAACTCCAGATATCATTTAACATTTCAACACTTTCATTAAAGGTTGAATGTTCCTCCATTCCCTGCTTTAAGAAAGAATTTATTTTATCATTGTATTTTATAGCATCATCTAGTTTTTGATTTGTTCCTTTAACATATGCGCCTATATTGATAAGATCCTCGGAATCCCTGTATATAGAAAGTAAATCTCTGGCCCTTCCTGCTGCTGCTTTATGACTTGGCTCTGCAATTTCCGACATAAGTCTGCTTATGCTGTTTAATACATCAACTGCCGGATAATGATTTTTAGATGCAAGATTTCTTGAAAGTACTATATGACCATCTAATATACTTCTTACTGCGTCTGAAATTGGTTCATTAAAGTCATCTCCATCCACAAGCACAGTATAAAACGCAGTAATGGAGCCCTTATCTGACATTCCTGATCTTTCCATAAGCCTTGGAAGTTTTGCAAAAACTGAAGGTGTATAACCTTTTGTAGCAGGTGGTTCCCCTATTGCAAGTCCTATTTCTCTTTGAGCCATAGCAAACCTAGTAACTGAATCCATCATAAGTATGACCCTTTTACCTTGATCCCTGAAGTATTCAGCAATTGCGGTTGCTGTAAACGCTCCTTTCAGCCTTACAAGTGCCGGCTTATCAGAAGTTGCACATACAATAATGGATCTTTTTAATCCTTCTTCTCCTAGATCCCTTTCAATAAAGTCAAGAACTTCTCTGCCTCTTTCTCCTATAAGCGCAATAACATTCACATCTGCTTCAGCATACCTTGCTATCATTCCTAAGGTTGTACTTTTACCCACACCACTGCCGGCAAATATTCCTATTCTCTGTCCTTCACCACAGGTTAAAAAACCATCTATTGCTCTTACCCCAGTGGACATTACCTTATCAATTCTTCTCCTTTTCAATGGATCTGGAGGTTCTCTATCAAGGGGATAGAGGGTTCCGTTAAGTATTTTTTCTGAATCCATTGGGTTTCCAAGTCCGTCGATAACCTTTCCAAAAAGTTCATCAGAGCATTTTACTGTTAGCTCTCTTCCAGAAGGAACTACCTTGCATCCAGGAGATATACCTAGAAGCTCTCCAAGAGGCATGAGCAGCACTCTTCCTTCTTTAAATCCAACTACCTCACACGTAACAGGTATATTCTTGTCATTGTATATATCGCAAACTTCACCTACAAACGCCTTTATTCCCTCTGCCTCAATGGTGAGTCCTATAACATTTTTTACAATGCCTTCCATGTAATTAAAGTCAGCTGCCATTATTTTTTTATTTAGGCTGTTAAAATTTATATTTATCATGGAATCTATTCCTCACTGAACAAAATATCTCTAAGTTTAATCATGGATTCTTCTATTGATATTTCTGTAATCCCATTATCCCGTTTAACTATTACATGACCTTCGGTAAGTGAATCATCACATATTACGAAAATTTCGCCGTTAAAGGGAAGTTTTTCCTTCCAGGTTTCAACTTTCGATTTTAATTCATTGTAATAAATACTGCTGCATTTTATAATAAAAATCTTTGAGTCCTTAAAAGCTTCCAATACCTCTGTAATTGATCTGTTCATACTGTCTTTATCTTTTACCTCATGCCTTAAAATACTTTCAACTGCATTTTCAATAAGGTTTTTAATTTCATTTTCCTTATCCTTCATATATTTCTGCAGCATTAAATTTGCATCCATAAGTGACTTTTCTGCATTTTCAAATAATTCTAATGCATCAGCCTGAGCTTTTTGAATATTTTGCTGATAAGCTTCTTCATAGGCCACTTTGAGTCCTTCCCTGGCCCCCATTTCATAGCCTTCCTTATATGCTGATTCATATACATCTTTTCTCATTCTTTCAAGTTCTTCATAGGTTGTTGACATCAATAATTCTGATTTTCTCTTAGCTTCATTTATTATAGTGTTGCCGATATTTTCATAGCTATCCATTGGTTTGTAAATCACAGTATCATTTTCAACCACATGACTAGTTTGCTTTTCTTTTTTTACAAAATTTGTGTTTATGTCTTTTCTGCCTTCAGAAATGTTGGAATTTTTTATTACTTTAAACGATGATTGCATCTTCTCCACCTCTTGAGATTACAATTTCACCTGCTTCATCCAGTCTTCTTATAACACTTACTATTCTTTGTTGTGACTTCTCAACATCCATAAGTCTTACAGGTCCAAGGAATTCAATATCTTCCTTAAGTGCAGCTGATGCTCTCTTTGACTGGTTTCTGTATATGGCATCCGCCACATCCTCTGAACACCCTTTAAGAGCCAAAGCAAGCTCCTTGCTTTCAACTTCCCTAAGTATTCTCTGAATTGAAACATCATCCAGAGTAATAATATCTTCAAATACAAACATGGATTCCTTGATTTTTTCTGCCAATTCAGAGTCTTCTTTTTCAAGACCTTCAGTTATATTCTTTTCAGTAGTTCTATCAACCTGGTTAAGTATATCAACTATGGTTTGAACTCCGCCTATGGACTTCATATCAGATTTAACTACAGAAGAAAGCTTATCATCAAGTACCTTCTCTATTTCTTTTACCACCATAGGTGATGTATTACTCATGTTTGCTATTCTAAATGCAACATCTGTCTGAAGCTCCTCAGGAAGAGATGATAATATCTGTCCTGCCTTGTCAGGCTGGAGGTAACATAAAATCAGAGCTATTGTCTGAGGATGTTCATTTGTAATTATGTTTAACAGCTGATAGGAATCAGCCTTTCTTGCGATTGCAAAAGGCCTGAATTGCTGTGTAGCTTCAGTAACTTTATCAAGGATTTCCATTGCCCTTTGACTTCCAAGTGCTTTTCCAAGAAGACTCCTGGCATAATCTAGGCCACCCTCTAATAGAAATTCCTTAGCCTGGTTTAGCGTAATGAACTCCTCAAGAATTTCCTGCTTTTGATCGTATTTTACTGAAGCTATGTTTGCTATTTCATATGTTATTTTTTGTATTTCTGTTTCAGGCAGTTTTTTAATTATACCTGCAGATGCTTCCGGTCCGAGAGTAATAAGCAAAATTGCTGTCTTTTGAACCCCTGTAAGCCTTTGTTCCTTTGCCATCCTATCACCTCTCGTCTTCAGCCAGCCAGGTCTTAACTATATCAACTACCTGTTCAGGCTTATCTTTAGCGTACTTCTTGATTTGATTTTCCATATGGGTATTCTCATTTTCAACTTCAAGATTAATATCCTTAAATATTGGTTTTTCATGTGTTGCTTCATCAATAAGAACATCAAGTCCCTTTGGAACTATTTGCTCTTCCAAAGCTTGCTCTCCTTTTTTCTTCTTTTTATACATTATAAATCCTCCAACCAGCAGTAGAAGACCCAAGACTCCAGCACCTATATATTCATACATCTGCAATTTCTTTGCTTTTGCATTAGCAGCATTCATTGCATCTACTTCTTTTTTAGCAGCTTCCTTGGCAGTAGTATCAAAAGGAAGTCCCTCAACGCTTATATTGTCTCCCCTGGTATCGCTATACCCAATGGCAGATACTACAAGGTTCTTAACAGAATTTTTAGTGGCGTCGTCAATATTGCCGTCAATAACTATTGATGTGGTAAGTCTCTTAACAGAGCCAGGAGCCTTTATAGTCTTCTGTTCAACTTTTGAAACATCATAATTTGTTGTTACGTCCTTGGTAGTACTATTTGAGCCTGCACCAGTGGTAGTGGTGTTACTCATATTGTTATCCACAGGGCTTGAACTTGTTGTACCAGTTCCCCCTGTGCCAGTCTCAGATATATGTTGGCTTACTATAACACTTTTTGGATCATATGTAGTAGATTCCTGCTGAACTGCATCAAAATCGAGGTCAGCATTAATATTAACCTTAACCTTATCTTTTCCATATATTGCTTCGAGGGTGGAACCCACCTTTTTCTCAAGCTGACTTTCATAGCTGCTTTTCATATCCTGCTGTTTTTCAGTAGAAGTCAAATCTGAAGAGGAACTGCTTCCATCTATAACCCCTTGTGAAATTAAATTCAATTTATCATCTATTACCTGTACATTTTCTTTTGGTATATTTTCTACAGCACCAGAAATTAGTGAAATTATTGCTTTAACCTGTCCACTATTTAATGACTGTCCTGGTTTCAATACCACAGTAACAGAAGCGCTACCTGGTGTTGTATCTTTAACAAAGGCTGTACTTTCAGGAATTACAAGATGAACCCTTGCCCCCTCAATCTGTGAAAAGGATTTAATTGTCCGCTCTAATTCCCCTTGAAGTGCTCTTTGGTAATTAATCTTCATTTCTTCATCAGTAGTGCCAAACTTGCTTTTATCTAAAAGTTCAAACCCTTGGCTGCCATTGCTTATGGTAACCTCTGAAAGAACCTTCATTCTAACTTCATCAACCTGAGATTTTGGTACTAATATGCTGTTTCCCTGAACCTTAGCAGTTACTTTATCTGCCTTAAGCTGGTTATAAATAGCTGCTGAATCTGTTGAATCAAGGTTTGAAAAAAGAACCTCATATTTTGGTGTACTTAAATAAACTCCTAGAAAAATAAGTGCTGTCAGTATACCTGTAAAAATAATGGCAAAAGCTGCTTTTTTCTTTTTGCTCATCTCATTCCATTTTGCTATTAAGTTTTTAAACATTGCGGAAAGCTTATTCATTAATATGACACTCCTTTATACCTGGGTTCTACTCAATTCCTGATAGGCCTCCACAAACTTATTTCTTAGTTGTACCGCCAATTCCATAGACATCTGGGCTTCAGTACTTGCAATCATGACATCATGTACGTCTGGTCCCTCGCCTTTTATAAAGCTCTCTGTTACCTTCTCTGAATTAACCTGAGCAGCATTAACTTCATCTAGTTTGCTGTTTAATATATCAGCAAAACTGCCTAAGGTGTTTTCTTTACTGTTTTTTTCATCCATGCTGTTAAATATGCTCATATCAGGAGTAAATTCATTTATTCTCATATAATGTCACCTACCTTCCAATCTCTAAAGCTTTTAAGAACATGCTTTTTTCTGAATTTATAGCATTAACATTAGCCTCATATGATCTGGTAGCAACAATCATGTCTGCCATTTCATTTAATATGTTAACATTTGGCATTTTAACATATCCGTCTGCACCTGCTTCCGGATTTGTAGGATCATATACCCTTCTAAAATCAGATTTATCTTCCTCTATTCCAACAGCTTTAACACCTATGGATCTTGTTTCAGGCAGACCTGTGCTTTTATTGATTTCATTATTAAGATTTTCCTGGAATACTGCCACTTTCCTTCGATAAGGTTCTCCATTTTCCCCTTTAGTAGTATTTACATTAGCGATGTTGGATGATATTGTGTCCATTCTTAATCGTTCTGCTGAAAGTCCGCTGGCGCTTATCCTTAAACTTGAAAAGACATTATTCATAATTTCCTCCCATCAAACTTTTACTTTCCATTTATAACATATTTGGTAATTGATATTCTGTTATTCATCTGGGTAACCAGTGCATTGTACATAAGATTATTAGCAGCCTGGTTCACCATTTCATTGTCAATATCTACATTGTTTCCATCTTGATTCATACTTGTTGTGGTGTCTCTTTTTAACTGAATATTTCCAGTACCGCCGTCCATGTCCATATGTTTTTCATCTGTAAGTTCAAGTTTGTCCTGACTATCCTTAAGGGATTCTTCAAAGGTTACAAACTGTCTTTTATATCCTTTAGTATTTATATTAGCAATATTGTTAGCTGACACTTTACTTCTTAAGCTTGATACATCAAGGCCTTGCTTTAATAAGCCGTAAACCTTTTTATCCAAGGATATCTGATAATTTGTCAAAAATCCCGCCTCCCAAACAATATATTTTGTTTAATTATGCATTTTATCAGTAAATTTAATTTTCACTCAATTAATTATACAATAAATATATTTTTTTTTCCATATACTATTTATGGTTTTTATAAATAATTTTAATTCATTTTATATTTTTATTAAAAAACTGCTGTTAAATGTATAATTTCAAATAGTAAAAGCGGTGCAATAATTGCACCGCTTGGATTATTTGCGTCCCACGTTTGCTAATGAATTGAGAACCTCCTGTGGAAATTTATTTGATTGTGCCATCATGGCGTTGCCTGCATCAGTTAAAATGCTTGCTTTTGAATAATTAAGCATCTCTAAAGCAATATCTGCATCTGTTAGATTACTGTCAGACCTTTCCATTTTCTCAGCAATTTCATATACATTATCATAAGTTGACTCTAGCCTGTTTTCTATTGCTCCGTATTTGTCCCTAACCGAAAGAACTGTATCCAATACATTATCAATACTATGTAGTGCCCCTGAAATATCATTGCCTAACACATTATTAATTCCTGTGGATTTTAATGAATCCACAGAAGTAGTAAGATCATAAAATGGTATACTCACATTTTCGCCACTATTAGCACCTATCATAATGTTCACAGTTTTAACAGAAGCAAATAGTTTATTCCCGTTAAATTTCGTATTTTTTGCTATATCCTCGTATCCCGATGCAAGCTGATCAATTTCTTTTTGAATAATCACTTTATCCTCTGTACTGCAATTGCCATTACCAGACTGGATGGCAAGCTCTCGCATTCTCTGTACTATTGAGGTCATTTCATTAAGACCTCCTTCAGCAGTCTGAACCATACTTATGCCATCTTGCACATTTCTTCCTGCCATCTGAAGACCTCTTATCTGCATTCTTATTTTTTCGCTTTGTGCTATTACATTAGGGTTATCCTTAGCACTATTTACCTTTAGACCTAGGGAAATATTATTTACTGCCTTACTTTGATCCGAAACAGATTTTGCATAGTTTTTATATATATTTAAAGATGCAAGGTTATGTGAAAGTCTCATAATAATCAACTCCAAAAACAATATTCAAATATATTATCGTAAAATTCTTAATATACTTTAGCACATAAATGATTATATAAATCGCTATAATTTTATGATATTTGAAGTAAGGCAATGATAATTTATTGAATATTCTAAATTTTAAGTGAATTCGGCGAAATACTACTAGTGACAACGAGTATGCAAGGATGTATTATAAAGACATAGAAAAGAAATAAATCAATAGACCAAATTAATTTAACTCAATCGGAGGTGGTAGAGTTCCCAAAGTTTAATATTTCTAAAAATATTAGGAAAATCTAAAAAGATTGGGGTGAGACCACCAGAAAATTTTGTTAAATTAAAAGTTTAGTCTTACCTTTAAAGGAGAAAAATTGGAAACAGTCACAGAAAAGGGTTAGGGAGCATTGAATTCTATAGATGAATTTGGTGCTCCTTAGCTATTTAAAAAAGTGCACTATTTAAATATTTAAATAATGCACTTTATAACCACGTTTATATCTTTAATAAGATCTATTTCATAAGGAGCAACAGGCTCCTTGGTATCTTTATCATATATAACTCTGAGCACAGGCCTGTCTGGAAAATACTCATTCTGCCTTACCACATACCCTTCAATTTCATTTGACAATTTAACACAGCACCCCAAAGGATAAACGGAAAATATTCTTTTAAATGCCATAACCACCTGTTCATCAAAAATGCAACTGCTGCCTCCTATTATTAGTTCATAAGCATCATGGGGACGGAAAGTCTTTTTGTAATTATCATTATTGGTAACCAGATCATACATATCGCATACAGAAATTATTTTAGCATATTTACATATCTGGCTCCCGTATAAACCATTTGGGTAACCTTTACCATCTACCCTTTCATGATGCTGAAGTACTCCATTTAACACAGGTTCCGATATTCTCATATTCTGCTTCAAAATTTCATAACCCATTTTAGGATGTTCCTTAATAAGAAGCTGTTCTTCGTGAGTGTATTTTCCGTGTTTTTCTAAAATGTTTAAGGGTATTTTGGTCATGCCAATATCGTGGAGTAGTGCTGCTAACCCAAGTTCATTAAGCTGTTCATGCCTAAGTCCCAGTTCCTTTCCAAGAAAAATAGACCTGACACAGACTTCCATGGAATGAACATATCTTTGGTTGCTTTGAGTTTGTATCTCATAGAGGCTCTTGTTTATATCCCCATTTTCTGAGATGTATTTTATAAGTTCTTCAATAATTTTTATTACATCAAGAGATTTCTTCCTATCCTTCATCATAGGAGTATTTTTCATTACATTGCTGACACAATTCATTGCACTCTGCTTCAACTCCTCCAAAGAGTTGTCACTTATCTGCACATCTGTAAGCTTACTATCCAGCACATATATATAAAATACACCCATAGCTTTTATTTTATTAATATATAACCTGTTTAATTTCGTTCCTTCCTTCAATAAAACTTTACCGTCAAAGGTAAGGATGCTTTTTCCTAATATATCTCCAGGTTTAACTCTATCAACTAGCTCCAATTTCATAATATATCACCATTCAACCTTATAATATCTTCAGATTTTATTAGTTCGAGAAAGGTCGCACCATTGTTTTGCAATGATCAGATATTATTTTGCATACTTGTTCAATATCGTTTTTGCTTATCCCAACAGAACTTGGTAAATTAATTCCTTGATTGGATACATAGTTAGTTACGGTCATATCACCTTTTTTGCAATTTGCATATGGTGGCATACTATGAACAGGAATAAAAAATGGTCTTGATTGTATTCCATTTTCTCTTAGTTTAAATATTAATTCATCCCTAGATAAAGGATATTCCTTTCCTACTAAAATTGAATATAGCCAATATGTATTTATTGTTCCTGCTGTTTCTGCGGGTATACTTATTCCTGTAATGTTATTTAAATGCTTGTTATAATGTTTTGCATTATTAATTTTTATGTTAATATATTCTACCGCTTTTTCTAATTGAGCACAGCCTAGTGCAGCAAGTATATTGGGCATTCTATAATTATATCCGATTTCTTCATGAAAAAATGCTCCATTATCAAAAACTGTTTTTGTTTGTGTTGAAAGATACTTTGCACGGTTACCAATTTCACAATTGTTGGTTACTAGCATCCCACCTGCCCCAGTAGTTATGAGCTTATTTCCATTAAATGAAAAGCATCCTATATCCCCAATAGTACCAGCCATTTTCCCTTTATATACAGAACCCAGACTTTCTGTAGCATCCTCAATCACATATAAATTATACTTATCTGCAATTTCCATAATCTTATCCATATCTACAAGCTGCCCATAAATATGGACTGGAATAATTGCCTTTGTTTTTTTTGTTATCATTTCTTCTATTTTTTCTGCATCCATAACCCATGTATCACTACATACATCAACAAATACCGGTTCTGCACCAACGTATTTGATTGTATTTACCGGTGATATAAAAGTCAAGGATGATACGATAACTTCATCACCAGGTCCTATTCCTAATGTTCTTAAAGCAAGTTCCAAGGCTGCGGTGCCATTCATTGTCACTACAGCGGACTTAGCTTTTACAAATGCTGCAAAATCATTTTCAAATTTGTCTACATATGAACCTGCAGAAGATACCCAGTTAGTATCTAAACATTCTTTAATATACTTCCACTCATTCCCTTTTATTTCCGGCACACATAAAGGAATCATAATATCATCTCCTATTGAAAAACTCTAAATCACTGTAAAAATTGGTAAAATATCTTTATAACTTATAACGTATTTGTTTCTTTCAGTGTCAATAATGACTTGTTCTGGGAAGTTTAAAATTGTATCTTTTTCATAAATAACTTTATTATAGGCGTAGTCAAATAAATATATAAAATCCGAGTCTAAACCATGTTCTGTAGATTTAAAAACTTTACCATCAACTAATTCATCTGTTATTTCATTATATATACAATTATCAATCATTTCACAGAATTCTTTCTTTTGTTTATGATTTATTAGGTTATCCGTTACTCCATGATATGATATAATATTGCAATTATTTCTGAAATTACTATAAAGATAGTCTAAATCAAGAATCTTATCGTCGATATCTAATCTTCTTGCTAAATAATCAAATTGAATATTTAGTTCAAAATTTTCTTTCTTGTAAGGTTGACATCTGGTGCACAATAAATATTGGGGAAACAGCCATGATGAATTATCGATAATATTTGTAAATAGACCAGGACAAAATCTATTACACAGGTAACTTAAATATGCGCCATGTGATTGTCCATATATAATCACTTTTTTTGTATTGAATTCAAACCCATTATCATATATTATTGACATTACTCTTAAAACAGATGAAATATTGTCTAAAGCCTGAATTACACCCATATCGTTAAAATTTTCTAGTGTTTCACCTGACAAATCTTCTCTAACATTTAATCTAATATTATATTTGCTTCCAATCAACAAAAACTTATTAAAATCAAATCGATTTTGTGGATAAATCTCCTTCAGTTCTTCACTAGTGAAAATTTTGTTTATAGATTCGAAATCAAATGTTGATGCTTCAATGCTTTCAGTCTTTTGCATAAATTCATAACCAAAATAATCACACTGTATTGTTACAACATTATACTTATCTGCAAATTGTTCACGCATTTTTTTATAAATATTTGAGTTTGCGTTTCCTCCATATCCTGCAATAAATAGAATAATGCCCGTTTCTTTGTTTATACCTGCATCTGGTTGTGAAAAATATATCTTTGCTTTCCTTTCACTATATGGTTTATCCGTTAAATTTGTTTTGTATATGCTATTATGCATATACTCTAAGATTTCATAATCTTTTGCCATAAAACACCTCCCCATTCACTAATCATTACATGTGCTTTATACATTATATATATCAGTTTTAAAATACTGCATATTGTTCATTATCCAATTTATAGTTTCTGCCAATCCTTCATCTATACTATACCTCGGTGTCCAACCAGTCAATTCTTTAATTTTACGATTATCTGCCCATAACCTGTTCACTTCGCTGTTTTCAGGTCGTATTCTTCCATCATCACTCACTATTATTACATCTTTACCAATTATACTAATAATCTTTTTAATGGTATCTCCTATAGATATTTCATAATTAGATCCTGCATTTATAACTTGGCCCACAGTTCTATTACTTTCAGCTATCTTTATAAACGCAGATACTGTATCCTTAACATAGTTGAAATCTCTTGTTGGAGTAAGGCTTCCAAGTTTTATTTCTGAATTTCCAGCTAAAATCTGTGAAATAATTGTAGGAATAACGGCTCTTGCTGATTGTCTTGGCCCATAAGTATTAAAAGGCCTTATTGTGGCAACTGGTGTGTTAAAACTTTTAAAATAGCTTTCAGCTATTTTATCAGCACCAATTTTAGAGGCTGAATATGGAGACTGACCTTGCATAGGATGGTTTTCATCAATAGGAACATAAAGGGCTGTCCCATAAGTTTCTGAGGTGGAGGTATGTACTACTTTTTCCACATCATATTCCTTGCAAGCTTCAAGAACATTGGTTGTTCCTTCAATATTAGTTCTAACATAAGCCATAGGTGATTGATATGAGTATGGAATAGCAATAAGTGCTGCCAAATGAAATACTACATCCTGTCCTTTTATTATACTTTTCATTCCGTCATATTCTCTTATATCTCCTGTAACCACATTAATGTTATTTTTAACATCACTACAAAATGTATCTATCCATCCCCAATTGTTAAATGAATTGTATTGAACCAAGGCCGTTACATCAGCCCCAAGCTCTACAAGTTGTTCAGTTAGATGACTGCCAATAAACCCTTCCGCGCCGGTAACTAAAACCTTTTTGCTTCTTAAATCCATTCTTAACCCTACTTTCTAGCATTACTACTTTATTTTTATAACTTTAGCAGGCACTCCAACTGCCAGTGAATTATCAATGATATCATCTATTACTACTGCTCCTGCTCCAATAGTTACATTTTCACCTAAAGTTTTCCCTTGAATAACAGTGCTGCCTATGCCTATATGAGTATTACACCCTATTGCCACATTACCAGCAATTGATGCATTGGGAGAAATATGGGTATTATTCCCTACCATACAATCGTGTTCTACAACAGACCCAGTATTGATAATGCAATTTTCTCCAATTATTGTTCCTGGATTTATAACTGCGCCAGCCATAATGCAAGTGCCTTCTTCTATACTTGAAAATTGGGAGACTATTGCAGATTTATGTATCAATACAGGAATTTTAAAACCTATACTTTTAATCATTTTAAAAATTTTATTTCGTTTTTCAAAATCATTAATAGAACCTATAGAAATAAAAGCATATTCAACTCCTGTTTTATAAAGTTCTTGTAAGATGTCATCATTACCTATCACAGGAATATCAAATATGATTCCTGTTTCTTTTGTATCTGTAATTCCAACTATTTCGTATTCTTTTGTACTTTGGATAATATCAATTATCACCTTGCAATGGCCCCCAGCACCTATTAGAACTATCTTTTTCATATCTATACCTTCTTCAATATGTAAGTTTTTTACTCAATAACTTTTCATCAATAGCAACAGACTTTAATATTGACACTATCTTTTTGCTAACATTGCCATCACCATAAAGATTTTTAATATGCTCCAAGCCTTCTTTAAATTCTTTAGAATATAGAACTTTATCTATAGCTTCTTTTATTTCTTCTTTTTTGCATCCTGAATCAACAATATTACTATTTCTTAACCTTCCCTTTTGCCTGTCTCCTATATTTACAACTGGTATTTTAAAGGCTGGAGACTCAATTATTCCACTAGAAGAATTTCCTATCATAATATCAGCATATTTTAATAAGCTTAAATACTTCTTTGAACCAAGACTTTGATAAACGTAAGCATTATTATTACTTTTAACAAACTGATTAATTTTCTCTATAATAACTTTACTTCCAAAATCCGCATTAGGGTATGTGAAAATTAAAATTGCATCGTAATCTATTAATGCATCCAATAAATTATTTATTTGCTGTAAAACACTTAAAGATCCAATTGTTTCAGGATGATACGTTATTAGAAAAACAGGTTTATTAAAAGATATATTTAATTCTCTTTCCAATTGACTTTTATCCATAAGATTCAGCCTCATTATGTTTTCAATTCCAGCTTGACCTACATTAAATACCCTCCAAGATTCCTCTCCCATTTTTACTATTCTTTCCCTGTAATATTCTGCTCCAGCAAAATGTATGTGCGCCATCTTAGTAATTGCATGACGTATCTGCTCATCAACTGCACCTTCAGTTGACTCGCCTCCATTCATATGAGCAATTGGTATATTCATCATCATTGCACAGGTTGCAGCTGTAAAAGTCTCGTATCTGTCTCCTAGGATAAGCAAAAGATCTGGTTTCAATCTGTCAAAGCACTGAGCCATCTGAATGATTTCCAATCCCATAGATTTAACAATTGAACTCTTTTTATCAGAATTAATGATCATATCTATTTCTTCGTCTATATTAAAGCCATCTTTATTTATTTGTTCTACAGTATATCCATAATCCTTAACTAAATGGTTTCCTGTAACGGTAAGCTGAAGCTTTAAATCATCGTCCTGTTCAATTTCTTTCATTGTCCAGTAAAGTAATCCATATTCAGCCCTAGTACCTGTAACAACCATAATCTTTTTCATAATTTCACCTACTTAATATTGCTAAATGAAATAAAACCATCTTGGTCTATATCACATAACGCCTTTTTACCTATAATGAAATCTATATATTCTGGACTTATACCAGTTCCAGGTCGCTTAAAATCAACATTTTTATATGATATAACTTCACCCTTTTTTATATTTACTTTTGCAACAATGCTCTTTCTTGCTGCAATTTTAGTATTTTCCTCACTATTATAAGGCTTTTTAATCCCATTACCAATAGCTCGTTCTATATTCCTAATGCTTTGCACCATTTGTTTGAGCTCCACCGGATTTAGAGAAGCCTTATGATCTGGTCCTTCCATATTCTTATCCAAGGTAAAATGTTTTTCGATTATTTCTGCACCCATAGCCACTGCTGCAAGAGGAATCTCTATTCCTTCAGTATGATCTGAATAACCTATAGGAAGATTAAAAGCATTTTTTAAGGTTATCATTGCTTTTAGATTTACCGATTCATAACTGGCAGGATAATTAGATGTGCAATGAAGAAGACTGATTTGTGAATTACCAACATTATTTACTGCTTCTATTGCAGTTTCTATTTCACCCAAATTAGCCATTCCTGTAGAAATAATCATTGGCTTTCTCAGCTTTGCAATGTATCTTAAAAGTGGAATGTTAGTTAAATCACCAGAGCCAATTTTATATATAGGAATATTAAGCTCTTCAAGAATATCAACACTTTCAAAGTCAAAGGGAGTAGATATAAACAAAATTCCTTTTTCTTCACAGTATTTTTTTAGTAATAGATGATCCTGATATGATAATTCAAGATTTTTGAGCATTTCAAACTGACTGCCTTTTCCAGTAGTTTTTTCTTGGTAATTAGCCTTTGGAGCATTTTTTGTAACTAGGTTCTCAGCCTTAAAGGTCTGGAACTTTACTGCATCAGCTCCAGCCTTTGCAGCTGCTTCCACCAGTTCCTTTGCAATATTTACATCTCCATTATGGTTGACACCAGCTTCCGCAATAATAAAAACATGTTTACTATTTGACATGGTCTTTCTCCTTCATAAGAAATTCAGCAAACTTAAAATCTATCATATTATCAATATCAATGGATGAACGCTCGTCCATAATATAGGCAAGAGTATTTTCAGTATACCAGCTTTTATTTTTTAATAATAAATCCGTTCTTGTTATGTAAATAGCTCCATTAAGCCTGTAAATATCAGGAGCATCCTGCCTTCTTGCATAAAAAGGTCCCTCTGTTATGAAATCTTTTAATATTCCGTTTTCAACCTTTTTCATCCAATAGGGACTTATTTCACTTTCACACACACTTACAATGGAATCACCCTTTTTATCCATAAGAAGCTTAATAGCTTCATCAATATGGTCTACTGTTCTAAAAGGAGAAGTGCATTGTAATAAGCAAACGTAATCCGGAACATACCCCTCATTTTCTTTTAGCCAATTAATACAATGAACAACTGGGTCCATACCTGGGGTTTGGTCCATTGCTAATTCCTTTGGCCTTAAAAAAGGTACCTCAGCTCCATATTTACTACTAATATAAGCAATTTCCTTATCCTCTGTAGAAACAAGAATCCTTTGGAGATATTTGCTTTTTTTAGCTTCGCTTATGGAGTAAGAAATTAATGGTTCCCCATTAATTTCCTTTATGTTTTTTCTTGGGATTCCCTTTGATCCTCCCCTGGCAGGTATTAATGCTAATACTTTTATATCCATACTATTCACCTAAAAATACTTTTCTATGTCTTCATTTGCTTTATAATAATCCCCTATTTGTCCAATATCCATCCAATAATCAGTGAGAGGAAAACTTCCAACTTTTTCTTTATTACATATAAGTTTATCTATTAACTGAGTTATGTCATAGTATTCATTTTCAGGAATATTATCAATTATTTCAGGATTTAATACATAAATTCCTCCACTGACAAGGAACTTTTCTATTGGCTTCTCTTCCAGTGAAACTACACAGGATTCATCTACCTTTAATACTCCATAAGGTATTTGGATTTCATGTATCCTTGAACCTATAGTCATTTTGAAATTACTATCAGTATGATACTGCAGTAAATTGTATAAATTTAAATTAGCTAAGATATCTCCATTTATTACGAAAAATGGCTTGTCCAAATATTTCTGAGCTAATTTTATAGCACCTGCAGTTCCAAGACGCTTTGTTTCTTTTATGTATTTAATTGATACATCAAAATCCCTTCCGTCTCTAAAATAGTTTTCTATAAGATCCGCCTTATAATTTACTGAAATAAGGATATTTCTAAATCCATAGCTTCGAAATTGTTCTATAATAATCTGAAGAATAGGTTTATCCCCTACCTTAAGCATTGGTTTAGGCATACTGTCAGTTAGAGGTCTTAGCCTTGTTCCTAAACCTCCTGCCATAATAAGAATAGGATTTTCCTTTTCAAGTTTATTGTAGTCAATTAAATCATCAATTTCATAATAATCTTTTACAATTTTATTGTTATCTACAATAGGGAGCAGCTTAATTTTATTTTTTATGAAGCTATCTTTAATTTCATTTATGTCAAAATTCTCATAGCTGTAAATACAATGTTCATTGTATATATTTGTAATTCTGTCGTTCAATTGATGACCAGCAAGTATTGCCCTTCTAATATCGCCATCGGTTATGGTACCCATTAGTTTATTATCCTTATCAACTATAAATAGAATACCTTTAGCATTTTCATTTATTGCCTTCATTGCACTAAGAATAGTGCTATCATTTTTTAATAAAAGATTTTTTAAATTTTTCTCCATATTAGCACCCCCACCTTATTAATAATTATCAAATAACTGCCAAGGCATCTAAAAGGTCCATTTTTTTTGTTCCTTCAATAATAGCTCCATCGCTGCAATTTATATACTCAATACCACCATTTTGTTCAATTGTTTTTTCTATCCAATGTTTAAAGTACAACAGCACATCAGTGGTCTCAAGTAATGTTCCATTCACACCTTTAACATACTTAAAAGCACCATTACCAGGTATACTATTATCATGAGCATATTGGTCGCAATGACTTTTATTATTAAGATAAGCCAAATCCTGTCCTACAAAAATTATTTTTTTAGCTTGTCCTTTAATTGCTATACTTAAAATAGCTGTAGCTACAGATTTTCCAGTATCAATAATTATATTATTTTCCTTTTTTTCATTATAAAATATAAACTTTGGACCATTATAGCTTGAAATAGCAAGATTTGAAGCACTGCTTAGAAAGCATAATGGTATACTTAGGTTTCCACATCCCTTTATCTGATTTTGTATAATTGGAGCACTGTCAATAATACATATCATATCTGGATTTACTCCATTTGCTAATAGAGCCTTTAATGCACTGCCCACAACAAATATTTTAGCTTTCTTACAGGCAAATTTTAATTTTTCAATATTGGAATCCAAGGATGGTCCTGCTGATACTATAATCACAGTTTCATTCGAAAAATTGTGTTTATTAAAAAATGCTTCCATGCTTTCACAATTTAAGTTCTCATTTAGCATTTCATTATCTTTCATTATATTTTCATATTTTTTTATTCCATTTTTTCCCAATTCATAACCTTCAATAATATTTTTGAATTCAGAATATTTATTTGCTATACAATTAAATGCAGGCTTAAATAATAAAATATCATCAACCAGTTGTAACTTCATGGAAAACTCTTTTAAATTTTCTTTAGTATATCCACAATAAAACTTAATTCTTATGTCATTAAGAACTTCCTTAACAACTTCATAGGATTTTGCTATATTAAATAGTTCATCATCCATGTCAAAGACATAAACTTTTGAATCTGCTTTTATCCTTTTTAATAACTCAATTATATGATATCCAAGACCCATCCCGTAAACAACTACCACGCTTTTGTTATTATATACAATTTTATTATTATCTAAAAATGTAACTGCTTCTTTTGTTGGTGAGTATTTACTATGAATAAACATATTATCTGACTTAATGGTCTTATTTCCTTCTGTTGTATCTACAAATTCAATCTTTCTACTGTTTACTGTCATTTATATCACTTCCAAATGCAATTAATTTTTAATCATTTCACCTAATTTATTATTTATATATTCAATAATCGGTAATAGCTCATATTGAAGTAAATCTCCTATTAAAACATAGTCTTGATTTTCAAAGGCTTCAACTAGCTCCTTGAGCTTATCATTTACATTGTTTATTTCATCTGTGTTATTTAAAACTGAATACTTTGCTGCGGCAGCCATATACCACTGGAGTCCATCAATAATGTTTATCATAAGATCAGCTCCAGCAGATTCATCATAGCTCTGAAAACATTCCGAAGTTTTAATTACTCCCTTAATTAATTTTTCACCATAATCATGAGCATCTTTTATCGCTTCTAAATTATTATTCATTTTTATCCTCCAAATTGTTTAATTCTGTAATACACTCTTCCACTGATGGCATTGATTCATCTATTGACTTAATAATTCCTTCATAAAGGCTCTTTACCTGCTTTGCAAGTTTTAATTCCCTTACCTTTTGGGTGTCATCAACTTTCTCTAAAAATTCATGGTTCATCATAACCTTATAAATTGTTGGTTTTAATAAATTTTCTATAAGTTCAATTCTTGTGATTTTTTTATTTATATCATTAATCTTTTTTAATAAGGGTGAAATGTCTTTATCTTTGTTGATAGTTGATAATTTAATGAAGTTATTTAAAGAGCTTATGGAAGATTTACATTGGTTCCTTAATGTTTCTATTTCAATCTTTATTTCCTTAACCTTAGCTAGTACATCTGTTGAGCTTATTTCATTTTGTTTAGCCATAATACTTTCAAGCCTTTGGTTAAATTCTTCTACTTCAAGGATATACTCGTCTATTGTATTTCTTAACGGCTGGGTCTTAGCCCCATCCATAAGCGCACCACCCTCAGTACTGTTAATAAACAAAGTATCCTTGGCACTTCTGATAAACTGTTCCATGTTTTTTCTGTAAACATCTAAAATTAAACTGGTCTTTATATCTTCTCCATTTATGTCTTTACAATATATTATATCACTATCTTCTACTTTATTATTTTTAGCGATGCTTGCACTATCAGCATGGTATTTTTCATTTGTATATGCAAAGTCTTGCCCAATAAAAATAATTGGGTTACAGCCGGCATACCTTGCAAAAGCAGTGCAGTTATGGGCTACAGATCCACCAGACCATAAGGTATCTATTTTCAACCCAGTAAGTTCATTAGTTAAGTTTAACAAATTCATACCTTCCTTAAAAAATATTCTTTTGCCTTTATATTCTTCTAAAATCTTATAATTTGTATTTTCACAAAAAACTAGGGGGGCTTCACAGTCAAGTGAAGGCTTTGCCACCTCATACATTGCCTCTGTAGCATCTATAGCACATACAATATCAGGCTTTATGTGGTGTTTAGTTAAGCTCATAACTGTACGTATTCCTGTTATAATTATAAACTTGCCCTTAACTTCCTTTAAAAGTTCAATATTTTTTTCTAATGATGGACCAGCAGAAACTATAATTGCAGGAACACCATTAAGCTTACCTTTAAATTCATTAACTATAGAACTATCTAAAATTTGTTTAAGGTTTTTCATATAACATTTAAAAAAGTCTTTAGAGTATCCAATATTTGTGTTCATATTTATCATAGATATTTCTACATAATGATGAAGGTCAGCAGCTAATGCTTTAAATTGATTATTATATATTTTATCATAATTCGCATAAACAAGCATTTGTATATTATTTACATTTACTTCATCAATAAAGCCCCCTAATAAATCTACAATTTTAACACTGCTGTCTGTTATGTAAATCATATTATTATTGAACAGTTCCGCATTAATTTTATCATTTATCAAAATTTCAATAACCTTTTTACATGGTTCAATGACTAACACTTTATTTGTTGGACTTATTTTCTTTAACAATTCTACAATATGCTCTCCAGCGCCTAAGCCAAAAATTACAAAAATAGTACTTACATTAAAATCTTGTACCTGCTTTATAAATTGATCAATATCCCTTTGGACAGAATATTTACTTCCAATATAAAAATTTTTTTCACCATTAACCATCTTTATTATATATTTATCATCTTTGCTTTTTTCTAAAAAATATTTATTATTCACAAATTCGTCACTTATTTCCATATTACCACCCATTCTTCCTTAAGTCTCAATTTAATTATCGTATAATAGGCTAATATTCTTTAGTAAAAAAACCTCTGAATTAAATTCAGAGGTTTTAAAATTATACTATCTTAGTAACTGAAGTACTCCTGATGGAGCCTGGTTAGCTTGAGCAAGCATAGCCTGTGCAGCCTGCTGAAGGATGTTGTTCTTTGAGAACGCCATCATTTCTTTTGCCATATCAACGTCTCTTATTCTTGATTCTGATGCCTGTAAATTTTCACTTGCAGTGTTAAGGTTGTTGATAGTGTGCTCAAGTCTATTTTGAACTGATCCTAGGTTTGCTCTTTCATTAGATACTGTAGCTATTGCATTATTTACAGCTGTTATTGCTGCAGTAGCTTTTGCTACTGTACTTATTGTAACTGTATTACTGAGAGCCAAAGCATTTGCCCTCATATCCTTAATATTTAATCCTATTGTTTCACCAGCATTTGCACCTACTTGGAATGCCATTGCACTTGCAGCAGCACTAAACTTTCCTGTCATTAATGTTTTTGTGTTGAAGTTTGTCTGTGTTGCAATTCTTGTAATTTCACTCTGTAACTGAGTAAATTCCTTTTGAAGGGAAGATCTGTCTGCACTTGTGTTAGTTGCTGTTGCTGATTGTACTGAAAGCTCTCTCATTCTCTGTAATATTGAGTGAGTTTCATTTAAAGCACCTTCTGCAGTCTGTATTAATGATATACCGTCTTGGGAGTTTCTAGCTGCCTGATCAAGACCTCTGATCTGACCTCTCATTTTTTCTGATATTGCTAGTCCTGCAGCGTCATCTCCTGCTCTGTTTATTCTTAAACCTGAGCTTAATTTTTCCATGGATTTTGCAGATGCACCTATGTTTGTAGTCATGTTTCTGTGAGCATTCATTGCGTTAAGATTGTGGTTAATTATCATAATTTATTCCTCCTTGAATTTTAATGGACATCCATGTCCTATAATTTTAATTTTTTACTATCTTAGTAACTGAAGTACTCCTGATGGAGCCTGGTTAGCCTGTGCAAGCATAGCCTGTGCAGCCTGCTGAAGGATGTTGTTCTTTGAGAACGCCATCATTTCTTTTGCCATATCAACGTCTCTTATTCTTGATTCTGATGCCTGTAAGTTTTCACTTGCAGTGTTAAGGTTGTTGAT
>JBLNDT010000063.1:0-3951 GCA_050261915.1 Solirubrobacterales bacterium
CTTATGGATTATATAATCAACTCGATAAATTAATTGCATGAAAAAACATATATGTTAATGTAAGAAAAATTTTAAGACTATCTCAAATAAAAATGAGATAGTCTTTCTTTTTTCGTAACGGCAAAAATTCGTCAAAAATAAATTATTAAAAACTACTATTTTTTATACTTCATAAATTTACAAATGTACGTTAAGGCACTGATAACACTCAGTTTTAATAAAAGTGATAAATTGTCACAAATGCATGATGTATACCTCTCTGTAATAAATGCGGTAAAGCTCTATAACCCAGTTAAAAATTCGTTTACTACATATTGCACTAATGGAATTGTTAATAATTTCAAGGCACTCTTAAAAGGTCAAATAAAGCACTTTCGTGAGGTGCAGGATGAAGGAATATTAAACTCTAAAATTTGTGATTTTACGTTAGAAGATGAAATTATAGCTTATGAGGAGACATTAAATTTAAAGAAAGCAATGGAGAAACTAAACTTACAGGAACAAAACATACTTAATTTAGTTTATGTCAAAGGCTTAAAATTGAAAGAAGCAGCTGCATTATCCCAGGTTAAATACAGGACTGCAATTGAAATTAGAAAAACTGCATTAAGTAAGTTAAAGGAGTTGCTTAAGAACAAGAGTACATTATAATTCGCCAAAATTCGCTATATTTTTAACATATTTGTGAAATTTAAATTTTTATTTCATTAATATGTTAAAATTATGGTATTTTTGTCGAAAATATCATATAATATTAATGAAATATAAAAAATAATGAAATTTCTAATACAACTAGATAAGAAGGTGAAACTATGGGGAAAATATTAATTATTGAGGAAAGCATTCTTGTTCGGCACGAAATCAGAAAAGCATTGGAAAGTGGTGGATATTTGGAAATAACTGAATTGAATTCAGCTGATTCTGTGAGCAAATTACCAGAACTATATTTAAACGATGCTATCCTTATAATTTTAGATGTAGATTTACCTGGGATAAGAGGTATTGATCTAGCCCATACATTAAAGGCACATCCCAAATATTCTGTTATACCAATAATATTTGTTTCTGGAAATAATCACTATAAAGCTGTTAGTGAAGCTATTAATGCTGGTGGAGCCGACTATATCGTAAAGCCTTTTAATCCGGAATTCCTTGTAGAACGTGTTAAAAATGCAATAAATCATTTTAATGGAGTTCATAAGACAAATAGTGAAAGTGATTATAAAAAAATCATGAACTCAATAGTAAGTGAATTTGAACGAGCAACTTGCGAGTGTATAGACTTGGATTTTTTAATCTTTATTTCAGAAAATGATGATATAGAACAAATAAAAAACCTAATCGAGAATAGTAATCAGGAAATATACAGTGTATTAAAATGGAAAGATAGAATAATAATAGCATTGCCTTTTGAATCAGAAAAAAGTCGTTTAATTTTTATAAATAATATTAAGGAAAAAATGGTGGGAAGTGGATTACAAATAGAATACAGTAAAGTAGTTTCATTTAAATTTTCTGAAGAAAATGATTTGCAATATTTGAAGAAAGAGCTTTTAGAATAAAATGCCGCAGGTCAATGCGGCATTTTGCATTAATAAGGTGGATATGGGTAATAGCTTCTATAATATTGACTTCGCATTTCGCTTTCACCTTGATACTCATTTCCTTCCTGCATTGGCTGCATGGTGTTTTGACCCATAGATTGCTGCATGTTTTGCTGCATATATGGACATGGATTAGCATACGGACATGAGTTCATGTAAGGGCAGGGCATACTTTGCTGCTGCATATTTTTATCCATTTATTCCTCCAAATATATTGCATTACATATTTAGCTTATTCTTGTATATTTTATTTGTTACATAAAATACCGGCAGAAAATTCTGCCGGTATTGCTATTTTATAAACATGTTAAAGCTTGCATCGCTTGGCATTCTCCAGTCACCTCTTGGGGATAGACTAATTGTTCCAACCTTTGGTCCGTCTGGAATAGCTGAGCGTTTGAACTGCTGTGTGAAAAATCTTCTTAAAAATTTATCAAGCCACTTTTCTATGGTTTCATGGCTGTAATCATCCTTGAAGGCTTCACAGGCAAGAAAAAGTATCTTTTCCTTAGTAGCTCCTTGTTTAATAAAGTGATATAGGAAGAAGTCATGTAGTTCATAGGGGCCTACTATATCTTCTGTTTTTTGAGCTATTTTACCATTCTCATCTGTTGGAAGAAGTTCAGGACTAACAGGAGTGTCCAGTATATCCAGAAGTATATGGGAAACGATCTCCTCAACTTCCTTTTGAGCTGCATATTTTACCAAATATCTTACCAAGGTCTTTGGAATAGAGCAGTTAACAGAGTACATGGACATGTGATCTCCATTATATGTTGACCAGCCTAAGGCAATTTCGGAAAGATCCCCGGTACCAACCAAAAGACCTCCTTCTTTATTTGCAATATCCATTAAAATCTGTGTTCTTTCTCTGGCTTGAACATTCTCATAGGTTACATCATGTACATCAGCATCATGATTTATATCACGGAAATGAAGCAAACATGCCTCTTTAATATTTATTTCTCTCAATTCAGTACCTAGGTTTTTACATAAGTTAACAGCATTACTGTATGTTCTGTCTGTGGTACCAAAACCAGGCATGGTAACGGTTATTATATTTCCCCTTGGAATTTTTAGCAGGTCAAAGGTTTTAACAATAACCAGCAGGGCGAGTGTGGAATCCAGACCTCCGGAAATTCCTACTACTGCTTTTTTAACGTTTGTATGGGTAATTCTTTTTGCAAAGCCAGAAGTTTGTATGTTAAAAATTTCTTTGCATCGGATTTCTCTTTCTATCTCATTTGAAGGAACAAAAGGATGCTTATCAATAAATCTGTTAAATTCATTATAATTAAGATCTTCGAATTTAAAATTTATTTCCTTTGCTTCGAAAGGGGAGAGTTTTAGACTGTCTCTAAAGCTTATATTCTTAAATCTTTCACTTATAAGCTTATCAACGTCAATTATGGATGTTATTATTTCATTTTCTCTTGAAAATCTTTTGTTTTCATTTAGTATAGATCCATTTTCACCAATAAGCATATGTCCACTGAATACTAAATCTGTACTTGATTCATATACACCGCAGGAAGTATATATGTATGATGACATGCACCTTGCACTTTGGTTTGCAATAAGTGCTCTTCTATAATCTGCTTTACTTACAACTTCATTTGATGCAGAAAGATTTCCAATAATATTTGCACCAAGAAGGCTTAAATAACTGCTTGGTGGTATAGTGACCCATATATCTTCGCATACTTCAAAACCAAACTTAATATTTCCAGCTGTAAAAATTAGATTTGTTCCAAAAGGTATATCAGCCTGGAATTCAAGGGATACACTTTCATTTATTAATCCAAGACCCTCTGTAAACCACCTTTTTTCGTAAAACTCTGTATAATTTGGAATATAGCTTTTTGGTACAATACCAAGCACAGTTCCCTTAAAAATAATAAAAGCACAGTTATACAAAGCGTTATTCCAAAGAAGAGGAGCACCTACAGCAATGAGGAGGTCCTTATCCACACTGTGCTCACAAATGGATTTAACTCCTTTTATTGCCGATGTTATAACAAGCTGCTGAAAAAAAAGGTCTCCACATGTATATGATGTTACACAGAGTTCCGGGAACACAATAAGTTTTGAACCTTCCTTTAAAGCGCTGTCAATGCAATAATTTATATTTTTAACATTAAAATCAACATCGGATATATTTGTAACAGGGGATGCAGCTGCAACTCTAATAAATTGGCTTTCTTTATTTAAAAACATATAAATCCTCCATTCAAAGGTTATTATGATAATAGGTTAATTATCATCCAAACTAAATTAATTGTCAATAATACAGGAAAATGAAGATATAATAAGATATTACATTTAAAAGTAGTTAAAATATCTAAAT
>JBLNDT010000064.1:0-27626 GCA_050261915.1 Solirubrobacterales bacterium
TCAAAATAGCAATCGATAACCTTGTACTCGTTATCATCCTCTGAAACATCAAACCCCAAATAATTGCTTTCACCAATATATTTTGCAAATATTAGTATACTTTCTATCCAATCCTCTTCAAATGTAGCTTGAGCAAATTTATTTGCCTTAGAAATATCTTTTGTTCCTAATACTATGAACCCATCTAAGCCATCATAGTCAAATATTCGTGCACCATTATAGCTCATTAAGAACTCTTTATATGAATCAGGTAATCTTACTCCTAATTCTTTTTCAACATTCTTTATATCCTCTAAACTTGCTGCTTCATTCAACTCAAATCTTACTTCAATTTTTTTCCCTTCACTATCTAATTTTTGTAATTTTAGTTCATTTAATGTGTTAATTAGAGCCTTAAATTTTATTAATCCGTTCATGTGCTAATTCACCTCCTTTTATAAGCTTTAATTTTCCTCAATAAACTCACTCATTATTTATTTGGTGGATAACTACGCCACCAATTTGTAAATGGTTGATGTTCTTCTGGTTGTACAAGTGGAACCAAATTTTCAAAGCTGTTATCTCCACCCTTAGATAGTGGTTTAATGTGATGTATGTTAACCTCTCCTTCTGGCCATGGCTTACCTTGTCCAGTCCACCATTCTTTAAATTGCTTTTTGTAAGAATCGGTAAATTGTGGTCTTAAGGTAGTACTATTATTAGGTTCAAAAGGCCCATCTGGAAATGGAACTTCTCCGTGTCCCTCAACTTCTACCTTAGGATATGGATTGCCTTTTCCATTTACCACACGTTCAGCTTCAGCCGCCCCCTCAGCCAACTTGCCTTCAATCCATTTTGCGTATCTTTCTTTACAAATCTGGTCTGCATCCTTAAGGACTTGTGACTCTATATAAATACCCTTTCCAACTCCAGCAAACTCAGCCTCAACTATTCCATTATTTCTGGAATATACCTTTGTTATAACGTTCTGTATGGCTTCCGTTGAATCTTTAATTGCTATACGTAACTTGGCAACAGCTTCGCCGGTAAACTCAGCTATCACTGCTTTATTACTAACTATTTCAGTAATTATTCCTTTGCAGGCCTTCCCTATAGCACATCCTACACCTAAAGCTGCTACCATATCTAGTCTGTCTTTTATACTATAGTGTACTCCTGAGATTGGATTTTTTCCTGCAATAATTTCATTTAATATTTGATATTCGCCATAAACTGGTACAAAATATCCTGCAGTTGTCAATATTTTTTCATCATTGGTTTCAAAATCAAAATCGGCTGATGTTACCATTTTATTTATATAATCATCAACATTATGTATTTTTTGTTTATCTATCTCAGCATCAAATATAAGTTTATCCATTGTCTCAGCTGCCACAGGCCCATATAGAGCTTCTATAATATAATCTGACAAGTGTTTTGAAGTATGTTCCAAACTATACTTTGGCAGACTTGCATTATACTCATCAATTTTTGCCTTCATTCCTTCGTACTCTTTTTGCATAGCTATTGATACTCTTCCATAGCCTAGCAAATCAAATATGTTGAGTTTGTCTTTATAAATACTGGTTGCGGTCTTGGAGCCCATGGCCATTGCAGGTGATATTATTCCTATATTGTTTTCTACGTATATGTCCTGAAGCTTTGAATCTCTCAATTTCTTTAGTGTATTTTCTTGCGCATAGTAGAATTTATCATCAACTTCGCTTTGATATTCACCTATAAATCCATTATAGCATACCCCAGTCATATCTTTACACTTATAATTATAAATGCTTCCACTATCGCCTATTGCCCCAAACTCCTTGTATTTATCCCGATATTCCTCAATGTAGTCCATGTTGCTTTTTATTGATGTATAGTCTACATATCCTAATTCATCATGGGAATTTATCTCATCAAAGGCCTCCCTGCTTGTCTCTTCAATATCGTTTAATATTGGGAGCATATCACTTAGTATGGTATAGGCCGTTTTGGTTTTTTCAGATAGTAACTCAGAATCTAGTATATAATCTTTCATCTATCAGTCCCCTAAACTTTATATTTAAACATAATAATACCATGATTTGTATTATTTTACAATTAGAATAATTTATGGTTATTCATCTTAAATGTACCTTATTGTTGTTTGGGGTGTACAATTGTTCTCTACTACTAATAAAACCACAGGGAACTCAAAGTTAACATGCTTATTTTCCAAGGAGAATACACCGTAGACCAGTCCTATCAGCTCTACTTTTTAAAAAACTTAACTTTTTACAATTGTAAAATTTACTACTTATTTTATGGAAGAAAATACAGATACTAAACCTTGTATTTGACTTAAAAAATGACTTACAATTGTAAAGGAGGGACGATAATTGAAAAATAAATTAAAGGTTTTTATATCTTTTATAAGTATCTTCTTTACTATTTTAACTTTTAACTGCAGTGTAAAAAGCATGACTATAAGAACAAATAAGGATTTAAATCAAGATAAAAAAATAATATATTTAACCTTTGATGACGGGCCTAGTGATGGTGTTACAAATAGAATTTTGGATGTCTTAGAAAAAAACGAAGTGAAGGCTACCTTTTTTCTAATTGGAAACCAAATTAATGGTTTGGAGGATACGGTAAAAAGAATTTATAATGATGGTCATAGCATTGGATTACACACATATACCCATAAATTTAAACGTATATACTCTAATGAAAATAACTTTATAAACGAAATGATACAATCCAGGGAAAAAATCAATGAAGTAGTTGGAGTTACCCCAAATATAATTAGATTTCCAGGTGGAAGCAGAGAGCATCTAACCGAAGCCTATCTTGAAAAACTTCATAGCTATAATTACAAAATATATGATTGGAATATGGAAACTGTGGATGGTTTAAACCCAAAGGCCTCGCCAAATAAATTATACAGGGAAGCCCCGAAGGGCAGTGAAGAATTACAAACAATAATATTACTTTTACATTGTGATTATATGCATAAAAACACATGTAAAGCATTGCCTGAAATAATTAAATACTATAAAGATAAAGGATATGAATTTAAACCAATAACAGTAGAAACTCCTGAATTTTATTTTCCAATCAAAAATCAATAATACTTAAAACAAATATAGTGGAGGTGATGAAATGGCAGGGATAGGTATTGGACCTCATGTAGGAACTGCAATAGCAATTGCTGTTGCATTTTATGTAATTTTAAAGAAAAAGAAAAAATAACATCCAATTGAATAGTGGATGTTATTTGAACTGAATCGCATCTCCCAGGGTTAATACTTTTCCTTGATTTCCACTTTCAGTTGTCCAGGAAACCTTAACCTCTTGATTTTTAAAAAGGTCTTTAATGGCTTGTTCATCCATACCCTTTGAATAAAACACAAACTTGTAAGTGTATTTTGCAAAATTTTCATTCATGTTATCTTGACTACCACCCTCACCAAACCAATATCTATTTATGGTAGATGTAGAGGAATTTGCAACACTTCTTAAGTTAGGTACCATTATCTTTCTGTTTGAAATATTACTCCCATGCTTAACCTCCAAATTGAATTCAATGTTTTTAAAATCCTCTTTTACAGCTCCTGGAACTTCTGCTGTGCCAACTGCTCTAAAATCCTCATCGGTAAGATTAGTTACATCAAATTTCAAGCTTATACCCGGTGTGTCGCTTTTCTTTGTAGTACAGGCAACCCCAAAAGATATAGTAAGCAATAATATTATGACGGTAATTAACTTTTTCATAAATTCCCTCATTTCAATATTTTATTCACTTTAATGAATTTTCCTATCCTGAGCCAGTTTTTTCTCCTCAGCATCCGCTGCCTTAGATAGTGCCAGCATAATTATTGTATCAACTAATACCAGGAGTTTGAAGATTGTCTTTTTTTTCATATTACACCTGCCTTTTATTTATTCATAACTGTTTTTTATAATTTCACCGTTTTTTTCAGTTATAACTCCATTTTCATATAAATCTAAAACCTGCCCATTGCAATAAGTGCCTTTACCTGTTCCAAGCTCATTTATTATTGATTTACCGTTGTCTTTTATAAAAATCTGTCCTTTAAAATTCACATAAACATCAGCTGCAATTTCTTCTTTTTTCAAATCTGCTTTGGTCCAGGTTCCATTTGTTATATTTCCGTAATATATTACTTTGGTTTTATTATTTTCTGTTAATGCTAAATACACATTATCCTTACTATCTATTCCAACCAAACTTAAATTTGTTTTTCCATCAATAGCCACAACAGAGTTGTTGTCATTTCTATATACCTTTTTATTAATAAAGTCCTCATAAAGTAAAATATCATCTTTTTTTGTAGATACAATTTTCCCAATATAATGAGTTACCGTATTAATGTTCTTTTCCTGGGCCATTATGTTTATGCTGTAAATTCTGCTGGTGTTATAGGCCCCATCAAGCTTCACAAATATAACGTTGGTAAGGGTGGACATATCAATGGTGCTGATTTTTTCATTTGAATTATATAATGGTATTCTTATACTTTTATTATTTACTTCATTAAATATTTCCACCTTGTTTTTGCTTTCCACATCATAATAATATAATTTAAAATATGCCCCGTTGTTATAATCAGCAGGTCTTTCAGCAATTATTAACCTATTTCTGTCGTATATCCATTTATAGTAGGTTATAGACATTCCAGTCTCTGGAGATACCTGAATTTTATAAGTTTCCTCAGTATTTAAAATTAATAAATTGTTATCTTTTAAATATGAAATATAGTTGCCATCAAAGGAAGCTGATACATTAGTACTGCCATCTTCGAACACTAGCTTGGGCTTTTGAGGTGCTGTAGTAGTGGTATTTTCAACCTTTGTTGAAGAATAATCAGCATCATCAGTAAAATATTCAGTTTCTAAAAATACTAATACTCCAAATTGGACAATTAAGAAAGCTAAAAATCCAACCATAAAAATCTTAAAACGTTTCATTTAATCTCTCCCAACTAAGGTTCAACATATAAAGCTGTTGCAACGGTTCTCTCTCCTAAGGGATTGCAGGGATTGTTAATTACATTTCCCTTATAATACATTGTTGTTGAGGAACCTCCATCTAAATTTGTAGCATTATATGCTCCATAATCCAGCATTATCTTTTGTACATCGTGCAAAGTTGCTCCCGGCATATTTATCCTTCTGCCGTCAATAACAAGGAGCAGTATACTTCCATCCTCTTTTTGACCTATAGCAGTTCTAGCAGTAATACCTTGTGCACCGTTACCTTCAAAGGCAGGCTTTCCATTTACTATTAAGGCTGGTCCAAAGGTAATTGCTTCAGATACGTTAAGCTTTTTTAAATCATTTATGCTATGGCTACCTATGAGCAACTTCCCATCTTTATCTATTGCCATAACCTCCAAAGTTTGTGTTTCAGGTACATCCTGATATGCAAGCTTTCCATTTGAAAAAACAAAGCCTGTAGGATAGGCTCCTGTTCCAGCCCAAAGACTTCCGCTGGTGGACTTATCAATGAAGCCTCCCCCATTTATAGCTGCAACAGCACTATGGTCTTTTGCAATATCACTGGTTCTTTCCCCTTGCTTGGTTAAATTATTTGTATAACCTACTTTAACTTTGTGAGGATTTTTAACAACAAGCATATATCCTTTATATTTAGAACTGTTTATATCATATCTTTCGATGGTGTTGCCTTCATTATTACTAATCTTAATTGTTGAAATTTCTTCATCTGTAGTGCTTGTACCTTCTTCATCACCTTTTAATATTTGAGATATCTTGGCATCGCTTAAAAAGGTCTTGGCTATATATTGATGACTGTAGCTTGACATAGCAGTACCAACAACCATCTTCCTTACTACTGGAAAGGGTCCATAAAATACTAACAAACAGCTTACTAAAGATGCTGTACTTATCTGAATTATTAAGGTTATCAATATATTAAATATGTTTATTCTATTTTGGCTTTTTTTATTTTCCTTCTTTTTCATTTTCAAACCTCTCGGTGATTCATTCTAGTGACTTCTCTTTTATCTGATTGATATTATTGGATTTTTTGAGCTTGGTCTAAAAACTCTAAAATTATTGTCTCATAATTTATGGGGAAATTCTATACTTATATAATTATATGCTGTCTTAGTTTTCGAGAAATAAAATAATGATGGAAATTAACTTATAACTTCCATCATCATGCGGTCTTTACTTTATTACATTCTTTCTTTCCTGGGCCAATTTTTTCTCCTCAGCATCCGCTGCTTTTGATAGAGCCAGCATAATTATTGTATCAACTAAAACAAATAACCTTAATATTGTTTTCTTTTTCATAATAAACCCGCCTAATTATTTCTCTTAATAATTTAACACCTAGAACGCCTTTTCCGCCTTAACTTCCATAGTTGGAGGTAGTGGCTCATGAAGCTTCCATATTATATTTACTGGATAAGCACCATAATGCCTTACATAGTCTGCTGTCCCTAAATATGTAAAAGGGCTTGTAAAGCCATTTAAAGTTTTATTTTCCCTTACAAATAAAATTATCTTATGATCATCTTTTTTATGATTTATATATCTATTAAGGGTAGGAGTATCCGGTCCTATTTTACTTTGAGTTTGCCAATGAAAAAGTTCACTGTTAATGGCATAATCATTATACATGGTTGAAGGTGAATAATGCTTTTCTACTTTATTTAAGGTAATAAAGAAAGCATCTAAATTCTTCTCTTTAACCTGCAATACCCCTTCTTGAAAACTATATTTCTTTTCTTTTTCATGCTTACCTAAAGCCACCAAAATTTGATCTGTGGTGTAACTGCAGTGTACTTCTAAAGCAGAATTTTTCATTGACATATCATCTTTTGAGACAATAGAAATGTTATTGTAATTATATTTGATAATTTCAAAAACCTCGTAGAACATTTCCTTATTTTCTTTAAGCCTTAACATACTGTCATATACAGTATTCATTTGCATATCCGTTAAAGAGTTTCCCCAAAGTGTATAATGAAACATCAGTAATATCGTTTCTTCCTGTTCACTAAATGCATAATCCTTGTAACTATCCATATTATCCATGATGTCAATTAAAAGGCGAAGCATCTTTATAGAATTTATAAAGGCTATTCTCCCTAATGCCTTAGATAGTAGGCCTTCTTCCGTGCAGTAAAAATCGTCCTTTATATCAGCCTCAACACAAAGTCTTCTAAAACTTCTGTTAACACTTTTTCCGTTCAGTGAGCCCTTTATTTTATATATTTCTAATAGATCCACATCATAGATTGAAATAAAATCACTTAATGAAATTTCATTCCCCTTAACATAAGCTAGTTCTTTAATCTTACTGAGAATGCCTCTCTTATCATTTATATAGCAACCTATATTCTTAAGGATATACTCTCTAGCTACCTTTTCCATATAAAGATAACAGCCTTTAGGTAAAAGAACGTTATTTTCTTCTATACTTTCCTTTAGCTCTTTACCTTTTTTTCTGCTTAAAGTTGCAAATTTTTCATAATAGTTATACTGTTTATTGGCCTGTCCTACATAGTCTAATACAGTTACACATTCCTTGCCATCAGCTATTCTTAAGCCTCTTCCAAGTTGCTGTATAAATACAGTCAAGCTTTCTGTAGGCCTTAAAAATAACAATGTATTAACCTCTGGAATATCAATGCCCTCATTAAACAAATCAACAGTAAAAATAAATTTTATATTACCACTTTTCAGGTTAGATATCTTATCTTCCCTTTCAGCATCGCTACTTTCACCAAACAAAAAAACTGAAGGTATATTTTTATTATTAAAATAATCTGCCATAAATTTAGCATGATTAATGGATGTACAAAAGCCTAAGCCAATAGTTGAATCTAAATCTGTTAAATAATCGTACATACTCTTTATCACTAAGTCTGCCCTTTGAGTGTTCCCCGAAATCAATTTATCTAACTGACCTTTTTCATATCCCCCTTTAACCCAGTTAACCTTTGAATAATCCAAAGAATCTGTTACACAAAAATATTGAAAGGGTGATAAAAGCTTATTATCTATAGCCTCACCCAGTCTTAATTCAGCTGCTATTCGGTCATCAAAATATTCCAATACATTTTTGCCATCCATTCTTTCCGGGGTAGCAGTTAACGCTAATAAAACTTTAGGTTTGTAATAAGCTAATAATTTTCGATAAGAATCTGCCGCTGCATGATGGAATTCATCCACAATAATAAAATCATAATAATCATTAGAAGTCTTTTCATACAGTTTTTGAGAATTAAATGTTTGAATTGTTACAAATAAATATTCTAAAGACTCAGGTATTTGCCCGCCATAGAAAAGTCCTCCGAAATTTCTTTCCTTTAGAACTACTCTAAAAGTCCCTAAGCTTTGTTTTAATATTTCATGTTTATGTGCAACATATAATAGCCTTATCTTCTGTCCTTTATTCTCTCTAATAAACCTTTTATAATCAAAGGCTGATATAACCGTTTTGCCAACACCTGTAGCTGCAACAACTAAATTTTTATGTTTGTTATATACTTCTCTTTCTACCTTTAGCTTCTCAAGTATCTCCTTTTGAAAAAAGTTTGGCGTTATATTAAAATCATAAATTGCTTCATCTTCTGATTTAAACTTTTCTTTGTTAAGAGCCTTTAGTAGAACATCCTTTTGAGTTTCATCAAAAGAAACAAACTCTTCATCATTCCAATAGGATTCAAAGGTAGCACCAAATTTATTTAAAATATCTCTTGAATCCTTTTCCGTAACTTTAATATTCCACTCTAAGCCTTCTTCTATAGCTGACTTTGATATATTAGAAGACCCTATATATGCAGTTGAAAATCCGGTTTCTCTTCTGAACATGTAAGCTTTAGCGTGATGCTTAGTCCTTTTAGTATCATAGGATATCTTAACCTCTGTATTAGGCAGTTTTGATAAAAATTCAATAGCCTTATAATCTGACGCGCCTAAATATGAGGTTGTTATAACTCTTAGTTTTCTCTCTTTAGTAAACTCCTCAAAAGCTTCCTTTAAACATCTAATTCCAGACCATTTAATAAAAGAAACTAATATATCAACTGAATCAGAACTAAGAATTTCAAGACTCAGTTCATTAGCTAAGTTTGGCTCGTTTTTAGCATTTGTAAATAAGCTGCTTTGTGAAAGTGGAGTTTCAGGCCTACTAACCTTTGATTTTCTATTTATTGATTTTACACTATTCTTCTTAGGCGTAATGGAATATAACATTTTGCCTTCATCCCAAATTAAATCCTTTAAGAAATTCTGTTTTCTGTTTTCACAAATAGTTTTGATTATGTTATTGCTAAAATTGACCTGATTTACTAATCCTAACTTCTTATCATCTCCAGCTTCTTCATTTATCTGCTTTAGGGCAATTTCTAATATTTCTTTAACATGCTTTGAAAGTATTATATTTGCTTCTTCACTCTCTATGTCTTTATCCCATTCAATTTCCTTTGATTCCTTAACACTATCTATGTATTCTTTTAAATTTTTAGTTATTATTTGTTCATATAACCCATCTTTATAATCCATAGTCACCCTCCTGCAATATTTTGACAAGCGGTATGTCTGCTGGTGCTAATTTAAATTTGCTTATTTCCTCTAAAGTTACCCATTCATATGCATCATGATCTTTTAAGATTATATGCCCATTTTCTATAGAGGCTAAGTAGCCTAGAAGACAAATAACTATATTGCCATAATCGTAAATACTCTCCCCAACATACTTTTCTACTTTTATAGAAATATTCATTTCCTCTTTTAATTCTCTAACAAGGCCTTCTTCTGGAGTTTCCCCTTGTTCTATTTTTCCACCGGGGAACTCCCAAAATCCACCCATGCTTTTATTCTCTTTGCGTTTAGAAATTATAATTTTATTATCTTTATGGATTATTGCTGCTACTACTTTTATCATAATGTTACCTCTTTTGTGTGTTTGTGTTTAATTACACTAAACTCTCATTGTTGAAGTGTTTAGATATTATTGTATCCAATTGTTCTGATATCTAAGAAAATTACAATCCTTTGTTCAATGTCATAACCCTAATAACATTTTTTTCATCTTGAATTTTTATCAACATAATATCTGATTTCATAACAGGTAGAAAATCTATTGTTTCTTACACATTCCAAGGTATATGTTTGGATTCAGGCACTTATTAAGTTTAACTTCCTGTACCATGTGATTTAGAGTGACTTGAGAGTATTTTTAATATGTCCGCTCCATACTTCTCAACCTTTACTTTTCCAAATCCTTGAATCCTCAAAAGCTCCTCTAGATTTTTCGGTTGCTTTTTTATTAATTCTTCTAAAGTATTATTTGTAAAAATGCAATAAGCTTTTACACCTTCAGTTAGTGCTTTTTCATATCTATATTTCTTTAATTTTTCAAATAAATCATCATTAATTTTGCATTGTTTATCGTTGCTTTCACTTATTATTGTTTCAACTTCGACTTCAATGATTTCTTTAGAATTTAATTGATCTTTACAATTTGCAATATCATAAAAATCCTCATCTGTTAAGCCATATTTTTTGTAATAATCATAAGTTACTTCAATATTACTTTGTAAGATGAAATTAGCTATATTAATCATTCTGCTTTCAATCATCTTTTCATTTGGGGCTTCTTTTTTATTCATCTTCACTAAAAAATCTGTAATTTGGTCATATTTTATTATGTCGTTTTTTATATAAGCCGGTGCTTTACTTCTATTTATGATGGATTTAGGGTTAGCAACTACAACTACTGAATTAACTGGCCTACGTTTTATTAGCCCATTCTTTTTAAGCATGTCCTCTAAATATCCTAACATGCCTTTCATTTTGCGCGATAGGGCTATACATACCCTCTTCCTTAATTACCTTACCATAATTATTTTTAAATCTTCTAGTAAATTCACCAGCTTCATTAATAGTTATATCTCCATTTAACTTTTTAGTTTCAACTACTAGAGTACAATATTCTGTAACCAATACATAATCTAGTTGAGCAATATAATCTTCATGAGCTATCCTAATATCATGCATGCAAATCATTGGAACAAACGAATTCTTTAATTCATAATTAACATTTTTTTCTCCATCCAACCCAGCTTTTAAGTATGTTATGTCTCTTTTTATGATATCTCTCTTCTTACTTTTAACTTTTTCATAAAGTACCTCTAAATCTGCTAATTGCTTATTATCTTCATTAAATTCCTTGTAAAAAACCGGACCTGTTATATCCCTTACACCAAATAAGTTACCTATAATTCCCATTTTGTAACCCTCTTTTCACTAATTAATATCATTAGATTCAACCTATTTTCGATATACTGAAAGTAAATTATCTTGCCTTTATCTCTAAAAATTACCCCTCCATGATTGATTGAATTCCTAACATTAACATTTACATTAGAGACAGGTATTAGATATATAATTATCTCGTGAATAATATTTTTCTTTGCAATAATTTAAGCAGTTCATAATAACTCTCACACATTTTTTATTGTTCGCTTATTCTAATATCTTTAAGTTTATACATCAACCTTACATAAAAATAAATTTATTGAATCTAAAATATCAAGTTAATACCCTTTCATGTATCATGTTTTCTAACCCATGCAATATACTAAATATTCACCATTATTAACTTAATTTCAACTGACTTTCTATTTAAATTGAATTACCTTTTTTCCGCTCAGTTTAACACAAGTTTCTTTGCATCTACCTAAATCCGCATAATACGAGCAGTACTCATTTGCAGCTTCATGCGCATTTGTGCAAAATATTAATCCGTTATCCAATGAAGTAATAAATTGTTTACCTACCTTACGGCGACTATACCCACCATTAGATACAATATAATGTGCTCCTTTCGGAGTCAAGTTAGTATAGTAGTCTTTCGTTCCATGATGCTGAAGCTTTACAACTTGATAGTATGCCCTAAACGAACTATTTATGTGCCCTATAACATCTCCAGGTACATCACCTAAGTATACAAACTGTTCTTCTAAGTCACATACTATACTAAGGGCATTCATTGTATTGATTAAGCTGTGATACTGATTCCTAGAAAAGTTTTTTATCTTCATTGTTAATAACTCATTATTGGAAATAAAACTCCAAAGGTGCTGATTTGCTTTTCGTGAATTTGTATAAGCATTCTGCAATTTAGAATTGTCGTAGTTGTTGTTTCCATCTTTATTTTTAAGACTATGTAACTCACCCAGATATTTTTCCAGTTCAGAATTGAGTATCCATTGAGATGATTCAATTTCACCACTATCATAACCTTGGCTTCGAATATCATTTATAAGTTCATCATACTCATTCTTCAATCTCTCAAACATTGTTCCTAAGGTAGGCGCAAAATCTTCACTGATTTGCGTTTGTGTCTCTATGACTTCTTTTGTATCGGTTGATATATATTTAACATTAGATTCTACTGTTTTTAACCCCGCAATATCAAATGTACAATCTGGCCACAATACACGGATAGTCTTATTTGCTATGCTAATTGTGTCACCGGCTCTTACAAACTTAATATTAGTAGGGTTCAATACCACACATTCCAACTTCAAAAAAAGGTTAATTATGTTTGAAGATAATCTGAACCCCCAACTGTGAGGGGATGCAAGTACAAGTAATTTACTTATCGCTCCAGCATAAATATTTTCTCCTTGGATAATGCTATATGGAAGATATACATTTGTGAGTTTTCTTTGCAATTCTGGAATATTTAATATTCCATTAAAATGGTCTTTATGAAAATGAGTAATTAGCAAATCTGTTTGATTATCATTATAAAGATCATTTGCAATGGCACTATAAGCAAATTCACTGCTTGTCATATTATTTCCCCTGCTGTCGCTCCCACAGTCAATAATTAGCTGGTGATTATCAATTTTAATGGTGCTAGAATCCCCGAATTTCACACATTTAACTGTAACACTATTCACAATTTTCCCCCCTTAATTACCTTCCTTTTTGCTGTATCCGTCTACTCAACTAAAATATTGCATTTTATATTCATAAAGAATTCTAAATAGGTGCATATTTCAGGCATCGCAGTTTATACATTAAATCTACAAAAAATTTCGCATTTCAGATATAATCAGTTTCCACTTGCTATCTATAATTTAATTAATTTTCTTTAACGCCGACAATTTACTCATGCACCCTCTCCAGCACAATCCCATCTTTGAACCCACCGCGCTCATTAAACTTTTCCTGCCTTTTTTTCATCAATTCCTCTTCTGAATAGCCAAGCATGTTAGCAAGTCCAAACAGCACTTCCATTACATCTGCCAACTCTTCAAGATTTTTAGTTTCAAAATATTCATTTACCTCTTCCATGAGCTTTTCTTCCAGAAGCTTTGCATATTCTTCTTTATCAGCAATATGTATGTCACATTTTTTACCATCAGCCTCAATTACTGCAGGTATTTTGTCACGCACTAATTTATTATAAATTTTCATGTTCTTTTTCCAGCCTTTCCTTATAAAACTTTCTTGTTCTGTAATCTATAACATCCTTGAAATGATTTAAGAATGCTTTTTTGTTTGCAAAAACTTCAAGCTCTTTAGTTAAACAATAGTAATTTTCTTCTTTATAGAAGAATTCTTTTGCACTATTAATGAATGCGTCCTTAGGATTCTTTGCAATGTTTAAAAATTCTTTTTCACCAAAGTTTTTATATGCTTTTGTGCTTTTATTTCTTAGAAGATCAACTCCATTTGAGCCTTTGTTATAAAATCCCTAAAGCTTTCATAAATGTCTTTATCACTTAAATTGAATCTCATATCTCCATCATTATAAAATGCCAATAGTAGTGGCATTTTATAAGTTTGTGTCATTTGTGTGTTTTCAAGCTTTTGAATGAATTCATGTGCTTTACTTCCAATTATGTTTTGTTCATCCTTGTCAAGTTCATCAATCTTTTTTAAAAAGCTTAAATAATCATTGAATATGTTCAGATTGGCTTTACTTCTTATATTGGCATATAAATCATCATCCATATAAGTAAATAATTCTAATCTTGATGGACAATGCTTCAAGTCATCTTTTATCCTATAAAACTCCTCAATAACCTTATCTTCAATTTTTTTAGTCTGATCCCTCATCTTTTTGAAGATATCTACAAGTCTAAAATCTATATGAACAAAACAATCCTCTGGGTATTCATTATCCTGAGGTAATACATCGCCTTTTCTATTTCCTTTTGAATCCTTATGGTTTCCAGTTAAAAAGTATGGTACAAGATTAGCTTTCTTATAGTTTCCTATAAAGTCCAGTACATTAAGATAGTTTTTGTCTTTGCTTCTTCTTAGACCTCTTCCAAGCTGCTGTAAAAATACAGTAGGTGATTCTGTTGGTCTCAAAAACATAACCATATCTACTGCTGGTACATCCAATCCTTCATTAAACATATCTACTGAAAATATTACATTTACTTCACCGCTTTGAAACTTTTTAATTGCATCTGTTCTGTCCATTGAAACTGAATCTTCAGGACTACTTACTACTGACACAGCCTTAATCCCATGATCTGAAAAGTATTTTGCCATATACTCAGTATGTTTCCTCGAAGTACAGAAACCAAGTGCTCTACTACTCCTATATGCTTTGTAATTTTCAAGTATTAGGTTTGCTCTTTTGTTTATCATCAAAGCTTCTTCTAATGATTTTTCATCATATTTTCCATTTTTGAAGTTAACCTTTTCATAGTCCATTGAGTCATCATATATGCCATAATATCTGAAAGGCACCAGCCACCCCTTATCAATAGCAGCTTTAAGCCTTGTCTCATACACAACATTGTAATCGCAAAGTGCAAAAACATCCTTATTATCAAGTCTTTCAGGGGTCGCAGTTAGTCCTAGCATAAACTTAGGTGTGAAATACTCCATTATATTTTGATAATTTCCTGCCACCGCATGATGGAATTCATCAATAATAATGTAATCAAACTCATCCTTATTAAAGTATTCCTCTATTAGATACTGCTTTTGGCCCAAAGTTTGAACAGACGCAAATATTATATCCTTGTCTTTTTCTTTTGCTGAACCATTAAAAATTCCTGTATCAGCATCGTGTCTCACAACTTTAAAACTTCTTTCAGCTTGGGTTAGTATTTCATCTCTGTGTGCTACAAATAAAATTTTGTTAAATTCCTTAGAATCAAAGGCCGAAAGATATGTCTTTCCTATTCCAGTAGCAGCCACCACCAAAGCCTTGTCCAAGCCTTCAGCTCTTGCTTTTTTAAGTTCATATAAAGCTTCAATCTGAGCTCCAGTTGGTCTTGGGAATTCTATAATTTTATTTTCTTCCGCTTCACTTTTTTCTATATCTACATAAAGTTTAGGTCTTTTCCACCCTTCAGAATAGCTTTTCATTACTTCTTCATCTACAATAATTGAATTATTAAGAAACAAATCTTCGAAAGTAGCTTTAAAGCTATTAAAATCAGTTGAATTGTCTTCCTTGTCCAACTTATAATTCCACTCTATTCCGCTGGTTAATGCAGATTTTGAAATGTTTGAAGAGCCTACAAAAACAACCCCACCCTCCTCATATTGAATAATATAAGCTTTAGGGTGAAAGGATCTTTTGGGCTCTCTGTAAAATCTCAAATCCACTTTATCACCAAATATATCCTTCAACATATATAGCGCCTGAGGCTGAGTTATATTTAAATAATTTCCTGTTAATATTCTAATAGGAATGTTTCTTTCCTTAATATCTCTTAAGTCATCTTCTAATAGCCTCACACCTGACTCCATTAAAAATGAAACTATTATATCTATCTTTTTTGCTTTTTTAAAAGCTTCTCTTAAATGATTTATTAAATGATTGTTTGATCCTGTAATACAATTATCTGTTGCGTCTATTCCTTTAGTTAAAACTCCATTAAAGCCCTCTTTCCCCTTGGGCTTATCTAATTCTTTAGCTTCAATCATAATCTACGAATCACTTCCACTTCAACCTATCTCTAATAAATACTTTTACTGTAAACTATTCTCCATTAATCCCCAAATTCCTTCCTGCATTTACATATTTATAGCATTTTTTACATAATAAACACCCAAATGCTGCTGTGGCATCAGAGTGTATTTTTTATGTTCTGAGGATATCCGTTACCCAGCTGGTTTCCGTAAAAGGAAGCTCAGGGTGCAGAGCAAAGCTCTCGGCTATGCCTTGAACAGCTCCCCAATATGCTACTGTAAGAGCTGTCTTATTACCCACCTTTATTGCTCCAAGCTGCTTGCCTTTTTCTATTATGGATAGTACGGGAGTAATGGCGTCAAAACTTTTCAGCATATCCTTAACGCTTTCAGGTGCAGCTTCTGAATTCACTGCCAGTGACATTGAAAGCAATAACTATTGCTACGACTACAGAGGTGTTACCATAAACATGAAGTTTATGGTAACTAATAATTCATATTGAAACAAAAGTAAAAGAGCTGTATCAGTTACCTCCACTAATACAGCATCTTTGCTTGCATTATTCAACTCCGCCAAAACTTCAAAATCACAATTTTCGTAGTAATAGTGCACAGTATTTTATTTCCTGTGATAAAGCCTATATTGCTTCATTATATCAAAATGTTATTTTATAAACTGCAGTCAATATTGTAATATTACTAATGTTTTAATTTCTTATAATACCAATAATTGCCTTTTATTCCCCATGCTATTGCTATCCCTAATGAAATAAAACCTGGTATTGGGGATTCTCCACTTGGTGATGAACTAGAACTAATGCTTGAAATCAGCATGAAAGCTCCCAAAGTTATTAAAGAATATTTCCATAATCCTTTTGTAAATCCCCAAATCCATGAAAAAAAGAATGCGGCCCAATTCCATTTGCCTTTGTATTTTTCATTACTATCTTTAATATGGTTAAATTCAATTTGATAGTAAGGTTTCAAATACAGAAATTCTTGATTTGGATTCTCTGAATATGATTCCCTTGGCTGTTCCATTTGTTGTACCTGCGAAGTCTGATAATTTGGTGTTTGAATTGTATTTGCTACTCCACAGTATCTGCATTCGCTTACGTTTGAATCAATTGGTGCACCACATGATGAACATTTCATTTCACCCATCTAATCACTCCCTTTGTTTAAGTTATTTAATATTCAAGCTTTCCCTAGTAATAACAAGTCTTAATGTATCTTCAAATAAGTTAACAATCTATTTTATCTTATAAGAAATGAGACAATAAAGATATAAAATATTACCTGAAAGGCAACTTACTTCCTTTAAGGCTACAATACCAATAAATACCTATACCGTAAACTATTCTCCATTAATCCCCAAATTCCTTCCTACATTTACATATTCATCTCATTTCTTACATAAAAAAAGCCTCTCTACACAAGTAGAGAAGCTTTTATATTGTTTAATTATACTGCAGGGATATTTATAACACCCTTCAGACCCTTATTAGATGCAAATTTTACTTTCTTGCCATCCATGCTTATTTCAGCATAATCAGGTTCAATTGTTATTGTTATCTTTAGGTCTTTATTTCTATCCATCATTATATTTGCCAGGGTTACAGCCTTTTCTATGCCGTCTCCCCTTTGATAGTTCCATATTTCATCTGGCTGGGCTATTCTTGTGCCATCATATATTGATTCAATTTCCATCTCGTCTAATGCTTTTATAACATCATCATCGCTTAAGTCCTTTGCACCTTCAATAGAAACCGGGTTTCTTTCAATTGCTGCCTTAACAAATGGCTCCCAGTCTATGGTTGAAAAATCTCTATATGCATAAAAAGCAAGATCAGCAGTAACATTTGTCTCTCTTATGGACTGGAGGTAGTTTATAATTTCCTCCCTGGTCATATCCTTTGTTACGTTAATTACCTGGCTTTCCACAAAGTTCTTTTTAGAATCCTCATCTGGCAGTTTTGGAGTCAAATTGCAGAAGCTGAAGAAGGAACTTACAATTTCTTTTTTCTGCAGATGTGGACAGTGAATTTCAGTGCATAGGCCTTCAATGCATTCATCACCGTTAAATGTCAGCTTGTGGTTATCCAGATATTCAATTATTTCATTTAATATGATTCTGCCTTCAATTTCTTCCTTGCTGAAATCATACTCGTCAATTTCCCCAAGAAGCTTATCTCTTGTGTTGTCATTTACCCTGTAGGAGCTTGTATGTTCATAGGCAAATACCTTTTCAAGTTCAATGTAGCGTTCTTTTCCATTTTGAACACTTCTAAGCTGGAAACACTTTTGATATTTGCTTTCCTGTCTTAAGAAATTGCAGAATATGGAGGAATCAATATCTGTTATAAGGAACTCCTTTATCTTTTCTTTAAAATCATTGTAATTGCTTTCTTTTATTGTTGCCTCCGGATAAACCACGTGAATATATCCTGAGTTGTTTGAAACTATAGTTACCTGCTCGTTTCTCATGGCTCTTTGTGCCTTTGCAGCTAGCTCAGTACCGTTAAACCACATGTTTTTAGTTACTATTCTTCTGTTGTTTGTTAAAAGGCCCTCTCCAATATTGATAAAATTTTGAGAGTGGAGCGGTGTTGCAAGTAAGAAAATATCCTCCAGTGGAATTCCGCAGATAACAAACATGGCTGCAGCATATAGAGTTGAAAGGGACACACATTCCCCAGCTCCATTATTGTAGCCTTTTTTATATTTAAAGGCATCCATTGCTTCCACAGTTTCAGTTTTCCAGTATGGTAATACATTTGAGTTGTATTTATCTATACCAAAGTGTTCTCTTATACCTATATCAAAATAATATTTATCCCCTTCGTATCCAAAGAGAGCATTACTTTTGCTGATGGTTTCCTCGGACATAAATGGCTTAAATCTTTCTACTTCACTTTCCTTGGTTGTTACACCCCAGGTTTCAAGATCAAGATTGAAGTCATAATGATCCATTATATACTGTTTAAGCTTCATTATTCTTCTGTTTGGCTTCATTCTGTCCAGATTGTCAAACCAAGGATCCTTTTTCCATTCCCATATTAATGGTGACATCAGGTTTGCCAGCACAAGGCTGAACAATAGTTCAGGAAACACAAATATCTCCATATCTGACAGCGTTATTGCTGCTGAATACTTTTCTAATTGTTCTTTTTTCATAATAACACCTGTTCCTTCATAATTATTTTCCACCATCTATTTTATACTATTTTTTTATACTTTTCACCGTTATATATGTGAACTTTATATTAAATGTTAATCAAGTATCTTCTCAAAATATATGCTGTCACACCATTTTCCATTCTTGTAAATATATTTATGAAAACGACCCACAAATTGAAAGCCATTCCTCCTTAATACTCTTTGAGAGCCCACGTTACTTTGTGAGGTTCCTGCTTCAATTCTATGAAGCTTATGCTTATTTAAGGCTTCCTCTAAAACAAGTGCTACAGCCCTGGTAGCATATCCCTTACCTTCATGTCCCTCTCCTATCCTATACCCAAGCACAGCCTTATTGAAAACCCCTCTTACCACTGATAATAAATTTACTCTCCCAAGAATCATTCCCTCTTGATTCTTTATCAGATACATATAAATTAAGCCTTGCTCCTGCTCCTCCAGCAATGCCTTTTTTACTTTATTAAAATTTTCTAATATGTAATAGTTATCTCCTCTTGGAAAGCCTTCCTTCTCAAAAAAATCTCTGTTTTTAATCTCAAAAGCGTGAAGTTCCGGTAAATCTGATTCTTGAATTAAATTAATTGTAACCTCTGACATATAAGCCTCCTTCTATGCAAAACTACAAATTTATCCTATTTAAGTGTACCATATTTTTCAATCTCTTTTAATTGTTTTTTATTAGTCTTTATTTTGTCTTTTTTGAATATAGGTTTAATAAAAGATATTTTGCTGGGGGTTTTTATGAAAAATACTAGTGAATACATTCAGGCTTCTAATCCATCCGATGAAGAAAGACATACCTTATTGAAAAAATCTTTAAGAAAATCCGGAAGACTTCAGGATTTTAACAATATAATCAGTCTGCTGAGTCCTCCTCCTGATATTTTAAACTATGCATCTCCCGGGGAGTTCAGAAGATTAGAGGTTGGAATTATTGGGGGTGGTTTGGCAGGCTTATGTGCCGCTTTTGAACTTAGAAAACTTGGCTTTAATATAACAATATTTGATGCCTTAGAAGACAGAATAGGTGGAAGAGTATATACATATTATTTTGACCAGGATAAAAAACATTATGGAGAACTTGGACCTATGAGAATTCCTGTATCCCATGAAACTACCTGGCATTATATCAATACTTTTGGCCTTGATACAGAACCCTTTATTCACAGCAACCCTAATGCCTTGGTATATCTTAATAACACAAGAACCTTGAATAATCCTGAAAGTATCAAGGAAGAAATTTACCCAAAATATAACTTAGCACCTTGGGAAAAAGATGCACCCTGGGATAAGCTTTATGATTTCGCATTTAATTATAATATGAACTGCCTGCCCCCTGGAGTAAGAAGTGAAATCCTAAAAATTCTCCCTGAATATAGTCCCTGCTACAGTGAATTAATTGATATGAGCATCCGGGAAAATCTTGAAGTGTGCGGATTGAGCTTGGATGCCATAAATATGATAGCAGGACTAGATGGACTTACTGGAGCTCTTTATGATATATCCTACAATGAACTTTTGTCAGAGAACTATGGTGAAAACTTTACTTATTTATATAGAATTGCTGGCGGGAATGTGAACCTGCCCCTGGCCTTTTATAAATCATTAACCAATAAAAGTCCTAAAGAGTATAAAAACATACCTGAAAAGGCTTTAGGAAGAATAACCTGGAAAGGCGGACACTTTGTTACAGGGATCCACAAGAGAGATTATAATCAGGAGGTTTTACTGGAATATAAAAACAAAACTTCCGCTAAAGGTATAATTAAATCCTTTGACTATGTTATTTGTACAATTCCCTTTTCCTGCCTTTCCACTGTGGATATCAACCCGATCTTCAGTAATAGAAAAATGCAGGCCATACGTGAAATAAATTATGTAAATGCCCAACGAACTCTTTTATATTGTAAAAAAAGGTTTTGGGAAGAAGACGGAGACTTTAGAAATATTAATGGAGGAATATCTTTCACGGATTTGCCTATTACAAACATAGTATATCCTTCAGACCATATATCAACAGGATTGAACCCTGAAGAACCTGGTGTTTTAGTTGGTTCCTACAATTTGAATAAATACGCTGTTCATCTTGGAAGCATGGAACCTCACCAGATTCCTGAGCTGGTGAAAAGAAATGTGGAAAAAGTTCATGGGTTGCCTAAATACTTTTTAGACTCCATAGTTATTGATTCAAAATATATAAATTGGAATAATGAGCCTTGGTTCAGAGGTGATCTTGCCTATTTTACACCGGAACAAAAGAGACTCTTCTCAAACGAAATAATAAAACCAGAGTATAACAATAGAATCTTTTTTGCTGGAGAGCACACCTCAGTAACCCATGCCTGGATGCAAGGGGCTCTGCACAGTGGAAAACTGGCTGCCAACAGCTTGGCATATTACGCTAGGAACTTGGGGACGGTTATTCAGTAGTTTCAATCCGCTGCTATATTGTAACAATTTTCGCTGGGATGAATCCATTAGAATCCTTTTTCACCAGCCAAAGTAAAAAAATAATTTCATTTAATAACAAAGGTTCTCTACTCATATTCAATAGAGAACCTTTGATTTTATTATCTTTACAATTATTCTAAAATCGAACCGCAATATTCACAGTCAATTGCTGTACCCTTTAGTCTATAGTTCAAAGCTCCGCATCCAGAGCATATTATACTTTCAGTTTCCTGGTTTATGTTGTTTTGAGTTTTATTTTTTCCAATTACTATTACATCAGTTTCTTGATCAATATATGCATTAAAGAAAAGTTTCCCATCAATCATTCTCTGTATATCTTTTTTTACAAAGTCAACAGACTGACCTGTATTCCTTGCCAGGCTGTCCAAAGATGTCATGTTAGCAACAGAAATAAGATTAACATATTTTCTATATCTTTTAATGATTTTTTTCGTATGCGAACCAATGAAAATTAAAATAGCCCCACAAGAAATAAAAAATATACACATGAGGGTTCCTGATGTCTTGTTGGTACCATCTTTAGCAATATCATTAATAGTCACATACAACATCAATGTAAAAAAAACCACAACACAGTATCCTAAAATACTGCAGATTTTAGCAGTAATGGCTGTTATAACTATCTGAACTTTGGCTGATTTCATTATATTAGCCCCCTTATTTGCTCAATCCATTTAATGGCCTGATATTCAGCTAAATTTTATTATTTTAATAGTGAACCACAATATTCACAGTTAATTACAGCTCCCTTTGATCTATAGTTCATAGCACCACACCCAGAACACTTAACACTTTCTGTTTCCTGTGGTTTCCTTTGATGAACACCTTTATAAGCTGAATTTGTATTTGCTTGTATATTATGTTCTCCAATTACTATTTCATCAGTATCATCATCAATATATGCATTAATAAAGTACTTTTTATCAATCAATTTTTGAATATCATTTTTAACAAAATCAACAGAACGACTTGTACTACTTGCAATTTCTTCTAAAGAAGAAATGTTATCTACTGAAATAAGTTTAACATATTCTTTAAACCGTTTAATTGTTTTCTTTATTTTTCTTCCTAAGTAGATTAAAAAAGCAGCTATAGAAATAAAAAATAAGCAAATCATAATACAGGTGGCGTCAGGTTTATCATCAGTTATATAAGCAAATAACCCAGGTAGAAAAAATACACCCATACAATATCCAATAATACTGGAAATCTTTCCAAGGATTGAATTAAAAACTACTTTTGCACTTGATGTGTCCATAATATTAACATCTCCCATCCTGTTCAATTCCATTAATGGTGTAATATTGGGCTAATATAATTATTTTAAAAGTGAACCACAATATTCACAGTTAACCGCCTTGCCTTTTAGCCTATAATTTATAGCACCACATCCGTGACACTTAATTCTTTCAGTTTCAGCTTTAATTTCTTTTTCCGCAGGTTTATCAGCTTTACTTGGTTTGGGTTGAATATTAAGTCCACGAATTACAATTTTACCTGTTTCAATATCAATATATGCATCAACGAAATACTTTTTATTAATCATTTTCTGAATATCCATTTTAACAAAGTTAACGGAATGTCCAGTATTACTTGCTATTTCTTCTAAAGAAGTTATGTGATTATCTGAAATAAGTGCAACATATACTTTAAAACGCTCTATCGTTTTTTTGATACTTTTACCCATATCAATAAAAAAATAAGCCATTAAAAAGGTACAAATACACAAGACAATTCCTGCTGTTTTATCTGTTTCACTATCGGTAATCGTAAGAACGAGGAACACGATAAAACAGAAACCCAAAAATCCCCCAGCAATATAGGCTAGTGCTGAAGCAAGGGAACTCCCAGCTACTTTAGCATTTGATGTATCCATAATGTTAATAGCCACCTCTTTTGCTCATGTTTACATCCTTTGATACTTTCTTCTGTTCAACTCCATTTATATGCATTGAAAAAACAATTAGAAGTATCATCACAACAGCAGCAACAGCCATTATTAATATTTCAATTGTTATTAATACATTTACATGGTCTTTAAAGGCATTGGCAAATAAATTCATTATAATTGTTGCAGCAAAATATAATGATAAATCCACTATAGTCCCTAAGCGAATAAAAAGTTTATTTGATAGATTATCAATAAAAACTAATGCTTCCATGCCGGCAAACAAGACTATTTCCGATATCATAATAAATACAAAGGCCAACCAGCTGGCTTGAGTTTTTTCAAAGCTTAGAAGAAAAAACATGGCAAGGGTAACCCCAATAATAATTACTCCTATACCGAAAATTGACAAAGCTTTATAATTTCTTTTCATATAAATCACCCTTTATAATTTATTTCCGCATTCAGGACAGAACTTGAATGAGCCAATTAATTCAGTACCACAACTGGAGCACTTATTTATTAATGACTCCCCGCACTCAGGGCAGAATTTTACCTTTCCATCCACTACTAATGCACCGCATTTAGGACATGGTTCAAGGATGACTGCACCGCAAATATCGCATTTTGAGGCACCTGTCTTTAAGTCTGCCCCACACTTAGCGCAACTGTTATATACATCCCCACATTCTGGACAAAACTTAACATTTTTAGAAAACATGTTTCCACAGTTGCTGCATTTTACAAGATCTTGATTTAAAATAGTCTCATCATCTTTCTTTTGAGTATCATAGCCGCATGTAGAGCAGAATCGCTTGTCCATATCTATATCAGAATTACATTTTGGGCACTTCTTAGTTTCCTTTGTATTTATGTTTTGAGCTATAGAACCTACCTGGTTTCCAAAAGCTCCACCAATACCAACACCCATGCCTAAACCTATGCCTGCACCCATAAATCCTGCTTGACCGGAACTTGGATTTGCCGCTGCATCTTCAAGGGTGTCAAAGGAACGCTGCTGCACATAATTGTACCCTATTATATCCATTTCAGCTTTCTTGGACAAAGCCCCTTTGAGTTGTTTAACTGCTGGATCTTCCTCTGGAACATTGATATCATTAACATAGAAATTTATTAAGTTAATGCCATATTCATCTAATATGGCAACCATTTTCTCTTTTAAATGTTCAGATAGTTCATCCAAGTAAGCATTGATTTCCAGTATGCTTACCTCCTTGTTGATTAAATAGGAAGCTATTGAATCCTTTACTTTTGTAAGATAAACACCTCTAAAAAAGCTCAATATGTTCTCTTTATCAAAAACCGGAAGAGTTCCAACCAGTTTAGTTAAAAACTTTCTTGAGTCATTTATTTGAATTCCAAACTGCCCATAAGAGCGCACAGGAACAAATATCTTGTATTTAGGGTCCTGTAATTGAATTGGTGTTGGAGTACCCCATTTAATGTCCAAAGAGAATGCTTTATTTATATACCATACTTCAGCTGCAAAAGGTGACCTTCCACCAAAAGGCAGATTAATTATATGGTTTAATATAGGGATATTTGCCGTTTCTAAGGTATGACGCCCGGCTGCGAATAAATCTAACGCCTGACCTCCCTTATAAAGAATAGCCTCTTGAGATTCATTAACAATTAATTGTGTCCATGTTCCAAGCTCCTCGCTTGGATATTTCCATGCAAAAACATCTGGATTCCCATTATACTTTACAACATCAATTATAGCCATAATATCTACCACCCTCTATAATCATTCTATCTGTTCTAAAACTTACTTTCTAATTATAAATATATATACAACTATTAAATATTATAACATAGTAATAAGGTAAATCTAAGCATATTTTTACAATTTGTTGCAGTTTTTATCTTAATTTGTAAACTTTAGCTGCATGTGGATCTATGTTTACTATGCCGGATATATAGCTAAATCATCCTTGGCAGTGACTTTGTTATCAATTTGCAAATTTTGAATCTAACACACCAGGTCTTTTGTAATGGTAAAGGCAGCTGCAAATTATATGTTGCAGCTGCCCTATTATAATATCTATTTTACCAATTTAGCCGCCATCTCTTGTGATAGCTTTTTATATAGTTCTGCATTAACTGCCCCTGACTTTTCTTCAGGCTGAATTAAACCACGAGGTGCAGGGAAAATCTGACCTGCAGCAATTGCAAGGGATCTGGACTTTTCCATGAAAGAGCCCTTCTCCCCAATAGGGTCCACATTTGTAGCGATAATGGAGATTGTCCCATTATCATTCACGTTGATATTGAACAATCTAAATTGCTGAGGAAAATCTCTTAAAGATGCAGTTTCAACTTCCCAGAAGCCGTATTCCGGTTTTGCAGGATCTGGTGAAGGATAAGCTGTTATAGTATTTATATGTCTATGGCCAGCTATTAATAAAGACATATTGGAATACTTGTGCAGCTCATTTACAAACTGTTCTTCACTTACTTCAGATGCAGCACTCCATAAGCCTTTCATTCCAACAGGAATATGTGTTGCAACAATGATAAGCTTGCCATCCTCTTGTGCCAGTTTAAGCTGTTTCTGAAGCCATTCAAACCTTACTTTATCAAGGGACCCATTTGCTGCGTTTGTTCCTATTTTGCTAGTGGCAGTTGGGTCTAAAAATTTTTCGTCTTGTTTTGCTGTATCGTCCAGTACTATCACTCTTACCGGTACATTAACTTTTGGCTCAAAAGTATAACAGGCAATAGGATCACTAGTACCAGATTTCAGACCATGCTCACTAGTATACATATCCACAAAAGCTTTGGAATCGATGAACTCACGGTCTGGGTTTGGAGTTATCTTATGTGTTTGTGCATCATTTCCGTTTGAAATTCCTGCCCCAATAATCTTGCCATACTTTGTAGTTCCGTCAATGATACCTCCATAAAAGTCTTCCCCATCCAGTTCTTTACTGCCCATCACAAAGCCTGTCCTCATAAGTGTATCTCCAACAAGTGCTTTTTTCAATTTTTCATTAGCATTATAAACCCCTGACCAAAAGTGATCATGGTTGCCTAAAACTTGATACCAGGGAACATTTAACCCTTCAGCTTTAAAGGGCTGCATATAATCAGTATCAAACTTCTTGGCAGGGTCGGAATTAGGATTTACAGTCTTACCTGTAAGTACGTCCAAATACATATTAAGTTCATTCTTTTGAGCAGAGTTAGCAGCATCTCCCAGCATCACACCAAAATCCAATTTGTGGTTTTCATTAATCTTGTTAACAGTTCTAACCGCCGCATCCAAAACCTGTGTTGAATATAAAATTGTAGGGGAATAGGCTGAAGACATCCCTGCTATTGGTTTCTCCCCCATAAACAAAACTTGTGCCGGAGACTGAATATCTTCAATATGTATATCGCTCATTGTAAAGAAATTTAGCAAGTTTTTACCCGCTTTTGCAGGCTTAGCATACCCAGCTGGAAGTATGTCCTCTTTTTTAACAATTGGAACCCCTGGTGCTGATTCTGCAATTCCATATCCTTGTTTTGTGTAATTTTCAACATCATTTGGCAGAGGTGCCGTGGAATCCTTTGGTATATCCTTTGGCACTATGGTTGCATTAACAGTTGTTGCTACTTCTTTTTTTGTTCCTACGCTCACGTAAATTACTATTGCTAATAAACCTGCAATAGCTAAGAATAATAAAATCTTTTTATTTTTCATTAAATCACATCCTTTATGTTATTTAAGTTTGGTATTTAAGTTGGGGACGGTTATTTAATAATTTTACTCTAATACTATTTTATAACAATTTTTTTAATTTTGCACCTATATGGTATAATATAAAAAATTCAGTATAGTATGTCTTGAAATCAGCACTATAAGTGACTTTGTAAACAATTTGTAAAGTCGGAAAACACGGGTTGTAACCCTTTACCTAAGGTGTTATACTGAGGTCAGATAAAGAAATCAAATTGAATAAGATCCGGATGATAACATCGTGAGATGGACACACTAAGTGTCCGCCGAAGAAGCAATTATGCAGATCCACTTCTGCATGAGAATCTATCAGGCACAATAACGATGAAGGACGGGACTCTGAAGAGACTGCTTAAATGCAGAACCCAAGGTGCAAGGCAAGAAATTGCTGAATCATTCAGG
>JBLNDT010000065.1:0-8302 GCA_050261915.1 Solirubrobacterales bacterium
GACATCCAGTAGGAGATGAGGTTTTAAAGAAAACTGCTGAAGCTGCATCTACTTCAATTAGAAAAACAGATATGGTTTTTAGAATTGGGGGAGAGGAGTTTGCAGTGCTGCTTCCAAATACTGATTTGGAAGGTGCAAAAGAAGTTGCTGAAAAGCTTAGATGTAAATTGGAAAAATATTCCCATCCGTTAGCTGGAAAGTTTACTGCAAGTTTTGGAGTTGGTGAAAGAAGCAAGGGTGAATCATTTAATCTGTGGTATAAGGAAGTAGATCAAGCTTTATATCAAGCTAAAAGAGAAGGCAGAAATCGAGTGGTTAACTCTACTGAAATAGATTATACTAAGGAACAATAATATATATGATAACATTGGCGGTGATACATTGGAAATTAAGAGAGTAGGATCAAATTCAATAATAAGTACGGATAAAAAGGGTGTATCTTCAAAAAAAGATTTTTCCCAGAGTTTTAACTCTCAGAGAGAGAAAAAGTCAGAGGAAGAGCTTAAGGAGATGTTCGATAATATAAAAAAGAAAGGGAACAGACTTGTTGTAACAAAATGTTATTCAGATGTTTTTGCTTATAAAAAGCTTATAAAGGACTATCTAGAATCAATATACAAATATATGTTTAAGGTGAGAAAAGATATAAGCTTTTGGCAGACTCAATATTTTATTACAGTTGAAAATGTGGACCAAAGGCTGGCTGAACTTGCTGAAATGCTGATTCAAGATCAAAAGGAAAATTTAAATATTGCTGGGACTATTGATGAAATTACTGGGCTTCTAATGGACATTTATAAATAATAGAGGAGGTATATCATGAGTAAAATTGAAAATGCATGCTTTGAGGATAAGTTATGCGGGGTATGTGCATACTGGCAAGGAGAAAGAGTTATAAGCAGCTGCGATGCGAGCTATGACGAAAGCTCTGTGGGAAAGTGCGATAATCCTGAATCACCAGCATATGGCAGAGGGGTACCTGCAATTTTTAATTGCTATGCTAAAAAAGATATAAGATAATTTGAGAACCATTAGGTTCTCTTTTTTTATGTTTTTTATCTGGAGAAAGCAACCTGTTGAATATTCCATAAAGAAGTGATATACTTCTTTACAGGTGTATATACACCTGTAAAGAAACGATGAAAGCGGTGTAAATGTGAATAACAATTACAGGGAAAAAATTTTAAATTTAAAGAAAGAAAAAAACGCCTTGATTCTAGCGCATTACTATCAGCGCCCAGAAATTCAAGATATAGCTGATTTGGTTGGAGATTCATATTATCTAAGCCAGGCAGCTAAGGACAGGGAAGAAAAGCTGGTGGTTTTCTGCGGTGTTAAATTCATGGCTGAAAGTGCTAAAATATTGTCTCCGCAAAAGACAATTCTTCTTCCGGTAAATGAGGCAGGCTGTCCTATGGCTGATATGGCAGAGCCCCATGAACTAGAAAAATTAAAAATGGAACATCCAGATGCTCTAACTGTATGCTATATTAATTCAACCACAGAGGTTAAGGCTCATTGTGATGTTTCAGTAACTTCATCATCAGCAGAGAATATATTTGGAAATATTAAAGAAAGAAAAATTATATTTCTTCCAGATAGAAATCTTGGAAGATATTTGGCGAAAAAATTTCCGGACAAAGAATTTATTTTATGGAACGGATTTTGTGTAACACATACAAGGGTTGCTGTGGAGGATGTATTGGAACTTAAAGCAAGTTATCCAGATGCAGAAGTCCTTGTTCACCCTGAGTGTGAGGAAGAAATATGCAGCCTTGCTGATTTCATAGGCAGTACTGGTGATATATTAAAATATTCAACAAATAGTAACAGCACTAATTTTATAGTTGTTACCGAGGAAGGGATCCTCCACAAAATGAAAAAACAAAACCCAGATAAAAATTTCTATGTACCAGGAGGCTCCATGGTTTGCTCAAATATGAAAAAAACTACATTGAAAGATGTTTATGAAAGCCTGCTATATAATCAGAATGAAATAGAAATAGAAGAAAATCTAAGGAGAAGTGCTGAAAAGTCACTTCTAAATATGCATAAGCTGGCTGGTAAATAATGCAGGCAGATGTGTTAATAGCAGGAACAGGAGTAGCAGGGCTCTACTGCGCATTAAATTTGAGAAAAGATTTAAGGGTTTTGGTAATTTCAAAATCTGAGGTGAGAAGTACTAATACTTATCTTGCTCAAGGTGGAATTTCTACAGCTGTAGACAAGGAGGACGTAGAATTATTTATAGAAGATACTATAAAGGCAGGAGGTTATGAAAATAAGCTTTCTGCAGTAAGTATACTGGCAGAGGAGTCTATAGATAATATAAAGGAACTTATTCATTTAGGCTTAGAGTTGGACACGGAGTCTAGTGGATTGTCTTATACAAGAGAAGGAGCTCACAGTATAAACAGGATAGTTCACTGCAAGGATCAAACTGGAAAGGCTGTGGCAGAAACCTTAATTGAAGAAGTTCGAAAAAGGGACAATATTGAACTTTGGGAAAATACTGCCCTTGTAGACATATTAAAAAGAGATAACAGGTGCACGGGCGCTGTACTAATTAGAGATGGAAAAAGGATAAATATGTACACTAAATCAGTAGTTATGGCTACTGGAGGAATCGGCGGTTTGTTCAAAGATTCAACAAATCAGAGAGAACTAACAGGAGATGGTTTAAGCATTGCCTTGAAAAATAATATTAAACTTAAGGATTTAAATTATATTCAATTTCATCCAACAGGGTTTTATACTGGAGAAAATGGGAAAAGGAGATTTCTTATCTCAGAATCCTTAAGAGGTGAAGGGGCAAAGCTTTATAATTTTAGAGGAAAAAGGTTTGTAAATGAACTTCTGCCAAGAGACAAAGTTACAGAAGCAATTACCAAAGAACTGCAAATTTCATATAAGCCATATGTGGACCTTGATATATCTTATCTTGACAGCGAATATATAAAAACCAGGTTTCCTGCAATTTATGCAGAATGTCTAAAGCACCATATTGACATTACCAGGGAGCCAATCCCCGTTTCACCTACACAGCATTATTTTATGGGCGGTATAGAAGTTAATTTAAAAGCTGAAACTTCCATGGAAAATCTCTATGCTGTTGGAGAAACAGCATGTACTGGAGTTCACGGGGCAAATAGACTTGCATCTAATTCTCTTTTAGAGGGTTTGGTTTTTTCAAAGCGAGCAGCCAATACCATTAATGATAAAGTAAATTATTTGGATTTTAATTTATCTGGAGACTGCTGCAGCATTGAAATTGACAAGCATGCACTGATTAAAGAATTTAAAAGGAGCAGTGGAAAACTTTATGATGAATTATTTTGCAGTTGATGATATAATAAAAATTGCATTAATGGAAGATATTCCAAATTGCGACATTACTACTGACTATGTAATTGAACCTCATTCAAGATGCCAGGCGGATCTCTTTGCTAAAGGAAATGGTGTGATAGCAGGTCTTGAAGTATTTGAGAGGGTATTCACAATTTTAGGTGATGTTACTGTTCAGCTTATTAAAGCTGAAGGTGATATGGTTACCTCTGGAGATCTTATAGCTAGAATTAAAGGAAGTACACTAAATATTCTTAAAGGAGAACGAACCGCCCTAAACCTTTTACAAAGGATGAGCGGTATAGCAACTATAACAAGAGAATATGCAGATAAAATAAAGCACACAAACACAAAGCTTTTAGACACAAGAAAAACTACTCCAGGACTTAGAATTCTTGAAAAATATGCTGTTACTGTTGGAGGAGGCTATAATCACAGATTTAATCTGTCGGATGGCATAATGCTAAAGGACAACCACATAAGTGCAGCCGGGGGAATAAGGCAGGCTGTAGAAAAGGTAAGAGAAAGATGTTCCTTTGTTAGAAAAATCGAGGTTGAAACGGAATCTTTAGACATGATAATGGAGGCACTAGAGGCAGAAGCTGACATAATAATGCTAGATAATATGGATATTGATACTATGAAAAAAGCCGTGCATATTATAAACAAAAGAGCATTAACCGAGGCCTCGGGAAATGTATCCCTTGAAACTATTAAAGAAATAGCTGAAACAGGAGTGGATTTTATATCCTGTGGTGCATTGACCCATTCCTACAAAGCTTTAGACCTAAGTCTTAAAAATTTGCAAATAATATAAAAAACCTGCCATATTTGGCAGTTTTTTTATACAATCAGGAGGAAATCAATGAAAAAAATAGCAACACTTGGACCATCAGGTACTTTTAGTGAAATCGCAGCAAAAAAGTATATTGAAAAATCTGATGCAAACTTAGATATAGTTTTTTATGAATCTATAACGAAAGTTTTTAAGGGTGCTTTCAATGAATGCGACTTCAGTATTATTCCAATTGAAAACACTCTTGACGGGTATGTCCAACTTGCTCTGGATTTATTGGTACAAGGAGATTTGCAAATAATAAATGAAATAATCATTCCAATTCAATTTTGTTTTGTATCCAATGCAATCAATATCAATGCCACAAAGAAAGTGTATGCCCAGTTTAAAACCCAAGGTCAATGCTCAGAATTTCTTGAAAATCTTAATGGCATTAAAGTAATAACAACTGGAAGCAATGGAGAATCTTTTGAAAAATTAAAACATGGAATTATGGATGAATCCGCAATAATTCCTGAATTCTTACTGGGTTCAGGTAATAAATTTTCTTTTGCCATGGAAAATGTAACAGACTCTAAAGATAATGAGACAAGATTTCTTATACTTTCAAAAAATGCTCAAAGCTATGATATTAATAAAAAGTATAAAACCTCAATAGTTATTATGGATGCAATAAACAATAAACCAGGAGTTCTTTCAAGGATATTAAATGAGTTTGCTTTAAGGGATATTAATTTAACTTCAATAATGTCCCGGCCAACTAAAAGTGCCCTTGGCAAGTATTACTTTTTTATTGATGTTGAAGGTCATTATTCTATAAATAAAAATATTAGCGTGGCTATAGAAATAATAAGCAGGGATAATAAAGTTAAAATTTTAGGCTCATATCCAATTAACTAAGGTTGTGGTAAAATTACGTTAAACTAATGTTACACTTAAATAACAGGGTTTAATGGGGGAGAAATGAATAAAAAGTTTTTTTAATTATAATATTTGTTATTATTTTTATGGGGGGATGTGGAAGACCCCTTCAAAATAATAAATCTGAGCAAGCTAATAAGGCTCCTGCAGCTTCTGAAAACAATAACAGCTTAATATTTAATAACTTCAATGCGGTTTTAGAAAATAGCAATGATTTTTATAGTGTAGATACTAAAGGTAAGGTTTATTTGAAGGATTTTTTAATAAATGAACAAATTTATGGAACGACTTTGAAAATAAATCACTTTACAATTATTGATATTGATAGTGATAAAATACCTGAAATTGTTCTTGAGTTATCTGATCCTGGTGCTTACCCAGTTTGTTATGAGGTTTTGCATTATATGAATAGTGAAGTTTACGGTTATAACATAGTATATAGGGGGTTGCAAAACCTGAAAGAAGATGGGACCTTTATTTATTCCAGTGGTGCTTCAGATAATGGCTGCGGTAAGCTGAACTTTGCATCTAATGAATATAAAACAATTCCGCTAGGGGACAGTAAGTTAAATGAAGGGAAAAAAGATGTCACCTGGTATGAATTTTCCAAGGACAATATTAAAGCTGTGCTTTCATAATACATTAATACGTATTCTTCATACTCAGATTGTTTAGTTAGCGGTGAGTATATTAAATAGAAGAAGTATAGGAAGTATAAACCCTTATCCATAGGTCTAAACCTAAGGATAAGGGCTTTATTTATGGATTTAGCAGCTTGCAAATTCTCTTAAGTCCTTCTTCAAGTATTGATCTAGGACATGCTACATTAAGTCTTATATAGCCATCAGAATCAGCCACAAACATGTTTCCGCCCTCTAGAAGTACTCCTGCATTATTTGCAAAGTACAGAGGAAGGTCTGTGTCTTTTGCCACATATGCATTTATATCAACCCATGCTAGGTAGGTGGCTTCAGGGATGCGGTAAACAGCCTTTGGAAGATGCGCTTCAAGATATTGTCTAGTAAATTCAAAGTTACCATCAAGATAAGCTTTAAGCTGTTTAAGCCATTCATGGCAGTGGGTATATGCGCCTTTTGCTGCTGCAATGCTTAAAGGATTTTCAAAGGAGTAGTGGCGTGCTTTCCAAAGCTCCATTATTTCATTATTTGGTATTATTATATTTGAAAACATCAATCCAGCCATGTTAAAGGTTTTGCTAGGAGCCATACAAGTAATAATTTTGTCTGTTTTCGGGAAAAGCTTTGCTAGTGGTGTATGGGTAATTCCGGTCCTTAAAAGGTCGCAATGTATTTCATCTGAAATTATGGTAAGGTTGTTGTCTAGGCATATTTGGCCAAATTCTCTAAGTTCCTCTATAGTCCAAACACGACCTGTAGGGTTTTGAGGATTACAGAATATGCATAATGTTGTTTTTGGGTCTGAAGCTTTTAGTTTTAAATCTTCAAAGTCAATAGAGTAATATCCATCCTTATTAATAAGTGTGGAGCAAACTGTTTCAATTTTATTAAAGTCTGCTGCATATTTGAAATATGCATAGGAAGGTGTTAAAATTAAAACTCTTTCATCAGACTTGCAAATGTGGCCAACAAGTTCATATAGAGCAGGAATTATTCCATTTGAGGTAACCAGGTCCTCTTTCTTAAAGGACCAGCTGTAATAATGCTCTGTCCAGTTTAAAAATGATTTATAATATTCTGGGTCGAATACTTTTGTGTACCCAAATATTCTTTTATCTAAACGCTGTTTCATTTCATCAATTATTTCTGGTGGTGTTGCAAATTCCATATCAGCAACCCACATACGGATAAATTCATCATCAGCAAATGGAAATTTCATATCAGGTGGTGCATGGAAAATATATTCCCTGAAACCATCGGTATTCATGGCATTAGTGCCCTTACGGTCAATTATTTCATCGAAATTGTATTTCATATCATTACTTCCTTTCCATTATTATTTAAGCACATTATTACACAAAGAATTTACACAAGCAAATCCGCATGATGCTACTTTTATGAAACATATATAATGATTTGTATCATTAAAATAGACAAATATAGAATATTAATGATAATATTTAATCAGTTAAAAAATAATCCATTGGATTTAGTAAAAAGGGATATTTTATGAAACGAGGTATTATTTATGGATAATATAAGTGTTGAAACCGGTCATAAAATAAAAAAATTCAGGAAAAGCAGAAATATGACTATTCAAAATCTTGCAGATGTTATAGGAAAAAGCAAGGCTACTGTTTCAAAATATGAAAATGGGGACATAGCAATAGATATGGTTACTCTTTATAAGATAGCAGAGGCTCTAAAAATTCATGTAGAACAACTCCTTTATATTAAACCAGAAAAAGAGGGTTATTCATCAAATACAGAGCCATCAGCATTTTTCAGGAATTCAAATAGATTTTATTCATATTTTTATGATGGAAGAAACAATCACCTAGTTAGATGCGTTATCGATATATTTCCTAAAGATGAACCTCCAAAACTAAAAACAGTACTTTATATGAATGTAAAGAGCTTTGAAAACTATGTAGACTGTGAAAATACTTACTCAGGATATATAGAACATTATGATGTACTAACCACCTTTGTGCTTAGAAATCAAGCAACTCCAGTGGAGCGAATAATTATAAACATACTTGCTTCCTTTTTAGATTCTGAAAAAAAATGGGGTCTTATGGCTGGAGTATCCTTTAGGCCATTTATGCCAATAGCACTTAAGATGTTGTTTTCAAAAACACCTCTAAAGGAAAATGATGAGCTTATTAATGAACTTAGAATTTCTAAAGAAGACATTAGGATAATGAAAATATACAACATGATGGCAGTAACTTAAGGAGAGGGAAACCTCTCCTTCTCCTATCCGATGCGTCAAATAAAAACCAAGTAAAACCAGTAAAATGTATAATAATGGTAATTTATTAAAAGGTGGTTTTATAATGGAAGATTTAGTTAAAAAGGCTAAAGAGGGAGATGCATCGGCTATGGAAGAACTACTTGATAGATTCAAATTTTTTATTTACAAGCAGGCTGGAAAATACAACATTCCTTCCTTTGATTTTGAGGATCTTGTGCAGCATGGATATCTCTCTGTAATAAATGCGGTAAAGCTCTATAACCCAGTTAAAAATTCGTTTACTACATATTGCACTAATGGAATTGTTAATAATTTCAAGGCACTCTTAAAAGGTCAAATAAAGCA
>JBLNDT010000066.1:0-41659 GCA_050261915.1 Solirubrobacterales bacterium
CTCTGCAACTGTGAAAATTCCTTCTGAAGGGAAGTTCTGTCAGCAGTTGTATTTGTTGCTGTTTTTGACTGAACTGAAAGTTCTCTCATTCTCTGTAATATTGAGTGAGTTTCATTTAAAGCACCTTCTGCTGTCTGTATCAATGAAATACCATCTTGAGCATTTCTTGAAGCCTGATCAAGTCCTCTTATCTGACCTCTCATTTTTTCTGATATTGCTAGTCCTGCTGCGTCGTCTCCAGCTCTGTTTATTCTTAAACCTGAGCTTAATTTTTCCATAGATTTTGCAGATGCACCTATGTTTGTAGACATGTTTCTGTGAGCGTTCATTGCATTAAGATTGTGATTAATTATCATAATATATTCCTCCTTGAATTTTAATGGACATCCTTGTCCACAATATATAGTAAGCTTACGCTTTCTACCTATTCTATTTATCGTTAGATAAATATTTTACTTTATATCTTTTTATTAAAAATTTTTGCATTAACAGAATCTGGGTGTTTATATGCACCATTAAGAGTCTTTTTTTTGTTAATTAATTCCAGTTCTGATTTTATATTGTTAAGCTTATCTTCCATCATAGCGTTTAATTCTTTCTGAAGCTCTTCTAAACCAAAATCCTTGTATACTTTTTTAGCTTCATCATCTACAGTGAAATTCGAGGCTTCTTTTACAATATCCTCTCTAAACTGAACTAATTCTTCTAGTCTGCTTAAGTCATCACTTTTCACCAGCTTAATTATCTCAAGGGTGTAGTTCCTGTATTCATTTAAAAGTTCACTTATATCTTTTGACATTTTAGCTTCCTAACATTGAAGACAATGATGCCTGCTGAGAATTAAGGCTATTCATTGCTGTTTCCAATCTTGAAAATTGAAGATAATACTTTTCCCTTTTTTCAGATAAAGCTAATGTAAGTTTATTTACTGCCAGCTGCTGATTATATATTTGATCTGGCAGTGTATTTTGGCTTGCAGATCCAGTAAGGCTGTAATCATTTTGTTTATTGGCATAAGTAGTAAGTATTGCATTGTTTAATGTGGTATTAGTAAAGCCAACATTAGTTTGAAGTATACTACTTATCCTTGTAAATATTCCATCTTCTTTGAACTTGTTGTTGCTGCTATTATAAGGTGAAGTGTCTTCAGTAGTAGATACATTTGTAAATATTTTAAGTATCTGATCAGTATTTGTAGCAATAGCATCTTTAAGTTTAGTTTCATCTACGATATAGACATGGGCAGGGTTTTTATAATCTATGCCTGCATCTATACCAAAAGTGCTACTTCCATAGCTTCCAATAGATAATCCTGTATTGCTAACAGCAGTGGTAAATGAAGATTTTAAATCATTCAGCATTTTCTGAAGGTTGTTATCATTCCTTAAAATTCCCTGCTTAGCTTTACTTTCCCAAGCAGTTATTTGAGCATCGCTCATAGATTTTTTTTGGGCATCAGTTAAAGGTTTATAGTCTTTGTTTGTCTTTTCTGAAAGTTCTGTCTGTATCTTATCCACTATGGCATTGTATTTATCAATAAAATTCTTAATTTTATCGTAAACTTTTTGAGTATCCTGGCCAACAGTTACTGTTGCAGTACCTAAACTAGACAAGTTGTAACTCATACCGTCAATAGTAAAGTTATTGGTAGTTTTTGCATTTCCATTTGCATCATTTAACGTAACGGCAGCTCCTCCTGGAGGAGTAATTGTTATATCCGCATTTTTGCCATTATTATATGTGGCAACCCCACCTAAAATATCTGATACTCCTGCAGATTCACTAGTTATAGATAAGCTGGTTGCTGTGCCTGTGGCTATGGTATTAAGATTAAATTTACCTGTAAGTTCACTAAAAGAAGCTTTAACACTTCCACCAGCCTGACTGTTTATTGCATTAACTAAATCACCTAAGGTTTTTGTACCACTGGAATTATCCAAAGTAACTGTGGTATCACTGGCTGCTCCATTTGCATTTAAGTTGAGTGTTACACTGCCAGATAATCCTGCATTTATATCTGTAAGCTTGGTGGACAGGGATCTGCCACTTAAAGCATTGCTTATACCTGCTCCGGAAGCAAGCTGATTAACAACTACTTTATAAACACCTGTTTGTGCACCAAGTCCTGGAGTAAAGGTTGCAACTGATGTATCAATTGCAGCAGTACCAACTCCACTTACTGTAAAAGGTGTGTAATTTGTTGAAGACAATATATTATTTATTGAATTTGCTGAATCAAAGAACGAACTTTGTAACCCTTTAATATCCTTGATTATATCTTGATATGCTTCCTGCTTCCATTGAATTAACTGCTGTTGCTGCATTGCCTTATCTAACCTTGTCTGTTCAGCCGCCATCATTTTTTCAACCATGGCATCAACATCAAGCCCTGTGGCCATACCGGTAAGCCTTATCATATTGCCGCCGCCGGCACCGGTGGTTCCAGATGTTGTTGTACTTACGCTACTCATAATATCACTCCTTTACTTTGCTTCCTTTGATATTTTATAAGCCTCGTTCCACATGTCTTTTATGTCTTCAATTAAGGGAATTACTTCATCTACTATCTTTAAATCTTTTTTTATATTTGCGTCGGTAAGCCTTCTTGCAACAAAATCATATACTTTAAATAGGTTTTGAGCCCATTCTCCACCCTGAGCTACATCGAGTGTAACCATCAGCTCATAAAAAATATCTTGCGTCTTTACTAAATTATCGTGAGCTTTATTCATATCTTTATCCAAAATAGCCTGTCTTCCAATTTTAACATACTTACAGGCCCCCTCTAACAGCATCAATAAAAGTTGTTCTTTAGATGCATAATTTACGCTGTTGCTTTTATAAGTACTGTATGCATTTGCTCCGTACATTTAAACACCTACTTTCTAATATCCAATATAGTTCCAACGAACTTTTCATCTTCAGCAGCCACCACTCCATTATCTAAAACAGCTTCTACCTCAAGAGCTTTACCTTTTGACCTCTGTTTATTAAGTTCCGCTTCAAATTTATGTTCTTCCTTTTTGTCTTTCTTATGGTCATCATTAATTATTATGCTGTTTTTTGAATGTACTTTTCCAGATTTGGTTATTTCGTTAACCCTAGTCCTTACCTCAGGATCAACTTTGTTTAATTTATATTCCATAAACTCACCCCTAACAAATCCGAATTTCTACGCCTTTTCATCAACCAGCACGCCAGCTATTTCGCACAACCTGTCCACCATATCAATAAGCTTTTTAGGTGGTATTTCCTTTATTACCTCATTAGTTTTATCGTCAAGGATTTTAATGGTAATACTCCTCATCTTTCCATATACCTCATATTGTACATGGGTGGTTTTGTCCTCAAAAAGCTTATTTAGCTTCTCAACCGCTTTGCTTACTTCTTTTTCAGTTATTATTCTTCCATTTACGTCTATACTTTTTTTATCACTTACATTGGTCACTTTTACTTCTGTTTCTTCCATTCCAGTGTTTGTGTTTAAATTTAGTCTTCCTTGACTTACTCCACTCACTTCCATGATAAACACCTCTTACTATTTATTTTTTAAATTTTTTAAAATGGATATGTCAGTTACAACCGCGTTTTTATTTTCGTCCTGTACTTCCTTGTACAACTCTTTTCTAAGTATTGTAACACTTTTAGGAGCATTTACTGCAATTTTAACTGAACCATCCTCAACCTTAACTATAGTTATTTCTATGTTATCTCCTATCAAGAGTGATTCCCCTTTTTTTCTCCCGATTACAAGCATTAGACCCCCTCCTTAAACAAGGGATGTTTTATGTCATATTTATCTTCATTTAATATTATCTGCTCTCCCAGTTTGTTTTTTATGTTTATAATTATAGGTGCTCTTAAATTTGTAGTTATATCTTCTATCTTTGAATTTAATGTCACTGTGTTTAGTACAAGCACATCCTCAGAGTTTTCAATATTCAGTCTTTTTTCAATTTCGTCATCTAGATTAAACTCATAATCCTTAATCTGACTGAAAGGTGATATTACAATCAAACCAATATTTTTATCCTCAACAGATTGTAAAACACTAAATACCTTATTATCATCGGCATCGAAAATTATAAATTCTTTTAGGTTCTCGAAACCTGGAAGACCCTTTTTAAAATGTATTATATCTTCCTTTGAATATTCTCTTACTCCATAAAAAGTAGTTTCAAACTCCATAACTGCCTCCTATATACGTTTTACAAATAATCCAGCAATGAAGGCTGAAGTACCCTGGCACTAGTTTGAAGAGATGCCGTATACACAGTCTGCATTGTTGCATATTCCATAGTTTTTTCAGTAATATCAATATCTTCATTTTTAGAAAGAATCTCGGTCATGCTGTAGTTTTGCTGTGTGTTCTGTTCCTGTGCACTATCCATCCTGTTTTGCCTTGCCCCCACTTGAGAGCGTATTTTCAACAAATTGTTAATTGCTGAATCCATTTCTGTTAAATCAGATCCAGAAATATAACTTGTAGCATTGGGATCTGCAGCAGTACCTGCATCATTATTACCATCCAAATGATTTACAAGTTTAGAAAAAAGGGTTCTTAGATCACCAGCACCATAGTTTATTACCTCATTTGCTGTAACATTATAATCCACAAATACCCCCTGAGATATTTCTGTTTTTAATTTTGATCCTATATTTGCATCTTGCACAGCCTGCACTGGTGTAACAACTCCACCGCCGTTAACAGTATAATTATAAACAAGTTGTGTATTTCCACCTGATAAAGCAGTAGTAGTTGGCTTGGTGGTTCCCCTTGTGCCTCCAAATACATACTTTCCATCAAAATTTGTGTTTAAAATCTGTGAAAACTGACCAACAAGCTCATTAACCTCATCCTTCACCTTCTTGCATTCATCGGGACTGTAAGTTCCATTTCCTGCAGATACCATAAGCTCCCTTACTCTCTGAAGTACGTTGCCCCCTTGCTTCAATGCAGTATCTGTTGTATCCAGCCAGTTTATTGTATCCTGTATATTGGAATTGTATTGCTTGTTTGCAGCCATTTCAGTATAAAGCTGCATGGATCTGGCAACCTTGAAGGGATTATCTGAGGGCTTGCTGAAAAGCTTGCCCGAAGTCATTTGCTGCTGTATTGCCTTCATATTTTCAAGATTTCTTCGTGTATCTGATAAAAAGCTGTTTGAAAGCATCTTATTTGTTACTCTCAAAATATCACCCCATTTATTAATTACTACTTTTTAAGACCATTTATTACTACATCAAGAAGTTCATCCACTGTTGAAATCACCTTACCATTTGCCTGATATGCATGCTGGTACTGGATAAGACCTGCCATTTCCTCATCAAGTGATACACCAGAGACTGAATCTTTGCTTGCCTGAAATCCTGCCAGCAGGGTTTCCTGATTCTTTACCATCCTTAATGCTTCCTGCTCCTGTATTCCTATTTTGTCTACAGTATCCTTGAAGTATGTATCCATATTCATGCCACTTGCTTGACTTGATATACTAAGAACTCCAAGGTTTGGATCTGTTACCATTGCACCTACCAAAGTATTTCTTGAAATCAGGTTTGCTGATTGTATATTCATCCTAATGTCCTTTAATGACGCCACCGCAGATGCTCTGGTTCCATCACTCTCACCAGAAGAAGAACTAGCAGAGGCTTTGATTAACGTATTATTATTCAATAATACGTTATTTACAGTAATATTGCCTGCATTAATACTATTTTCACCAATTAAAGTACTAGGGTCTGTACTGTTTACGAAAAAATTATAATCAGTTGGATCAGCATAACTCCCATCTGCCGCCCAGGTGCTACTTTGAGTCATAATAGAATTAACTGAATATGCCAGGGATTTTGCCAAATTGTTAAGTTCACCCTCATATTCCTCAATGTCAAATTGTACTGTTTTATATCCATTTAATTCTCCTGAAGGAGGCTCAAAAAACTGTGGTTGTCCAGTTGAGTTAAGGAGTGCATTTCCATCATTATCTGCCCATAAAACCCTAGATTTAATCATTGTATTATATTGGGCTGGTGTAAGATTCACATTAACAGTGCCAATTTGTGATGTATCCCCAAGCTTGTAATAAGATAATGTATAGCTTCCACCACCATTATCTGTGATATCGTTAATATACGAAAATCTGCATTCATTATCAGGATTAACACTTTGTATAAGATTAACACTGTTTCCAGCGCTGTCCAAAGCTGCCATCCCTCCAAATTGAGCCCCTGGTTCCAACGGGCTTTCGTCAGTTGTAACTGTTATGCCATAAAAATTATTTTTATCAATTTTAATACCAAATTTTGAACTAAGGTTATCCAACAACAAATCTCTTCTGTCCATAAGATCATTTGGTTCTTGTCCCACAACCTTAACCTGAATTATTTCCTGATTAAGCTGACTTATCTGTTTTAAAGTATTATTAAGGTCGAAAACCGAATCTTTTATCAATGACTGTGCATCTGTTTTTAGCTTTTCCATCTCGTTATAGGTGTGGTTTAATTCGTTTGTCAATGCTAAAGACTGCTCCGCTACCACCTTCTTAGCACTAGAGGTATCTGCTTTCTTTGAAAGCTGCTGCCAGCTGCTGTAAAAATTGCCTAAGAGAGTGGATATACCTGTATCTGATGGCTCATTTAAAATATTTTCCACCTGGCTTAAAAACTGATCTCTTCCTGTAAATTTACCTTGGACCCCAAGTTCTACTCTTGTATGGTAATCAAGAAAACTGTCCCTTATTCTTTTAATAGAACTTACCTCAACTCCTGTACCAATCTGTCCTGTTCCTACTACACCAGTGCTGTAAGGCCTTTTAGTCACCATTTGAACTCTCTGCCTGGAGTAACCTTCAGTATTTGCATTTGATATATTATGTGAAGTCGTATCAATTGCAGCCTGTTGGGTAAATAAGCCACTCTTAGATATATTAAGTGTTCCAAATAATCCTGACATCTACTTGCTCCTTCCATATGCATTGTAGGTTTTTGCATTTCTATCCGGCTTTAGAAGATTAAGCATTTGACTGCTGAAGCTGAGTCCCTTCCTTATAAGAAGTTCATTTGTATCCTTTTGGACCTTCAACTCCTGCAAGAGCTTGTTAATATCCCTGTAACAAGCTTCAAGTTCATTGTCTTTACAATCCTGAACCAATTTTTTCATAGGCTCACCATTGGTAATTTTCCTTCTCTCAACTTCAATCTTCGCCACATTTTTATTACATTCATCTATTTTTTCTACTAAAGCTTCTAGATTTATGATTTCATTATGAGCTAAAAATTTATGCTGTTCCTCAAGGGCTGAAAGAAGCTCCTTTAAAGCATTCATTTCCTGCTGCATTATATCATGCAATATTTCCTTCAAACAAATCACCGCACTTTATATATTATTTTTTATGGCAATTATCATCTTTTCTGCAACAAGTTTTGAATCCCTGTTGTAGGTACCCATTGAAATTTCATTCGCTATCCCTTGAATCTTTTCTTTAGAATTAACATAAGTTTCATCAGTAGAATAAGTGCTCAAACTTTTACCCAAAGTGGATATCTGGATTGAATCCCCTTGTTGTTTAACATCTTTTTTGTTAACACTTTTTTTGTAATCATTGTATAAACTTATTGCTTTAGTTTGGCTTATTCCATTTATTTTCATAATATTCACTCCTAATAATGTACTATTTCTTATTGTATTATCGTTAGTAAACCATAATAATTTATACCTTAAAGCAAAAAAACCTGCATTATATAATATAAATGCAGGTTTTATCTACTATTTCCCTAAGGATTTTATTCTTTCTGTACTGCTTACAATGCTGGTTATCCTAACTCCAAAGTTTTCGTCTACTACAACTACTTCTCCATAAGCAACCTTTTTTCCATTAACAAGTATCTCCACTGGTTCTTCAGCAAGTTTATCTAGTTCTACCAATGATCCCGTACCAAGATTTAATATATCCTTTACACTCTTCTTGGTTTTTCCAAGTACTACTGAAATCTCCAATGGCACATCTAGAATCAGGTCTATATTCTTTGGTGCATGAGTTTGCCCCTGAGTAACACTAAGAGGCTGGAAATCAGCATGAAGCACCTCAACCTCAGCTGTTTTGGCTGGTGGAGCCATTTCTGCAGCCTTCATTTCAGGCATTGCAGGTTTTGGTGGAGCAGGTTTTGGTGCTGGTGCTGGTGCCGGCTCCGCTGCTGGTGGAGGAGTATCCTCACCCATCATTATTGCTACTATTTTCTTAGCGGTTTCCATGGATATAAGCTGCATAATACTACTGTCTACCAAGTCCCCGATCTTTAATGAAAATGATACCTTTACAATGGATTCATCGTCAGCAATGTCATTTGGCTCAGAAGTATCTGCCCATACCTTTGAGGTTGGAGGAGAAATGTTTACTTCCCTGCTGAACATGGTTGCCATGGCAGTTGCTGCAGAACCAATCATCTGATTCATTGCTTCGGATACAGCACTTAATTCAAGCTCTGATAGTTCAGTGTGTTCTCCATCTATTATACCATTACCGCCCATCATTAGATTTGCAATAACCGCAGCGTCATCTATTTTCATTACAAGCAGATTTTTCCCGGCAATCCCGCTTACATACTTAACCTCTAAGGCAATATAAGGAACCTCGAAACCCTCTTTTATCTTGGCAAGTTTATTAATTGTTACCACTGGGGTTGTAATATTTACCGGTTGACCTATTATCGTAGACAAAGCTGTAGAAGCAGAACCCATGGATATGTTTCCAACTTCGCCCAGCAAATCCTTTTCTATATCACTTAACCCAGTTTCCTCAGCCTCAGCAGCTGGAGGAGTTGCGCCTCCGTTTAAAAGCGCATCTATTTCTTCCTGTGAAAGGAAACCATTACTCATAACTTTCCACATCCTTATCTATAATATCAAGAATTTGAACTCCCTTGTTTTTACCAAGCAATCCTGGCTTTCCATAATAGGTATACACATCTTCAACCAAAATTTCCACAGGATCACAAGTCCTTCTGTCCATAGTAATAATATCACCTTCACAGAGTTTTAGAAAATCGTCCACTGAAATTACTGTTTTCCCAAGAATTGTTGTTATTCCAACATCTACTATATTAATTCTTTCTCTTAACTTTTCCCTGGATTCTGCCAGAATATCCTGGCTGTTTTCCTGGAACCAATATTGAACCACAAGTTTATCCAATACCTTTTCAATACATAAATAAGGGATACAGATATTAATAAAGGTACTGCTCTTACCCATTTCAACGTAAAAGGTTATTAATGCTACCGGCTCATTTGGAGCTAAGGTCTGATTTAAAGCAGGGTTAGTTTCAATGCCCTCTATTTCAGGCTCCACTTGAAGGACCTCATCCCAGGCCATTTTAAGATTTGAAACAAGGCCCATATTTATCTGTTTAATAATATTCTTATCAATATCAGTAAATTCCCTGTTTACAAATTTAGTGTTTCCTCTTCCTCCCAGAAGAATATCCACAATTTCAAAAACGAACTGAGGATTTGTTTCAAACAATATGGTTCCACTTAGAGGAGGCATTTTAAACATAGTTAATATTGTTGGATTGGAAACGGAATGGATAAACTCATCATAAGTTATCTGCTGCACGCTTTCAATCCTTATTTTAACATTTTTCCTTATCTGCACTGAAAGATAGTTTGATATTATTCTTGCATAATTATCATGTATAAGCTCCAAGGTTCTAATATGGTCCTTTGAGAATTTTTGAGGACTCTTGAAATCATAGGGCTTAACTTTGTGCTTTTCCTCTTCCTTAGGTAATTCATCAGGAGATATTTCTCCAGTGGATAAGGCAGATAGTAATGCATCTATCTCACTTTGTGATAATACGTCTGCCATCTATTTCCCTCATTTCCAACTACTTTACAAGTAATTTATTTATATCAATTAGTGTCACTATTCTGTCTTTAAAATTTATTACTCCTTGTATATATTCCTTGTTGGATTCGTCCATATTTTCAATTATATTTTCTTCAATATCCAATACTTCCTCAACCTGATCAACTGCTATTCCAACCATTTCTCCGTCCATATCAAGTATTATAATATTGTCCTGTTTCAATTCAGTCTTTGGAACATCCAGTAGAAGATTTATATCCAATAATGAAATAACATTTCCTCTTAAGTTTACAAGACCTTTAATATATTCCGGAGCTTTAGGTACTCTTGTAATTTCCATTGAATCATTTATACTTTGAACCTTTTCTGTTTCAACTGCAAACTGTTCTTTATTAAGTTTAAAAATTACTACCTGCATTTTACTACCTCCTTTAATAAGGATTATTTTATCCAAGTACTTTCTTTATTGCTTCTAGAACCCTGTCCGGCTGGAAAGGCTTTACTATAAAATCTCTTGCTCCTGCTCTTATTGCATCCATAACCATTGTCTGCTGTCCCATTGCAGAGCACATAATAACCTTAGCAGATGCATCAAATTCTTTTATTGCTTTAACTGCTTCGATTCCATCCATATCAGGCATTGTTATATCCATGGTAACTATATCTGGTTTTTCCTTTTTATATAGTTCAACTGCTTTAATTCCGTTATTAGCTTCTCCTACTACCTCAAATCCGTTTTTTTCTAGAATGTCCTTTATCATCATTCTCATAAAAGCTGCATCATCCACAATTAATATTTTAGCCATTTTTGTACCTCCAAAATTAATTTAATCCTAAAGCATTTAATATTTTTTCAAGTGAACCTGGCATTGGAACATAATAAAAATGTCCCCCAGTTTTCGAATTTTCCTGTAAAAATACAGTTTCCACATCAAGAACAAAGTCATCAAACTGTCCTGATTCAATAAATGTAGTTGATAAAATAGCACCCAGCATATCGAAGGACACTGCCGGTACTGAAGGAGTTATCGCAAGGTTTGTGAATCTGGAAATTGCATTCATATATGAAGCTGAAACAATGTTTCCAACTTCACATATAACTGAATAACCCATATCACTTAAATAATCCTCTTTCTTTCCAGTAAGGCTTTCAACCATATCCAGTGCTGTATCCTTTTCAAATACGAAAAGAATATTTCCTGGAGTATCTCCTAAAACCCTCACAACTACTCCCACAACAATTTCATCTCCACCTATTCTTGTAAATATGTCATCAAAAGGAACAATATTTACAGAAGGCACTGTCATATCTACTTTTTTATTTAAAAGCTGTGAAAGAGCTGTAGCAGCATTTCCTGTACCAATATTCCCAACCTCTTTTAATGCATCCATCTGCATAGGGGTTAGTTCCATATAAGTCATTTAAATCCCCCTTATATCAAGGCTGCAACATCAAGAATAAGTGTAACTAAACCATCTCCAAGAATTGTTGCTCCTATATATTGTTTTAAACCTTGAAGTGTTTTTCCAAGAGGCTTAATTACAATTTCCCTTTGTCCAAGCAGTGTATCTGCCAGCAAGCCTACTGTTCTCTCTCCAACCTTTACAATAACAATGTATTTTTTGCTGTTGTCTGATTCTTCAATGTTCAACACTTTATTAAGCCTTATTAGAGAAATTACATTACCATTGTAAACTATTACCTCTTTATTATTGGTCCTCTTAATAAGTTCTTCTTTATAATCTATTACCCTGTCAATATACCCTAAAGATATTGCCATTGTTTCAGAGCCAACCCTAACAAGAAGTGCTTGTATTATTTGAAGTGTAAGTGGAAGCCTTATTATAAAGGATGAACCTTTTCCTTCCTCGCTTATTACATCTACTGTTCCACCGAGAGCTGATATTTTTGTTTTAACAACATCCATTCCAACTCCACGGCCTGATATATCTGTTACAACTTTATTTGTGCTGAAACCTTGAATAAATATAAGGTTTCTAATATCTGCATCAGACATTCCCTCTGTATTTATTCCTGATTCTTCAGCTTTTTCTTTAATCCTCTTAACAGAGAGGCCTTTTCCATCATCCTCTACTTTAATAACAGCTTTTGTTCCTTCTTGATAAGCTATAAGTTTAATTTTCCCAATATGGCTCTTGCCACTTGCCTTCCTTACTTCAGGACTTTCAATTCCGTGGTCAGCAGCATTTCTGATTATATGTATAAGTGGTTCGCCAATTTCATCAATTACTGTTCTGTCCAGCTCAGTATCCTGGCCTTTTATAATTAATTCCATTTCCTTGCCTAATTCTACTGAAAGATCCCTTACCATCCTTGGGAATCTGTTAAATACTGTATCCAAAGGAAGCATTCTTATTTTCATAACCAAATCCTGAAGATCAGAAGTGGTTCTTGCAACCTGTTCTAGAGTTTCATTTAACTCTGCTAATTTATAAGTTGTGCTTATCTGCTCTAGTCTTGTCCTGTTTATAACAAGTTCTGATACCATATTCATAAACCTGTCAAGTCTTTCAAGATCAACCCTAACAGACTGGTGTGTCTTCTTAGGACCATCCTTTGGCTTTGGTTCTTTTGCTGGTGCTTTTGCTGCTTCCTTAATTATTTCTTTTGGAGTAACAGCTTTTTCTACTTGTGCTGGGGCAACTGGTTCTACTGGAACATCAGCCTGCTTTTTAATTTCAAGCTCCTTAACCTCACAAACATCAACTTCAGATATTCCAAGTATTAAGTTTTGCATTTCAGCAGCAGATTTTGTTGTGAGATAAACAACTTGTATTTCAGTATCAAAATTTTCACTTTCGATATCCTCAGTACATGGAACAGATTTAATAATCTCACCATTTTCCTCAAGGCACTGGAATATAAGAAATGCCCTGGCAGATTTTAAAAGAGTGTTACTGCTTATTTTTATATTAAGCTGATAAGGTTTAAAATCCTTAATATGAGCTTGTCTTATAATATTCAACTCATATTGATTAAGGTCTATTTCATTATATGTGGTGTTGATTTCTTCTGAAGCTGCTTCAGCTTCTGCTGGAGGAGCTGCTGCAGAAGGCTCAGAAATGACTTCAAGCTCTTTCAGTATTTCATCAATATCAAAGTTGTCATCTGCTCCCTCATTTATGTTATTTACCATGTTTTCAAGGGTATCCAGACATTTAAACAAAGTAGTAACAACATTTTGAGTAACCTGAAGTTTACCCTCTCTGAATTCAGAAAGAACATCCTCCATTTTATGGGTAAGCTCTGCCATTCTGTTAAAACCCATAGTAGCAGCCATACCTTTTATGGTATGAGCTATTCTGAATATTTCATTTAATTTATCAATATCATTTGGTTCCTGTTCCAGTTGCAGTAATGACTCATTCAATGACTGCAAATTATCCATTGATTCCTCTAAAAACATTGACATATACTGAGATGTATCCATAATTATCCTCCTTATAATTTTCTATAAATAAAGGTAGATGCCTTTTCGAAGCCATAGTCTTTATAATCATATATGCTTTCTGTCGCTCCAACAAAAAGTAGTCCTCCCTTATTCAATGCATTACTGAATTTCCTATATATTTCATCTTTAGTGTCAGTATTAAAATAGATTACTACATTTCTGCATACTATCAAGTCAAATCCACTTTCATATTTGTCTAATATCAAATCATGCTTCTTAAAGCTTATCATATTTTTAAGTGTATTTGCTACACAAAATTTATCTCCATTTTTGGTAAAATACTTTTTTAAATATTTATCCTCTATATTTTTAATTTCAGCTTCAGTATATTCACCCTGCCTTGCCCTTGCAAGTATTGTGTCATCAATATCCGTTGCAAGTATCTGATGCCTTTTCCCTGGAAATATATCATCCAAAATCATCGCCAGAGAATAAGGCTCAGCTCCTATAGAGCAGGCTGCACTCCAAATTTTAAGGGGTTCAGAACGGTTTGCATAATAATCTTTTAGTTTTACTTTAAGTTCCTGAAAAATGTCAGGATTTCTAAAAAACTCAGTAACATTTATTGTTATAAAATCAAGTAGTTTTTGTTTTTGAACCGGATCCTCCTTTAAAATCTTTATATATTCATCTATGGACTTTGCTCCAACCCTTTGTATAAGGCTGTTTATCCTTCTATGAAGTTGATTTGATTTATAAGCAGACAGATTTAATTTATATTCCTTGTAAACCCATTTTTCAAAATCCGACATATCCATGGTGTTAGCCCTCTCTTTCAACAATTCTTGTAATTTCATCTGATACTTTGTGCAGAGGTAACACCAGGTCTACCTTACCAGTTTCATAGGCAGCCTTAGGCATTCCATAGATTGTACAAGTTGATTTATCCTCTGAAATAGTAATTCCACCGTTATTCTTTATTTCTGCAGTACCATCAGCTCCATCCCTTCCCATTCCTGTGAGTATAACACTTAGCAGAGCAGACCCGTAAACTTTAACTGCGGAAAAAAACAACTTATCAACAGCTGGTCTAACTCCCCAAATTGATGGTTCCAAGCTTAAATGAATCCTTTTATCTTGATTAACCAGCATATGATAGCCTCCCTTGGCTATATATACAGTATTTTTCTCAATAATCATCATGTCCTCAGCTTCTACTACCTTAAGATTACTATTTGCGTCAAGTCTTTCTGCAAAAGCCTTTGTAAAGCCTTCAGGCATGTGCTGAACAACAAAAACAGGGACACCAAGATCCTTTGGAAGCTTTGTTATTACTTCATAAAGTGCTTTCGGACCACCAGTTGAGGCTCCCATAACAACTGCCTTAACACCTCCTGCCACCCTGGATCTAACTGGTGTTGCTGGTGGTGTAAATGTACGTTTTTCAACTATAGGTGCAACAGGTTTATTAACGGTTGCACGTGGTATAAAAGAATCCCCGGGTGCTGATCTAGTTGCTCTTTCAGCTGCAAGACTGATCTTTTGTACCAGGTCCTCTTTTACTTTATTTATATCAAGAGATATTGACCCCGAAGGCTTTGAGATAAAATCAAAGGCTCCCGCCTCCAAACAATCCATAGTGACCTGTGCACCTTGGCCTGTAGCACTGCTTAGCATAATAACTGGAATTTTGATGTTATTTTTTTTAAGTTCTCGTAGTACAGTGAGCCCATCGATTTTTGGCATTTCAACATCCATGGTTATTACATCAGGTGCTAAACTAGAAACATTGTTTAGAAAATCCTCACCATTTTTAGCAGTGTATATAACCTCCATATTATCTTCACCGTTAATCATGTCAGATATTATTTTTCTCATCAAAGCAGAGTCATCAACTACTAATACCCTTATCTTATTCATAGACTCACCTCTTTTACAATTCTTTCACGCTAACTCCTATAGTTTTAATCTGTACAATTCCTGTCTGAGTATCAAAAACCATAGTACGTCCTTTGTTACCACCGGTATCTTCATTTAGCAATGGAATTGAAAATTGATTTAATACACTTTTTACAGAAATGCTGTTCCTATTTCCTATATCCATATTCATCTTACTGTCAGTGAAGTTGAACATGGAAGCTCCACCAGCAATTTTCGCCCTTATATTACTCTTTTTAGCACCCATTTTTTCCATATCCGTAAGCAGCAATGGTATGGCTAAGTCTGCAAACTTCAATGGGTTGCTAACATTATTAAATTGTGTGCTATCTGGCAGCATAATATGTGCCAGTCCGCCAATCTTCATCTTATTATCATATAAAGCTATGCCAATGCAAGAGCCAAGCCCCACGGTAATAATTTTATCTGGAGAAAAGGCAGTATTCATATCTGCTATCCCAACTTTTATCTCCTTCATGTCCATAATTTACACCTTTCAACTATATAAGCTTTTTTTCAGCTTCAGTAAGTATAGTCTTTAAATTAAGAAGTATTATTATTTTTTCACCAATTTTTATAAGGCCCTTTATATATCTTTCAGATATACCTGATACTAATTCAGGGGGAGGTTCTATACTGCTGTCACTAACATCTTTAACTTCTGATACCAAGTCAACTATTATACCAAGTTTATTTTCTTCCTGCTTAGCAACTATTATTTTTGAATCCTTATTTATAACATTCTTCTTGTGATTAAATTTGTAAGATAAAGATACTACAGGAAGTATGTTTCCTTCATAGTTTATAACTCCTTCAACAAAATCTGGAGCATCAGGGAGTATTGTAGGAACTTCATACCCTAGTATTCTCTCTACCTCCATTATATCAGTGGCATAAGTTCCGCCATTGATACTGAAAATTAATACCTTAGTTTCCTTGTTGCCCATAATTATACCTCCATTAAAAGTTTGTCCACTATCATGTCACCTCTCTGGTCTAAATATGCATGTATATTTTTACTTGGCTTCTCTAAAGTGTATTCTTTTTGTCCAACTACAAATACTGTATTTTGATATGCTGCATCCACATAGATGCTGCCATCCTTGTCAACTTGAAGTTTTGTGGGTACTCCGGCGCTACTGCCCACAATTCTGCATGAAAGTGTTTTTCCAGCCCTTAAGCTCCCACCTCTAGCAACACTTTTTTCATCAACAAATTTAATACTTCCATTTGCTATTAATTCTGATATATAAACACCTTTTCCAACAACCATAATATCTCCAGAGCTTTTTATAACTGAATCCTGGCAATAGCCAATAGATATGGTAACTGGTATTGAAAGTTCAGATTTTATTTTAAGGAGCAAAGTGTTTATTTTTTCTACTATCAAATCCAACTCTCCATAATGTCTTATACTTATTGGTCCAAGTCCAAGAAGTTTACTTCTTAATAATTCACTAAATTCTCCTTTTTTCTCCTCTTCATATAGCCCCCCTAAAACAGACATTGTTTTTATACAAATAACATTTAAATTTTTATATTTTGTTTCAATTAATAACTTAATCAGATCTCCATCTTTTTTACTTCCGCCTAAAATATTATGTTCCTTGATCTGTGCAACATTCTCAATAAGGCTTTTTATTATAACTTCAATTGATTCAAGTTCTTTCATAGCCTTAATTCTTGAAACATCCTCCCCACCGCCGTAAACCTTAGAACGTATTACACTTCCGTCAACTGTAACATCGCCTTTTGCATTTATGACTGCTCCATCTACATCCCTATGAATCTTTACGCTATTTCCACTTACTATCTGCATCCCCTCTGTTACTGAACCGGATATGCTTATGTCTCCTATAAACCTTATATCTCCTGTGGACAAATCCACATCACCATTAACTTCATGAAATTGAAAAACACTGAAAGCATTATTTCTTACACTTGGTTTTCCATCCATAAGGGACACTATAGTATTTTCATCTAGAAATGCACATCCATTACCAGCCTTAATATTAAGTTTCTTTATTTGTTTAGGTTTCTTTACTCTTCCCCTAATATCACAGCCTTCTTCGCCATCAGTTCCAGGAATTTTTATGGCAATTATATCCCCTTTTTTTACATCCTGAACAACTCCTATGCTTTTGAAGTCTACTTTACCTGTTTCATCCTCTTTAAATTTACCGGCTTGGTTAGCATTAAATTTTATATCAATCTTGTCATTTACACCTTGAACCATCTTTTTCCCGGCAGCTATTAGAATATCCTTGCATTCCATAGTACTGCACAATTTCAAATTACTTTCTATTATACCATATACTATATTATTATTTGTCAATTCCTGCGATATTTCAGATGCATTATATTTAGGCGGAAAAATTTTTTCTTTAAGTTCCGCGTCAAGTTCTACAAGCTGTGCCTTTTCAACATCTTTCAGTTTGTATGCATTTTTAGGCGTATATAGTATTGAAAGATGTGCCTCCATTTCATCAGGTGATACGTCTATCTTTAATTCCCTGGATGCTTCATTTTCATCAAAGACAATTTCGATGTTGCTATCTTCATAAACCTTTCTTTTTCCAATAACCACATTGCCATCTACAAAAACCCTCACCTTGCTGCTTCCAAATATTTCAGCAGGATTTCCCTCACCTACAGGATTTTCTATTATTATTTTACCATTTACTACTTCTACTTTTCCATCCAAGGATTCTATTCCCACAATATCGCCTCCAAAATTACATTAGTATAATTATCGAATATTTATTACAATTCTTTATAATTGGAAGTTCACAATATCTTCTTCCAATATACGTTGATATTCGGTCATAAGTTTTAATATTTGTGGATTTTCTGCTGAATTTAAAATTATGTCATCTACCTGCTTAACTGGAAGAATTTTGGGAGATGTTCCGGATATGAACATGCCATCAAGATTAGCTATATCTTTATAACTTACCTTTGCCTCTCGAAATTTCATTCCAAGATTAACAGCGGATTTTATAATTACAGATCTGGTTATACCCGGCAAAACTTCTGATACTGGTGCTGTTATAAGAGTATTGTCTTTCACCATAAAAATATTGGACCTGCTTCCTTCAGTAATAAACCCGTTCCTGTCTACCAGTACTGCCTCATAAGCATCATTTTCCTTTATCTTTTCATTTGCCCTGGTTCTGAAATCAATATCAATTAATTTAATATTGGGGTCTTTTCTTTCACCCATGAAAAGTACTGCTTTTACACCCTCGGTGTAATCTTCGTCAGATGGGAACTTATGCTTAATCTTAAACATATAAAGATTCCCATTATTAAAAGCTATTTTTACGTTGCCAGATTCTATGTGATTAATATTTATAAGCTTTTTTATTTGCTCTTTAATTAAAAGATTATTTATTCCTATTTTTTTATGAACAAGTTTTGCTGAATTATGCAGCCTATCTATATGTAAATCATAAAATAAAGGTTTCCCCTTAATCACTCTTAATACTTCATAAACCGTACTTCCTTGAAGAATGAGATTCTCATTAAATTCCTCAACCGGGTTCTGTTCCCCATTGATTAAGAAAAACTTACCTTCCATGTCCTTCATAACTTCCCCCCTGACTTGAATACATGTTTTAATTATAACAAAATTTAATTAAAAATTATATTTAAATTAAAAAAAATATGCCTTATCACTAACTTTTTTTAGTAATAAGACAAATTTAAGTTTACTTCCAATACAATACATTGAAATTATGGTTTTTTTTGTTAGAATTTATGAGATATGGATTTCCCACTAAATAAAACAATGGTGAGTCTGAAAGAGAATCTGAAAACATATATGAATTTTCAAAATCAACTTCAAGGTTTTCTTCCTTTAAATACGCCATAAGCCTTTTTACTTTTTCCTCACCTTTACAGTTTTCACCTTCAATTTGACTTGTATGAAAACCATTATCAACAATAAATCTTGTACCTATTATTTTATCCACTTCTTTTATGTTGTATAGCTCATTTAGATAAAACTCTGCTGAAGCAGAAATCAATATAATCCTGTAACCATCAGCTTTTAGTTTTATCATAGTATCTATGGCATCATTGTAAAAAATATTTACAAATCTTTTATCATAAAATTCTTTAACCAGCTCCCTCATCTCTTTTTCATTAACTCCATCTATAAATGCAATAAAGTTTTCCTTTGCTTTTTTTGCGGTAAATATTCCTATTGCGTACAAAAAAGCTGAGCCAGCACTTTTAGGGAGCCTGATAATGAGACTTGGATTTTTTTTAATCATAAATTTAAAGAATTCCCATAAGGTTTCTTTTCTGGTTAAAGTATAATCCACATCAAATATTGCTAATTTCTCCAAAATATCACCTCGAAAAAATAATTAAGAAGGCCGCTGCAGCTTCCTGCATCGGCCTTTGTGTTAATTTTCCTCTGAATCAATAAGCTCCTCATAATAAGCGGAAACTTCTTCAAACTCATCATCCTCTGGAATAACAAGTTCTCCTTCTTCCCCTTCACCTACTACCTTAAATAAATAAACGGACCCATTTTCTGGATTTTGAACTATTGCGTATTCATTGTCCTTATAATCAAACCCATCAACTATTTCGCAGGATACAATATTGCCTTCTTCATCTTCTAAATCAACTATTAAGCCTTCATGAACCTCATCGCCGCATCCGCATCCACATCCGCAGTTATCGTCATCACAGCTTGAATCAGAACATCCACAGCCTTTTACTTCTTCATTGTCCATTGCTATTACCTCCTTATGCTTTATGTTATAATTGTAACCTTTATTTGCTAATATTAAAAGCATTTTTTTCATATTAAATAAAAAAAGATAGGAAACCTCAGTTTCCTATCTCTATTAAGCTAATATTAGCCTTCTGCTAATTTTTTGTAAGTTGCAAGTCTGTCCATAGCATCTTTTTCTGTCTTAGCAAATAATGCTTCTGCTGCTTCTGGGAACTGCTTAGCTAATGAAGAGTATCTCACTTCACCCATTAAGAAGTCTCTGAAGCTTGCTGTAGGTGCTTTTGAGTCCATTATGAATGGATTCTTGCCCTGTTCCTTAAGTTCAGGATTGAATCTGTACATAGCCCAGTATCCGCAGTCAACAGCTTTCTTAGCTTCATCCATGCTGCAGCCCATTCCTGCTTTTAATCCATGGTTGATACATGGAGCATAGCAGATTACTAATGATGGACCATCGTAAGCTTCAGCTTCCAATATAGCCTTCATTGTCTGGTTCTTGTCAGCACCCATGGATACCATAGCAACATAAACATATCCATAGCTCATTGCCATCATACCAAGGTCTTTTTTCTTAGTTCTCTTTCCTGCTGCAGCAAACTTAGCTATAGCTGCAGTTGGAGTAGCTTTTGAGGACTGTCCGCCTGTATTTGAGTAAACTTCTGTATCAAATACCATAACGTTAACGTCTTCTCCTGATGCAAGAACGTGGTCTAATCCGCCGTAGCCGATATCGTATGCCCAACCGTCTCCACCAAATATCCATTGTGATCTCTTAACAAGGAAGTCCTTGTTCTTGTATATTTCATTTAACAATTCATTGTTGCCTTTTTCAGCTTCAAGTGCTGCAATTACTGCATCAGCTCTGTCTCTTGATCCAGCTCCAACGTTCATGTTATCTTTCCAGTCTTTTAATGCAGCAGCTACTGCAGGAGTTGCAGTCTTCATTGCTTCATCTGCTGTCATAGCAAGTTTATCTCTTAACTGGTTAACTCCAAGGTACATTCCAAGACCAAATTCAGCATTGTCTTCGAATAATGAGTTAGCCCAAGCTGGTCCGTGACCTCTGTGGTTCTTAGTGTAAGGCATTGATGGTGCTGATGCTCCCCATATTGATGAACATCCAGTAGCATTTGCTACCATCATTCTGTCTCCGAATAACTGAGTAACAAGTTTAGCATATGGAGTTTCTCCACAACCTGAACATGCTCCTGAGAATTCGAATAGTGGCTGTTCGAACTGACTTCCTTTTACGGATTCCTTGCTCATAGGGTTAGCTTTTGGAGTTAAGCTCATAGCATAATCCCATTTGTCAGCTTGTTCAAGCTGAGTTTCAAGTGGTTTCATTGTTAATGCTTTTTCTTTTGCAGGACATACGTTAGCACAGCTTCCGCATCCTAAGCAGTCATATGGTGAAACCTGTATTCTGTAGTTAAGTCCTTTAGCTCCTGTAGCAGGTTTAACTTCAAATCCTGCTGGTGCCTTTGCTACTTCTTCATCAGTTGCAAGAACTGGTCTGATTGCAGCATGTGGACATACATATGAACACTGGTTACACTGTATACACTTGTCCATATTCCATTCAGGAACATCTACAGCAACGCCTCTCTTTTCATAAGCTGCAGTTCCGCTTGGGAATGTACCATCTTCCATGCCAAGGAATGCACTTACAGGAAGCTTGTCTCCTTCTTGTCTGTTCATTGGAATAACTATGTTCTTTATGAAATCTGGAACTGGTTTTGATGTATCAGCATCATCAGCAGCTGTTTTCCATGATTCAGGAACGTTTATCTTAACAATTTCATCAACGCCCTTGTCTATAGCAGCGTTGTTCATGTCAACAATTTTCTGTCCTTTTTTACCGTATGATGATACAACAGCATCTTTAAGGTATTTTAAAGCATCTTCTAATGGAATTATGTCAGCAAGTTTGAAGAATGCTGATTGCATTACCATGTTGATTCTTCCGCCAAGACCTATTTCCTGAGCAACCTTAACAGCGTTCAATGTGTAGAAGTCTATGTTGTTGTTTGCAATGAATCTCTTCATGAAGCCTGGTAATTTTTCATCAAGCTCTTCTGGAGTCCATACGCAGTTAAGAAGGAACTTACCGTTCTTCTTTAAGCCTTCAAGTACATTGTATTTATATACATATGACTGATTGTGGCAAGCTACGTAATCTGCTTTGTTTATTAAGTATGGGGATTTTATTGGCTGCTTTCCGAATCTTAAATGTGATACTGTGATACCACCTGATTTCTTTGAATCGTAAGCAAAATACCCTTGCGCATACATGTCTGTGTGGTCTCCTATGATCTTTATTGCACTCTTGTTTGCTCCAACAGTACCGTCTGATCCAAGACCCCAGAACTTACATGCTTTTGTTCCAGCTGGAGTAGCATCTATATCTTCTCCGATTGGTAATGATTTATTAGTAACGTCGTCTTCAATACTGATTGTGAAATCAGATTTAGGAGCGTCTAACTTTAAGTTGTCATAAACTGATGCTATGTGTGAAGGAACAACGTCTTTTGAACCTAATCCGTATCTTCCTCCAACTATTACTGGTGACCAGTCTGTTCCATAGAATGCGTTCTTAACATCTAAGAATAATGGTTCTCCAGTAGCTCCGATTTCTTTTGTTCTGTCTAATACAGCAATTTTCTTTACTGTTTTAGGTATATATTTAAAGAAGTGTTCTAATGAGAATGGTCTGTAAAGATGTACATTTAAGAGACCAACTTTTTCACCTTTTGATCTTAAGAAGTCAACTGTTTCTTCAATAACGTCACATACTGAACCCATTGCTATTATCAATCTTTCAGCATCTTCTGCTCCGTAGTAGTTGAATAAGTGGTATTCTCTTCCTGTTAATTTTGATAATTCTCCCATGTATTCTTCAACCATAGCTGGGATTTTATCGTAGTAGCTGTTAACAACTTCTCTTTCCTGGAAGTATATATCTGGGTTTTGAGCTGTTCCTCTGATACATGGATGATCTGGGTTTAAAGCTCTTCTTCTGAATGCATCAACTGCATCGTAGTCTACTAATTTAGCAAGATCGTCATAATCAAGTACTTCTATTTTCTGAACTTCATGAGATGTTCTGAATCCGTCAAAATAATTTAAGAATGGAACTCTGCCTTTTATAGCTGTTAAATGAGCAACTGCAGATAAGTCCATAACCTGCTGAACACTGCTTTCTGCAAGTAATGCAAAGCCTGTCTGTCTGCAAGCCATAACGTCCTGATGGTCACCAAAAATGTTAAGTGAGTTAGCTGCTAATGCTCTAGCAGAAACATGGAATACTCCTGGTAAAAGTTCTCCGGCAATTTTGTACATGTTAGGGATCATTAAAAGAAGTCCCTGTGATGCAGTATAAGTTGTAGTTAATGCACCAGCCTGAAGTGATCCGTGAACGGCACCTGCAGCACCTGCTTCTGATTGCATTTCCATTACTTTAACTTGTTGTCCGAAGATGTTCTTCTTTCCTTCAGCAACCCATTCGTCTACATGTTCAGCCATTGGTGAGGATGGAGTTATTGGGAAAATAGCTGCTACATCTGTAAATGCATAGGATATATAAGCTGCAGCGGTGTTTCCATCCATAGTCTTCATTTTTCTCATAAAAATATTCCCTTCTTTCTAAATATTATCTTTATATATATGTCATAATACAATGTATACAGTCCTGCAGGAATTTCAACCTTCGAAAAATACCCCTCAATATTAAACTAATCGTAATCCCACAGTACATACAAATAAATCTGAATTTCAAAAAGAATCAGATCCTGCATTATAACTATAATAAACATTATGTAGTAATTATGAAACAAATAAATTACATTATAAAGTACACGCAATATATTATTCACTTTTGTTTTTGCACTACATATTAAATATACATCAAAAATATAAATCTGTAAATCAGTAATTATCCGATTTTGTAAACCTATCCATAAATTTTACGATATTTCGAGATAATGCTGAAAATTACGTTGTTTCCTTACTGTAACAGAAGCACATTGCCATTGTAACAGCTGTTTATTTTCATAATCACAAAATATTATATTCTACAGCTAGGCAAATAAATCCTCTTTTTATCTTAAAATATTATTAATATCCTGCAAATGTTTTACTATTTTGAATAAATAGTAATCATTTTTACTATTTCTTCAACACCATTTTTTACATGACTTGAATTCATATTTTGAATATACTCTTCCTTATGTATTAATAAATGGCTTAATTCTTTCATCAATACCTTTGAATTAAGGTTCTCTTCCTCTATAACCACGCTGTATCCGCTTTTTTTGAAGGACTCTGCATTTAATATTTGGTCACCCCGGCTTGATTTTTTAGATAGTGGAATTAATATGTTTGGTTTCCTAAGTGCAAGAAATTCAAAAATAGCATTTGCACCTGCCCTTGAAATTACAATATCTGCTGCTGCCATTACATTATTAAGCTCTTCGCCTATATATTCAAACTGACAATAACCATTTTTATTAACCAGATCTTCATTTATATTACCTTTTCCGCATATATGGGCCATATTATATTCTAAAAGGAGCTCATCTAGACAGCTTCTTATACTTTCATTTATTTTCTTTGATCCGAGACTTCCACCCATAATAAGCAAAATTGGTTTGGAATCTGTAAATCCGCAGAATTTTTTCCCAAGTATCCTGCTTCCTTCTAAGATTTCACGCCTTATGGGTGTTCCTGTTAAAACACCTTTTTTCCCAGCTATGCCTATAAGTGATTCAGGAAATGTAACACATATTTTCGTACAGTATGGAGCAGAAATCTTATTTGCCAAGCCTGGAGTTATATCTGATTCATGAGCTATTACAGGAACTCCGTTCAAATATGCTCCTATAACCACAGGCACTGAAACAAAACCACCCTTAGAAAATACTATACTAGGCTTTTCTTTTCTAATAATTTTCCATGCCTGATAAACCCCTTTCACAACCTTGAAGGGATCTGAAATGTTTTTTAAATCTATATACCTTCGTAATTTCCCGCTTGAAATTGAATAGTACTTTATTTTTTCCTTTTCAATAATTTCTTTTTCTATTCCATCCTTTGAGCCTATATATAAAATGGTATACCCAAATTTTTTCAATTCCGGAAAAAGTGCTATATTAGGAGTAACATGTCCTGCAGAACCGCCACCGGTCATAATTATTTTTTTCAAAATCATTCCTCCCTTTGGGTAAAATACTAATACAATAATACTACACTCCGCATTTTTTTTCAAAATTAAGCTAAAAATTTATGTTCTTACATTTTTGGAGTAAACCTACTAAAATAATTACAATATTATTGGTTAATATAATAAAGACATAATGAAGGGCACAATTTAAAATATGAGAGGAGGTCGTTTTAAATGACAAGTAGAAACAGAAAATTAGTTCCAGAAGCAAAAGCTGGTTTAGACAGATTTAAGATGGAAGCTGCTAAACAGGTTGGGGTTCCATTAAAGGAAGGCTATAATGGTGACCTTACCTCAAGACAAAATGGTTCTGTAGGCGGACAGATGGTTAAGCAAATGGTAGAACAGTACGAAAGAAACAATCTGTAAAAGCAAAATGAAGCAGGGATATTTTTATATCCCTGCTTTTATCTGAAATTTGTTATTAGTAGTTGAACACTTTTATTTCCCATATATTCATTTATATTTAAATTGTATGCCAAATCTAATTTAACTTTATTTTTGTCTCCTTTGAAAAGTTTATCCATTTCTTCCAGTCCAAACTTATCTAACACAACACTTTTGAAATATTCAATATCACCAAAATAAATTCCGCCTATTCTGCTAATTCCAGAATCCAATGATAGCTTTAATACGTTTTTATTTGCTCCTAATATTGATGCTTTTAAAATATTAACATTCTTCTCTGCAAATAAAGGCCTAGGATTCCCCTTCCCAAATGGCTCCATACTTTGAAGTTCTTCTGCAAGCTTTAATGTAGCCATATTTATTGGAAGCTGCATGTCTATAGAAACTTTTGGTACAAAATCCTGCTGCTCCAATGTAGAATTGGTGTTTAGCTCAATTCTAAGCATTTCTATCATATCTTCATCGAGAGACATGCCTGCTGCCATAGGGTGTCCTCCAAATTTGCCTAGTAGATGTCTGCACTTTGTCAGTTCATCAAACATATTGTAGCCTTCGATACTTCTCCCTGAACCTTTTACACCATGTTTACCAGCTGTAAGAAAAATAACAGGTCTGAAATATCTTTCCTTCAATCTTCCTGCTATTATTCCAGCAATGCTTTCATGAATGTCCTTATCATATACCACTAGCACACTATGCTCTTTTAATTCTGATTGTTCAATACTGTTTACAGCTTTTTCTACTCCTAAAAGAGTCATCTCTTTTCTTTCCTTGTTTAATTCAAAAAGCTCCTTGGCAAGTGTTTCAGTAGTCTGGTAATCTTTTGAAAGGAGCAGCTCCACTCCTTTTTTAGCACAATCAAGCCTTCCGGAAGCATTAATGCAAGGCCCTATAACAAACCCTAAAGCATAAGTAGTTATATCCTTTCCACTAAGCCCAGTAACCTTTATTAGACTTTGCAAACCAAGATTTTCAGTACTTGCCAAATCTTTTAGGCTGTTTCTTGTTATTATTCTATTTTCATCAATTAAATCTACCACATCACATACTGTTGCTATAGCTGCAGCATGTATATACTTTTTTAGATTGTTTTTATTTATACCGAATTCCTGAAATAAGACTTCTGCAAATTTCAAAGCAACCCCTGCACCACATAAACCTTTAAATGGGTATCCACAGTCATTTTGCTTGGGATTTACTATAGCTGCAGCTTTTATCATTTCAAAGTTCTCAGGTATATCATGATGATCTGTAACTATAACATCAATCCCTAAAGTTTCTGCATGGTTAAGGGCATCTATTGCAGATATTCCATTATCGCATGTAATTATGAGCTTTACATTAAGTTCCGCTGCTTTATCTATTATGGTGGGATTAATTCCATAACCATCATTAATTCTGTGTGGAATTTCATAGCACACATTTCCCTGGCATTCCTTAAGGGCACTATATAAAATATATGTGCTTATAACTCCATCAACATCGTAATCTCCAACAATCATTATCTTTAAGCCATCATTAATTGCTTTTTCAACAATATCAACAGCTCTTTCCATATCTTTCATTAGTCTTCCATCATGCATATTACTGAACTTTGGATTAATGTATTTTTCCCCTTCACTTGCTGACTTTATACCTCTATTTGCTAAAATTACTGCAGATATCCTGCTTATTTTTAATGAATCCGCCAATGCTTTTGTATTAATTTTTGTTGTTTTTACAGTCCATTTTTCCATTGTATTATCCCCCATTTACATAACGAAATAATTATAACACAAAAGATATTATGTTATAATAAATATATAATTTTTATGAAAGGCAGATGATGTTATTATGGTAAAGGAAGATTTAAGGGAGTTATTAAAGTCATATAATCTGCAGGAACTGGATAACATTCAAACTGACCAGGAAAAGGATCTACCTCAGCCTTCAGTTCAGAAAAATTGTCATGAATCCCAGCAGTTGATTGACTTATGTCCTGTGGAAGAATTTGAACACCTTCAGCTAAGTTTTCTTGATACCCTTAAGCAAAGAAAAAGCAGACGACAGTATTCAGGGGAGGCACTAACTTTAGAGGAACTATCATTTTTACTTTGGAGCACCCAGGGAGTTAAGAAGATTGTAAATAATGGTTATGCAACCTTAAGGACCGTTCCCTCAGCTGGAGCAAGACATCCCTTTGAAACCTATTTAATTGTAAATAATGTAAAAGAGCTAAACAAAGGATTATATAGATATCTTCCGCTTGAACACAAGCTTGTGTTTGAAAAAGAACTTCCGCTTATTAAAGCTGATCTTACCAAGGCTGTATTAAATCAACAGTTTGTTGCAGAAAGTGATGTGATTTTTATTTGGGCTGCGGTTCCGTACAGAACAGAGTGGCGTTATGAAACTACATCTGCCAAATTAATTGCAATTGATGCAGGTCATGTATGTGAAAATCTCTATCTGGCTGCAGAGGTTGTAAATGCAGGGGTTTGTGCTATAGCAGCTTATGACCAGGATAATATGGATTCCATTATTGGAACTGACGGAAAAGATGAATTTACAATATATCTTGCGTCTGTAGGAAAGCAATAACTTGATTAAATATATGCAGGTTGCTAAAACCTGCATTTTTTTCCAAAAAAATAAGGGTTTTAACCCTATTTATTTACCGATTTAAAGTTTTTTTCCACTGCCATTAGAAAATCCCATCCTTCAAATACCCTGCTCCAATCCTCGGTAATGTTGCTAAGCTTCATACTCTCTTCTAAATTTCCTAGAAATGATTCTCTGCTTATGGATACAGCCCCCATACTTTTAAGGTGTTCAGTAGGCCAGATACCTAAATCAAATAAAGTACAGCCAAGTTCTTCAAGTCTTAAAAACAAAGCAATTAATGCAGTTTTTGATGCATGATTCTCAATAGCAAATTTGGATTCAACTAGAAAATATGCTCCAAAAGAAACTCCAAATAAACCTCCTGCTAAATCCCCATCCTTCCAGACTTCCAAAGAATGTGCAATTCCCGATTTATGCAACTTGCAGTATGTGTCTATACGAGCTTTAGTAATCCATGTATTGTTTTTTCTTAATATAGAACAATAATTTACTACATCCTTAAAAGCCTTGTCCATTGTAATTTCAAATTTTTTAGATTTTATTGTTCTTCTCATTATCTTTGAAATATGTATACCACAAGGTAAAATCACACACCTGGCAGTTGATGTCCACCAAAGTAAAGGTTCATTATCAAAGGATATCTCGCTAATCCCATTTTTATATGCTTTAATCATCCTCTTTTCACTTAAATCTCCACCAATAGCCAGAAGTTCTCCTAAAGGCCCTAACTTTACCTCTTTATTTGAAATTTCATGAGGAGGAAAAGTCAAATCGTCAGTTAACTTTGGTGCTTTGCCAGCATATTTTAAAGTGCTATATATTAACTTCATTTTATTCTTTACAAAATGATATTTTTCCTTTAGCTTTCCTTCAAATATTATTCTATCAATAATTAAAATTTCTGATTTAACATTATGCATCAATATCCGTTACCCCACCTTACATATGAAATTATATGTATAATTTACTTTAAATTACATTATACAATAATTGTAAGGATAAGTAAAGTGTGGTAAAATTGACAATTTGCTAAATTTCTTCTTTTAATTTATTTTTTACCGCCTGCTGATAATCCCAATCCTCAAATATTCTTTCAAAGTCATGAATCACTACATTATCTACACTACTATTTAATTTTTCAAGAAACAAATCTCTATCTATACAAGCAGCCCCCAAACTTGTTAAGTATTCAGTTGGCCAAATCCCCAAATCGAACATTGAATAACCAAGTTCACAAAGCCTCATTGATACTCCAATGAAAGCTAATTTTGCCGCATCCCTTTTCAATGAAAACATTGATTCCCCTAAGAAATATGACCCCAAGGAAACTCCAAACAGACCTCCTATTAGACTTCCATTTTCCCAAACCTCTACAGAGTGTGCAATTCCTAATTTGTGAAGTTCAAAGCAGCATTTTTTTCTTTCATTTGTAAGCCATGTATAATTTTCTCTTGTATTTGCGCAGGAATTTACCACATCACTAAAAGCTTTGTCCACTGTCAAACTGAAATTTCCAGAAAATATCTTTCTTTTCATTATTTTCGAGATATGAATTCCGTTTGGTAAAACTACGCAACGAATAGGAGCTGTCCACCAAAGCACTGGCTCATTCTTGAAGGAAATCTGGCAGACACCTTTTTTATATGCATTAATCATCCGCTCCGGCTCTAACCCCCCGCCAATAGCTAACAGTTCTCCAAAGGGACCTAGTCTTACAGTTTTATTGGAAGACTCATGAGGTGGAAAATCCATATTATCTCTTAAAATAGGTGCCTTCCCCTTATATTTAATGTGTTTTATATATAAGGAATTGGAATTTAATCTATTTAGTAAGAGCCTATAACAGCTTTTCAACCCACCTCTAAAAAATCGCTTATCAATAGATTTAATATATTCCATAAATACCTGCCTCCATTTCATGGATTATTTTAAAATTTGAATAGAAGGTTTCCTAAATGTTTTATTAATTACTTCCTTTATTTCATCTATCGTAATACTATCCAATTCATCAAATTCAATATATACTTCCAAAGGTGAATTATACATAATCTCGTAACAAGTGAGCTCTTTAGAAAGCTGGATAGATTTCTCAAGCAGAAGCTCCCTTCTTATCTTTAGCATTTTTATTATATTCTTAACTTTATCCAAGGTTATATCTTGTACCGAAGTGAACCTTATTCCTTCTATGATATTATTGATTATATCTATTACCTGTTCAGTATTTTCTCTAGAAGTTGATGCAATAATATATAAAAGTTTTATACCATTTTCATCTGCTACTTTGCTTTTTAGATCGTAAGCCAGTCCTTTTTTTGTTCTTATTTCATCATAAAGTATGCTGGTTAAGCTTTCTCCTAAGTAAAAGCTAATCAATTTCAGTATTTTAATTTCCCTTATATTTAGCTGATGTATTGGAAAGCAGTACTGTATTCTTGCTCCAGTACTGCCCTCCATTGTATTTTGAAAAATTCCTGGAATATTATTCTCATATTTATATTCAATAACATCCTCATGTTTATTATCCTGCATATTTCCAAAATATTTATTAATTATTTTATAAACCTCATCAAATGTCATAGATGTAACAACGCTTATTACACAGTTCGAAGGTACATAAAATTTATTGTAAAAGTTTTTAATATCCTCTAGGTTAATTGAGCCTATATCTGCCACTGTTCCAATAATTGTTTCTTTTATCCGCCTGCTTTGAAATGCATTATAAAAAAGCTTATCCTCGCAGTTTTGGAACATATCTTCCTTCCAGTCTCTTAGCTCCTCCATAATAACATTTATTTCTTCTTTAAATCCCGTCTCCGGAAATGAAGGATTTAAAACTATATCACTATACAGTTCTAATCCATTTTCAAAATCACTAGTAATAGTAGTTCCGTAATATATAACGTAGGGATAATTTGTCATTGCATTATTAAAGCCAAAGATTTCATCACAAAGAGTATTTATTTCATCTTCTGATCTTTTTAATGTTCCTTTAAAAACCACATGTTCCAAGGCATGTGCTGTACCAATTTTAAATCCACTTTCCATCAATGCCCCTGCATTAAAACCTATACAAAAAGATGCTATACCAATATCTCTTTTTTCATAAATAAGTCTTACGCCATTTTCTAAAATACACTTTTTCACATTAGCTCTCCGTTACTTTTTATATTTTACTTCTTTAATAATATCCTCAAATACTATCAAGAACACGTTTCTTCCCTTTCCAGCTCTATTCTGATACTTCAAATCAGAAAACTGAATTTCCTTTTCAATCCCCTTTTGTGATTTTAGTTTAAGACTGCCACCTTTAAACTGTTCAGGATTAAATATCATGGACCAGAATACCTCGTCATCTTCTCCTAAGGTTATTGCAGTAACACCTGATGCAATTTTTCCCATAGGATTTACTCCTTCAAGATTAAACAAAATGCTCATTCCTTTTCTTGTAACCAGTAATATATCATCTAAATTTCCTGATATCGCAACATCTACAATGCTGTCATTGGAACTTTTAAATTTATATGCAGTAATATTTGATAAAGGACTTTCCAATTCTGTTAAACACATCTTTTTTAACATACCTTTTTTTGTTACAAAGTACACAAAGCTGTCTTCAGTGAATTTATCAAGGGAATACATTTTTATTACTTTATTAAAATCAATTCCATCAAATATTTCATTAACAGTGATATTTATATTATCCAGATTTTGCATATATACACCAGGCACAAAATATACCTGTCCATCCTCCTGGAATAACAATATTCTGCTAAACGAATTAGCTGCCACGCTAAATTTTGCTTTAGGGGTCTTTATATCAGAAGTATTTACCTCTCCATTTTTATCAATATTTACATAGAACTCTCTGTAAACAAATTCATCTGCTGTTTCAACTGTGCTAACTTTGTCCATATTAGATACATTAATTAGCTGGACATTTGATATGCTTCTGTCCATGGACTCTAATACGGGTTCTTCTATGATAAAGCTTACACCAAGCTCAGTAGTTATTTTAAGGAATCCTTCCTGTCGCTCATTATCTAGAAGCATAACCCCTGTAAGACTTTCATTATCTTTTAGTTTTAAAGCCATAAGCTTAGAGTAATTTGAATCAAACTTATCCAAGCCGGTTTTCTTCATAGCACCTTTACTGGTGAAGAAAAGGAAGTCCTTTTGAGCTGTTATGCTGTCAATAGAAAATGCGCCTACCACCTTTTCCTGGCTCAAATCCATACCTTTTATAATAAGGCCAATCTTTTCCCCCTTGTCCTTCCACTTATATTCAGGTATTCCAGCACCCTTTGTCTGGTACATATTACCCTTGTCGGTAAAGAACATTAATGTATTTTTTGTATTTGAATTAAAAAGGAATCTGTTGAAGTCCCCTTCTCTATGTTCTATTTCATTAACATCAGTATTTGATCTGTTATAGGTCTTTAGTGGAATTCTCTTAATAAAGCCTTCATTTGAAACAGTTATAATAACATCTTCATCAGGTATAACATCCTCAAGATCTATTTTTGCTTCTTCATCATCTTCAACAATTAAGGTTCTACGCTTATCACCAAATTTATCTTTTACCTCAATTAGTTCTGCCCTGATTACTCTTAAAAGCTCTTTTTCACTTTCAAGAATCTTTTTAAGTGACTTTATAAGCTTCTCCAGCTCCTTGTATTCTTTTTCAAAAGTAACAATTTCAAGACCTGTAAGTCTGTACAGCATTAATTCCAATATAGCTTCAGCCTGCTGTGCTGAAAAACCGAATTTTGCAATAAGATTGTCTGAAGCATCCTTTTTTGACTTTGATGCTCTTATAACTTTTATGACTTCATCCATAATTCCTATAGCTTTAATAAACCCTTCAACTATGTGGAACCTTTTTTCAGCAGTTTCAAGATCACGTTTAGTTCTTCTTGTAACTACTTCCTTATGATGCTGAAGGTAGTAGTTTAATATGGTTTTAAGCCCCATAGTTTCTGGCTTTCCATTTGCAAGGGCTACCATATTAAAGGACAAATTACATTGAAGATCTGTTTTTTTGTAAAGATACTTTAATATTCTGTCTGCAGTATCATCATCCGCTGATTTTCTAAGCTCAATAACAGCCCTTACTCCATTCCTATCTGATTCATCTCTAATATCAGAAATTGGTTCCAGTACCTTTAAGTGTTTTTTATCGGCGGTCATATCTGAAATTATTTGCAGCAGCTTTGCCTTGCTTCTTCTAAATGGAAATTCAGTTATTACAATTCCAGTTTTCCCAGATTCAAGCTTTTCTATACATGCCTTTGCCCTTAAGGTAACTTTCCCCTCCCCGGTTTCATAAGCCTGCTTAAGGGAATTTTTCCCTATCAGCACTCCACCCGTTGGAAGATCAGGCCCCTTAACGTATTTCATTAATTCTGCGGTATCAATACTATTATTATCTATAAAAGCCAATAGGCCATCAATTACCTCATTAAGATTGTGTGGAGGAATGTTTGTAGCCAGACCTACTGCTATTCCAAAAGCTCCGTTTACCAGAAGATTAGGATATTTTGCGGGGAGCACCTCTGGTTCCTTTTCAGAGTTGGAATAATTGTCTACCATGTTTACAACATCTTTATCAATATCTTTGATCATTTCCATGGCAATTGGAGTCAGTCTTGCTTCAGTATATCTCATTGCAGCAGCGTTATCACCATCCTGACTTCCCCAATTTCCGTGACCGTCAATAAGAGTTTTTCTAGTGGTAAAATCCTGAGCAAGAATAACCATTGCATCATAAACGGAAGTATCCCCATGTGGATGATACTTTCCTAGGATGTCTCCAACTATTCTTGCTGATTTAAAGTATGGCTTATCAGGAAATGCTTTAAGAACATAGGAACCATATAATATTCTTCTATGTACCGGTTTCAAACCATCCCTTACATCTGGAAGAGCTCTGTCCTTTGCAACCTCCACCGCATATGGAAGATAGTTGTCCGGCATTGCTTCTTCAAGAGGTATTTTAATTATATTCATATCCTTTGGTATATCATTTTTTTTAACCATTTATGTCCTCCAAAATAATAATAAGGTCAGTATAACATTGGCAGCTATTTAAAATTCCGCGTATTTATATAGATAGTTTTTTCTTGGCTGGACAATGTCCCCCATAAGAAGTGAAACCATTTTTTCAGCTTTAGCAGCATCATCAATTGTAATTTGCTGCAGGGTTCTTGTTTCAGGATTCAAGGTGGTGTCCCAAAGCTGATCCGGGTTCATCTCCCCAAGACCTTTGTATCTCTGAATAAGGTATCCTCTGCCAACTTCCTTTTTTACCTTATCAAGTTCATCGTCACTATATGCATACTTTACAACATCGGAGCCCTTTGTTGTTTTATATACTTTATATAATGGAGGCATAGCCATAAAAAGATGCCCATTTGCTATTAATGGCCTCATATATCTATATATGTATGTCATCCATAAGGTTCTTATATGATACCCATCCACGTCAGCATCACTCATAATAATTATTTTGCCATATTTAAGATCCTTTTCATTATAGTTGTCAAGAACCCCTGTCCCTACAGCTGTATTGAATATTTTAAGCTCTTCACTTCCTAGAACATTCTCAAGTTTCTGCTTTTCAGTATTCATAATCTTGCCCTTAGATGGCATAATTGTTTGGAATCTTCTGTCCCTGGCTTGTTTTGCAGATCCACCTGCAGAATCTCCCTCCACCACGATAAATTCGCAAAAATCAGGATCCTTTAAGGTACAGACAGCTATTTTACCTGCTAGGGGCGCTGCTCCCTTACCTATTTTCTTTCTTTCAGCATCATTTATCTTTTTAATTTTTTCCCTTCTAAGAGCTGCATCAACTGCATTATTAATAATGAGAGCAGCAGTTTCTCTGTTGTCCTCAATCCATGCAGTGAATTTTGTATATGCAAGGTCATTCATCATGGTATAAGCTTCGTTATTTCCAAGCTTCGTTTTTGTCTGACCTTCAAAAATAGGATTACTTATTTTAATCCTGACAATTGCCGTCATTCCTTCTCTAAGGTCGTCTCCCTCAAATTCAGAATCCTTATCTTTTGCAAGATTCAACTTTTTTGAACAATCCTTAAAGGCCCTGGTCATTCCTGTTTTAAATCCAGACTCATGGGTTCCTGATTCCGTAGTTGGAATATTATTTACATAACTTGCAATGTATTCTGTAGTTGAGTCAGTGAATTGAACACAAATCTCACCATACATATTAATTCCGTTTATTTCTTTTTCACCATCAAATAGTATTGGGATGTGATGAATAGGGGTTTTACTTTCATTAAGATAATCTATAAAATCAAGAAGTCCTCTTTCAGAATAGTACTCCTTCAATATTTGCTCTTCTTTTCTGTTATCTATAAGCACAAGGGTTATTCCCTTGTTTTGGAATGCAAGCTCCTGAAGTCTTTCATCTATTATGTCAAATTTAAACTCTATATTTGAAAAAACTTCTTTATCAGGTTTAAAAGTAACTTTAGTGCCTGTTTTATTTGTTTTCCCAACCACTTCAAGAGCTGTTACAGCTGTTCCAGGCATGTTTTTTTTCAGTGATTTATCATATGCGTATTCAAATCTTTGTTTATAAATACTACCGTTTTGACTTACTTCTACTTCCATCCATTCAGAGAGCGCATTAACTACAGCAGCTCCTACCCCGTGAAGTCCTCCTGAGGTTTTGTAAACAGAGTTATCAAATTTACTCCCAGTATGAAGCTCTGTAAAAACCATCTCTACTCCGGATTTCTTTTTTATAGGATGCAAGCCTGTAGGGATACCCCTTCCATTATCAGTTATGGTTACACTATTATCTCTATTTAATATAACAACAGCTCTGTCCCCAAAGCCGTTGGAAATTTCATCAATGGCATTGTCCAATATTTCCCATATGCAATGATGCAGCCCCTTAGATCCAGTGGAACCTATATACATTCCAGGCCTTATTCTAACAGGCTCAAGTTTTTCAAGTGAAGTTAAAGCATTTACATCATAAGACTGAAGGTTTTCATTTTGCAAATTAGATTCCATATGTGCCCTCCCGGTTTAAATATGTAAAGATTATAACACAAATTTATGAGAAGATGCACAATTGTTGCAATTTTGTGGATTTGAGGAGTTGGAGATTGGTTGAGTGGTTGAGGGACGGTTAAGCTGTAGATTCACTAAAAGAGTTGGAGTTGAGGGACGGTTAATCAATAGATTAACCTATTTCAGTTTTAAGGATTAATAAATCAACTAGCTAGGTAAATTAGTCCTCAAATCATAAAAAGAAGCATCACACATTGTGATGCTTCTCATTATATTAGCCAAGGAAAAGTTTCATATCATCATCCACAGTTCCAATACCAGCTATTCCAAATGTATCAACGAGTACCTTTGCAACATTTGGTGAAAGGAATCCTGGAAGTGTTGGTCCAAGGTGAATATTCTTTACTCCAAGGTAAAGTAATGCAAGTAATACTATAACAGCTTTTTGTTCATACCATGCTATGTTATAGGCTATTGGAAGCTCATTAACGTCGTTAAGCTGGAATACTTCTTTTAATTTAAGAGCAATAACTGCTAATGAGTAAGAATCGTTACATTGACCAGCATCTAGAACTCTTGGAATTCCACCTATATCACCTAGGTTAAGCTTGTTGTATCTGTATTTTGCGCAACCTGCAGTTAATATTACTGTATCGCTTGGAAGCTGCTTTGCAAATTCTGTATAGTATTCTCTGCTCTTCATTCTTCCATCGCATCCAGCCATAACAAAGAATTTTCTTATAGCTCCTGACTTAACCGCTTCAACAACTTTGTCAGCTAGAGCAAAAACCTGAGCGTGTGCAAATCCACCAACTATTTTTCCATTTTCTATTTCACTTGGTGCACCAAGCTTCTTAGCATGTGCTATTACTTCTGAGAAATCCTTAGGTTGTCCATTTACTCTGTCAGGAATATGTTTGAATCCAGGATATCCTGATGAACCTGTAGTATAAACTCTGTCAGCATATGATGCACTTGGAGGAACGATACAGTTTGTAGTGAAAAGAATTACACCATTAAATGATTCGAATTCTTCTTTTTGCTTCCACCATGCATTACCATAATTGCCTACAAAATTGTCATACTTTTTAAATTTTGGATAGTAGTGAGCTGGTAACATTTCACCATGAGTGTATACATCAACTCCAGTACCCTTTGTCTGTTCTAATAATTCTTCAAGATCTTTTAAATCATGTCCAGATACTAATATTGCAGGATTATTTCTTACTCCTATATTAACTTCTGTTATTTCAGGATTTCCGTAAGTTTCTGTGTTAGCCTTATCTAAAAGTGCCATTACATCAACACCATACTTACCAGTTTCCATTACTAAAGCAACTAGCTGATCAGCTGTTAAACTATCATCCATAGTTGAAACTAATGCTTTCTTCATGAAATCAAATACTTCCTGATTTTCAAACCCTAGATTGTAAGCATGCTCTGCATATGCAGCCATACCTTTTACACCATAAACAACTAATTCTCTTAAAGATCTAACATCTTCATTTTCAGTTGCAAGAACACTAATTTGTGGGTCTTCTGATTTAGCCATTATTCCTTCCTTAGTGTTAGAATACCAAGTTGCAACATCTTTTGTTGCACAGTAATCTACACCTTTTTCTGCAAGTGCTTTTTTAATTGATTCTCTCAAATCAAGAACCTTCTTTATTTCTTTAACAAATCTATCTGCGTCGAAATTTGCATTAGTTATGGTCATAAACAAGCCATTCATTAACGTATGGTCAACATTTTCCACTGGAACATTGTTTTTCTTAGCAATTAAAGATAAACATGAAACACCTTTCAATGTATAAACCATTAAGTCCTGAAGTTTTGCAACTTCTGGTTTTTTGCCGCATACACCGGCCATTGTACAACCTTTTCCTCCTGCAGTTTCCTGACATTGATAACAAAACATACCCATAAATTTTTTCCTCCTTAAATTTATTTATAATGTAATTTCCTAACTATGATTACATTATATTATTTTAAAGTAAGGTTTTCGGTAACTAAAGTTACCCTTTGAAAAAATTATTGAATTTTGCGAACAAGAATTTTGGGACGTTTAATGAGTAAATTTACTTATAAAAAATTTTTTTAACAAACTCCAGTGTTATAATGTACAAAGCTATAATTAATGCAATTGCAATATAAACTTTCATATTAAGAGTTTCAAATCCAAGAATAGTTCCTAAAGGAGTTAATGGTATTAGTATCACTACAATACCAATTAATAAAGTAGTAAGAAATAACGGTTTACTTGGTCTGCTTTGATAAAAAGTCCTTCTAGTACGAATGATCAGTACCGCCATTGATGCAGAAATCACTGATTCAATAAACCAACCTGTCCTAAATTGTCCAGTATTTGATTTGAATATGAATAGCAGCACTCCAAATGTTATGTAATCATAAAGAGAGCTTACCAAGCCGAATGTCAACATGAATTTTTTTATAAACTTAACATCCCATCGCCTAGGTCTTTCAATCATTTCCCGATCAATATTATCTGTTGCTATTGTAAGCTCAGGAAAATCTGTAAGCAGGTTTGCCACAAGAATCTGCTGTGGAAGTAATGGTAAAAATGACAAGAATAAAGATACACCTGCCATACTGAACATGTTTCCAAAATTGGCACTTGAAGCCATAAAAATATATTTCAAGGTGTTATTAAAAGTTCTTCTTCCTTCTTTTACACCTTCAGTTAGTACGCCAAGATTTTTTTCAAGTAAAACTATATCTGCAGTTCCCTTAGCCACATCTACGGCACTGTCCACTGAAATACTTACATCTGCACTATGTAAAGCTGAGACATCATTTATGCCGTCACCCATATACCCAACTACATTCCCTGCTTTTCTGAGGGCAGTAACTATTCTTTCCTTATGGTTAGGTTCTACTTCTGCAAATATATTTATCTTACTAACCATATTTATCAAAGCAGTATTTGACATATGTGAAAGCTCGGTGCCTGTAATAACACTCAAGTCATCGAAGCCGATTTCTTTTGCAACAGCTTCTGCCACCATCCTATTGTCACCAGTTATTATTTTTAAAGATATCCCTATTTCTTTAAGGTTATTTATTGTTTGAACTATCTCTTTTTTTGGAGGATCATAAAAAACTAAAAAACCAGAAAATGTCATATCCATTTCTTGATTTTTATCCATTTTTATTCCTTCTGGGATATTTTTATATGCAACACCAAGTACCCTTAAACCTTGATTACCAAGATTTTCATATATATCATGTATTAACTCAATCTGTTTAAGCCCAAGATCAACCTCTTTTCCATCCTCATCCTCGTATTTGTTGCATATTTTTATTATTTTATCAAATGCACCTTTAGTTACCATGAGGGACGGATATTGAAAAGAATCATCTAAATTTACATTTTGAGGCTTGTCTACTCTTACTAAAACGCTCAAACATTTTCTGATAAAATCATAAGGTATTTCCTCAATTTTATGATATTCATCAATATTAAATTTTTTGCTTGCCCTTAATGCCTCATCAATTGAATTGTTGAAACCAGTTTCAAATGAAGCATTAAGATATGCATAGAAAAGCGGCTTTTCGCTATCAACCCCGTTGTAATTTAGTGAGTTTTTAAAATGAACATTCCCCTCGGTCAAGGTTCCGGTTTTATCCGAACATAAAATGTTCATGCTTCCAAAGTTTTCAATGGAAGCCAAGCGTTTTACAATTACCTTCTTTTCAGCCATATCCTTGGCACCATGAGCCAAATTTATGCTTATTATTGCAGGAAGTAATTGAGGAGTAAGTCCTACTGCCAAAGCAAGAGAAAATAGAAATGCTTCTAATACTGGTCTATGGAAGTAAACGTTAATAGCAAAAATCATCAAAACTAAAACAAGAGTAACCTCCATCAATAGATATCCAAATTTTGTTACACCACGTTCAAACTCTGTTTCTACAGGTTTAATATGAAGCTCTTCAGATATTTGCCCGAATTCTGTTTCTTTCCCTGTTTTAACTACAATGGCCATAGCAGTTCCACTTACTACATGAGTACCCATCCAAAGACAATTTGCCCTATTACCTAAAGAAGTTTCAACAGGCAAGATTGCGTTATACTTTTCTACTGGATATGATTCACCTGTTAACGCTGCCTCTAATACAAATAAATCATTTCCTTCAATAATATAACTATCCCCTGGTATTATATCTCCAGCACTTAAAATAATTATATCCCCTGGAACAACTTCATTGACAGGTATCTCATATGATTTGCCTTCTCTGTAAACCTTACTTTTAATCTGAACTATTTCTAATAACTTTGCTACGGCATTTTTCGCCCCGCTTTCTTGCCAAAAGCTTAATAATCCGCTAAGAAGTATTATGATAAATATTATTGCTGCATTGGTTGCATCACCAACAAAAACTGATATTATTGCTGCAATAATTAAAATAATAATTATCGGACTTTTAAATTGACTTATAAAAAGTAATAAAGATTCTAATTTACTGTTTTTTTTCAAAACATTAGAACTATACTTAACTTGACGTTTTTGGGCTTCTGATTCTGTTAAGCCACTTCTATCTGATTCAAGCATTATTAGTAATTGCTCAGTAGAATAGTTCCAGAAATTTTGTATTTCGTTGTACATGTTAACCCTCCTGCAGTCAGAATTATTTTTATATAAATTATTAATTTTAGCTAATATCTTAGCATAAAAAAATTATTTATTGTTTAATTATTTTATTTATATTATTTAATAAACTTTATGTCATTTTACCCTAAAACCTAAAAATACTAATTTATTTGATGTTATAATTGATTTAATTGCATGAAATTATAAGTATCAGATTGTACTTAGTTTAAAAGAAAAGCTTGCTGATTTATTAATAACTTTGCATGTTAATTAGATAAAAATGCCTTAAAGAATGTTCATAAGTATTGAAATGTATACTTTACTAATGAATATATTTTATTTTATCATTTTGCTTAATTATTTTCAAACGTTACTGCTGCTGGGCTAATTAGGGACGGTTAAGCAGCAGAATTAAACAATAATGTTGCAATATTTAACAACAAAAGAACTTGTTTTAACTCCAAAACAAGTTCTTTACTCACTCTTTATTTTAAATTTTAACTGCTTGTCCAAATTAACCACATTTTATTACATTTATTTTAATTCGGTTATAAAATCAGCCATCAATTCCTGATATTCTATTTTGTTTTTAATTAAATCAAGTCCTCTTTTACAAAGCATTGATATCCTCGACTGGGATATGTTACCTATAATGCCCCCTATATCTCTATTCCTATAATTGCAAAAGCACTTCAGAAATAAAGAATATATAGCCCTTGCATCAACTGTTTCCTTGCTATTTTTCATAAGCAGGCTACCTTCTGTCATATCCGTCCTTTCTTTTAAAAACTTTATAATTTTATTTTTGC
>JBLNDT010000067.1:0-66261 GCA_050261915.1 Solirubrobacterales bacterium
AGAAGGTCAAATACGTCTGAAACCTTCATTAATCCATAAAATTCATCCTGAGGCATAATTTCGCCAAACTCTGCAAATCTTGATGCTCCTTCAACCTTTGAAGCATTCCATGGTCTTGGAATTGCTGCAAGAGCTTCTGGAGTCATTCCACCAATATAAGTTTGATTTGGTGCATAAGCTACAACATCCTCAAAGCTTCTAAAATGGCTTGCTATACCCTTTAAATATTCAGAATCAGGATTTGTTTCTTTCTCCAAGGTCTGTGTTGTACCGTTATGAATGATCATATCCGGAGTGTTTACCAGTACATAAGCAGCCTTCTTTATTACAGGAAAACTCATAATTAAAACCTCCTAAATTTAATTGAGAATTGAGAATTAAGAACTGAATTAATTCTCATTTTTCAATTCTCAATTTTATTAACGGGCTGCCCTAAGGCAGCCCTATTTTCTTATTTTTCAAATACTGTCTGGGTGTCCACTGGTGTTTCAAGAGCCTTTAACGCTTTTTCCACCAAATGATATCTCAATTCATATTCTTCTTTTGCATCCAAAGCTGGATTTCCAAGAGGATGAGGAATTGCAACTGTAGGAACTATTCTGTTTGCTCCAACAGTTAATGATATTGGAACTATTGTGCACATGTGTACTATTGGCAGACCTGCTCTTTCAATTTCTTTAAGCATTGTTGCACCGCAACGTGTACAAGTTCCTCAAGTAGACGTCATTATAACTGCATCCACACCGTCAGCTATAAGTTCTTTTGCTATAGCTTCACCAAATTTTTTAGCTGAAGCAACAGCAGTTCCGTTTCCTACTGTGGAATAATAATATCTATGAAGTGATCCAATCTTTCCTTCTTTTTCCATGTTTCTAAGAACATCTACAGGGATAACTCTATCTGAGTCGATATTTGCATAAGTTGGGTCGTATCCGCCGTGAGCTGTTTCTGAATTTTCAGGTACAAGGTCGTTTAATCCGTCAATATCATATTTTCCAAAATGTGAAGCATTTGAGGATTCAATATGATCTGGATTTCCTTTTGCAACTATACCACCTGAAGTAACTATAGCTATTTTAGCTTTAGTTATATCCTTAACAGGAGCCACTGGGTCAACTCTGTCAAATACAGGCATTTTGAATTCAGTTACAAATTCTTCTCCCTTTAATTTCTTAACAAGCATATCTACTGCTCTTTTTGATCCTCTTTCAGTAGCAAAATAGTTCTTTCTTATTCCTCTTTCAATAAAGCCTTCAGCAGCAGGTGTTCCTATTTCTTCACCCTTAGCAAGCTTACCAGCAAGAGCAGCTATTTTAGGAAGTGCATCCTTCATACCAACAGCACTGTTTTTAGTTTCAACAATATACAAGAACTTCTTGTACATATCTACACCTGGGTTTTCACCATACATTGCTGTTAATACAGGGATACAAAGCTTTTCTGATACTTCTTTAGCTATAGCTCCGCAAGCCACACCATATCTTCCTGCATTAAATGCTGGTCCAGCTATGAATAAATCAGGGCTGTATTTTTTAACCATGTCTATTACTTCAGCCTTTGCTTCATCCATATTTTCGTTAAAGTATGAGTCACCACATATAACTGTTGCAACTATTTCAAGTCCCTGACTCTTAAGTAATCCGTTAAGACCCATACCAGGACCTACAACACCTTCTCTAACTTCAGGCTTGAAATCAGCTTTTTCTTCACCGCCGATACCAGCATAGAACTGATTTATATAATGTACTACTTTAATCAATTAATTTCCCTCCTTTTAGGAATTTGGTGGTTTAGTTAGAATTTTGAGTATTCGTTTCTTACTTTGCTAACCTCTTCGATTATTGCGTCTACATCAAGAACCATTTCCATCATTCCGCATTGTTCATCGTAAACTGCAGCATCGCATTCATCCTTTATTTCAGGCTCTACCATGTGGTAAACTGCAAGGCCTAATGCTATTCCTGCCAAAGGTCCTGCAAAAGTAGGGTCTCCTGCACATACTGTTTCAGCGGATAATCCTGCTGATTCAGCTTCTGCTCCACCTATAATAACAACTATATTTTCTGCACCGTGTTTTTCAGTTAAATCTTTTATTCTTTGTTGGATCTCCAGATCCATAGCACCTGCGGCTGTTCAAACAAAGCATTCTGTTGAAGCAAATATTATTTCAGCTCCAGCACTCTTAACGCATTCTTCAATGGCTGGGCCTGGTATTCCGTCTCTATCGCCTACAGCGATAACCTTTTTTCCTTGTAACATATGCATCTTCCTTTCATAACAACTTATATTTTAGTATTTTTAGTATTTTTAGTATTTTTGTGATTTTATTTTTTATATAGTATTTTTATTTTTTATTAAAAACCTTTTGCAGTTAATGTATTGAATCCAACTTCGCTGGTTGCTCCAGTTATTACCTGGATTTCAGCTTCAATTGAGCCGTCTTCTCTTAAGCTTCCAACATGTCCACCTGCTATAATATTAGCAGCCTCTGGATGTCCAATAACCTTTTTCATTGCAGGAAGTATTACAACTTCGTTTGCATTTCCTCCAGTTACTACTGCATCACCCTTTGGTGTTGAATCTGCAAGTGACTGGGAAGCTCCATCCTGTCCAGCATATTCATCAGTAATTAATACTGTTTTAACACCTAGGTCAGTAATCTTGTTGCAGTTCATAACAAGGTCAGCATCAGGATTTCCAAATCCTTCTTCTGATATTATTACTGCATCAGCTCCAAGGAACTGAACTAATTTTGCAGTCATATTTGAGGATCTTTCCTTATCTGCAAGGTAAACATTTTCGTTTGTTATTACGCATCCAAGGAAATTGAAATCTTTTCCGTGTCTTTCATATAAATCTTCTATTACCGGATGATTCATATGAACGTATGATGGGTTCTTATCGCATGCTGAAACACAGTTTCCGCTTACAACTGCTCCATCAAACACTTCTGTTGGATATAAGAAAGTAGGTATTATTTTCTTTGCATCTACTCCGTATACATATGTGTCATGCAACAACCCCTGAGTCTGAAGCATGTATACATATACTACCTTTGGAAGATCTGGATACTGTTTAACCTGATCAAGTAATGGGAGTGTTTCATACACCTTAACATCATCTGGAGTTACGTTTCTTCCTGCTTCTCCAAGATAAGTTGCAGCTTTGAAGCCTATCATTCTTAATGCTTCTTCATGTTCATGCTGCTTAACGCCATCAACTTTTTCACAAGTAATAACAAGATTATTTGTCTTTGAGAATGGGGTGTATCTTGCTCCTTCTCCGCTCATATCAATAATACCTTCCTGGAATCCAACTACACTTCCAGTAGTTACTACTGCTGCACCTTTGAGTACATGTGTTCGTCCTGAGCCAACCATGTCAACCTTGGATATAAAGCCTGGGAATATTCCACCCTTGCCGACCACCTTTACTCTTGGTTCTATTACGTCTTTAACTGGTATAATTCTGGTTTCATCACCAGGTCTGGCGATATCGAAATCGATGCTCTTTATTCTCTCGTCTCCGCCAACAACACTTAATAATTCTTCTTTGTTTACATAAAGTACTCCATTTTCAACCTTTGTTGAATTTCCAAACTGAACATCCTTTACGTATATTTTACCAACTTCTAAACGCAAAGCATTCACCTCCAAAATATTTAAACCGGGGGTTCCCCCCCAATTTATTCGATTTAATTTTGATTATAAAGTTTCATAGTAAGCTTTTATGAAAGCTTCAATATCTTCCAATGAAGAAATTTTATCTGCTGTTATTGTTTCAACAGATTCACCATTTACATATATCTTCATAGTTGGAAGACCAAGTACCTTCTGAGCTATAGCTAGTCTTCTTGAACCTGTTGTGTTTAGGCTTGAAAACTTTATTTTGTCTCCATATACCTTTTCCAGGTCATGTACTCCAGGCATAAGCTGTTTGCAAATTTCGCATTTGTCTCCCCAGAAGTCTACAAATACAGGTTTTGCAGTATAATTAGCAACTTCTTCATCCCAGTTTTCCTTGTTTAAATCAATCATTTTAACACTCCTTTATTTTTCAGAACGTCAGCTATACTGCCTTTATTCTGAATTTTATTTTAATTTATTTTTTGCAATTACTTATGTTCTTCGATATAGTGTTCTGCTTTTGTAGATGCTATTGCTCCATCTGCAGCTGCAGTTATAACTTGTCTAAGTAGCTTTTTCCTAACATCCCCTGCAGCAAAAACTCCAGGTACATTTGTGCACATATCTTCATCAGTTATAATGTAACCATTTTCCATTTCAATTTTCCCCTCAAAAAGGCTTGATATTGGATCATAACCAACAAATACAAAGCATCCATCTACCTTTAATGTACTTTGTTCATTTGTAAATTTATTTCTTAGAACAAGTCCTTCAAGTATTTCATCCCCGATTGCTTCATCAACAAGGCTGTCCCATACAAATTTTATTTTTGGGTTTGCAAAAGCTTTTTCCTGAAGTGATTTAGCAGCTCTTAGTGCATCTCTTCTATGAATTACTGTTACTGTTTCTGCAAACTTAGTTAGGTAGATTGCTTCTGTAATAGCTGAATCTCCTCCACCTATTACAGCAACATCAAGGTCTGTAAAGAAGTCAGCATCACAGGTAGCACAGTAGGATACTCCCTTTCCTCTAAGTTCAAGTTCATTTTTAAACCCTGATAATTTTGGATTAGCTCCAGTAGCTATAATTATTGTCTTTGCTTCATAAGTTTCCTTTTTGCCTTTAACAACCTTAACATCACCTTCAAGAACAACTTCAACAATTTCATCCTTTGCAAACTTACAGCCAAATTCTTCTGCCTGCTCTCTCATTCTTTCGCTTAAGGTTGTGCCTGTGCAGTTTAATATGGAACCAGGATAATTTTCAAGTTCATCTGTAGTTGTAGCCTGACCGCCATATTTTGCCCTTTCAATAATAATTGTATCCATTCTGGACCTTGCAGCGTATAATCCTGCGGAAAGTCCTGCTGGGCCTCCCCCTATGATTATTGTGTCGTAAACGTGTGCCATTATACATACCTCCTGTTATTTCATGTTAATGCATGATAAATTAAATCATAATCAATTACACTAAAATCCTCCAATACTCTGTTATCCCATTTTGGAAGTCCAAAGTCCCTTAAAAATTTTTCGGTACTTTGAATAGCTTCTTCTATATATTGCAAGGATTGAAAGTCAATTTCATTAAAACAGTTTTTAGTAATTGCAACTGTACGGTAAGGAATTTCATTTGGCTTTATGCTGCTTACAAGAGGATGTGTGAGCAGCTTATGCCCCTTATGAATGTAATCTCTTGTTTTCTTATACACCTCCATTGTTGAACCTGACAGGAACTCTACTTCATATTTCCCTTCAAATTCACTTTTACTCATGGGATTGTTCGTTACTATCATTACAGCTTCCATTTCTTCTCCTTTACAAAACAAAAAAAGACATAGTAAAAGCTCCAATGCCTTTACCCTGTCCTTTAACCTGAGAGATTTACTCCTTCGGTGCTTACGCTTTCCAGAGCTATGTCCATTCTCGGTCCTTTTACCTGAGAGATTCGTATTGTCATGGAGTGACAATACTTACGCCTTCGGCTATCCATTTAAGGATACCATGGTTACATAAACCACAGCTAAGCAGTACTAATGCCTTAACTTTGTTAAGTTTTCTACTTAATCTCCCGAGAATTTCATCCACAAATATTTAATTTTCTGATAACTACACCATCATTATATTCCAATTTTTAATAAAATGCCATACCATATTAAATGTAATCCTATTCATTTTTGTAATAGACCTTATAAGGATAGTGTATTCTGAATTTTCTGATTTTATTTAATAAAATAAAACTTTGTCGAATAAATTTATTGATATCTATTTAACAAAGTTTTGATTTTAATAATTTTCTATAAAAAAGATACCGCAAGCTCCGCGCCCTGCATGGACTCCAACTACGCAGCCCACCTCGAATTCAAAAAAACTATTGTTTTTCTTTGAAAAGTTTTCTCGTAAAATTGGCAGTATATCTTTATTTTCCACATGGAGCAGTACGGAATTTTCTCCAGGTTTAATGCCAATCTCCTCCACATGGTCCAATACATATTTTACAGCTTTCTTGCTACCCCTAACCTTATCCTTAAGCTTTATCTCACCATCTTCAATGGTCATAAGAAGTTTTATTCCTAAGATGTTGCCAATAACCCCCACTGTTCTTGGAAGTCTTCCCCCTTTTACCAAGTTTTCTAAGGTTTCGAAAACTAATACACTTTTTACATGCCGCTTTAATTCTGATATACTATCATAAATTTCTTTTATGCTTTTGCCCTGATCCCTCAGTTCACATGCCTTTAAAACCATAAGACCCAAGCCAGAGGTTACATTTTCACTATCTATAATCAGAATGTTTTCAGCTTCAAGCATATTCTTTGCAAGGGTGGCGGATTGGTATACTCCGCTCATTTTTGAAGATATATGAATAGATATTATGTCATAGCCTTCTTCTATGTATTTTCTGTAGCATTCTAAAAACCTTTGAGGATTTACTTGAGAGGTGGATGGAAACTCATCAGAATTATCCATCATATCTAAGAGTTCAAGCAAATTTATATCAACAGCATCTTTATAAGTTTTACCATTAACATTTACAAGGAGGGGCAGTACTTCTATATCATATTTTTCTGTAATGTACCTTGGGAGATCTGCAGTGCTGTCCGTTATTACCTTTATTTTGCCCATAATGGTGCCCCCTATTTCATATTCGGAAAACCTAGCTGCCTCAAAGCCTCATAAGCGACTACTGCAGCTGTATTTGATAAGTTAAGAGATCTGGTACTGGTTTGAATCATTGGGACCCTTATGCAGTTTTCTTCATTGTTTTCTCTGATATAATCCGGAAGTCCCTTTGATTCTCTTCCAAAAACAATAAAATCCCCCTGACTATATTTAACTTCATTATAATATCTGTTTCCATGAGTTGATGAAAAATAAAAATTTGAATCTTTATATTTCTCTCTTAATTCCTGGTAGGATTCATATATATGCAGGTCAAGATAAGACCAGTAATCTAACCCTGCTCTTTTTAACTGCTTTTCCTCCAGACTGAAGCCTAAAGGTTTTATAAGATGAAGACTGGAATCCGTCAAAACACAGGTTCTTGCAATGTTACCAGTATTTTGAGGAATCTCAGGCTGGAATAAAACTATATTCAAATTCAAAAGAAATTCCCCCATTCAGACTATTCACTAAAAATATAGTACTACTATATTTACTTTCAGTAAAGTTAACAATTGATTAATAATAAACATAAAAAACAGCCTATATCGGCTGCTTAAATAAACCTAATACTATTATATCTTATTTTAGAAAATAAACAATAACAGTTTACTTTGGTGTCAATTCTGCTGGGGCAGGATATTTGCGGGCAAGTAGAATCACAACTCTTCTGTTCTTAGCCCTTCCTTCCGGCGTTGAATTGTCGTACTTTGGATTGTTCTCACCATAAGCCCTTATGGATACTTTCTTTGAGTTTAGTCCTCCAAAATAAACCATATAGTTCATTACATTTATAGCTCTAATAGCACTTAAATCCCAATTGGAACGAAAGTTTGAATTGCTAATAGGTAAATTATCTGTAAATCCTTCAACAACAATTTCATTGTCATAGTTTTTTATCATTCCTGCTATTTTACCAAGAAGCACGTTTCCACTTGGGGATACAGTTGCATCTCCAGAACTGAAAAGTACAGCATCTCCTATGGAAATTTCCAGCCCATCCTTGGTAGAATCTGTTTTTATCTGTACATCATAGCCATTTTTGGTCATTTCTTTTTCAAGGGAATCTTTAAGTGTATTCATAGCACTTTGTTCAGCAGCTCCAGAGGTAGTGGAAATCTGATCCATGGTACTAGGAGTTCCACCTTGGTTCTGCAATGCTCCCTTACCACCTGAAAATATTATATTAAACTGTTCACTAAGCTTTTGTGCCTTAGCTTTATCAACCTGACTCATAGCAAACATAACAATAAAAAGTGCAACTAGTAATGTTAACATGTCTGAATATGGAAGCAGCCATCCTTCATCAGCATGTTCTTCATGATGAACTTTTTTCTTCTTTCCCATTATTTATCTCCTTGAGGTTGACTTGCATAGTATTTTAATTTTTCACCAGGCTCAAGCATACTTACAAGTTTGTTTTCAATAGACTTTGGATTTTCACCAAGCTGAATGCTTAATATTCCCTCAAGCATTATATTCATGCAAATTAATTCGTCGTGGGATTTTCTTTTAAGTCTGCTTGAAAAAGGGTGAAACACAACGTATCCAAAGAATATACCGTAAAGAGTTGCAACGAATGCAGCAGCAATACTTTCACCAAGTTTCGCAGTATCTGCCAAGTTTCCAAGTGCCCCAATAAGACCTATAACAGCTCCCAAAACTCCCAAAGTAGGGGAAGTTGAACCAGCAGTTGTAAAAATAGTTGCTCCCAAACGATGTCTTTCTTCCATGGCTTCAATTTCCATTTCCAAGAGTTCTCTTGTATATTCAGGTTCTACGCCATCTACTACCATTTCAAGACCTTTTTTCATGAATTTATTCTCAATATCCCTTATAGTGTTTTCAAGGGATAATAAACCATCTTTTCTTGTAGATTTTGACATTTCTACAAACTTTCCTATTATCTCAACAGGGTTGTCCCCTTTTTTCTCTTTAAAAAGAATCCCTAGCAGCTTTGGAATTTTAAGAAATTCACTCTTTGGAAAAGAGTTCATTACTGCAGCAGTAGTACCAACCAAGATAACCATTGCCGCCTCTGGGCTAAGCAAAACTGTAATACTTGCACCCTTCATTGTCATTCCCGCAACAATAGCACAAAGACCTGTAAATATACCGATAATTAAAAATAAGTCCATAAAGGTACCTCCATCAATATCCTAAATACATCAGTTAGTAAAATACTAACATAATAATTGAAATTTGAGAACCCACATTTTACAAAATATTTTACAAATAATATTAAAATTCTTGGTTTTATTAACTGAATTTTAACTGTGTAATAGTTTTTAATAAAAATAAAAACACACATATTCATAGAAAACATGTGTGTCTAGTTCATATTAATTCTAATGGTGCGGAAGATGGGACTTGAACCCACACGGTAAAACACACGCTTCTGAGACGTGCCTGTCTGCCAGTTCCAGCACTTCCGCCCAACAATAAATATTATAGCATAAATAATAAAAATGTTAAATAATATTTATTTATGGTTTTTTTGTTGGTGTAGTAGTGGTTGTGGTCTGATCCGGCTTTTTAGTGCCCTTCTTGATTATACCGTTTACTGGTTTGTAGTAGTCATTGGAAACAGTTTCCTGATTTACAAAGGCACCATTTGTATAGATATTCCTATAAACTGTTACCTTGTATCCTGTATATGCAGGTTGCTCCACAACAGTTTGTCCCTCTGAAAGTGTAGGATCATCAACAGTGGTAGTTGTGGCAGGAATTGTTTCGTATACATTATTTGTCACAGTACAGGTAGTTGATGCAAGCGCAGAGTTTGAGTATATTGAAAATGTTACATATCCCCCTCCAGTTGAACCCTGAATATATAATGGATATGAATATGAGTTTGTAAATTTAAAGTCCAAATTACCCCAATCAACAGTTGCGTCCATACCTAATGGAACATAATGGGATGGCAGAGTGTGATGGCTTCTTTCAGCTATCTTTAAATTAGCCTTTAGCACTGCATTATATAAGGTAGTAGATACCTGACATATCCCACCCCCTAGACCTGAATCAACTTTATTGCCTATAATAACAGGGGCTTCTTGATAACCTCTAGCAGCTGTTCTTTCACCAACTATACCATTAAAGCTGAAGGTTTCTCCAGGCATAAGCACTTTCCCATTTACACTTCTTGTTGCTGTTGCAATATTATTAGCTCTTGCAGCTGCGGATATGGAACCGTAGTCAGTACTAAAGGTTGAAATTCTTGCATTTATTGATGAAAGCATATCTGAAGTTACACTGGCCTTAACCGTATCTACAGCAGCCTCCACATTAGTGTCTGAACCTGTTTTTCCATTTATCTCAGAAAATAATTTATCCTGAAGTTCTTTAAGTTGAAGCTTTACCCCATTTTGTTCCGGAGTAACAGAAAACCCGCTATTGACTTTTATTGTGGCGTCCACAGGATTTCTTGTTGTTTCCTTATCAATAACAGCAAGTAAATCATTTACAGGCTTTTTGTCATAGGAAAATATCAAATCAAAGTTTTTTTCTTTTTTAAGGGTTATTGTGCTGTACTTTCCAATTAAGGACAAATTTTTTCCATAGGCAAATACTTCATTAATTGTGTCATCATATTTATAAACTGGATTTAACTTAGAATATTCCAAGGTATAAGTTTTATTTTCAGCTTTAATATTTATTTTTTTATTTAATATATCATTTCCTTGATTTTTCGTTAGGATAGCTTTTGCCTCTTCCTTTGTTTTTCCTGATAAATCTAAGTTTCCCACTTTTACACCAGGATAAATTAAATTGTCCCATTTTTTTACAGTATTATATTCAAAAGTGAAAAAACCGGTAATTGCTACAATAAAAATAATTATAAGTGCTATAAGTCCGTTTCTATTCATTCTATATTTTTTATTATTCACCCTTTTTTTCCTCAAAATATCACCTCCTTCAATACCTAAATATTATACTATATTATTAATTTTTTGGATATAAAATTATGTAATATGAATCAAGCTTTAGAAACCCTTGGAGTTTCTAAAGCTTTAACCTATCTCTGACCGTACTGATTTTTGTAATAATCCATCATAAGCTTAGCATCCTCTGTGCTTATTAAGTTAATATGCCCTAAATTTTTTGCATATATAAGTATCTGGGCACTTTTTTCTGTTAATACACAAGATTTATATGCAGCCATAAGGTTTTCACCAATTCCTAAAGCTCCGTGGTTTTTGAGCAGTACAGCCTTTCTGTCTTCAATTGATTCACAAACATTTGCAGCAAGTTCATCTGTGCCTGGAAGGGCATACTTTGCAATTTTTATATTTCCCCCAATGTGCTGAATCATATCCTCCACCATCATTGGTATGCCTATGCCTACTACTGCACATGCTGTTGCACAGGTACTGTGAGTGTGTATTATAGCATTTATTTCCTTCCTGCTTTCATATATCTTCAAATGCATCTTCAATTCTGAAGTTGGTTTTCTTTTTCCACTTACAATTTTTCCTTCTGTATCCACAACTAGTATATCATCAATGGTGGTTGTCTCATATTCCATACCTGAAGGAGTAACAACATAATATTCTTTTCCTTGATATACGGTCTTCATACTTAAATTTCCCCAGGTGCCAACAATTAAATGTTCATTATACAGTCTTAGAGACATATCTACAATCTGCTTTTTTTCAAGGTCAAAAACATTTTCCAACTCATTCATTTTCATAATCCCCTTAAATAATTATTATATATTTTCAAAACACTTTTTAATAGAATCCTCATAGGGCGGCCTTAATATACCTTTTTCGGTAATTATGCCGCTGATATATTTTCCTTCTGTAACATCAAAGGCCGGGTTAAATGCATTTATACTTTCTGGTGCTGTCTGAACCCCAAATAGGGATATAACTTCCTGTCTGTCCCTTTCTTCTATCTCAATTTCTTCTCCAGTTTTTAAAGAAATATCTATGGTTGAAAGAGGTGCCGCTATATAAAAGGGTATCCCATTTTCTTTTGCAAGGACTGCCAGAGAGTATGTTCCAATTTTATTTGCAGTATCACCATTTAAGGTTATTCTGTCTGCACCTGTTATTACCATGTCAATCTTACCAAGTTTCATGGCATATCCCGCCATGCTGTCTGTAATCAAAGTGCATGGAATTCCTTCCTTGGAAAGTTCCCAGGCTGTAAGTCTTGAGCCCTGAAGAAGAGGTCTTGTTTCATCCGCAAATACATTTATCTCTTTTTTTGCATAGTGAGCAGCCCTTATAACTCCAAGAGCCGTTCCAAACCCAGCAGTAGCAAGTGCTCCTGCATTACAATGAGTAAGTATGCTGGCCCCAAAAGGAACTACCTCATTGCCGTAATCACCTATTTTTTTGTTACATACTATATCCTCTTCATATAATTCGTGGGCTCTTTTTAAAAGGCTTTCTTTAATCTCAGTTATAGAGGATTCTTCTGCGTCTTTTAATGTTTTTCGGACCCGATCCAATGCCCAAAACAAGTTCACTGCTGTTGGTCTTGTTGCCGCCAGCTCGTTTATTGCATTTTCTATGTATTTTACAAATTCATCTTTTGAATATCCTGCCCTTTCAGCTTCTATGGCCGCAAGCACTACACCGTATGCTGCAGATACTCCTATGGCGGGAGCACCTCTTACAGCAAGACATTTTATTGCTTTTGCCAGAGTGTTGTAGCTTTCACACACAATATATTCTTCTTTTAAAGGAAGCTTTGTGCAGTCTATCAAAATAAGTTTGTCATCTTTCCATTCTATAGTTTTAACCTTATTCATAAATACCTCCATTTATCCAGCAGTTATATTCTATACCCTTTTCATATTTTTCGAAAGATATTTTGTTAAAATTTTAAATTATTTTGATATAATTGTTTAAGGATGAATTTCAAGGAGGTATTGAAAAATGAATGCTGAAATAATTTCTGTAGGTACGGAGCTCCTTTTAGGGGATATAGTTAATACAAATGCACAATATTTGGCAAGAAGACTTGCTGACTATGGAATCCCGGTATTTCACCAGTCTGTAGTTGGGGATAATTCAAAGAGGTTAAAAGATGAATTTTCAGAAGCTTTCAAAAGATGCAATATAATAATAACCACCGGGGGATTAGGTCCCACCTCAGACGATATAACAAAGGAAATTGCAGCTGAGTATTTCAATAAGGAAATGATAATAGACCAGGGTTCTCTTAATAAACTTGAAGAAATATTTTTAAAACAAAATAGGACTTTAACCTTGAGCAACAAAAAACAGGCTTATTTTCCAAAGGGCTGTATTATACTTCCTAATCATAATGGAACAGCTCCTGGATGCATAATAAATGAAAATGATAAAATTCTTGTGGTGCTTCCAGGGCCTCCAAGAGAGGTTCAGCCTATGTTTGAAAACTATGTTATACCATATATTGAAAAACTAACTGATAATATTATTATTTCAAAGGTTCTTAGGGTTTCTGGCCTAGGTGAAAGCTATATGGCAGAAATGGTGCAGGACATAATAGACCAAAGCACAAATCCTACTGTGGCTCCTTATGCAAAAAGCGGGGAATCAATATTAAGAATTACTGCAAAGGGAAAGTCAGAAGAGGAATGCATTAAATTAATCAGTCCTATAGAGGATAAAATCAGAGAAAGACTTGGAGATAATTTATATGGCACTGGAGAAACTTCTCTTGAAGAAGTTATTTATAACAATTTAATTAAAAAAAATTTAACCATATCAACTGCAGAGTCCTGCACTGGAGGGTTAGTAGCAGGTACACTAGTAAATTTTCCAGGGATATCGAAGGTTTTTATGGAGGGTGCTGTTACCTACAGCAACGAAGCAAAAATTAACAGGCTTGGTGTTAATCCAAATACTTTAATTCAGTTTGGCGCTGTAAGCCCTGAAACAGCCATGGAAATGGCTGCAGGAATTGCAAAAACCTCAGGCACCAGTATTGCTGTATCCACTACCGGTATAGCAGGACCTGAGGGTGGAACAGAGGATAAACCTGTGGGACTCGTATATATAGGTTTATACATAAATGGAAATGTTAGTTTTAAAAAATTAAATATATTTGGAAATAGAACTGCTGTAAGAGCAAGAGCTGTTGTGGCTGCATTGGATTTCTTAAGAAGAGAGCTTATAAAAATATAAATGGGTGCATTGCACCCATTTATACTCTTACTCCAATAACCCCGAAGGAGGGCTTTGTAAAAGGAAGTGTTTTCCTTTTTATTATCCTTATGTTTTCATCCATTTTCAATTCAACAGAGATAAATACCTTTATGCCTTGAATATTGAATTCATTAAATAACTCTTTCTCCACTTCACCATCAAAAACTAGCGTTGTTTTTAGACTCATAACCTGAGTCTTGGTTCCATTTCAGCACTCAAGATTTACCGGTACTGCCTTTACTACAAAAGAAAGGCCTCTTTCTTTTGCATATTCAAGAGCTCTATCGTCTATTGTTATCACTTTCTTGCAACCCCCATTTCAATTGCTATCCTTTTTACTTCCTCAGCAACTGAACTGCAAACTTCTTTATTAAACACATCTGGGATTATGTAATCTTCCTTAAGCTCAGAAGTGGAAATTAAATTTGCCACTCCTCTTGCTGCAGCAAGCTTCATTTCATCATTAATAACCTTTGCTCTTACCTCTAATGCTCCCTTAAATATTCCCGGGAAAATAAGTACATTATTTATCTGGTTAGGAAAATCCGATCTTCCTGTAGCAACAACTCTTGCTCCAGCTTCCTTAGCCAAGTCAGGCATAATTTCAGGAGTCGGATTTGCCATGGCAAATATTATACTGTCCTTATTCATCTTTGAAACCATTTCCTTAGTAAGTACTCCTGCCGCTGACACACCTACAAAAACATCTTTGCCTTCAATAATAGTATTTAAAGTACCTGCTTTCTTTGTTCTGTTTGTATATCTTGCAATTTCCATTTGAGCTGGGTTTAAAATACTGTCTCCCTCAACTAATGCACCGTGTTTATCACAAATTGTAATATCTTTTGCTCCTGCTTTTAAAAGAAGTTTACATATTGCAATTCCTGCTGACCCTGCACCATTTATAACTATTTTTGCAGTTTCAAGGTCTTTTCCAACCAGCTTCAGGGCATTATACAGCCCCGCAAGTACAACTATTGCCGTACCATGCTGATCATCATGAAATACAGGAATATCAAGTTCCCTTTTTAGAGTTTCTTCAATATAAAAACACTCTGGTGCCTTTATATCCTCAAGATTTATTCCTCCAAAAACTGAAGATATAAGTTTCACTGTTTTTATTATTTCATCAGGGTCCTTGCTGTCTATACATATAGGAAATGCATCAATTCCTCCAAATTCTTTAAAAAGAAGGGCTTTTCCCTCCATTACAGGAAGACCTGCATCTGCACCAATATCACCGAGTCCAAGGACTGCAGTTCCATTTGTTACTATTGCTACAGTATTTCCCTTAATAGTATAATCATATATTTTATTTTTGTCCTTTGAAATTTCAACACAAGGTGCTGCAACTCCTGGAGTATATGCTACAGAAAGGTCATGTCTGGTGTTTAACGCTACCTTTCCAACCACCTCAAGCTTACCCTTGTTTTCCATATGCATTTTTAACGCTTCTTCGTTTATATTCACTTTAACAACTCCTATATTTTATTTTGTGAAAAATAATCACAGAATTCTTTTACTTTACATTCACTGCACTTTGGGTTTCTTGCTGAACATACTTCCCTGCCATGCTTTATTATAAGATGATGGCTTAAGCTCCATAGATCTTTTGGTATATTGTTCATAAGCTCTTTTTCAACTTCCTCAGGGGTTTTTCCCTTTCCTATTCCAAGCCGGTTTGAAACCCTGAACACATGGGTGTCCACTGCAATGGCTGGGACGTTGAACGCATTTGACAATACTACATTTGCAGTTTTCCTGCCTACCCCTGGAAGTTTAATAAGTTCTTCCATAGTCCCTGGTACTTTTCCTTGGTATTCACTCACCAGGATTTTAGATGCTGCCAATATGTTTTTGCTTTTATTTTTATAAAGCCCGCAGCTTTTTATTATTTCACCAATAGCTTCTTCAGATAGTTCAATCATAGAATATGGATTGTTATATTTTTTGAACAAATCACCAGTAATAATATTTACCCTTACATCTGTACATTGTGCGGATAATATTGTTGCAATAAGCAATTCATAGGGTGAATTAAAATTTAGTGCACATTTTACATCGGGATATGCTTTAGTCAATATCTCTATAATATCATCAGCTTTTTTCAACTATTTATACACCCCTCTGTATTCCTCAGGAAGCAAGGCTGCAATGCTCTTCATGTATGCAGTAGTAGCCCTTTCCTCATAATCCTTTCTGTCTTCATCCCTATTCTTTGGCGCAACTTCCACAGGTTTCCCAATATTAAGGTACACATCTGCATAGTGAAAGTCCTCAAGGGCCATATCCTTTTCATTTATGGGAAGAAGCTTCTCACTTCCCCAGAGACCTACAGGTATAACCTTTGCCTTTGAAAGTTTTTGTATAAGAACTATGCCTTTTCTAGCCTCATTTAAAGTGGCAGTTCTACTTCGTGTGCCTTCTGGAAAAATAAGCATATTATTTCCACCTTTAAGACAACTTACAATATTTGATATTGCCTCTTTATCTGCAGTATTTGGTTTTATATTTACTGTCTTTGTAATTTCCATACCAAGATTAGTAAGAGAGTTCCCGCTTAATTTAACCCCTGCCACAAAAGTGAGGTCCTGCTCCTTAAATACCTTGTTTAATATTAAAGCATCAGAATTGCTTAAATGATTGCATATAAATAGCTTTGGTTCCTTTATGTCTTGTATGTTTTCCATACCTGAAACCTTTATGTTTGCGTATTTATCAATATATCCATATAGAATTTTTTTTGACAAAAAACGAACAAGTCCTTTAGGAAGATATCCTATGAACTTTGATGCCGCTGGAGATATCATGAATAAAGTCCACCTTTCTTAAGCATATTTCTATTATAAATTATAATTTGAAAATGTTTAAAAGTCTATTATAAATATGTTGAAGTCTTGGAGAGCTGAATTTCAAATCTTTTATATCCTGGCTGGATACTTCCTTATTATAAAACAGATTTATTAAGGCATTCCTTTGAAGCAAAGACTTCCCCCTCCAACCTGCAGAGGTTTTTTTATATTTTTCATTGAAAACCTTGTTGTTTAATGAAAAAAGCTCCTTTACATCAATGTGTTCCATAAATTCAAGGGGTTTAAACATTAATATATTAGAGAATTCTATGTTTTTATTATATGGACAGATATCCTGACAGCTGTCGCAGCCAAAAATCCTCCCGTTAAGAAGCTTGAACCATTTATCATCAATATCTTTTTTCTGAGTAATATATGAAAGGCATATGTTAGGATTGTCTTCTCCTAAGGAACCAGTTGGACATGAAGCTATGCACACATTGCAGCTGCCGCATTTATTATCAACTGGTTTGTCTTCTTCTATGTTTAAATCTGTTATAATCTCTCCTAAAAAAACATAGGACCCATACTTTTCAGTAATAATTGTATTGTTTTTCCCCTGGAAGCCAATCCCTGAAAGTTTAGCAATATATCTTTCAGGAAGGGAATTGTTGTCTGTAAAATAAATTGCCCTGCCGCCAATGCTCTCAATAAAACTGCATATCTTCCTTAGGTTTTCAGCTAGAACCACATGATAATCATATCCTAAGGTATACTTTGAAAAGTATATATCTTCATGTTTTTTTGTTCCATGAAAATAAGGGAAAGCAATAGTAATTATTGTTTTCCCGTCCTTCATATATATAAATGGATTTATTCTTTTTTCAATATCCTCTTCTTCAAATTCATTATGATATTTTTTTCTACTTTCAAAATAAGGTTCCAATTCATGAAATACCCTGCACTTTGAAAAGCCTATAGTATCTAACCCAATAGATTTGCAGTATTCCTTAATTGATTCCTTAAAATCCATATATATTCCCCTCTCGCCTATATTACCATTTCATTATACAAATAATGAACGTTATACTCAACAATAGGGGAAATTTTCTTTTTGACAATTCTGGCAGGTATTCCAACTGCAGTTGAATTTGCAGGTACATCCTTTAAAACTACTGCATTGGAACCTACCTTTGAATTGTCACCAATGGTTACATTTCCTAGAACCTTAACACCGCTTCCTATTACAACATTATTCCCCACAGTTGGATGCCTTTTTCCGCTGTTGTCCTTCCCTGTTGCTCCTAAGGTTGCCCCGTGATACATAAGCACATGGTCACCAACTACTGCAGTTTCACCTATTACCACTCCCATCCCATGGTCAATAAAAAAGCCCTTTCCTATGGTTGCACCAGGGTGAATTTCAATCCCTGTAAAAAACCTTGCAAACTGTGAAATAAGTCTAGCAGTAAAAAACCACTTTTTCTTATAAAGTTTATTTGCTATTCTGTAAGCTATCATGGCATGTACTGAAGGATAAAGAATTAAATCAATTTTTCTCCTTGCAGCAGGGTCATTCTTCATAATGTTGTCCAAGTCATACATAAGATTTTTCATAAATCTCATTTTTAATTCCTCCTAATAATTTTTTCAAAAAAAATAACTTCGTCTCATTCAAGAGACGAAGTAAACTCCGCGGTTCCACTCTAATTAGGCAAAAAGCCTCAGCTCAATTCGAACACATATATGTTCTATCACTATAACGGGTGAACCCGATGCAGCCTACTAAATTTCGGTGCACAACTCCAAAGGGCACTTCATGTAAAATCTATTTAGGAACCTTACAGCCTGGAGCTCCCTCTCTTAAAATTTCATCTACATTACTTTCCTTTTTCAAAGTATTTCCGAGTAATTTGATATGAATTATTTAAATAATATGTTATTTTTATTTGTTTGTCAATAGTAATTTTATTTGCAAAATCTGTGATCCCCTATTATTTTAATAAGCGGTCTTGACCATATCCATTTATTTGTGGTTTTTGCTGGATTGAAGTAATAAACTGCCCCACCAGAAGGATCCCACCCATTCAAAGCATCTCTGGCTGCATTAATTGAGCTTTGCTGAATATTTGCATTTATCTGCCCGTCTACAGTTGCTGTAAAGGCTCCTGGCTGGTAAATAACCCCTGCCACCGTTGAGGGGAATCTTGGGTCCCTGGTTCTGTTTAAAACCACTGCTCCCACTGCTACCTGCCCCTCATAAGGCTCTCCCCTGGCTTCTCCGTTAATAAGCCTTGAAAGGAGCACCACATCTTGATTTGTTGAAGTAGTTTTACTAGCTGCCACATTAATACCTAATGCTGCCAAAGTTCTGTCTCCTATAACTCCATCAACTCTCAAGCCGTTCTTTGACTGGAATTTCTTAACTGCAGCATAAGTCTTGTAGCCGTAAACCCCGTCTGCTGTTCCAGTATAGTACCCCCAAGCCTTAAGTTTAGTCTGCACTTCCTTTATTCTCTGTCCCCTGGCACCGTAATAGTACGATACAGCATCTGCATAATTATTATATGGGGAATACACTGCTGTGGTGACTAAAAATGAAATTAAAACTACACTTAAATAAATCAAGTTTCTTTTATAGCTGAAAATCCTTCTAAACATAATATCACTCCTGCCTTTAAGTTATAAAACTTAATTTAAGTAACATATGCTTAGTTTATACAAAAATAAATAAATAATACCCTAAATGGAATTAGCAAATATCCATATAGTTAATATTAAAATTAAACCAACAGTGCCCTTGGCAATTATATTTTGAATAAAGGTATTGGTGTAAAACCCCATTACTTCTTTATCATTTACAAGTATTATCATAAATATAAGCACTACAGGACATAAGAATCCTGCCAGCTGCTGAGTAACAAGTATTATACCCACTAAGGATAAATTGGGAATAAGTGGGATAATTGCAGATGCAATAAGAACAAACAAAAATAATCCAAAAAATGCAGGTGCATCTTTTATTTTATTATTTACTCCGCTTTCAAAGCCAAAGGCCTCACATATAGCATAGGCAGTTGAAAGAGGAACTACACAGCAGGCTAAAAGAGATGCTCCAAAAAGCCCTGCAGCAAACAATATAAATGAATATTCCCCGGCAAGAGGTCTTAAAGCTAATGCGGCATCCTGAGCATAGGTAATGTTTATTCCTGATTTAAACAAAGTTTCAGAAGTACATACAGTTATAAGCATTGCAGTAATTACTGCAAATGCAGTACCTGAATATACATCAAGTTTTTCATAGGCATATTCCTTAACAGAAATCCCTTTATCCACAATTGAAGATTGAAGATAAAACTGCATATATGGTGTGATTGTAGTTCCTATCATTCCAATTAATACAAGAAAATATCCCTTGTCAAAGTTAGCTTTTGGCCTTACTATGCTTGTAACCACATGACCCCAGTCAGGTTTCAGCAGGAATGCTGTAATAAAATAACCAAAAAACGCCAAGGTAAGTGCAAAGAAAAACTTCTCAGCTTTTGAGTAATTTCCTTTTGTTATAAGGAGCCATATTAACACTGCAATTATAGGTACAGATATATATTTACTTATATTAAAAAGTTCAAGACTTGCCGCAATACCAGCAAAGTCACCAATACAAACACCAAGGTTTGCAATTAGAAGTACAAACATGGCAAAAAATGCCCATTTAACTCCAAACCGCTCTCTTATAAGATCAGAAAGACCTTTTCCTGTTACAACAGCCATCCTTGCATTCATCTCCTGAATTACAGCAAGGCCTATGGCAATTACAAAAAGTCCCCAGAGCATTGAGTAGCCGTAATGAGCACCTGCCACTGAGTAAGTTGTGATACCTCCCGCATCATTTCCTGCATTTGCAGTAATTATACCTGGCCCAATTATACTCAGCATTAATAAAATTTTTTTCTTCCCCTTCATAACTCCACCTCCTAGACTACTTTCTTAAACCGTCTACGCCAAACTGGAATTAATATTTCTCCGATTATATCGTTCATTATTATTATTCCGCACAATTTTTCTTCGTTATCAATAACCGGCAGTGAAAGAAAATTATATTTTGCAGCTAGTTCTATAGCCAGCTCTATATTATCGCTGTCTTTAATATATACAACATCCTCAATCATAATATCCCTTAAATTAGAATCAGGGTTTGCTACTAAAAGATCCTTTAGAGATAAAATTCCTGATATTTTTTCATTTTCGTCCACGATGTATATATAATGGCAAACCTCGTCGTCAGGATTCATTTCTCTTATAAGCTCTATTGTTTCTTTTGCAGTTATATTTATGTTAAATGCTATAAAATCCGTGTTCATCAAGCTTCCTACAACTTCATCCTCATATTCCATTAGAGCCCTTACTTCATCTGCATCCTCTTTTTCCATGTTAAGCAGTATTCTTTCAGCAGTTTCTTCATCTACCTCCTCAAGAATGTCTGCAATTTCGTCATTTGGCATGTTGTCTAAAACCTCATCCCTTTTTGACTGACTTATGTTTTCTAAAAGGTCTAATTGAATGTCCGATTCGATTTCCTCTAAAGTATCCGCAGCAAGGTTTTCATCCAAGCTTTCAAAAACACGCTTTCTGTAGTTTATGTCCATATCCTCAAGAATATCCGCTAAGTCAGCAGGGTGAAGTTTTGAGAGTTTCTTGTAAGGGACTGAAAGCTTCAGGTTGTTATTAACCATTTCAAGTGATTCCACATTATCCCATATAATCAAGGTATCCTCAGGCTTCTTATTTGTTAATTTAAATATCTTTTCTACCAGCTTTTCTGCTCCAAGCCGTCTACCTAGTGATAAAGCGCCCGTATCAACTGCAATAACCCTATATTCTCCGGCTATCTCGGCAATTCTAAGATCATTCACCCTAACCAGCTTTTTGCCGTTAATATCTACAATCTGCCTATCCATAAGATGCTTTGATAGAAGATATGAATAGCTCTGAAGAATAATTTCTCTTTCACCTTGAACCTTAATTACAGGTTTTTCATTATCTTTGTAAAAATTTATATTTTTAAACTCACAGTTAAAATATTCACTGTCTTTTTTTATTTTATAACCAATTACTCTTGGCATTCCATCTTGGGTAGTAACATATACATCCCATAATTTTCCAATATATTCCCCATCTTCATCATGCACTTTCTTGTAAAGAAATTTACTCAAAAAGAAGCTGAATAATTTTTCCATATAAATTCCTCCTTATTACAGAGGAATATTTACACAAAACAGATAAATGTCCCTCTGCCAAAATTATTTAGTTTTATTTTGCACCGACTATAAGGTCCACTATCCATTATGTTCACCACCTGTTAAAAAAATAAAAAAGAGCCTTAAGGCTCAAAAAAACAAACAAAGCTACTTCGTCTGAGTTTTAGCACTATACAGCTTTGGGAAAATCCAGCTGCATTAAGTAAAACCTTAATTCGGTAGTACCTGTTAACCCGTTGGTATCTCTCGATATTTCCGGGCAGCAGCATATATCTGTATAGGAGCCTCACCTAACACAAAACTTTCTATTACACATTTAATTATAATATTATTTTTATATATTGCAACATATTTATAAATTGTTATGATAATATTATTAACAGCATGAATAAATTATAAAGGAATGAAAAAAACTTGAAAATAAATAATGATTTTTTAATTGTATCTAAAAAAGAAATGATGTCTAAAGGAATAGATGTGCTTGATTTTATAATTATTACAGGGGATGCATATGTGGACCATCCTTCCTTTGGTACTGCAATTATCGGCAGGGTTCTTGAAAAAGAAGGCTTTAAGGTTGGAATTATTCCACAGCCTGACTGGAAAAGTGTAGACAGCTTTAGGGTTCTTGGGAAACCAAGACTTGGGTTTTTAATAAATTCAGGAAATATAGATTCAATGGTGAACCATTACACCGCATCTAAGAAAAAAAGACACGACGACCTTTACTCACCTGGAGGCAAGTCTGGATATAGGCCTGACAGAGCGCTTATTGTATACTGCAGCAAGGCAAGAGAAGCCTACAAGGATGTACCTGTTATTATCGGCGGTATTGAAGCAAGTCTTAGAAGATTTGCACATTATGACTACTGGGACGACAAGGTAAGAAGAAGTATACTCCTTGATTCTAAGGCAGATCTTCTTATCTACGGCATGGGTGAAAAAACAATAGTTGAAACTGCAAATTTATTAAATTATGGAATGGACATAAAAAAGTTAAGAAACACAAGAGGAACAGTATATGCCTCAAAGGATCTTTCTGAAATTAAAGATTACGTTGAAGTTCCTTCCTTTGAAGAAGTATCTGAAGATAAAAAGGCTTATGCTGATTGTTATAAAAAAGAGTATCAAGAGCAAGACCCAATTAATGGGAGAACCATTGTTCAAAAGCATGGTGATAGATACATAGTACAAAATCCTCCACAATTTCTCCTTACTCAAGCAGAAATGGATGAGGTATATGCACTTCCTTTTACAAGGACATATCACCCTATGTACGAGGAAATGGCCGGAATCCCAGCAATACAAGAGGTTAAATTTTCTATTACAAGCCAAAGAGGATGCTTTGGGGGATGCTCCTTTTGCGCACTAAACTTTCATCAAGGAAGATCTATACAAAATAGAAGTGAAAAGTCAATTGTAGATGAGGCTGAACTACTTACAACTCTTGATGATTTTAAAGGATATATCCATGATGTAGGTGGTCCTACTGCAAACTTCAGAGAAAAATCATGTAAGATACAGGAAAAGGCTGGGGTATGTAAGAACAAACAGTGCCTTTTTCCAAAGCCATGCAAGAATTTAATTGTAGACCACAGTGGATACCTTAAAATACTTAGAAGGCTTAGAAAAATACCAAATGTAAAAAAAGTATTTATTCGATCAGGTATTAGGTATGATTATCTAGTTTACGATAAAAACGAAGATTTTTTCAAGGAACTATGTGAATATCATATAAGCGGACAGCTAAAGGTAGCTCCTGAACATATTAATGACAAGGTATTAAAACAAATGGGTAAACCTGGCCAGGATGTTTACAACAGGTTTTCAAAAAAGTACCATGAGATAAATGAAAAGCTTGGAAAGAAGCAGTTCCTTGTGCCATATCTAATGTCAAGTCACCCTGGCAGTGACTTAAATGCGGCAATTGACCTTGCATTATATATAAAGACTATGGGATACATACCTGAACAGGTGCAGGACTTTTATCCAACTCCTGGTTCACTTTCAACTGCCATGTATTATACAGGTATAAATCCTTTAACAGGTGAGAAAGTTTATGTTCCAAGAACTCAAAAGGAAAAGAATATGCAGCGTGCATTGCTTCAGTATTCATTACCAGCAAATTATCAACTTGTAAAAGAAGCCCTTATTGAAGCTCATAGGGAAGATCTTATAGGCAGTTCTTCAAAGTGTCTCATACCTAATGTAAAACCTAAAATAACAGGAAAACGTAAAAGCAGGCATTAAACCTGCTTTTTCACTTTATTTAAGGAATATATAAATGCAAACAACCATATTATTTCGCCTATAATCAAATAGGGGAATATATGAATACCAAGATAAGCCCCAGCAACTTCAATAATGCTTAGCAGTGGAGCAACCCTTATCAATATTTTATTTCCCTTTAGAAGCATAAAGGTTATGGATAATACTATAATATTAAATGCAAAATAAGTAATATAAGGGAAATATGAGAATTGAAAATTCATAACATAGCCGCTTCCCTGTAAGTATTTTATATAAGTTCCTAGTTTTATTATTATAATAAAATAAAATGCAATTGAAAAACTCAATACTGAAAAAATATAAGATAGCTTTGATTTTTTCATATAGATATTGAATATACATACACAAATAACAGGAATATATATGTATTGAAGAAAAACTGCTGGTTTAAGAAGGTAAAGAAACTCTATATTTCCCGCCATGAAAAGAAAAATTAAGGCCCCATACCTGAAAAGACCAAGTACACATACCACTACCCCTGCAATCCTCAGCTTTCTTGGTGCTTTCAAACTCAAAACTAGTCCTTTATAAAGCATACATAGCATACCAGCTAATATAAAAAAATATAAATTAAATTTCATACTGCTCTCTTAAAAATTGTTATCAATAATATGTATTAATATTTCAAATATAATATTACATTTTTTATCACCGTTTCACACCTAAAACCTTTAAGCTGTGTTTCATACACTCAATGTGGAGAGGAAAATCCGGTCCTTTCTCTCCATCAATATCAGTAACAATATCTTCGTCGCACTCTATGTCTATTTTACTAGCCTTAAAGTAAACTATACTGTTTTCGTTTTCTAGGTGTTCTCCCTTAATCATATTTAATAATAGGGCTATAATGTCAACAAACATAACAGCTTTTATTATAATTACATCCAAAAGACCGTCATCCATCTCTGCTTTATATGCAAATTTCAAACTCCCTGCTGTTTGTCCATTAAATATTAGCATAAGATACATATCCCCATTATAAACTGCATTTTCCGAGGTAACTTTAATTTTTAATTTTCTGAAGTTAGGAATTTGTTCAAGACCTTTTACATAATATGCAAGTTTACCTATAGTATTTTTTAGATTTATATCTGTTTTCTGAGATACATCCGTAAAGAGCCCTGTACTTGCAACATTAACAAAATATTTATCATTCATCCTGCCCACATCAAGATTTGTTATTTCAGACTTTAGTATCTGCTCACAGGCATGTTCAACATCTTCAGGCATACCAATAAACTTTGCAAAATCGTTTGCAGTTCCCACCGGGAGTATGGCAATAGGAAGATCAATATTCATTTCCTTCATCTTGTTTACTACTGTATCTACAGTTCCATCTCCACCTGCAACAAGAATATATTTGTAGTTGCTGTCTAAATGTTTTAAAGCATCGCAAATATCAACATCAAAATTTATTCTAAAAGGCACTACGGAATATCCATATTTTTGATGCACCATTATTACTTTATCAATGTCAGATACTATAGCATTTTCTCCTGAATATGGGTTGTATATAAACCTTACTTTATTCATAAGCATATCTCCTAAATAAGCAAAATTACTAATAAAATTATATCACTATGTATTATAACTCCACAAGGCACAGGTGCCTTATGGAGTTGTTTTAATTAATATTCCGGTGTACTTTGCTCTGAAATCTGTGATAATGCTTCCTCAGTTTCATTTTTTAAAGCAGGCTCCAAGGCCAAATCCCCCAAGGATACTATTCCAACAAGCCCATTTTTTTCAATTATAGGGAGTCTTCTTATTTGTTTGTCTCCCATTAATTTTGCCGCATCAGTAACATCCATTTCAGGCTGGCCTACAACTGGATTTGTAGACATTACATCCCTTACTGCCTGACTCTTTACGTCCAACCCGGCTGCCACTGTTCTTAGTGTAATATCCCTGTCTGTAATTATACCTGCAACCCTGTTAGAATCGCACACTGGAACCGAACCAACATTATGTTCCTTCATTATGGCAGCTGCCTTCATAACATTATCCGCTACATCCACAGCTGCTACATTTCTCGTCATAACATCTTTTATTTTCATAAAAACACCCCTTTTTGATGGAATTATATTTTCATTATTCCCAAAAGGAGTGATTTTATTTATTTTAATTATCTTTAATGCTCTTATAGTACCTAGAAGCAGCAAATGCAATTAATGCTACACCTATAATTGGAAGGAATATTTTAATAGACTTAGCTCCCTCAAAGCTTTCGGCTAAAAATGAATAACATATCATTTCAGGTATTATGCCAAGCATTGTTCCTAAAATAAAATCTTTGTATTTCATTTTGCTCAGTCCGGCTGCATAACTTAAAGCATCATAATGGAAAACCACAGAAAGTCTCATTAGCAACATAATCTTAAAGCCATATTCCTCAATTTTTGAATCAAACTGTAGAGCTTTTCCCTTAAGATGCCTTTCCACAAAAGACTTTCCAAGCTTGTTTGCAAGGAAAAATGCCAAGGTTGCTGAAAAAATACAACCTATCATGCTTAAGCCAAAGCCATACCAAGGACCAAATATGTGACCTGCCATAATAGATAAAATTGAAGCAGGAATTATCATCACAACGGGCTTCAATGAATATATTAATACAAATACAACTGCTGAATAAGCCCCATAACTTAATATGAAATGTTTAAAATTCTTTGGAGAAGTAATTATATGCCTCATTTCAAAAAGCCTGTGACGAAATAGAAAAAGCAGTACCATTACTAAAACTATCAGTAAAATAATTTTTAAATTCTTGTTATTGTTAAAATTCATTTTTTTCCAACTTTCATACCAGATTTTATCTGCTAATATATTTTAACAAAATTTATAATTTATTTCTATAAAAATATGCTATAGTACTTAAAATATTGTTAAAAATAAGATATAATGATATTATTAATATATTACAGTAATCAAATTGTTATATACGATTGCTGATTTAGGAGTGATTAAATGGCTAAAATTGCAAAGAGCGCGGTGCCAAATGCTTTTACTTTTACTAATCTAGGCTGCGGAGTTCTATCAATACTTATAACTTTTCAAGGTAATTATAGACTTTCCGCTATTTTCATATTATTAGCTTGCCTAGCAGACAGATATGACGGCAGAGTTGCCAGATATTTAAATGTTTCAAGCGAGCTTGGAAAAGAACTAGATTCCTTGGCAGACCTTGTATCCTTTGGAGTAGCACCCTCCATATTAGTATTTAATATTTATAACTTTAGCAGCTTCGGCATCCTTGGTTATATGTTGGTATTATTATTCCCTATAGCTGGTGCTTACAGACTTGCCAGGTTCAATACTACACAGTTTGATGGAGCTTTCTATGGAATTCCTATTACATTTGCAGGTATGTTTATGGCTGTATTTGCATTTATAACTTCAGGAAATCCTATTAATTCAGGAATAACTATAATTCTTACAGTAGTATTATCATATCTTATGGTATGCAAACACAGATTCAAAAAATTCTAAAGGTGTGGATTTCCACACCTTTTTACTTTTCAGGGCAAATTTCTGATTCTATATATTCAATCCCTATTTTCCCTTCTAATACATGGGATTTTACTTTGCAGTAATTAAGATATCCCTGATTAGCATCCTCCAGCATATCAATTACATTGTCTATTACCTCTCCCAGCTCATTTGCTCTTTTAATAGCCTTTTTAACATCTTTTTTTGTAGCAAGGGCTATACCGTTATATTCTTCTGCAGCTCCGATCAGTAACCTGTATGAATTTACGAGTTTACAGAGAAGCTCTGTAAGATTGCATATATCCAAATAATAATTTTCAATAACTTTTCTATTATCCATCAGCCGTCCAAAAACATTTATACTTTATAATAATATGCCATAATTGCTATATTATATGCTAAACATATAATGAAAAAAGTGTGCAAAAGCTTTGCACACTAATTGTTATTTTCCAAATATCTCTTCTTTTAATCTTAACCCAGTTTCAGTTATTGCAAGTCCTCCCTGAGCTGTTTCTCTAAGCTCACATGGAAGGGATCTTCCAACCTTATACATAGCTGATACTGTTTCATCAAAAGGAATTTTGCTGTTTACTCCTCCCATAACCATATCTGCTGTGGTTAGAGCACTTACTGTTCCTGCTGCATTTCTCTTTGCACATGGAACCTCAACAAGGCCTGCGATAGGATCGCATACAAGCCCTAATATGTTTTTAAATACTATTGCACCAGCATTTAATGCTTGTTCTGGAGTACCACCCATCATTTCAACCACAGCTGCAGAAGCCATTGCTGCGGCTGAACCACATTCAGCCTGGCATCCGCCTTCAGCTCCAGCCATAGTAGCATTTTTTGCTATTATTATTCCTACACCTGATGCAGTGAATAGTGCTTTAACCATTTCATCTTCTGATTTTCCAAGCTGTTCCCCTGCACTGATTATTGATGCAGGCATAATGCCGCATGAACCAGCTGTAGGAGCTGCTACTATTCTACCCATGGCAGCATTTACTTCTGAACATGACAATGCTCTTGCCATAGCTTTAACCATGAATTTTCCTGTTAAAGTGTTTCCATTATCAACATATTTATTAAGCTTTAAGGCATCTCCACCTATCAATCCGCTTACAGATCTTATATCGTTGTGAAGACCGTAATCAGCAGATTTCTGCATTACCTTGAGATTTTCTCTCATTTTTTCAAATACTTCTTCTTTGCTTAATCCTGTTTCACTAGCCTCCTCCATAAGGGTATACTCCCATATGGAAAGGTTTTTTTCTTTGCATACTTCTATTAATTCATATCCGAAATTAACCATAACATACCTCCTGGTTATTATAGATTTATAGCTTTTGCTTTGTTTATATGTGGTATAGTTTTTATTTTTTCAACTATTTCCGGAGAAATAAAGCTGTCTACTTCAAAAACCATGGCAGCGTTTGAACCCTTGCTGCTTCTATATACCTTTGCAAATGCTATGTTTACGTTTAAGTCATAAAGAACTTGACAAACCTTCAATATCATACCAGGAACATCTATATGGTTTATAACAAGTGTAGGATATGAACCTGTAAATTCCATTTGGTCTCCATCAACCTCAGTGATAACTATATTTCCGCCGCCAATTGAGGAACCTGTTATTTGTGACACTTCCCCATCAGCCCTTGTGATGACAAATTTTACGGTATTAGGGTGAACATCACCTAAATCCGTTCCAATAAAAGTAATATTTATGCCTTTTTCTTTTGCAATTTCCATGGATGTTTTTAGTCTGTCATCCCATGGATCCATTCCCAAAATTCCTGCCACTAGAGCCTTATCAGTTCCATGGCCTTTATAAGTTTGAGCAAATGATCCGTGAAGCATAAATTTTACATCTGTAATTTCTCCGCCAGCTATTATACCTGCAATTTTGCCTAGTCTTGCTGCTCCTGCGGTATGAGAACTGGATGGTCCTATCATTATAGGTCCCAGGATGTCGAATGCACTGTAGTTTCTCATTAAACACACCAACCCTTCATCATATTCCAATTCAATAAAAAAAGAACCCCATTCAATTATACATAAAATTTGGGGTTCGTCACTAACTTTTTATCTTTTTCTTAAATTAATTGAAATGCTGTACTTATTATGTGAATTTAACATTATATCAATTAATATTTTATCTATTTATAGAATGAACTTCCCCCAATGAATTCTCTTAGTATTGAGTTGTCCGGTACCAGCATCTCCGGTACCTCACGTACAAAATTCAGATAACTTTTAAGTCTGTATGCTTCGCTGTAAACATCGCTTTCAGGAGCTATTTTGCTTAAAAGATTAAGTACGTGCCTTTTTAAAACACATAGCTCATATACCAAAGTTGAATTAAACATGACGTCTGCATTTTCCTGATAAACAAATATGTTTCTTTCTTCCCCACGCCTTATAGATGGCCACATCTCAAGAGTTCTTTCCCCTTCGCATCCTCTAAAAAGATTGTCTCTCACTATCCTTCTCATTATCCTTACATCTGTAGTTGCAATCCTGTTATGATCATCTATATTAAGATGGGTAAGAGCACTTATATATATTTTGAACTTGTTTTCGGCTTTTACCTTGCTTGTGAGTCTGTCATTCAAACCGTGAATCCCCTCCACAAGAATTACACCGTTTTCTGGAAGCTTCATGGTTTTTCCTTTCCAATGGCGTTTTCCTTCACGGAAATCAAAATCAGGTACCATTACCGCCTCCCCGTTTAGCAGTGCATCCAGGTTTTCATTAAACAGCTTTAAGTCAACAGCTTCCAGTGCCTCAAAATCAAAATTCCCATATTCGTCCTTAGGAGTATCATCCCTGTTTACAAAGTAATCATCCAGTGATATAGGCACCGGCATTAGACCATTTACCCTGAGCTGTATGCCGAGTCTTTTGCAGAAGGTGGTTTTCCCTGAAGAGGAAGGTCCTGCTATGAGCACCAGCTTTACTTTTTCTCTGTCGCTTATCATATCAGCTATGTTTGCAATTTTCTTTTCATGAAGGGCTTCAGATATTTTTACAATATCCCCGATACCCCCTTGCTGAACTTTGTTGTTTAAAGAACCAACATGTCCAACATCAAGGATTTTAGCCCATTGTTCTGTTTCTCTAAAAATTTTGTTTAACTTATTGTTTTCGATGAAGTCAGGAAATTTGTTAAAGCCAGGCTCCACTGGGTATCTTAAAACAAACCCTGAATCATGAAGCATTATATCAAATAAATGAACTATTCCTGTGGAGTAGGCAAGGTATCCGTAAAAATAATCGAAACGTCCTTCCATCTCATATAAATGAACTTGATTTGCTTCAAGAGAGTTTAAAACATCAATTTTATCCTGCATGCCGTAATCTTCAAATATTTTTAAGGCATCATCTTTTTTCATAGTAGCCTTGTTTATTTTTATATCTGATTCTATTATTACTTTCATGCGTTTCTTAATAGATTGGATATCTTCCTGATTTAAGGGTGTATCCTTGTAAATTTCCCCAAAAACAGCCTTGCTTAAAGAATGCTCAATTGTTACCTTGGCACTTGGGAACAAGTCATAAACAGCTTTTATAAGTATAAACTGAAGGGTTCTTACATAAGTTCTAAGCCCCGCACCATCACTAAGCCCTACTATTTCCATAGTGCCTGACTCTTCAATTGAAGATGTAAGTTCATAATATTTTTTATTTATTTTTACAAGTAAAATACCCTGATTTTTATTAATATTATTCTCAATTATAAAATCATGTATATTCTTTCCCTTTTCAACTGCAATCTGCGTTCCATCAATTAGTATGTTTAATTTGCCCACAGTGAAAACCCCCAAAATCAATATAGTAATATTATACTTTATATTTCGTAATTTATTGAAGAATACTTATATTTTTTTTAATTTTGTTAAAAATATTTTTGAGGTGGAATTTTATGATTATAGTTTTGATTAGAACAATAATATTATATCTTGTGGTAGTAATTGCCATGAGACTTATGGGGAAAAAGCAGATCGGCCAGCTTCAGCCCTTTGAACTTGTTACTGCCATTATGATATCGGAGCTTGCTTCTTTCCCTATGCAGGATACAAGGCTTCCATTGATGCATGCTGTAATACCTATTGTAACTTTGCTTATGTTGCAGATAATAACATCAATTCTTCAATTAAAAAGCGAAGTATTAAGAGCACTATTCTGCGGAAAACCAAGTATTCTTGTGAAAGAGGGAAAGGTGGATGGAGAAGAGCTTAAACGGCAAAAGTTCAGTCTGAATGACCTTATGGAAGAGCTAAGACTTAAGGGTTTCTACAACATGGAAGATATATACTGTGCAGTACTTGAAACCAGCGGAGAGATATCCATAATTCCAAAAACAGAGCTTACCCCTGCTACAAAAGCAGATCTTAACATTAAATGCGGCCAGGACCTTCTTCCGGTAACACTTATATTAGATGGGAAAATTAACAAAGATAATCTTCGTTCAATAGGCAAGGAGGAAAGCTGGCTAAACAGTAAACTAAAAAAACAGAACATAGCTTCAGCTGAATTTGTTTTAATTGCAGTTTTAGATTCTAAGAAAAACCTTTATATCCAACAAAAAAGGGGGTAGTTTTATGAAAAATGTTCTATATTCCATGGTAATATTCGCAATTCTTCTAATATCAGTTTTTTATTCAATAAATTACCTTAATAAATCCTGCAGCAATCTGGAATCCCTTGATACAAAACTTGAAACCCTTATAGAAGAATCCTCCTGGGACAACGCCTATGCTACTTCCCTGGAGCTTATGGATGACTGGGACAATTATTCAAAAGTCATAACAATTTTTGTTAACCATGCTGAAATTGACAATATTAATAGTGAATTATGGAAACTTACCCAGTATACAAAATTCAAAAACAGGGATGAATCCATGGCAAGTGTTCATACAATAAAATTTTATCTTGGCCATATAATGGATATGGAAAAGGTTAATATGCAGAACATACTTTAAATACCTATGGAAAATGATTCCCTAATAGATTATAATATCATTGATATAAAAATTTTGTTAAGGAAGGTGATTTTATGCCATTAGTAACCACAAAGGAAATGTTTAAAAAAGCTTTAGAGGGAAATTATGCTGTTGGAGCTTTTAACATTAATAATATGGAAATACTTCAGGGTGTAGTTAATGCTTGCAAAAATAAAAAATCCCCTGTTATAATTCAAGTTTCTACAGGAGCCCTGAAATATGCCGGTCCTAAATATCTTAAGGCAATGGTAGATGCTGCAGTAGAAGATACAGGATTAGATATAGCACTTCATCTTGACCATGGTGCAGATTTTGAAGCCTGTAAAGCTGCAATAGAATGTGGTTTTACATCTGTTATGATAGATGGTTCCCACTATGAATATGAAGAAAATATTATTAAGACAAAAGAAGTTGTTGATTATGCACATGCCAGAGGTGTTGTTGTTGAGGCAGAATTAGGAGTGCTTGCAGGAGTTGAGGATGATGTGAAAAGCGATGTTCACATTTACACAGATCCAGAACAGGCTGTTGATTTTGTTAAAAGAACAGGAGTTGATTCTTTAGCAATAGCCATAGGTACAAGTCATGGTGCTTACAAATTTGCAGGAGAAGCAAAATTGAGATTTGATATTTTAGAAGATATTCAAAATAAACTTCCTAATTTCCCTATAGTTCTTCATGGAGCTTCCTCAGTTGATGCTGAGTCAGTGGAAACATGCAATAAGTACGGCGGAAATATAGCTGGCGCTAAGGGTGTTCCTGCTGAAATGCTTAGAAAGGCATCATCAATGGCAGTATGTAAAATAAATATGGATACTGATTTAAGACTTGCTATGACTGCTTCCTGCAGAAAGGTTTTTGGAGATAATCCAAAGGAATTTGACCCAAGAAAATATTTAGGAGCTGGAAGAACAAAAATCCAGGAACTTGTTGAAAGAAAAATTGATGAAGTTTTAGGTTCAGCAAACAAACTATAAAAATTAGTCAGGGAATTTTCCCTGACTTTATTTTTCGATATAATTTTTTACATGTTTTAATATTATATTTATGCTTCCGTCTCCTACCCGTTGAATTTCAAACCTTGCTTTATCCCCATACACCTCATGGTTAATGTAAAGGTCAATATCATTATCAATTTTAAGTCTTACTCTTTTAAGCTTTTTATCTACCCATTCCCTGTCTACATTAACCTTTTCTGAAATCCCCTGGGAGCTTATGTATTCATTAAAGTTATCCCTGTCCTCAGGCATATTAAATATGCTCTCTGACAACTCTTTTATATTTATTGACTCTTCAGATTTTACAGTATTTTTAACTGCGCTTCTTACTATTTCAGCCTTGTCTGCATTTTCAGAATAATTTTTTCTTGTCCACTCTTCTGCAGCCTTAATTAACCCCTTTGTCATATCTCTTTCGTTTTCAATAATACTGCACCCAAGATATTTATTAATAAAATAACTTGAGCCGTATTCTGCCTTTTCATGCCCTTTGTTTTGCTTGTCTATAACCATAAGATTATACTCTTGCTCCGACCTGATAGGTTTAATAAAAGCACATTTTTGAACCTTTTGGGCACCTGATGGAAGTCCTGTAAACTCAGGGAGGATTTTTATCCCCACTTTTTCATCTACAAAATCCACACTGTGGGTAAAATTTTTAATATAGTCCATTTTGAATATTCCAAGGATAGGTCCATATTCAGTAGATATTGATACTACCACTAAGTCACATGAAGGTATATTCCCATTGGATTTCATCAAGGTAAACATCTGCCTTGCAATTTCCTTTGAAGTATTAATTATATCTTCCTGGCCGTTTAAGTACTCCTGAGATACTTCCTTCACTATATTTCTTTCATCCTTAAATATTGCATATCTAAGTTCTTCATCCTTTAGGCTCTTATCAATGTGCCTAAGTAAAAATTTATATATGTCCTCATCCAAGTCCAGAGTATACTCATTTAATATAGGTTCATCTGAATTATTGTCTAAAATATGAATAATTGCTTCGTTTATGTTAATCTCTTTGATATATTCCAATTTTATTACTCCTTTAATAATGATAATTCACATTATTATAATATAATATAAATATTAAGTTTTGCAATAATCATAGAATATTATGCTATAATTCAAATAACAGAAGGAGTGATTTTCTTGAATGAAATGGAATTAAGAATAATCAATATAGATGTTGATAAAATAAGGAACCAACTTATTACTTTATCTGCAGTGCTTGTAAAAAAGGAAAACCAGGTAAACAAAATTTATGATTTCCCTGACAACAGGCTTCTATCATCCAAGGGTTATGCCAGAATCAGACTAGTAGAGGATTTAATAACAAGTAATAATTATTACTATATGACCACAAAAAAAATAATAAGCCAGGACAAATTTAAGGTTATGGAGGAAAATGAAGTTAAAATAGATAATCCAAGTGAGGGTGAAAAAATATTCATATCCCTTGGTCTTGTTTTATTAAGCTCCATTTCAAAATACAGAGAAAGCTATAAATATAAAAACTCTCTTATTGAGATTGACATTAATGACAAGACGTTCTGCCCATTTCCTTATATAGAAATAGAAACAAATTTTGAGGAAGAATTAAATGAAATTCTTGATAAATTAGGATTTTCCATAAATGACACCACCTCAAAAACTATTTTTCAGCTCATTGAAGAATACAACTCAAAGGAGCTGGGTAAATAATGTTCGGATACGTTACTCCTTGCAAAATGGAATTGAAAATTAAAGACTACGAAAAGTTCAGGTCATATTACTGTGGTGTCTGCAAAGCAATTAAGACAAGCATTGGAAATCTTCCAAGGTTTCTGCTTAATTATGATATGACATTTTTAGCAATACTTCTTGACTCATTAGATGAAAACAAAAATAAATATTCCAGAGAACATTGCTTGATTCACCCAATAAAGAAGAAAGTATTTGTTAAAGATAGTTCCGCCTTGGTTTATGCTGCATATTTCAACACAATATTAGGCTATTATAAGCTTGTGGACAATACAAAGGATGACAATTCTTTAAGGAGCAGAATTCTTTCCATTGGGTTAAAACCCTATATTGGCAATTACCCGGATAGTATAATAGAAAAAAAAGAAATTGTTGAAAAAAAGCTGGAAGACTTATATAAGCTTGAAGCTGTTCCACAAGGGAAAAATATAGACGAATTAAGCCACCCTTTTGCGGATTTAACCGGGTATATTTTGTCCTCCTTCAGGGAAGATGCTGCAGATGCACTATATAAACTTGGGTATAATCTTGGAAAATGGATATATGTTATTGATGCCTATGATGATCTTGAGAAGGATATGAAAAATAGTAAATTCAATGCAATTAATGAATCAATGAATGAAAATAGTATATCCTTTAATGAATTTGATAAAGAGATAAACGTAAGGATAGACTATCTTCTGACTGCATGCGGTGCAGAATGTCTCAATTGCTTAGATAAAATACCACTTAAAAAAAATCAGGATATATTATATAATATTTTACAATATGGTTTAATGGAGAAAATGGATAAAGTTTTTAAAAGGAGTTGTTATAATAATGAAAAATCCCTATGAGATACTTGGCGTAAAGGAAACCGCTTCCAAGGATGAAATTAAAAAAGCCTACAGAGAACTTGCAAAAAAATACCATCCTGACCAATATGGCGCAAATCCTCTTAAGGACCTTGCTGAAGATAAAATGAGGGAATTAAATGAAGCTTATGATTATCTTATGAAAAATGCTTCAGATTCATCAAATTTCAGCTCAGGAAGCAGTTATGGAGGTTCTACAAGCTACCAGTACGTAAGAATGGATATTCAAAATGGAAATTATTCTGCTGCAGAAAGCAAACTAAGATCAATGAATGTAAGAGATGCAGAGTGGCATTACCTTAACGGAATAATTAATCAGCGAAAAGGCTGGTATGACGCAGCATATAATAATTTAAATACAGCCTGCAGGCTAGATCCAACAAATATGGAATACAGGGATGCTTTTGTAAGAATGAACAACAGAAATGATTCTTACAGAGATTCCTATCGAGGTTCAAGGGGAAACATTGATTGTTGTGACCTTTGTACTACACTTTACTGCTTGGATTGCTGCTGTGAATGCGGAGGGGGAGACTTTATTTCCTGTTGTTAGGAGGTGAACCATGATAAATAATAAAGCATCAAATATTGCAAAAGGGGGCTTCCTCACTGCCCTAGGATTTTTATTTATATACTTAAGTTCTTATATTCCTACTAACAGGATATTTATTTTATCTCTGGCTGGTTGTACTATTATTATCAGCATAATTGTATCAGGAACAAAGTATGCAATGCTTGTTTTCGCATCTACTGCTATATTATCCTTGCTTATTACCGGAATAAGAATAACCACAATTTCATATCTGATATTTTTTGGAACCTACGGCTTTGCAAAATATTATATTGAGAGACTCAACAACTTAATTTATGAGTACATACTTAAGTATATATTTTTCAATATATGCTTAGGAATTTTCTTTCTTCTATATAAGCTGGTTCTACCCTCACTATTTACGCTTAATACTTCAATATATATAGTTGCAGGAGGAGCACAGTTGTTTTTCATTGTTTATGATTATGCACTCTCCTTGTTTATTTCAAACTTTAAAAAAAGGTATTTAAAGTTATAAAATTTGGGGTTGACATATATTCTTAATCTGCTATAATTGTTTATGTTGATGCCCATTAGCCAAATGGTAAGGCACCTGCCTCTGGAGCAGGCACTGTGTTGGTTCGAGTCCAGCATGGGCAGCCATAAAGTCCTTTTTATAAGGACTTTTTTACTTTATTATTGACATTATGTGCTTAATATAATAAAATTTCATTAAGTTAATATTAAACTATGAGGTGGAATATTAGTATTAAATCTTCTAAGAGAGCTGGAGTATGCTGCGAAACAGTGTAGATGATATACAAACTCGCCACTGAGTATATCTGCAAAACAGATACGGGAAAACCGTTAAATTATCAAGTGAAATCAATTTTTGATTTAATTAGAGTGGTACCGCGGAACTTAGCCTTTCGTCTCTTATTGGAGATGGAAGGCTTTTTGTATACATTATATGATAAAGGAGAAATGATTATGGGTTTTTACAGTACTAAAATTGATAAAAAATGGCAAAATACATGGGAAAGCACAGGGCTTAACAAATTTGATGACACCAATCTTGAAAATAAGCTTTATTGTTTAGAAATGTTTTCCTATCCATCAGGAAGCAAGCTCCATGCAGGACACTGGTTTAACTATGGTCCAACTGATTCCTGGGCAAGAATGAAAAAAATGCAGGGTTTTAATGTATTTCAACCAATGGGATTTGATGCATTTGGACTTCCTGCAGAAAACTATGCTATAAAAACCGGTATTCATCCTAAGGATTCCACATTGAAAAATATTGAGACCATGGAAGAGCAGCTTAGAGCAATGGGTGCAATGTTTAACTGGGAAAATGAAGTTATAACATGCAATCCTGACTACTACAAATGGACTCAGTGGATCTTCCTTAAACTTTATGAACACGGCTTAGCTTATAAGAAAAAAGCTCCTGTAAATTGGTGCCCTAGCTGCAACACCGTACTTGCAAATGAACAGGTTGTAGATGGAGCATGCGAAAGATGCAGCGCTGAAGTTACTAAAAAGGATTTATCACAATGGTTCTTCAAGATAACAGATTATTCAGAGGAACTTTTACAATGTCTTGACGGCTTAGACTGGCCTGAAAAGACTAAAGCCATGCAAAGGCACTGGATTGGAAAATCCATAGGTGCTGAGGTTACTTTTAAGGTCGATAATTCAGATTTATCCTTTAATGTTTTTACAACAAGAGTTGATACATTGTTTGGATGTACCTATGCAGTACTTGCACCTGAAAATGAACTAGTAGATAAGATAACCACAGATGAATGCAGAGAAGTTGTTGAAAATTACAAGGAAGAGGCTAAGAAGCAGTCTGACATAGAAAGACAGTCCTTAACTAGAGAAAAGACTGGGGTTCTTACAGGTTCCTATGCAATAAACCCTATTAACGGAAGAAAAGTTCCAATTCTTGTAGCGGATTATGTACTTAACACCTATGGAACAGGATGTGTTATGGGAGTTCCTGCTCATGATGAAAGAGATTTCACATTTGCTACAAAATACAATCTTCCAATTGAAAGAGTAATAAAAGGAGGAAAGGATCTTCCTTACTGCGAATACGGCGAAATGATGAACAGCGGAGAATTTGACGGTCTTCATTCAGAAGAAGGTATAAAAGCAGTTATAGCTAAACTTGAAAGCCAAGGCTTAGGTAATGGAAAGGTAAATTACAGATTAAGAGACTGGCTTGTATCAAGACAAAGATATTGGGGAGCTCCTATTCCAGTAGTTTATTGTGAAAAATGCGGAGAGGTTGCAGTGCCTGAAAGTGATCTACCTGTACTTCTTCCATACGATGTTGAATTTTCACCAGATGGAAGTTCACCACTTTTAAAATCTAAGGAATTTATAAATACCACATGTCCAAAGTGTGGAGGATCTGCTAAAAGAGAAGCAGATACTCTGGATACTTTTGTTTGTTCCTCATGGTACTATTTAAGATATCCTGATAATAAAAACGAAGAAGAAGCTTTTAGCAAAGAAAAAATAAATAAGCTTCTTCCTGTAGATATGTATGTTGGCGGAGCAGAGCATGCATGCATGCATCTTCTGTACGCAAGATTCTTTACTAAAGCATTAAGAGACATGGGATATCTCAGCTTTGATGAACCATTTACAGCTTTAAGACATCAAGGAATAATCCTTGGACCAGATGGACAAAAAATGAGTAAATCAAAGGGGAACACAATATCACCTGATGAATATATAGCTCAATTTGGTGCAGATGTATTTAGAATGTATCTTATGTTTGGATTTGATTATTCCACAGGTGGAGCTTGGAGCGACGATGGAATAAAATCAATAGGTAGATTTGTAGACAGAATTGAAAGGCTTTTTGAAAGCTGCAATGAAGTAATAGCTGATAGCAAAAATAATAAAACTGATATAGGACACGATGAAAAGGAACTTAATTATGTAAGAAACTACACAATAAAATCAGTTACTGAAGATGCCGGCAGATTCCAGTTTAATACTTCAATTGCAAGATTGATGGAATTTACAAATGCACTAACAAAATATATAGGATTAGAAAACAAAAACAGAAATTTCCTGAAGGAAGTAACTCTAGACTTCATAAGACTTCTTGCACCTTTTGCTCCTCATTTTTCAGAAGAGCTTTGGGAGCTTTCAGGAATGAAGGATTCTGTATTTAAGGAAGCTTGGCCTGTATTTAACCCTGATGCTTTAATAAAGGATGAAGTTGAAATCGCAGTTCAAATTAATGGAAAAATTAAAACAAAACTCAACATATCCAACGGGTTAAGTGAAAAGGAAATTGAAGAAATTGTTCTTAAGCACGAAGAAGTTGAACCACTTCTTGCTGGTAAAACTATAGTTAAAATTGTTGTTATAAAAGGAAGACTTGTTAATATAGTAGTTAAATAATAAAAAGCAATTCAGATTTTCTGAATTGCTTTTTTTACCTGTACATATCTAGAGTTTTTTCAGTAACCCTCTGCAAGTTACTAAGCTCTGATATTTCTCCTTCTTGAATGAGCTTGTTTAACTGGGCTTGAAACCTTGTAGCCTCCGAATTCTTACCCATTGAAATAAGAGTAAGTATATTGTTCATTATATTTGAAACAAGGCTTGATTTAACCTCAAATAGCTGCTGTGCATCTTTTATCTCATCCTTGATTTCAAGCATAAGCCTGTCAAGGTTAAAGGCTGCATCCGCCGCTGACTTAAGCTTAAGCTTTATATTCGGAGGAATATCATGCTTATATTTATAGTTTAGTGAATGTTCTGCTGTTGCCCAGAAGTTCATGGCAAGGGTTCTAATCTGAAACTCTGCTAAAATTTCCTTTGCACCTTCAGCCATATTTACTGGATATTTAATTATTACGTGATAGCTTCTATATCCGCTTTTCTTAACATTTGTTACATAATCCTTCTCATATATTATCTGCATGTCATTTCTTTTTCTTATAAGCTTCACAACTTTTTCAACATCATCTACAAACTGACACATTATTCTTATACCAGCTATGTCTTCTATTTCATTACCTATTCTTTCAAGGGGTATATTAAACTTGTTGGCCTTTTCTAGAATACTTGACAGCTCTTTTACTCTTCCCGTTACAAATTCAATAGGTGAATATTCATTTTTAGTCCTATATTCTGTTCTTATGCTCCTGAATTTCACTTTAAGTTCTTCTACTGCCTGTTTGTATGGAATTAAAAATGCTTTCCATTCTCCTATTGCCATATTTCCACCCTCAAATCTTATTTATATTTATATATTATAGCATATTTACAGAATTCTTACAGGATTAAACTTCAAGTAATCTGATGATGTTATTATGTACTGAACTTCATCACGTACTCCACAAAAGGCTGTTTCTGCAGATGGGCCGTGAAGATGACCATAGACTACAGCTTTAGGTTTTATTTCATTTATTATTTCAATAAAACCGGATTCCAGTTTTTCATTAAAGGGAGGATAGTGAAGCATAAAAATAAACTTTTTAAAGCCTGCTTTTATAGCTGAATCAACTGATAATCTAAGCCTTATAAGCTCTCGTTCATATATTTTTTGATCCTTTTGTGTAAAGCTGTCTCCTCCAGGAGATACCCAGCCTCTGGTTCCGCATATGGCGTATTCTTCATATGAAAAGAAGTTGTTTTGAATAAATTTCATATCATCATAGAGGTTGTTTAGTTTGTTTATGCTTCCCCACCAGTAATCATGGTTCCCCTTAACAAATATTTTATTTCCTGGAAGGTCATGAATCCAGTCAAGTTCCTTACCTGCCTCCTCCATAGTCATGGACCATGATATATCTCCGGCAACTAACACCGTATCTTCCTCACTGATTAAACTTAGCCAATTATCCTTTAACCTTCCATCATGTTCCATCCACTGTTCTCCAAATATATCCATTGGTTTTTCACCATTTAAGTCCAAGTGAAGATCTGAAATTGCATATAAAGCCACTTAATCACCTTCCATTAATACTTTTGTCAACATCCATTACATATGCTATAACCTTTGCTACTGCCTCATATAATTCAAAAGGAATAGATTCTCCAATATCCAGGTTTGTAAGCAGAGCTGTAAGTTCCTGGTCGTAAACTACCGGAACATTGTTTTCTTTTGCACCATTTATAATATTTTCAGCTATCTTGCCAATGCCTGCAGCTGTAACAACAGGGGCTTCATACCCACCCTCGTATTTTAGTGCAGCAGCTCTTTTCCTGTGGTTCAAATCACTCACCTCAAACCCTAGCGTTTATGTTTATAAGCTCATTATCCTGAAAAAACTCTCTTGAATCTGATAAACTTACAGGTATTTTGCGCTTATCAACTGTTACAGATATATTATAACCTAAGTTTGATAATTCTTTTAGTAAAATTTCCTTGGCGGAACTTAATATCTTAATATATTTTTCTTCACTTTTTATATCAACAGTCATATTGTAGTTTTTTATAGTAAGATAAGAATCTACAGTACCAATATTTTCAGTATTTATGGTCGCAGCAATTTTGACGTCATTGGTATCTATTAACTTTCCTTTTTTTCTTTCATCTTTTATTATCATCTTACAGCCGTAATCATGATTTTCCATTTTAATTGGAAGATCAAAGTAGTAGTACTGATTTGACACAGTATTCAGCACCTTAAAATCATTGCCGCTGTTTTGAAGAAAATTTGTAACAACTGCTTTAGTGCTTTCATCTCCCTGCTTTAGATTTGATATAATATCTATTACAGCATTTTTCACTTCATTTGAACTTGAATTTATTTCTTCCTTAATTGCATTTGAAAGCACAGTAATACCGTTAAGCTTTTCGGGTTTTAACTTAGTTGCCTTGGTTGTTGCATCCCCTTTAATTAGTTCCTCTTTTGAAGTATCTAAATTTCTTAACTGTATCTTTTCATCCTTTGTTGTTTCCACATTGCTTTGTTGAATAGTTTCGGTTTTTAAAGCTTTTATTTCCACTTTTTCTGGTTCAGTACTCTGAGAAACCAATTTTTCAAGATTTTCAACCTGCCCATTTTCTGGTGTCCTTATATTAGTCTGATCCTGTACTGGTTTTGGTAAAGTATTACTGTTAAGTTTTTGTGAAAAGGCTGCAAGCTGCTTGTAAACTGTTTGTGATTCCTTAAATACCCTATTGAAGCTCTCAATATTTTTATCATTAATCTCAATATCATTTTCCATCAGAGTCAGAATATCATCTTCTGTTATATTATTAAAGGCATTAAAAAAAACCTTTAGTTTGGCAGTATATTGCTGCCCTTTTTCAGAGGCTGGTTCTATTCCCTTTAACTCCAAAAACTTTTGTATAAAATTACCTACCTCTTCTGGTGAATTTTTTATTCTATTTTTAAAATCAAATAAACTTTTAACCTCTGAAATATTTTCTCTGGTTAAAGGCATTGAATGCTTTACCATCTTTGCCAATGTTTCTATATCACTTTTTGATATGTCTACATTCTGCTCTTCAAGAGTTTTTAGCATGTTGTTTATTTCTTTATCCAGCCTGACCTCTTGGTTTTGTATTTTTATTTTAAGCTTTCCATCCTCAAACCCTTCAACCTTAAATCTTATTATTCCCTCGGGGATGTTGTCCGGTTTGCCTTGAAGTTCTGCTTTAAACTGCCATCCATCAAGCATCTTTAACAAAACCTCATTTGTTAACTTATCAATATTTTCAACCTTGGCTGCAAATTCCTGATTAAGCTCAAAGGAAAGCTTATTCACTATTTTTTTTGTATTTATATTGTAGGTGCTGTTAATATTATATATACTTGGCATAATATCACCACTCTTTTTTTATTACATATTTATTATCGTATACTAAATGTTCAAACTAAAGAGAAAAGCCGGAAACCCGGCTTTAATAATATCTATTTATGAATTATTGTTGATACTCTTTTGTATACTGGAAGTGTTATTACAGAAATAATAACTCCTTTTATAAAGTTAAATGGCATAATTGCCCATATAATAAAGGAATTTAAATCCTTAATATTTGGATTTATTGCCGCCCCCATACCTACTACTGCAACTACCGGAAAGCTTAGCACCTTTTCATATAGGGGAAGGAGAACAAAGTAGTTTAAAAAGCTTGCAGCTACTGTCATAAACACTGTACCTAAAACCATTCCTATTACTGCATTTTTTCTAGTCTTATTTCTTGAGTAGAAAATTCCTGCTGTAACCACAAATACAGAACCTACAAGGAAGTTTGCAAACTCACCTATAAATGCAGTTCCTCCCACAAATAATCCATGGAGAATGTTTTTTAGAAGTTCAATTCCGATTCCTGCCACAGGACCTAGTGCAAATGCACCTATAAGAGCAGGGAGATCGCTTATATCGATTTTTAAGAATGCTGGGAAGAATGGTGTTGCCAATTCTAAAAACATTAATAAAAATGCAATAACACTAAGCATGGACACCTTGATCATTTTATTCAACTTTTGATTTTTCATTATTGTACCTCCTATTTTGCTTAAAATAAAAAGCCCAGGCAAAAGCCAGGGCTGCATTTTTACACATATCTTCTTCCATCCAGACTTTACTGTCGGCTTCGGAATCTAACCGAATCTGCCTTACGGCTCGCGGGCTTTACCGCCGGTGGGGAATTACACCCCGCCCTGAAGAACAAATATTAACTTACTAATCTATTTTATTACATTTTATTGATTATTTCAACCCCTATTGATTTTTCATAGTCAGTGATATTCTATTTCTCTTCTGGTCAATTTCAAGTACAGTAACCTCTACAATATCATTTACCTTAACTACCTCCAAGGGATGCTTTATAAACTTATCTGCAAGTTGGCTTATATGTACAAGTCCATCCTGATGTACTCCAATATCTACAAAGGCTCCAAAATCAGCAACATTCCTTACTGTCCCCATAAGTTTCATTCCCGACTTAAGATCTTTTATATCTACAACGCCTGTTTTTAATATAGGTTTTGGAAGGTCTTCCCTTGGGTCTCTTCCAGGTTTTTTTATTTCCTTGATTATATCCTTTAAAGTTGGTATTCCAACCCCTAGCTTCTCAGCTATGTTTTCCAAACCCATATTATCAATTTTAGAGTCTATTTCCTTCAAACTACCATTTTTCAATTCATCCTTTTTATATCCTAAAAGCTCAAGAAGCTTTTTACAGGAGTCATAAGATTCAGGATGAACTCCCGTATTATCTAATGGTTCACTGCTTTCCATTACCCTTAAAAATCCTGCACATTGTTCAAATGCTTTAGGACCGAGCCTTTTAACCTTTAAAAGTTCTTTTCTGTTTTTGAATTTTCCATTTTCTTCTCTGAAGCTTACTATGTTTTCCGCAATATTTGAATTTATTCCTGATATATAAGTAAGAAGGGATGGAGTTGCAATATTTAAATCCACACCTACTGAGTTAACACAATCTTCAACAACCCCCTTAAGGGACTCGTCCAGCCTTTTAGGGGTAACATCATGCTGATACTGCCCAACTCCAATTGACTTTGGATCTATCTTTACAAGTTCCGCTAATGGGTCCTGAAGTCTTCTTCCTATGGATATGGCCCCTCTTAATGAAACGTTTATATCAGGATATTCCTTTGAAGCAAGCTCTGATGCTGAATACACTGAAGCACCTGCCTCTGAAACTATAACATAGTATATTTCCTTATTAGTTTCTGCCTTAATTTCCTTTATAAGTTCTGCAATTACCTCTTCTGATTCTCTGCTTGCAGTACCATTTCCAAGGGATATAACATCAACGTTGTACGTCTTTACAAGTTCCTTTAATTTCTGCAGGGAATCACTTTTGTCATTTTTTGATATAGTAACATATACTGTGGCAGTATCCATAAGCTTTCCTGTATCATCAAGAACAGCTATTTTGCATCCAGTTCTAAATCCCGGATCAAAGCCAAGCACTGTTTTTCCTTTGATTGGGGACTGCATAAGAAGAGCTCCAAGATTTTCCTTAAATATTTGAATAGCTCCTTCTTCTCCCTTATCCGCAAGCAGTGACCTGATTTCTCTTTCAATTGAGGGATAAATAAGCCTTTTAAATGAATCCCTTACACTTTCTTCTATGTATTTATCAGTAATCTTATTTCCTTTTAAAGTTTTGCTCAATAAATATTCAATTATCTTTTCATTGTCTGCAGTTATTTTAACAGACAGAATCTTTTCCTTCTCTCCTCTGTTTATTGCAAGAATCCTGTGGGAAGGAATGGTTTTAACTGGTTCCATGTATTTGTAATACATTTCAAAGGGATTTGATTCCGTGCTGTCTCCGCTGGTTTCAACTTTCCCATTGTTTGTTACATATTGTCTTATCCATTTCCTATAGTCGGCTTCATCGGATATAATTTCACTTATTATGTCCATAGCCCCATTTAATGCATCGAAAGGAGTATTTACTTCCTTTTCAGCATTTATAAATTCAGAAGCCTTATCAAGGATATCCCCCTGGAACTCACCGCCGAATATTATTTCTGCCAAGGGCTGTAGACCCTTTTCTACTGCTATAGTTGCCCTGGTTCTCTTTTTAGGCTTATAAGGTCTATATATATCTTCAACCTCAGTTAAAGTGTCGCATTTTGATATTTCCCTTTCAAGCTCCTCAGTAAGCTTTCCCTGTTCATTTATGAGCCTTATAACATCGCTTTTTCTCTCTTCCAGGTTCCTTAGATATATAAGCCTCTCACTAAGCTCTCTAAGGGTGGTATCGCTCATACCTCCAGTAAGTTCTTTTCTATATCTTGCTATAAATGGCACAGTATTGCCCTCATCTAGCAATTCTATTACTGAATTTATATTCTTTAAGCTGATACCAAGTTCTTTACTTAATTTTTCATTTATATATGCCATATTTCCCTCCAAAACACAGGCAGGCTAATTGCCTGCCTAAAAATTACCTTTTAAGTATCCAATTATAAAAGCATCAATATCTCCGTCCATTACAGCATTTATATTTCCGCTTTCAACTCCTGTTCTATGATCCTTAACCAAAGTATACGGCTGAAAAACATAGGATCTTATCTGACTTCCCCATCCCATATCCTTCAGTTCACCGCTTAAATCCTCTATTCTTTCCTTGTGGGCTCGTTCCTTAAGTTCCACAAGCTTGCTCTTTAATATTTTCATCGCTTCTTCTTTATTTGAATGCTGGCTTCGCTGATTCTGGCACTGAACAACTATCCCCGTTGGAATATGTGTTATTCTTATTGCAGTTTCAGTTTTATTTACATGCTGTCCCCCTGCGCCTCCAGACCTGTAGGTATCTACCTTTATGTCTTCAGGTCTGATTTGTATATCCTGGCTTTCTGTAAGTTCAGGCAACACCTCCACAGAGGCAAAGGATGTTTGTCTCTTACCATTTGCATTGAAGGGAGATATTCTAACCAGCCTGTGTATTCCTTTTTCAGCCTTAAGGTATCCATATGCAAATTCACCCTTAATACTTAGAGTTACATTTTTAATACCATAATCATCTGCAGGAAGAATATCAATTATATCCACCTTAAAACCCTTTTTCTCAGACCACCTTGTATACATCCTAAGCAGCATTTCGGTCCAGTCCTGAGCATCTGTGCCCCCAACGCCTACATGAAGGTTTATCAAAGCATTGTTTCTGTCGTATTCTCCTGACAAAAGAGTTTCAACCCTTAACTTTTCAAGTTCGGTTGCTATTGACTGAACTTCATCAATAATTTCCTTATTTGAAGAAGACTCATCTTCCTCCAAAGCAATTTCAGTAAGTTCAATTGCATCATCAATCCTTAATACCAAATCACCGTAATTTTGTAATTTTTGCTTAAGCACCTTTGATTCAGTTGTAATCTCCTGAGCTTTTGCAATGTCATCCCAGAATCCCGGCTGCTGCATTTTTATATCCAGCTCATCTGACTTACTCTCTAGACTGGCTAGGTCAAAGTGAATCCCCGATTTCATTTATTACTCTTTTGAATTCCCTTAGCTGGTTTAACGCCTCTTCCAATTGTACTGACATTATATCACTCCTTAGAACCTGTTATTCGAATCTTCCGCAGCAGTTTTTATATTTTTTGCCGCTGCCGCATGGGCATAAATCATTTCTTCCAGCCTTCTTTTCTTTTTTTACAGGCTCTTGTTTCAAAGAATCATCACCCTGATCATAATTTGTAGATGTTTCTTTAGCTATTCTTTCCCTTTCAGGTGCCTTTTGGATTTGAACATGGAAAAGGAATCTTACTGTTTCAACCTTAATATTGTATATCATTTCCTCAAACATTTCACTGCCTTCAAAGGAATATGCCTGAGCTGGATCCTGCTGCCTGTAAGCCCTTAATCCTATTCCGCGTTTTAGGTGATCCATGTCATCTATATGATCCATCCACTTTGAATCTACCACTCTAAGAAGAATAACCCTTTCAAGTTCCCTCATTTGTTCTGAAGTAAATTCGTTTTCCTTCTTTACATATAGGTTCTTTGCAATATCCAGAAGTTTTTCCTTAATCTCATCATTTGTAAGCAATGCAAGTTCCTTAGGGTCTACCATTCCCTTAGGAAGGTAAATATCTTCAAGAGACTCAACTAGTTTTTCAAGTTCTTTTTCAAATTCATCCTCCATACCTGAAATATGTGAATTAACCAATGAGAATATCAGGTCTTTAATCATATCTTGAATTTCTATATGAATATCTTCACCTTCAAGAACCTCAGACCTTTGTTTATATATTATTTCCCTCTGCTTATTGATTACATCGTCATACTGAAGCAGAGTTTTTCTTATGTCAAAGTTGTTTCCTTCAACCTTTTTCTGAGCATTTTCTATAGTATTTGTTATCATTTTGCTTTCAATAGCCTCATCATCCCTAAGTCCAAGTTTTTCGACAAGTCCTTGAAGCTTATCTGAGCCAAATATCCTCATGAGGTCATCTTCAAGAGACACATAAAACCTTGATTCTCCCGGGTCTCCCTGACGCCCTGAACGTCCTCTAAGCTGATTATCGATACGTCTTGATTCGTGCCTTTCAGTACCAATTATTTTTAAGCCTCCAACTTCAACTACACCTTCTCCAAGCTTAATGTCGGTACCACGACCAGCCATGTTTGTTGCAATTGTAACCATTCCAAGCTCCCCTGCATGGGAAATTATTTCTGCTTCCTTTTCATGATATTTTGCATTTAGCACCTGGTGTGAAATCCCTCTTTTTTTCAATAGAGAGGACAATATCTCTGATTTTTCAATACTTACAGTACCAACCAGCATCGGCTGCCCTGTCTTATTTGTTTCAACAATCTCTTCTACAATTGCATTGTATTTGCCCATTGCAGTTTTGTAAACTACATCGGAGTTATCCTTTCTGATAAGAGGCTCATTGGTTGGAATTTCAATTACATCAAGTCCATATATTTCCCTGAATTCATTTTCTTCAGTTAAGGCAGTACCTGTCATGCCTGAAAGTTTATCAAACATTCTAAAATAGTTCTGATAAGTTATTGTGGCAAGAGTTTTAGATTCCCTTTCAACCTTAACTCCTTCCTTTGCTTCTATTGCCTGATGAAGTCCGTCACTATACCTTCTGCCCTCCATCATTCTTCCTGTAAATTCATCCACTATAAGAACTTCACCGTCTCTAACCATGTAGTCCTTATCTCTTTTCATTATATAATTAGCCTTTAATGCCTGCACCACGTGGTGCTGAGTTTCCATGTTTTGCGCATCAGCATAATTTTCAATTCTAAAATAGTTTTCTGCCTTAGCAATACCTTCATCAGTCAAAATTACTGAGTTTGTCTTTTCATCTACTGAATAATCGGTTTCCCCTCTTAAAGTTTTTACAAAGTAATCTGCTACCTTATAAAAATCTGTGGATTTTTCACCTTCCCCGGATATTATTAATGGAGTTCTTGCTTCGTCAATCAGTATTGAGTCAACTTCGTCCACTATGGCAAAATTAAGCCCTCTTTGAACTCTTTCCTCCTTGTATATAACCATGTTATCCCTTAAGTAGTCGAAGCCAAATTCGCTGTTTGTTCCATATGTAATATCACATCTGTATGCTTCCTGCCTTTCTTCATGGTTTAGACTATGAAGAACAACTCCACAGGTAAGTCCAAGAAATTCATATATAGGCCCCATTGCATCCCTGTCTCTTTTTGCAAGGTAGTCATTAACTGTTACAATATGAACTCCTTTTCCAGAAAGGGCATTTAAATAAGCTGGCAGTGTGGCAACCAGCGTTTTACCTTCACCAGTTTTCATTTCTGAAATTCTTCCCTGATGGAGCACTACTCCTCCAATAAGTTGAACTCTGAAGTGCTTCAACCCTATTACTCTTGTAGAAACCTCTCTTACTACGGCAAAAGCTTCCGGAAGAAGATCATTTAATGTTTCACCCTTGATGAGCCTATCCTTAAATTCACCTGTTTTGGCCTTAAGTTCATCATCGGAAAGAGCCTGCATAGCTGAATCCAAAGCTTCTATTTTATCTGCTACAGGAAGTATTCTTTTTACTTCCTTATCACTATAAGTTCCAAATATCTTATCAAATAATTTCATAAATTTTTCCTCTCACGCTTTTTTATTCTATATTAACATATAAATTATACCACCTAATTTTTTTCCATTCAACTTTATTAATTATTGCCACAAAATGCATAATTCAAACTAAAAGGGGAAGCATATGCTTCCCCTCCTTAAAACTCTGGTTCAATTAAACCATAGTTTCCATCTTTTCTTTTATATACCACATTCACTTCTTCAGAATCAGAATCTTTAAATACAAAGAAGCTGTGTCCTAAAAGTTCCATTTGAAGAACTGCTTCCTCAGATGACATTGGCTTTATTGCAAATCTTTTTGTCCTTACTATTTGAAGTTCGTTTTTAGTATCCTCCTCTACATCTGGAATGTACTGATATCTTAGAGAATCACCATGAGTTTTTCTTTCAAGCTTTGTTTTCTGTTTTCTAATCTGGCTCTCTAGCTTGTCTACAACTAAGTCGATAGAAGCATACATGTCTTCAGTTGCCTCTTCACCTCTTAAAATCACTCCATTAAATGGAATTGTAACTTCTATAACTTGTTTACTCTTCTGTAAGCTCTTATTCTTTTCTACACTAAAGGTTACATGTGCTTCCACATTAGGATTGAAAAAGCGTTCTAGTTTTGATAATTTTTTTTCTACAGCACCTCTTAAAGCAGGTGTAATTTCCATATTTTTTCCACTTACTGTTATTTTCATATTTCCAGCCCCTTTCTTATAGTTAGAAAATTCAGTATTATTAGTTTATATACATTTTAATACTGTTGGATGTAAAATTCAATAGCAAAAATGTAAATTTTTAAACAAAAATAAAGGTTCCAAAAATGGAACCTTTAATTAAGTTAGCTGACCTGGTCTTTGCCCCCACACCCGCCTGCTGGAGCCTTCGCTACCCGGAATTAACCTCTCACTGACAACTCTCTCGTTTTTAAACGGCAGGACTTACTTCTATACCGCACCATGCTCATTAAACATTTTTATTTAAATTACGTGGATCGTTTTGCCTGCGACTAGCCTCGACTTTCAACCACAAACCTAACTTAATATAATAAAATTATACCTTACTTTTGGCCGCAGTCAAGACCTTAACATCTTTTGCCCCGTTTTTTATTAGTATATCTACACACCAAAAAGCAGTGGCACCTGTAGTAAATACGTCATCCACCAAAATAATATTCTTGTTTTTTATATTTGTATTCCCCTTAAATTCAAAGCTGTTCTTAATATTTTCAAGTCTTTCTTTTCGGCTTAAGCCTATTTGATCCTTTGCATCCTTTGATTTTTTTAAAACATCAATTATTTCAATACCTGTTTCTTTTGATATTATTTTTCCAAGGAGCATGCTTTGATTATACCCTCTCTTTTTAAGGGAAGCTTTGCTTATAGGTACAAATGCAATATAATCTCCTTTTATACAGCCTCTTCTAATTGTTTTCAGCATTAATGAGGCTAAAATTTCAGCGCTTTTAAAATCCTTTTTATATTTAAGCCTTATTATAAGCTCCATTATTACCTTCGAATAATAGGAGGCGCTATAGCATTTTATTTGCTTTTTATTATAATTAATTATGCTAAAATCAAAACATTCCTTTATTTTAACACTGCAGCTTCTGCAAAGGGAAGAGTCTTCAAGCGTTTCCCCTCCACAGACAACACAATTTACGTCACCACAGAATATCACTTCAAGTACACAATCCATTAAGAACCTTATATTTTTAAGAATCCCATTTCCCACGCTTCCTTGTTGAAATTTTTAACAATATCTATGGCTGCTTCCGTATTTTGATTTTTTTCATTGTACAAAAATATTACTTCCCCTCTGGAATCTCTTTCAGTTCTTGTAACTCTGGAACATATATGAGTTAGTATTTTATGATTAAAAACAACATCATTAGCAAAATACACCATAATATCTGTATTTGTTATACTAGGGGGAGCTATTCTAAATTCATCTGTAATCATAATTGAATTTCTTATTTTATAAAAATTCATCATTGTTTTTATATCACTTTTACCTTTTATAAAATATGATATATTACAGTTTTTATCCCAGTTGTAGGTTCTTATATAATTATAAACCTTCTCAACCTTATCCCCTTTTGGAACATATATTAATACATTCCTGTTATTATTTATTGACCACTTTAGATAATCATATACCATATATGGAATATCTTTATTTATATCTATTCTGGTTTGTATATCTCTTGGTTCAACCATTGGAACATTTCTATCCCTAACAGGGAGAACTATATCCCTGTTATTTTTAAAAATCCCCTCTATGGAGTAAAATATTTTTTTTCCGTTTTCCTTTGACAAACCATGTAACAAGTTTAATATACTTTTATTATCATATTTAGGCATGCTGTTTATTTCATCATAAACAACAAGGTCAAATTTTTTATTAAGGTTTAACGCTGCTTTATAATCTGTAATAACCAGATTTGATTCAATATTGTCCGAAGTGTCCCTTAAATGAGTGTAGCCCCTGTAATCTGACCTTTTCTTTATACTTTCTATTAATTGTACATTTTCCTTTTCATCAGTAATATATAGTACATTATTATTTTCTTTAACATATTTAAATATTGACTTAAGAAAAATATCCGCACCATTCCAAGGGATTGTTATAACATTAAGCTCCTTCTCCAACCCTTCACTCCATTTATATATTGAATTTCCTATCTTTTCTTTTTCTTCTGTTAGGCACAAATTCTTTGAATTCATTATGCATTTTCCTCCAAACCATGCTGAACTATATCTTTTATTCGCCACCCTAGCATGGAATACCTTTCAAAACCTTTATTATTGTCAACCATATAATGAAGAGCCCTTTTTGAACCAACTATTACCACCATCTGTTTTGCTCTTGTTATACCTGTATACAAAAGATTTCTATTCATGAGCATAGGGGGACCCATAAACACAGGTATAACCACAACTGGGAATTCACTACCCTGGCTTTTATGAATAGTTATAGAATATGCAAGCTCTACCTCATCTATATATATATTATCGTAAATAACCTGTCTTTCATCATCAAAAACAATAGTTACTGTATTGTCATCCTCATTTATATCTTCCACATAGCCCATGTCTCCGTTAAAAATTCCAACTCCTTCAGCTTCACCATTACCAGATATCCTTTCCCACTTGAGAGAATAGTTGTTTTTTGTCTGCATGACCTTGTCTCCCACCCTTAAAATCATGTTCCTTAATTCTTTTTCTTTCTTATCTGGTTGTTTTGGATTCAATATTTCCTGAAGTCTTTGGTTTAAATTTGATACCCCAAGTATGCCTTTTCTCATTGGAGTCAGTATTTGAATATTCTTGTTTGGATTCCAGTTTTTATTAAAGGATGGAAGCCTTTTTCTTACCAAATCTATAAGGGTTTGAAGCACCTTTCCAGGGTCTTCTTCATTTATAAAATAAAAATCCTTATTCTTTCCATTTATTGCAGGCATTTCTCCTTCATTTATTCTGTGAGCGTTAACTATAATCATGCTTTCCCTGGACTGCCTGAATATCTCCTTAAGTCTCACTACCTTAATCCATCGGCTATCTATTAAGTCTCTAAGTACATTCCCTGGACCTACTGAGGGAAGCTGATCCACATCACCAACTATTATAAGCCTTGTTCCTGAACTAATTGCCTTAAGCATACTATGCATAAGCATTATATCTATCATGGATGCTTCATCAACTATAAGTACATCACATTCTAATGGGGACTCTTCACCTTTAGAAAACAGGACATCATCATCACCGCTTACCCCCATTTCAAGAAGCCTGTGAATTGTCTTAGCTTCTCTCCCTGTGGCTTCAGACATTCTTTTTGCAGCCCTTCCTGTGGGAGCTGCCATTAATACCTTCAAATCAGCTCTTTCAAATATTTCGGTTATGCAGTTAATTATGGTTGTTTTACCTGTGCCGGGACCTCCTGTTATTATTTCTATACCGTTTAAAAAAGCTCCTTTTATTGCATCTTTTTGAGAAGGGGCAAAGGTTACATTGCTTTTGTTTTCAAATATGCTTATTTCATTTTCTATATCAACATTTAAGCTGCTATACTCCTCAAGGGATAACTGAATTATCTTTTTAGTAACACCCAGCTCACAGTAGTAGTAGGGCATTGTAAAAACACAAGTTTCCTCCTCCACATTTTCAATTATAATTTTCCCGTCAACAGCACAGGAATATATTCCTTGTTCAATATCCTGCTCTGAAACATTTAAAACTTCAATGCCTGATTTTATAAGTTTTTCTTTGGGCATATATGTATTACCAAGTGCACAAAACTGATTTACTATATATTTTATTCCGCTTTCTATACGAAAGGAGGAGTTTCCTTCAACCCCAAGATTCCTTGCTATTTTGTCTGCTGTTTTAAACCCTATCCCTGAGATTTCCTCAGTTATAATATACGGATTCTCTTTTATGACTCTTATAGAATCTGAGCCAAATCTTTTATATATTTTCCCGCACTGATTTGGTGTTATTCCATAATTCTGCATAAATATCATTATATTTCTTATTTCATACTGTTTATTGAAGGACTCACATATTACTGCTATTTTCTTTTCTCCTATACCCTCAATTTCCATAAGTCTTTCAATGTTGTTTTCAAGTACCTTTAATGTGTCCTCACCAAATTTTTCAACTATCTTTTTTGCAGTTACAGGTCCTATTCCTGTTATAACTCCTGAAGCAAGGTATCTTTCAATTCCACTAATTGAGTTTGGAAGCATTTCTTCTGCAGTATGCACCTTGAACTGCTGGCCATATTCAGGATGTATAATCCATTCTCCTGAAATTTTAAGACTTTGACCCTCTGACAGGGATGGTATATATCCAACTATTGTTGTAACCTGTTCTCCATCTTTTATTCTGGCAACTACATAGCCATTTTCATCGTTCTTATATACAATATTTTCAACGAAGCCTTCTAATTCCTGCATGGTACCGCTCCAATACTTTTTTTATTTCATTATATCATAATAATAAAAAACTGCTGAAAGTTTATACTTTCAGCAGGATTTTTTCTAAAGATATTTTTTTATTTCATCAACTTTGTCTAGTTTTTCCCATGGAACATCTACATCAGTTCTTCCAAAGTGACCGTATGCAGCTACTTGTTTGTATATAGGTCTCTTTAGGTCTAAATCCCTTATTATAGCACCTGGTCTTAAATCAAATACCTTTTGTACTATTTCAATAATTTTCTCTTCATTTAGACTACTTGTTCCAAAAGTTTCAACTTCAATTGATACAGGTTTTGCAACGCCTATTGCATAAGCAAGCTGAATTTCTAGCTTTTCAGCAACTCCTGCTGCAACAAGGTTTTTTGCCACCCATCTAGCAGCATATGCAGCTGATCTGTCTACTTTTGTTGGATCCTTTCCTGAGAAAGCTCCGCCGCCGTGTCTTCCATATCCGCCATAAGTGTCAACTATAATTTTTCTTCCAGTAAGTCCTGAGTCTCCCTGAGGTCCTCCAACAACAAATCTTCCAGTTGGATTTATAAAGTATCTTGTATTATCATCAAGTAATTCAGCTGGTATTACTGCTTTTATTACATGCTGAATAATATCTTTTTCTATCTGAGCATGTTCAACTTCTGGACCATGCTGAGTTGAAACAACTATAGTATCAACTCTAAGAGGCTTGTCATTTTCATACTCGATTGTTACCTGAGTTTTTCCATCTGGTCTTAAGTAGCAGAGTATTCCTTCTTTTCTTACCTGGGTAAGTCTTCTTGAAAGCTTATGTGCTAAAGCTATAGGCATAGGCATAAATTCAGGAGTTTCATTAGTTGCAAAACCAAACATCATACCCTGATCTCCTGCTCCAATAGCATCAATCTTATCCATTTCACCCTGCTTTGATTCTAATGCTTCATCAACTCCCATAGCAATGTCTGCAGACTGCTCGTCAATTGAAGTAACTACGGAACAAGTACTTGAATCAAAACCGAATTTTGCTCTTGTGTAGCCAATTTCCTTTACAGTATTCCTTACTAGTTTAGGAATATCTACATAGCAGCTGGTGGATATCTCTCCCATTACAAACACTATACCTGTTGTAACAGCAACGTCACAAGCAACCCTTCCAGCTGGGTCTTTTTCTAATATGGCATCCAAAACCGCATCTGAAATCTGATCGCAGATTTTATCCGGATGTCCTTCTGTTACTGATTCTGAAGTAAATAGTCTTCTCATAATTTTAAACCTCCATAAAAAAATTAAACCTCTTCAATAAGAAGAGGTTTCGTGCGCATGCATAGTCCTCTCTTATCTCGCAGAAATATTCTGCAGGAATTGGCACCATTGCGCAAATGCGCCGGTTGCCGGGTTTCATCGGGCCCTATCCCTCCGCCTCTCTTGATAAGAGTAAATATTTATTCAATTACAAAACTCATAATATCATAGCCTTGTATATTTGTCAACTAATAAAAAAAACACTAAAAGTGTTTTTTTTTGGTGGAGGAAGATGGATTCGAACCATCGAAGTCGATGACAACAGATTTACAGTCTGCCCCCTTTGGCCACTCGGGAATTCCTCCGCGTTATGGAGCTGGCAATAGGAATCGAACCTACAACCTGCTGATTACAAGTCAGCTGCTCTACCGTTGAGCCATGCCAGCATGATATTTAATTGGTGGAGGAAGATGGATTCGAACCATCGAAGTCGATGACAACAGATTTACAGTCTGCCCCCTTTGGCCACTCGGGAATTCCTCCGTATTATATGGAGCTGGCAATAGGAATCGAACCTACAACCTGCTGATTACAAGTCAGCTGCTCTACCGTTGAGCCATGCCAGCAATAATATATCAATAACTTTGTGTTATCGACAAGGAGTATTATACCTTTTATATTTAATTATATCAAGTTTTAAAAACTCCAAATTTTCAAATAGGGTTTCAATATCTTTTAAAACATAGCTATTTCTTCTCTATTCATCTATTAACTATATTAATATAAATCAATTGAATATCATACAAATATAAAAGGAGGTGTGACTTTTGAATCAAGTAAAAACGAATTATTTAACGAACCTATCCTATTATAAATTAGCATGTTTTTTAAAGGATTATATAGATAATGATACAATAATTGTATGTATTGGAACAGATAGATGTATTGGCGACTGTCTTGGGCCTTTGGTAGGAACAATCCTTACAAGTAAACATTTTCCACTCCCTGTATATGGAACATTAAAGGATCCTATCCATGCTTTAAATATAGAAACCAAATTAAAATATCTTAAGGAAAAACACCCCCATGAAAATATTATAGGTATAGATGCCTGCTTAGGTGAATCGGGAAGTGTTGGTGACATACAAGCAAGGGATTACCCAATACATCCAGGAAAAGGTGTGGGAAAATCCCTCCCACAAATTGGTACCGCCTCAATTATTGGAATTGTTGACTCTAATTTAAGCAGCAGTCTTTTTGCATCAAATACCATACGTCTTAGTTTTATATCAGATATGGCTCATGTTATTGTATATTCCCTTTTGCAGACACTTTGCTTAATCGAAAAAAACAACACATAAAAGCACAAAATCCAGTTGGATTTTGTGCTTGAGGAGCTAGTCTATTAAAGTAATGTCATCCCCTGTAAGTGAAACAGCCATTTTATCAAGGTAGTCCAAAACCTTCCCTGTACCAAGGGCTACACATGAAACTGCATCCTCAGCTACATAAACAGGTACCTTTGTTGTTTCAGACAAGAGGTCGCTTAATCCATTAAGAAGGGCTCCGCCTCCGGTCATTACTATACCTTTGTCCGCAATATCTGCAGCCAATTCAGGAGGTGTTCTTTCTAACACAGCATGAGTAGCATCTGCAATAGCACTAACAGGTTCCCTTAACGCTTCTCTCATTTCAACAGAAGAAACTTCGATATTTTTAGGAAGCCCTGTAATTAAATCTCTTCCTCTTATTTCCATAGTTCTGTTGTCACCATTTTTAAAGGCAGACCCTACATTTATTTTTAAGGCTTCAGCCGTTTTTTCACCAATCATCAGCTTGTGCTTTTTTCTAATATATTTTATTATCGCCTCGTCAAATCTGTCTCCAGCAACCTTAATTGAAGCTCTTACAACTATGCCCCCTAGTGAAATTACTGCTATATCAGTAGTTCCACCTCCGATATCAATAACCATATTCCCACTTGCTTTAGAAATATCCATGCCTGAGCCAATTGCTGCAGCTAACGGCTCTTCGATTAGAAACACCTTTTTTGCACCAGCATTTTTTGCTGCATCTATTACAGCTCTTTTTTCAACTTCTGTAGCCTCACATGGTATACATACTACCACTCTTGGAGAAGACATCCTTTTCTTCCCACAGGCCTTTGTAATAAAGTATTTAAGCATTTTTTCAGTAATATCGTAATCTGATATTACCCCATCCCTAAGAGGTCTTATAGCCACAATATTTCCAGGTGTTCTCCCTATCATCTGCCAGGCTTCTTCACCAACAGCTAGTACCTTATTTTGATTCCTGTCAATAGCAACCACTGATGGCTCTTTAAGTATCACGCCTTTTCCCTTGATGAATACTAATACCGTAGCAGTACCAAGGTCGATTCCCATATCTGTTCCTATCTTAAAAAACATCCCTTTAATTACACCTACTCTTTCGTAGTATTTTTTATAATAAAGCTTTCACAATAGTTTTTTATTATAACACTCATATATAATTATAAACGGAATGTTTTTAACCTTCAATAGCTTTATATTTCAATTTTGTGGCTTTTCCCCCTCTTATATGTCTTTCTGCCTTATTATAGTTTAATATTGATTTTGCTTCGTCTGCTATCTGCGGATTTATTTTAGGCAGTCTTTCTGTCATATCCTTATGAATAGTACTCTTGCTTACTCCAAAAACTCTGGCTGTTTTTCTAATTGTGGCCCTTGAACCAATAATATACTTTGCAACCTCCAGTACTCTCTCTTCAATGTAATCTTTCAAAGCGGTACCTCCTTAACCCTTCTATATAATAAGTATGCTGTTAAATTGCCTTAAATTACATTTAGTCAGCCATTTTTCGATATATACACGAAAAATGGCCAGACCTTAATATTTTATATATCTGCCAGGGTCCACATAGTCATTCCCTTTTATAACAGCAAAATGAAGATGGTCTCCATAACTTTCGTAGGCTGAGTTTAGAGAAGTTTTCCCAACTGTACCTATTTCAGTTCCTTGTTTAACACTCTGACCCTGAGTAACCTTAACCTTTGCATCAAGGTTTGAATACACCGTCTTTATCCCGTTCTCGTGGCTTATAACTATTTTCACCCCCTCGGCAGATGCGGTGTCTATGCTTTCAACTTTTCCGTCCATAACAGCAACTACTGGTTTTCCAAGAGCAGTCTTAATTTCATATCCCAAATTTGACCTATAGCTTTTAGTTGACTCCCAATAAACCGGATTTTCCGAATATGTTCTTGCCATAGTCCCTTCCACTGGCTTAATCAGTTTAGTTTCTGTAGATGCATTGACTTTTTGAGTTTTTCCCGCTGTTTCTGCATTGTCTTTCACTTGCAATGCATCTTGATAGTTTCCGGCAGAGTTATCCTTGCTGGCTTCAGCAAGTTTATTCTGCTGAAGTTGTGCAGTCTTAATATCCTTGTTATTTTTTACTGTTACTGCTGCAACTGTTGCCACAATACACAAGCACACAAACAATACAACATAAAACCCTTCCTTTTTAATAAAGTTTGTTAATTTTTTTTGTTTAAATTTATCCATTTGAACACCTCCATTTCTAGTTTGTCCAGTTGATGTAAAAAAATACATATTTTATAAAATAAAAAATAGCCCTAAGGCTATTAAATTAATTTTTCTACATTAACTCCCTGATAATAATGTTTTAATATGTCTTTGTAAGTTTTACCATCCTTAGCCATATAGTTTGCCCCGCACTGACTCATCCCAACCCCATGACCGTAACCTTTAGATTTTATTTCAACACTGCTTCCATAAAATTTTATATCCATATTTGCTGAATTCAGATTAAGCACAGATCTAAACTGAAGACCTGTCATAGTAACAGCTCCAACTTTAATTTTTTTTATGCTGCCACTGTCGCTGCGGCTTATTATGTTGATTTGGTTTTTAAGATTGTAATTTTTAAGCTTAGAACTGCTGTATGCTGAATTTATTTTTTTTATAAAGGTTTCATTAGAAAAAGTAACTACTTTTTCATATTCCGGGGACTTTTTATCTTCAGCACTGTCAACACTTCTTAAGTATGGTTCTGCTGCAGAAAAAACATCCTCTGAATTTTCAGTATTTCCGCTGCTGCAGGAGAAAAAAAAGGGCTCTGAGATAACATTGCCCTCATAAGTTATTACTTCACCTTTCGTAGAGTCCACTGCTTCATCAATCTTCTTCATATACTCATCTCGCTTACCTTCCGGAAGTGATTCCATGCATTTTTTTCTATCAATATATACCTGACATTCTACAGTATCAATTAAATCTATATTGTTGTTCTTATCGTACTGTCTTCCCTTATAACCTGCCATATGAGCTACTGCATAAGTTCTTGCAGCAACAGCCTGGGCCTTTAATGCTTCTATGTTGTATTCTAGTGGCATTTCTCCTGATATGACACCTTTTACGTATTCCTCTAGTTTTATGCTTATTACCCTGTTCTCCTTGCTTAAAAGGAGTCTTACCTCAGCAGGCTCGCTGTTTTTTATTACATTATCTTGATTAAGAATATATCCTGACAATTTCTCACTACAATTAAAAAATCCGTAAAATAATACTATAGCAGCAATAATTATTGAAATAATTTTTTTTACCACTAGGCATCACCAACCTTACTATAATAATTTATTATTAGATTTTTTAATTTATTACAAAAAAATGAGTCAGTGTGAACTGACTCTGTCTATTGATGCCCCTAAGGCTTTGAATTTGTCCTCTATATTATAATAACCTCTGTCAATATGGAATATATCAGATATTGCAGTTTCACCTTCAGCAGCAAGACCACATAGTATCATTGTTGCACCTGCCCTTAAGTCTGTTGCTTTTACCTCAGCACCGCTAAGTTTATTAACCCCTTCTATTATTGCACTTCGTCCGTCAATTTTTATATTTGCCCCCATTCTCTTAAGCTCTTGAACATACATAAATCTGTTTTCAAATATACTTTCAGATATTACACTTGTTCCCTTAACAGTGCTTAAAAGCCCTGCAATCTGGGCCTGCATGTCAGTTGGGAATCCAGGGTATGGCATGGTTTTTATATCCACAGGTCTTAAATCAACATCTCCATTTACAATTAAAGTGCAATCATTTACATCAATAATAACTCCCATTTCCCTAAGCTTAGCTATAACAGGCTTTAAATGTTCCTCGCATATTCCATTTATCTTAATTTTGCTTTTTGTTTGAGCCGCAGCAATTAAAAAGGTTCCTGCTTCAATTCTGTCATAAATTGGCCTATGATTTATACCCTTAAGAGATTTTACTCCTATAACATGGATTGTTTCAGTTCCTGCTCCTACAACTTTCCCACCCATGCCGTTGATAAGTTTTGCCAGATCCTCTATTTCAGGTTCTTTTGCAGCATTTTCAATTACTGTTTCACCTTCTGCAAGTACAGAAGCCATTAAAATATTTTCTGTTGCTCCAACAGAAGGAAAATCAAGATATATCTTATTTCCTTTAAGTCTTTCTGCTTTTGCTTCCACATATCCATGCCCTATTGTAATATCAGCACCAAGGGCACTAAAACCCTTTAAATGCAGGTCTATGGGCCTTGTACCTATATTACATCCTCCTGGGAGTGATATTTTAAAATGTCCAAATCTTGAAAGCATAGGCCCCATAATATAAAAGGATGCCCTCATTTTCTTAACAAGATCATTATCAGGGCTTCCATTTCTAATTTTAGAGCTGTCTATTACTATTTTGCTGTTTATTTCATCAATCTGAGTATCTGCATTTACAGACTTTAAAATATTGCAAAGTACAAATACATCCTCAAGTAGGGGAGCATTGCTTATTATGCATTTATCCCCACATAAAACTGTTGCTGCAATTAATGGCAGTACTGAATTTTTTGCGGTACTAATATTAACCTCACCAGACAATTTATTTCCCCCAAAAACTTTTATTGTATCCATTTCATTCCTCCAAATTAATATTATTAATAAGTTGTCATTATTTCAGGGGTACCTATTATCAAATAGCTGCCTGATTCATAGCTTAAAATTGCTATATTTATATCTATAGGACTTCCCTTGCTTCTTATACTTCTTCCAAACCCGGTATACCCGGTAATGCTATATCCGTTGCTTATAGCAGTTTCATTCAAGTTGGAAGTTCTACTTGATTTTAAAATCAGATTCACCTTTGAATATATGTTGCTTAAGTTATTATCATTAATCTTATACTTTGTGTATTCGTAAAGGTCAGCCTTCACATCGGCACAAGACAAGGTGTTCTGTAAAATGCTTTTTACTTTGTTGTAATTATCTACACTTAGTGTTTTTACATTAACCTCTCCTTGGTTTTCAGCTAACTTAATCTGTAAATCAATACCCTTTTCTTTTGAGCTTATTGTGTAAAACTCCCCCTTTGAATTGCTTTCACAAATGCAAATACAACCTGTTTTTTCCTTAATATTAGCAGCAAGGTCCGATCCCTTACCCGAATATTGAAATATACTTGTACTTCCATATTCAACAGGTAATGCGGCAGTTTCTTCAATAATTTTATTGACTAACTTTGAATTGTCCGCATTAACCTCACCATTAATAAAAAGCTGAATAAATATAATACCTATTAGTAGTAAAACCAGCTTTTTCATATTATCCTCCAATAATAATTTTATATTATTGATTATGGACAATATTTCCGCATTTATTCAACAAACATATTAATAATATATAGCTTACTTATAAAAATGTGCGACGAAAAAGAAAGCACGAAATTTTCATTTCGTGCTTTCATAATTATTTTACATTAATTCTTGCCAGTGCTCTGGCTAATGCTAATTCTGCCCTTTTAACATCAATGCCATCTTTTTGTTTAAGTCTATTCTCAGCTCTTTCTCTAGCAGCCTCGGCTCTTTTCATATCAATTTCTTCCGGCCACTCACAAGCATCGCAAAGCATCAAAGCAGCATTGTCTTTAACTTCTAAAATACCGGATGATGTAAATGCCTTCAGCTTTTTCCCATCTTTATCAACGATATATGAATCAGAAGGCCTTAAAGTAGTAACTAATGGCATATGATTGGCAAGTATCCCTACATTACCCTGAGTACTTCCAGTAATTAATTCTACCACTTCTCCCTGATAAAATTCTCTTTCAGGAGTAAGAATGATCAATTTATAAGTATTTGCCATATTTATCTCCTTCTTAAACTAACATAAGATTAGGCAGTTATTACTTATTGAGCAAATGTCTTTGCTTTTTCAACAGCTTCATCTATTGTTCCTACGAACAAGAATGCTGCTTCTGGCAATTCATCATATTTACCGGAAAGTATTTCTTTAAATCCTCTGATAGTTTCATTTATTTTTACATAAGCACCCTTCATGCCTGTAAACTGTTCTGCAACAGTAAATGGCTGGGACAAGAATCTTTGAATTCTTCTTGCTCTTACAACTACAAGTCTGTCTTCTTCAGATAATTCGTCAACACCAAGGATTGCTATAATATCCTGAAGTTCTCTGTATCTTTCAAGGATATGTTTAACATCTGATGCAACTTTGTAGTGTTCTTCACCAACTATTCTTGGGTCAAGAATTCTAGATGAGGATTCAAGAGGGTCAACAGCTGGGTATATACCAAGCTCTGTGATTGCTCTTGATAGAACTGTAGTTGCGTCAAGGTGTGTAAATGTAGTTGCTGGTGCTGGGTCAGTCAAGTCGTCCGCAGGAACGTAAACAGCCTGAACGGATGTTATTGATCCTGTTTTTGTAGTTGTTATTCTTTCTTGAAGAGCACCCATTTCTGTAGCAAGTGTTGGCTGGTATCCAACCGCACTAGGAATACGTCCAAGCAACGCTGAAACCTCTGAACCAGCCTGTGTGAATCTGAATATATTGTCTATAAACAGAAGAACGTCCTGGCCCTGATCTCTAAAGTATTCTGAAACTGTAAGTCCTGTAAGTGCAACTCTCATTCTAGCTCCAGGAGGCTCATTCATCTGTCCGAATACCAATGCTGTCTTATTGATAACTCCTGAATCTCTCATTTCATGGTAAAGGTCGTTACCTTCTCTTGTTCTTTCACCAACTCCTGTGAATACGGATGTACCACCGTGTTCCTTAGCTATGTTGTTTATAAGCTCCTGTATTAAAACTGTCTTACCAACACCAGCTCCTCCGAAGAGTCCTATTTTTCCTCCTCTTTGGTATGGTGCTAAAAGGTCGATAACCTTTATTCCAGTTTCAAACATTTCTGGTTCAACAGACTGTTCTTCAAATGTTGGAGCCGGTCTGTGAATTGGATAATGTATTTCTGAATTACAATCTCCAGCTTCATCTATTGGCTGTCCTAAAACATTTATAAGTCTGCCTAGTACTGCGTCTCCAACTGGAACAGTAATTGGCGCTCCAGTATCAACAACATCCATGCCTCTTTTTAAGCCGTCTGTTCCTTCCATTGATATTGCTCTAACGATATCATCACCTATATGCTGTTCAACTTCGGCAACTAATTTCTTAGTGCCCATATCGATTTCTACTGCATTATAAATGTTAGGAAGGTTTTCTGTACTAAACTTAATATCTATAACAGGTCCTATTACCTGTACAATTTTGCCTACATTTGATGGCATCAATTTCCCTCCTTACTTCTGAGCTTCTGCTCCTCCAACTATTTCGGAAATTTCTTGTGTTATTACACCTTGTCTTACTCTGTTAAATTTAAGTTTCAATGCATCAAGCAATTCATTTGCATTCTTTGTAGCTCCATCCATGGCTTGCATTCTGGAACCTTGTTCGCTGGCTTTTGCATTAAGCATATAGTTTAAAAGCTGTTGCTTTATATGCAGCGTCGCAATCTCATTTATAAAAACTTCTGCTTCTGGCTCAATTTTTATAAACCTTTGCTCTGAATTGCCTTCCTTTTTTGCAAAAGGAAGCATTTTTTCTACCTTAACCACCTGTTTTACAGCTGAAAAAAACTTAGTGTATATTACGTAAACTTCACCAACTTCTCCACTTTCATACATTTGGATTATCTTGTTGGTTATAGTTGCAGCTTCTTCTATACTAGGTATATCTGGTATATCTATAAATTCTGCTGCTGGTTCATATTTGTATCTTCTAAGATACATTTTTCCTTTTTGGCCAACGGATAATACTAGTGAATTTTCAGTGTCAGCAGATACGATCTTAGCTGCTGAACCAATCACGTTAGCGTTAAATCCGCCGCAAAGGCCTGTATCTGAAGCCAATGTAACATACAACTTTTTCTTGCTATTATTTCCATGTGTAAAAACATTATAATCTTCAACATTAGTAACCGCATCATCCATTATTGAATTGAAGTGATTATAATACTTCTCATTAAACTCCAGCTTTTCTCTGGACTTTCTGAGTTTAGAGGTGGCAACAAGTCCCATGGCTTTAGTTATCTTTTGAGTATTGGTTACGGATTTGATTCTTCTCTTAATTGCAACAAGTCCTGCCCCTGCCATATTTCACCTCCCGCAAAGAAACTTTTATTCCTCTGCTAAAAATACTTTTTTAAATTCTGCTATTGCGCCCGCCAAATTAGCCTTAATTTCATCATTAAGAGCTTTTTTCTCTAAAATTGACGCAGCAACTTCTCTATGG
>JBLNDT010000068.1:0-5681 GCA_050261915.1 Solirubrobacterales bacterium
AAGGCTGAATTCTTAAAAATAGAAGAGGGGCTATGTGTTCAAATCATGCATATAGGACCTTTTGATGAAGAGCCAGCCACTGTTGCTTTGATGGACAAGTATCTTGATGAAAATGGATATATAAACGATTTAAATGATATTAGGCTGCACCATGAAATATACCTATCAGATATACGTAAAGTAGAACCTGCAAAATGGAAAACTGTAATACGCCATCCAATTAAAAAGAAAATATAAGTAAGAGAAAAGCCACTCTATCATTGATAGAATGGCTTTTACTTTAGAATTTATTCCAAAACAAAACTTCATTAAGAGGACTTTTTTTAGGCATTGGTGTATTTGCACCAGCAGAATAGCCTATTGGAATTATTGATATGAGTTTTTTGTTTTCAGGTGCCCCAGCAAAGGCCTCAATTTCTGAAGCATAAGGCATTCCAAAACCAGCAACCCAGCATGAGGCTAAGCCTTGTGCAGTTGCAGCAATAAGGATGTTTTCTGTAGCTGCAGAGCCGTCTTCCACTGGTGTAGCACATTCATTAGTATCACAGAAAACCAATATTACAGCAGGGGCCTTTCCGATAAAAAACTTACCCCAGGTAGCAATATTTCCAACTCCATCAATAGCAGATCTTTCAGTCAATACAAGAAATGAACGTCCCTGCTTATTGTGTCCGCTTGGAGCAACCCTGCCGCATTCAACCAGGCTCTCTAAGGTTTCCTTTGAAACAGCACCCTCTGAAATACTTCTTACACTTCTTCTTTCTAAAATAGCTTTTATAGCATCCATAATTTTAAACACTCCTTTTTTCTTATTAACAATTTTAATTATATATGTTTTGTAAAAAAATAAAAGTACGCACAATATTTATATATAGTATATAAAAGTATACTTAGTAGTTTATTTAAGTAACATAAGTTATTGAAGTGCCAAAAGATATGTCATATTATATAGTAAGTATCATTTTAGGAGGAGTACCATGGATAAAGAGACCATAAATATAAATTGTGAAAATAGACCATGTCCCGTTGAAACTACCTTGAATATTATTAGCGGAAAGTGGAAGGGAATTATAATGTATAGGTTGTTTGGAGGGAAAATGAGATTTAACGAACTTCAAAGGTTAATGCCTGCAGTAACTCACAGAACCCTTACTCTTCAATTAAGAGAGTTGGAAAAAGCTGGTATTATAAAACGTACAGTATTTGCTGAAGTTCCGCCCCGTGTAGAATATGAACTCACAGAACTTGGATTTTCTATGGAACCAATTTTTACTTCCATGTATACCTGGGGAGATAATTATCAGCAAAATCTTTTAGTATAGACGGCATGAAAGGAAGAATTAAATTGAAAGTAAAAAAGCACCCTTATGTTTTAATGCATAGGGGTGCTTTGAAGTTAAAACTAGTTTTTATTAAACAGAGGCTTTAAAACATCTGAATATTTTTCGAAAATATCAAAAAGGTAAGTATTCCAGTGGCTGGCATCTGCTTTTTTGCTTCCAAATACATAATCCTCCTGACCATAATCCATAACATCAAATCCTGGGGTTGCTTTGCTTGCACCTGCAGTTCTATAAGCCGCTGCAGAAGCAAGAGAGAATGAAACCTTTGATGTATCATCATATTTTACCCAGCTGCTTATGTTTTTACCAGTTGAAGCTGTAGCTGTTCCATTTTTTGTTTGTTTTGTAGCTGCTGACTTTGTTATAGCAGCAGCTCCTTTAACGTATTTTCCATACATCTCATCGACATACAAGGAGAAGGAGTTCCCAAGAACTTCAGAAGGAACGTGTCCACCATCCCACTGCCATTCAATTTCAGAATTAACTCCTGAGTTTAGCCATTTTAACTGCATATTCAGGGAAGCAAACATTGACATATCACCTTCAGAGGCACCCATCACAATTTTTGTCCATGTAGGATTTTCAGTACCCTTTGCGCCTATATAGTTAAGGGGATTATATAAAGAAACTATATTCTTACCGTACTTATCTCCAGCTTTTATTTCATCTATATCTGTCTTATAAGCTGCAACCATATCATCATAGGTTTTATAGCTGGAGGAGTCTGTTTTGCTGTTAGCTGATTGAGTTGTTCCAGCGTTTGGTGTTCCAACTACCATCTGAGTTCCACCTGGTGGCTGAGTACTTCCACTTGGAGGGGCACCACCAGGAGCACCACCTCCAGGTCCACCCATTCCGCTTGTGGAAGCAGCTTTTGCATAGCGTCCTTCTATAAATGCTTTTGCTTTATCTGAAGAGGACATTGCAGCTACTTCTGCATCTGTTAGAGCTTTTCCATTTGCATCAAACCATGTCCAGTCACTTGCATAATCCAGGTTGTTCAGATACCACTGAAGGTTTTGAGTAAACTCAGCAAGATAAAGATCAAGGTATGTTCCATAATATCCGTTAGTTTCTGGATGTGCTTTGGCATCGTACTGAATTGTGAGCTTTATTGTATCATTCTTATCCCCGTCATTATTTAAGTCAAAACCCACATCAGATTCTTTAATAGATAGATTCTGATCGTTAATATACTTCATATATGATTCTGAAAGATACTTGGCAACCTGTGCCTGAAATACTGTATTAAAGCTGTGTTTTGTATCCAGGTTGTATTCAAAAGCCATAGCCATATCACCTTCGTAAAGTGGGGTTATTGCACTGTATGCAATGCAGCCCCAGGCTCCGTCTGATATAGAATATTTTTTGTCTTTCACTTTAACATCTGTATAATAGCTTCCGTCACTGTATTTGTATACGCCAACAGCTCCTGCTTCTATCTCATAGTCATAGAAGTCAGAATTGTTTGATGTTGCAGCAAACATTGAAGCATGTGCTCCACCGCCAGAGCCCCCAGTTGAAACGAAGTAATTTACGTTTCCGGGAAGATTTCCAAGTAAGATGTTATATTTCACAAAACGAGTAGCAGCCTTTTGATCCACAAGACAAGATGGCGCATCCCCGGTATAACTTGTGTTGCCGCTTGAATCTGTTACTTTGTCCTGTTTACCGCGGTTACCGCAGGCAACATTTATATAGCCGTCGATTGCATAATTTGATGATGCAGTTTGATTGCTTTGTGAACCATAACCAGCAGCTCCAGTGTTAAGAATCACCGGTGCAGTGGCTGCGGTATATGTCTGACCATTTTTGCTTGTTATTTTTGCATCATTATTGATTACAAGAGAACCCTTTGTGGCTGCCGTATAATTATCAGCTGTTACCTCAGCTTTTCCATCCGCATTGGTGTCAATACCTGTAATATAAGCACCCGGGACACAAACTGATACACCCTGCTCATTTGCTATTTCAGGATAAGCGACTGCAGATACCACTGAAAGTACCCAGGCTTTGGAATCCTTGGAATATGTCCATTCCTGGTTTGAATTATTAGCAAGATTCAGTGTTTTTTCAATGTATTCCTGATGCGAATCTGCTTTTTTCTGAGTGCAGGCTGTCATACCCATTGCAGCAATTATCAGTGCAAGCAGCATTGAAATTGATTTTTTCATTAATAACCCTCCTTTTACATTAGCAGTTATAGAATAGCATATGTACATTGAAGAAAGATTGAAGATTTATAAAACTAAGGGCAAAGCAACAGTAAAAATTACCTTGTTATTTATGCAATCTACTGATATTTTTCCATTATGGTCAGATACGATTACTTTAACTATTGCAAGACCAAGACCGTAGTGACTGCTGTTTCTGGGTCTTGCTTTGTCAACCCTATAGAATCTGTCAAATAAAGCTTCCTTTTCAATTTGAGGAATTGGGTCTCCTTGGTTTATAACGGATAAAACTGCTGTATTATGCTCAGCTTTTAGAGAGATTAATACTTCGGTATTTTCATTTGAATATTCAATAGCATTATCAATAAGGTTCGATACGAGATTATTAAGTTTCTCAGCATTGCCATTAATATATATGTCATCCTTTACTTTGATTTCAAGAGTTTTGTTTTGTTCAAAGGCTGTACATTCGAAAGGAAGAGCAGCTCCAGTTACAATTTTGCTTAGATTCAGGTTGTCCATTTTTAAAACTGAATTTTCAATATTCGCAAGTTCCAGGAGCTGTTGAATAAGTCCATTCATTTGCTTGATTTCAAATTTAATATTATCAAGCCATTTGTTTTCACCTGATGCTCGTTCTAACACTTCTGCATTTGTATTTATTACGGCTAAAGGTGTTTTTAACTCATGACCAGCATCTGAAATAAACTGCTTTTGCTTTCTGTGGTTTTCTTCAAGTGGGTTAACTATAAGACTAGCTATTCTTATAGAAAGAAAAAGCATAATTATAATAGCAAAAGAACTGAAAATAATTGTATTTCTGAATAAAGTGGCAATATTATCGCTCATTACTTCGTTATCCATAAGAACTATCAATGTTGTATTTCCATTGTGTTCAATATGATATATCCAGTTATCCTTCACTCCATTTTCTTTATTCTGATTAATTAGTGGTGCACATAGTTTAATCAGATAGTTGTCTGTAATCCCGGTTTTCTCTGAATTGTCTACAGTTATAACCTCACCATTATCCGAGAAGGCTATGGCATGGAACATAGATAGTTGATAAGTATGATTGTCTGAAGCATTACTTGATAATGGGGGAGGAGCAGGTAGTTTGCCTTCTGGATTCCCATTTTTCCAGTATTCTTTTGCATATACCTTAAGCATGCTGGTGTTTCTTTTGTAAACCTCCATATAACTTGAAAAATAAATTACACTTAGGGTTATTCCTAAGAAACATACAAGTATAATCATAATAGACAAAACAATTTTGTATTTAGACTTTTTATACACTTAAATCCCTCAATTCATAACCAATACCACGTAAAGCTTTAATTTCTACTTTCGAACCGATAAAGGCAAGTTTTCTTCTGGTAAAGGATAGGTAAACTTCCACGTTATTATATTCAGCATCACAATTATAGCCCCATATTTTCAAAACCAGCTGCTCTCGGGTTAGTACCTGATTCTGGTTTTGGAGAAAAAGTTCCATAATCTGATATTCTTTCTTGCTAAGTTGGATAGATTGTCCACTTAAACTGCTGGTAAGTTGAAAAGTATTTTTATTTAATGCTATATCACCAAAGTAAAGAATATCCTCATTAAATTTATCATATCGCCGACCTAAAGCCCTGAGTCTTGCAAGAAGTTCTTTAATTTCAAAGGGTTTTGTAAGATAATCATCTCCGCCGCTGTCAAGGCCAGTTACCTTGTCATCTATATCATTTTTTGAAGTAAGCATGAGAATGGGTGTTTTTATTCCTGCCTTACGAGTATTCCTTGCAATTTCAAACCCGGACATACCTGGCAGCATAACATCTAGAATTATCATGTGGTATTCCTTAGAATATATTGAATTCATGGCGGATATGCCGTCATTGTGTATATCTACTATATAATTTTCAAGGCGAAGCAGCTCTGATAGAGCTTCTGCCATTTTAAGTTCATCTTCCACAAGTAATATTTTTAAATTTGCCATAACTATTATGGAACACCTCCATTTCTTAATATGGATTAATAGATTAATTATATCAGAAAAGCATTATTTCATGGTCAGTTAGTAAAAACAAAAATACAGCTAACCTACCAGAGCATATATTATCGTTGCGTCATTCAGAAGTGAAACACCAAAATAATGATTAGATTATTCGTTGAAAGCAAC
>JBLNDT010000069.1:0-2880 GCA_050261915.1 Solirubrobacterales bacterium
CACCTACAACGTTAACATACCTTGGTGCTGCGAACACAGTCAACCTGGTTTTACATGTACCATCAGTATTTATTTTGTAAAGACAGCCTCTTTTTCCCAATATTCCAGTTGCACGTCCATTGGTGAAATAAATACAGTCCCCTTGTTGAGTAGCAATTCCATGATTTATAATATTTCCACTTGTATTTCCTTGTGTATTTTTCACATCATTGGATTGTGATTTTGTCACCCCATTATTACTACAACTTAATAAAGTTAAAGATATAGTTACTAGAAATAATACTAAGAATGCATACCTTTTCATAATCAATTCCCCCTTGGACAAGTTAATAAACTGGATATTATTCTACCTACTTTTTAAGTAGTATTAGTAGAGCAAATTTATTCATATATGGTATTTTTTATACTATAGTGTAATTTTACACTATAGTATATTCATAGTCAACCTCCTAGCAATTTAAAAAGTCAATATTGAACTTAATAAACAATCTTTGCCTTATTAATTGATAAAAGTGTATAATTAGATAAAGTATAAAGAGTATTAAAGATAATATGGGGGTAAAAATGAATAAGCATAATGAATCTGCCATCTTTGCTGGAGGCTGTTTTTGGTGTATGGTTTCATCATTTCATATTCTAGATGGTATTATTGAAGTAAAATCAGGATATATTGGTGGTCATGTGGAGAATCCAAAATATGAAGAAGTAAAAAAACAAAACACAGGGCATTATGAAGCTGTTCAAATTATTTATGATCCAGAAATAATAAGTTATGAAAAACTCCTAAAAGCTTTTTGGGTGCAAATAAACCCTACTGATGATGGCGGACAATTTCATGACAGAGGACCTCAGTATAGATCTGCAATTTTCTATACAAATGAAACACAAAAAGTTGCAGCAGAATTGTCTAGAAAACAATTGGAAGATAGCAAACGCTTTTCTGACCCAATTGTTACTAATATCCTGCCTGCTTCCAAATTTTACGATGCAGAAGAATATCATCAGGATTATTATAAAAAGGAACCAGAAAACTACAAAAAAGATCGAAGCATTTCTGGAAGAGATGAATTTATAGAAAAATATTGGAGAGATGAATTTTTCTCATTATTTCAGGATTAATCAAGCAAAGTTTTGTTTTGCTTTTGGGGATATACAGAAGCAGTTTCTTATATAGAAATATAAATATTAGATGCCGTATAAGTTTTCAACTAATACAGCATCTAATTTGTACTCTACATTCTATACTTGCAATTATTCATTCTTAGGAATTACCGGTCCTACACCCGGTATCAGTTCGCCTAAATAATATCGGTCTCTGCTAGACTTTGATTCTTGTGCCCATTTTTCAAGTCCTAACTTTTGAATTTTACATAGATTATAAACCTTTAAATTATGAGGTAGTTTGTCTGCTCTTGACCTACAAGGGTTATACTTTTCGCAAGGAAAATCTTCACATTCGTAGCAAAAATCTAAATGATGTTCAGAAGCACATTCATATGTGGGACAACTTTTAATAGTTGGTAAATTACGACCTTTAAGGGTTCTGCAACCTTTACAAGCCACTTCATTAGGTTCTTTACCTGTTGCTTCAACAAGCTTTTGACGTACCTCTTCTGTAATATTCTTTTCTTGAGCTGGACAATTAAAACAATCCAATCCACATGGTGATGTCATTTCTTTAAAATCCACAAAAATACCTCCTTAAATTTGTATTCATAATATTAGATATACAAATTTAAGAAATGTTACAGAACTTAAATAAAAATTTTAAAATCACCCTTATCAATTACCATTTTCATCTTATTAATAAACTCATCGTAGTTCATATATTCTGGTTGATTATCAAACAGCTGAATTAACTTATTTAAAAAGCTTATTTCATTTACAATTGTTGATAGTTCTGCCTGTGAACGTTTATGAATGGGATTTAAATTAGGTATATTTTTAATACTTCCATTACTTATAGCATATTTAACCCAGTTGCTGCAATGACATGGATTATTGGGATTAATAAAGGAGCATCGCCCTTCTATATTCTCTTTCATATGTTGCCTGGCACGATAAACATTGGTTTTAACTGCACTTTCGGATATTTTCATAATACGAGAAACTTCTTTGATTGGTAAGGCTAAAAGGACATGCAGTGTAAATGAAATTCTCTGTTGCTTTGAAATACAATTTAGAAAAAGTTGAATACACGTTTCTCGAAGATCTTCCGTCACAACAGTATCTTCCACAGATTCATTAGATTTGATGTGGTTCCAAAACGCTTCCTCTGATATGCCTTCTCTTTGTGTAATTTCTTTCACCGGAAGATGGTTTCTCTTTTTAATGTATTTGTATGTGCAATTCAGCATAATTCTATAAAGCCAAGTGTCAAAGGAACTTTCATGTTTAAAAGAAGACAACGCTCTATACGCATTTAAAAAAGTTTCTTGAATGACATCTTCTGAATCCTCTTTATTACCTGTAATTCTAAAAGCAGCTCTAAATAGCTTTTCATAGTTTTTTTGGTAAAGGACTTCAAAATCCTGCACTGATATCAAATATTCATCCAAATTAATCACTCTATCCTTTTCATATTAAATGGTCCGCTAGTATTTTGTATTCCTGCAGATTTATTTCTATTCATAGTTATAGAAAAAAGTATTGCTGGTACAATAAGACCTGAAGAGATTGCATAAATCCAATCGCTTTGAGTAAAAATATTATATTTTATGATGTACCAAATAACCAGGGTGCTATATGGCATAAGTAACAATATTGTAGTAACAAGTCCTGGATTATAACCTTTTTGTTTTGTTTGAAATGCAATGGTATGGGTTAAATTATTTATCAGTAGTTGTAATATTATTGGTCCTAACCCGATCCAAGGAATAT
>JBLNDT010000070.1:0-61466 GCA_050261915.1 Solirubrobacterales bacterium
GGTAGCCGTAGGAGAACCTGCGGCTGGATCACCTCCTTTCTATGGAGTCGATGTTTTAAGCTGAGGCTTAAGACAAAAGCTGGATTTGAGAAAGCTTCTCTGTTTAATTTTGAGAGACCATATTAAATTAATAGGGACAATTAAAAAGCATAAAGTTAATAATAAAATTATTTGACTATATGCTTTAATTTAACTGTTAACTTATATATTATCTCAAAAGTTAATATGGGGGATTAGCTCAGCTGGGAGAGCACCTGCCTTGCACGCAGGGGGTCAAGGGTTCGAATCCCTTATTCTCCACCAAAGGAAGTATCTGTTTTTAACAGATACTTTTTTTATTATCTTTTTATAATAAAATATACATATACATAAGAAGTGCAATACATTACAATATAGTTATGTAAGCAGGTGGTATGAGTATGAAATTTTATAGAATTAAGCAGTTTTTTTGGTCAATAACTGCTAAAATAAGTATAGATGAATTAAATTATGTGAAATATCATTTAAATAGTAAGGAGTTTGAGCTTTTCTTAATGTTATCGGTTCAGGACCAAAAACATTCGGTTAAGGTAGCCAAGGATGTTGAAAGAGAATGTACCAGGCTTCATTTGCATAGGGAAGAGCTTATTAAAACTGCACTTTTGCATGATATAGGAAAGATATATATAAGGCTTAATGCTATAGATAAATCCATATTAGTACTGGCTGATAAATTTACATCTGGTAGAATTAGAAATATAAGAAATTCTAAGAAAATAGATGTATATTATAATCATGGAAATATTGGTTTTGAAATTTTAAAAAGTTATGGATTAAGTGAGAGAGCTATGTATTTAATTAAAAATCATCATAGTGATATTAAAGGTGATCTGGAATTAGAAATACTTAGAAGTTGTGACGGGAAAAACTAATGGATGGGGTGATAAAATGAATTCTGAAGCAAGGAGAAATGTAATTGATGAAAGGCTTTCAGTTAGCAAGAAACCTATTAAGGGAAGTGCTTTAGCTGTGGAGTTTGGAGTAACAAGGCAGGTAATTGTAAAGGATATAGCCATACTTAGGGCTAAGGGTGAGAGTATAATTGCAACTCCGGAAGGTTATATGAAGGCAGGAGATCAGAAGCATTTATACAGGAAGGTTATAGCAACTTGTCATAAATCTGATGAAATAGAAGATGAACTTGGCACCATTGTAAAGTTTGGGGGTATAATAGAAGATGTAGTGGTGGAACATCCATTGTATGGTGAAATAAAAGGTATGCTTATGATAAAAACCTTGTATGATGTTCAAAATTTTGTCCAAAAAATTAAGGAATACAAGGCTGAGCCATTGATGGTGCTTACAGGGGGAGTACATCTCCATACGGTTGCAGCTGAGAACTTTGAAATTATTGAAAAAATAGAACAGGAATTAAAAAACAAAAAATATTTAATTACTTAAGTGGTGATATTATGGAAAAAGTAGCTTTATTAAAATGTGAAGAATATGATGTGGATAAAATTGAAAAAAAATTAAGGGAAGGATTTGATCTCCTTGGTGGGGATGAGTATCTTAAAAAGCTTATTCCTTCTGGAAGCAAAGTTTTACTTAAGCCAAATATGCTTTCCATAGAAGAGGCAGAATCTCCTGTGGTTACAAATTACAAGCTGTTTGAAGCTGTAATTAGGATAATAAAAGATTATTCTAGTGATATTACTTTTGGAGACTCTCCTGGTTTTGGAGATTCAAGAAAGGCAGCTGAAAAGTCAGGTCTAATGGCTGTTGCAGATAAATATGGTGTTAAGTTCGATGATTTTAGGGATTCCGTACATATAGTGCTGGAGAATTCAATTTTATGCAAGTCATGGACAGTAGCAAGAGCAGCTTATGAAGCTGATGTTGTTATAACACTTCCAAAGCTTAAAACTCATGCCATGGCATACTTTACTGGTGCTATAAAAAATCAGTTTGGATGTATACCTGGAACAATGAAAGCATCTTGGCACACAAGAATGCCTGAAGCCAATAATTTCTGTAAGATGCTCCTTGATTTAAATACATTAGTTAAAACAAGCTTTGCCATACTGGATGGGATAATTGCCATGGAGGGTAATGGACCGAGAAGTGGAAAACCAAAGAGAATGGATACAATTATTATGGGGGGAAGCATGTCTGCAGTAGATTCTGCAGCTGTAAGGCTCATTGGTTATGATGATCCATTAGAAGTACCTGCATTGAAGGAGGCCTTTGACAGCAAATGGGGACCTGTACTTCCAAATGAGTATATCGTATTAGGTGAAAGTGTAGAAAATATGAAATGCATTGGTTTTGAGCTTTGCAGAACTGGAGGAAATTTTTATTGGATAAATCCTCAGGTAACAAATTTTTTAAAGAATATGATAGCCCCAAGTCCAGCTTTGATTGAAGAAAAGTGTATAGGCTGCGGCAGATGCATGGAAGTATGTCCTGAAAAGCCAAAGGTGATTGAAATGGTGAAAAAAAACGGCAGAAGTTTACCTAGGTGGGAAATGAAGCAGTGTATAAGGTGTTTCTGCTGTCAGGAACTTTGCCCTAAGGGAGCAATAGAAACAAAATATACTACATTAAGTAAACTATTTGGAATGAATAAGAGGTGATATTTGTGAAAAGTAAAAATCTTAGAGTAATACCTGTAATCATAGTTTTGATAGGTCTATTCGTATTCATAAGAATGACTAATTTGATAATTAATATCCAGTGGTATAAAGAGGTAGGTTATTTACCTGTTTATTTTACAAAGCTTATTGCAATTTTAAAGCTTATGGTACCTGTTTTTGTATTAAGTTATTTATGCATATGGCTTTATTATAAGAGTCTTAAATCAAGCATTGTTAAATGGAAAAAGGTAATGGAAGTTGATCCGAAAAAATTAAGCGTTGAGAAAAAAGTTTTTTATGCAATTAACTTTATATTCTCATTTACAATTTCTTATACCTTTGCAAGCACTTACTGGTATACTATTCTTCAGTTTACCAATTCAGTAAGCTTTAATGTGCTGGATCCTTTATTTTCTATGGATGTATCCTTTTATGTATTTAAGCTTCCATTAATAGAGTCATTGTATGGAACCATATTGTCCTTAATGGTATTTTTAATAATTATTACATTACTTGTTTACTTTGTTCTAAATGCAAAGGATAAAATTGCAGGTGGAATAAAAGCAAAGAAAATGCCTGATTTTAAGGCTATGAACAGCAATATAACAAAATTTGCAGGGAAGCAGCTAGCTGTAGTTTCAGCTCTTCTTATGCTTATGGTTTCACTTGGGTATGCCTTAAAATGCTGGAATCTAGTTTACAGTACCAATGGGGTTACCTTTGGCGGAAGTTATACAGATGTACATGTTACCTTGATGTTTTATAAAGTAATAGTTGTGGTTTCTTTAATTTCTGCAGTTGTTATTTTTGTAAGCCTTTTAAGCTCAAAGGTTAAGCCTATTATTGGCTCTATAGGAGTAATTATATTCCTGATTGTGCTTCAAGGAACAGCATCATTTTGCATTCAAAAGTTCGTTGTAAAATCAAATGAAAAGACATTGGAACAGCCATATATTAAAAATAATATAGAATATACCAGAAAGGCTTTTAACCTAGACAAAGCTGATGTTAAAACTTTTGAGGTAAAGAATAACCTTACTAAAAATGATATCGCTTCAAATGTGGACACAACAAATAATATAAGAATTAATTCCTTTGAGCCAACCCTTGAGTTTTATAACAATGTGCAGATTATTAGGTATTACTATACTTTTAACGATTTAGATCTGGACAGATACTATATAAATGGTAAATATAATCAAGTATTTATTGCTCCAAGAGAAATAAACACTGCTGCTATTGAGCCAAGTACCTGGCAGAACAAGCATCTAGTGTACACACACGGCTTTGGAGTGGCTATGAATAAAGTTAATTCAGTAACCTCTGAAGGGCAGCCTGATTTTGTAATTAAGGATATACCTCCAGTTAATTCTACTGATATAAAGCTTACAAACCCTAGAGTTTATTTTGGAGAAAAGACAAACGATTACTGCATAGTTAATACTAAATTAACTGAATTTGACTATCCAAAGGGAGATTCAAACGAAACTACTAAATATGAGGAAACTTCAGGAATTAAAATGAGTTTCTTAAATAAGGTTTTATTTGCAATTAACCAAAGAGATATGAATTTCCTCCTTTCAAGAGATTTAACTAGTGAAAGCAGGATATTGATAAACAGAAATGTTGTAGACAGGGCAGCTAAAATAGCACCATTCCTTTCCTTTGACAGTGATCCATATGCTATTATAAGCGGGGGAAAAATGTATTGGGTTTTAGATGCATATACAACTACAAATAAATATCCTTATTCTCAGCCTCAAAATAATATAAATTATATAAGAAACTCAGTTAAGGTTGTTATTGATGCTGTAAATGGAAACATTGATTTTTATATTGTTGATAGCACAGATCCTATAGCTGCAAGTTATGCAAAAATATTCCCGAATTTATTTAAGGATATCAGCAAGTTAAGTAGTGATATTAAAGCTCACTTTAAATATCCTGATGATATATTTAAAGTTCAGTGTACAGCTCTTGGCAAATATCATGTTACAGATCCAGGGGTTTTCTATAGCGGTGAGGACGTATGGGAAGTTGCAAAAACCCAAAGCCAGATTGAAGGGAAACAGGAACCTACTGAATCTCCATATATGGTTATGAAACTTCCAGGTGATGATAAAGAGGAAATGATTCTTCTTCAGTACTTCAACATGAAGGGTAAGGATGCGATGGTAGCCTTGTTTGGAGTAAGGATGGACGGGGATAATTACGGCAAGATGGTAACATATAAGTTCCCGCCTCAAACCACAATATACAGTCCAGCCATGTTCAAACAAAGAGTAAATCAGGATACAGAAATTTCAAAAGAATTATCCCTTTGGAACAAGGAAGGGTCCCAGGTTGTATTTGGGGATACTATGATAATTCCTATTAATAATTCGCTCCTTTATGTGGAACCTATGTACTTAAGGGCCAGCGGTAAAAACAGCATACCTGAGGTTAAGAAGGTTATAGTATCTTATTCAGATAAGATAATTCTGGCGGACAGCATTGATAGTGCTTTAGGGCAGATTTTCAATTACGATGCCCAGAATCAAAATAACCAAACTAATACTGGAAACAATGGAACCTCAACGAATATTAGTCCTGAAAAGGCAAAACAAGCTAAGGATTTATATGATAAGGCTCTTGATGCTCAAAAGAGTGGTGATTGGGCAAAATATGGTGATTATATTAAGCAGCTTGGTGATCTCATAAACGATTTGAACAAATAGTTAATTAGTAAAAATACAGGTTTAAAGTATAGTAAAAGTGCAAATAATACCAATATGTAAAAGTATTGGAGGAAGGTGCATGAAAAAGCGGATTATTTACAGCTCTATACTTACCTGTATTTTTATTTTTTTGCCTGCATTTCTTGTAAAATTTAGTGCACAGCCCCCTGCAAATACTGTAGATATTTCCCGGGAAATCAAACAAGAAGAAGCCGTTGCTGTTTTCTCTTCGAAAACTTGCTTTAAAAAGACATATTATATAAATGCGGATAAAGTTCAGGTGTTTGACAGCCCCATAGAAGGTCACAAGGAGATATTCACTCTGGCTAAGGATGAAGCCGTGATTTCAATTAAGGAACAAAATGGATATATCTACTGTGAGGAAGGTAAAGATGGCAAAACTGGATGGATTAAAAATACTACTGAAAACTTAAAGGGAAATATAGATAAAGGAACCACATATATTGTAGATGTAAATATTACAACTCAAAAAATGAAAATCTATAAAAAAGAAAAAATTATAAAAGAAATGTCATGTTCTACAGGAATAATAGGAAATCAAGATACAGAAACCCCACTTGGAACATTTTATCTGCAAAGCAAGGGTGAATACTTTTTTAGCAGTAAATATCAAGAAGGAGGAAGGTACTATATAAAATTTTTCTCAAATTATTTAATTCACTCTATACCAGTTGATAAAAAAGGTAATATAATAGAAGGGGAGAAAAATAAAATAGGAATTCCAGTTTCTCATGGATGTATAAGAATTTCTATGAAAGATTCAAAGTGGGTATATGATAATGTACCCCAAGGCTCCAAGATAATTATTCATTATTAATTAAGGTTTTGATGGAGGGGTTTTTTTGGATTACGACGTTCTGATATTAGGAGGGGGCATAGTTGGCTGTGCAGCTGCATACGAACTTTCAAAGCATAGTTTAAACATAGCGCTAATTGAAAAGGACTATGATGTTGCAGATGATGTTGCAATAATAAATTCTGCTATTGTTTATGATGGCTCAGAGTGTGAGGATACCCTTATGGCAAAGCTTGAAGCTATGGGCAGCAGCATGATGGCTGAGATAACTACTAAGTTTAACATACCATATAAAAACTGCGGCTATATAATAATCGGGCAGGATGAAGCTACTGGTAAGAGAATAGATGAAATGTACAATAGGGCTGTATCCAGGGGTATTAAAAACATACAGGTAATTACAGGAGAAGATGTAAATCGTATGGAGCCTAAATTAAACATTAAGGTTGAAAAGGCTCTATATACAAAAAACACAGCAATCATATCACCATATGATTTAGCAATAGCTTATGGAGAGGTGGCTTTTGACAACGGGGTAAATTTCAAGCTGGAAGAAGAAGTTATTGATATAAAAAAGATAAACAAGGGCTTTAAAGTAATAACAAATAAAAATAAATTTACCTGCAATATGGTAATTAATACAACTCCAAATGAGGCTTTCAGTATTGATGCATCTCAAAGAGTTGAAACAGACAACTGCAGCAGAGAATATTTTATGCTGGATAAGAGAATGCCATTGAAGCTTAACTCTGTTATAACTACACTAGACAACAGCAAGGATATGACATATATAATACCAACCCTTCAAGGGAATACTGCCATATTGTCTATATCAGAAGGTGCCCCGGATTATAAGACAAGCTTGGAAAAGGTTTCAATGACAGTTGGGAACATAAGTGAAAGCGATATTAATTCATATATATGTGCTGAATTTTTCAGAAATCCAATAATAATAGATGATAGTTTGATTGACCAGGGATATATTAAGGTTACGGGAAAGCACTATGGAGAGGTTACTATGACCCCTGCCATAGCAAAAATCGTTTGCGAAACAATAGTCAGCAATATTAACTGTGTACCTAAAAAGAATTTTATGGACAAGAGAAGAGATTTTTATAGGTTCAAGGATATGAATAACAAAGAGCGAAATGAAATAATAAAGGTCAATAAAAGCTATGGTAAAATAGTATGCTCCTGTAATTGTGTATCTGAAGGAGAAATAATTGATGCTATAAGAAGACCACTAGGTGCAAGAACTTTAGAAGGAATATCCAGGAGAACAGGCACAATGTGCGGAGATTGTAATGGAGCTAGGTGTCTTACTAAAATAGCAAGAATACTTTCAAGAGAAACAGGTAAGAGGATTAACGAAATAGTTAAGGATTCAAAGGATTCAAAGCTTATGCCGTCAAGGATAAAAGAATTTGAGCATATGTAGCAAGGAGGGGTTCTTTTGGTAAGTGGCAAAAAGGATATATTTACAACTGTAGTCAGGATAAAAGGTTCAAGCTGTAATGTGGTTTCTGTAAAGAGTTCGGAGCCAATTGATAAAAGTATGTGGCTTGAATGTTCAAAGGCTCTTAGCAGGCTCTATGTTGGAGTACCTTCAAAAATAGGGGATGTGGTTTGCCAGAACATACTCAACACAGGAGTTGATATAATCTGCACAAAAAATGTAGCAAAATAGTGGAGGTTAATTATGCTTGACTTAAAAAGGATCAGGAAAAATCCTGATGAATTCAAAACAGCAATGAAAAACAGAGGTGAAAGCTTTGACCCAATGTCAATAGATGAATTGCTTTCACTTGATGAAAGAAGAAGAGAAATACTAGGCTTTTCAGAAGTAATTAAGGAAAGAAGAAATAAAATTTCCATGGAGATTTCAAAATTAATAAAGGAAGGTAAGACTTCGGAAACATTAATTGCTGAAAATAAGGAGCTTCAGGATAAAATAAAAAACTTTGACCTTGAGCTGTCTGAAACAGAAAATAAGATAGAAAATATAATGCTTAGGATTCCAAACATTCCAAACCCTGCAGTTCCTGAGGGGGAAACAGATGAAGATAATGTTGAAATAAGAAAGTGGGGGGAACCTACAGTTTTCAAATTTCAGCCCAAAGCACACTGGGACCTTGGAACAGGATTAAACATTCTTGATTTTGAAAGAGGAGGAAAGGTTGCGGGTTCAAGATTTGCTTTTTATAGAGGACCTGGAGCAAAGCTTGAAAGAGCTCTTATTTCCTATTTTCTTGATGTTCATACGGATAAACAGGGGTATGAGGAGCTCTTTGCACCCTATATGGTAAATAGAAACAGCATGGTTGGAACAGGTCAGCTTCCAAAGTTTGAAGAAGATGCTTTCAAGGTTTCAAACAATGATTTTTTCCTTATACCTACTGCAGAAGTTCCAGTAACTAATTTTTACAGAGATGAAACCTTAAAGGGTGAAGACCTGCCAATAAAGCATGTGGCATATACAGCCTGCTTTAGGGCTGAAGCAGGATCTTCCGGTAGAGATACCAGAGGTCTTATAAGACAGCATCAATTTAACAAGGTGGAGCTGGTTAAGTTTACAAAGCCTGAAGACTCCTATGAGGAGCTTGAGTCTCTTACAAGGGATGCTGAAGATGTGCTTAAAGGTTTGGATCTTCCCTACAGAGTGGTAAGGATATGCAAGGGTGACCTTGGGTTTACTGCAGCACTTAAATATGATATTGAGGTTTGGATGCCAAGCTACAATAGATATGTTGAAATATCAAGCTGCAGCAATTTTGAGGATTTTCAAGCCAGAAGAATAAATATAAAGTACAAGGAGAATCCTAAGTCAAAGCCTCAATATGTGCATACTCTTAATGGATCAGGTGTTGCTGTAGGCAGGGCATTTGCAGCGCTGCTTGAAAACTATCAGCAAGAGGATGGCAGTATACTTGTTCCAAAGATACTAAGGCAGTATATGGGTGGATTAGAATACATAAGATAAAAATCAATAAAAATTTAAAAAATTTATTGACACTAAAGAACAAGGTTGGTATAATGGTATTTGTCACGAGGCATGGAAAGATGGTCGAGTTGGTTTAAGGCACCGGTCTTGAAAACCGGCGTACGGGTGACCGTACCTAGGGTTCGAATCCCTATCTTTCCGCCATATTTTTTTTTATTAATATATTTTGTAGGGCATGGAGAAATACTCAAGTGGCCGAAGAGGCGCCCCTGCTAAGGGCGTAGGTCGGGTAACCGGCGCGAGGGTTCAAATCCCTCTTTCTCCGCCATAAACGGCAATGTGAATTCATATTGCTGCTTTTTTATGCCTAAAACAGCTTAGAGCCTTTGATTTGCTTTTTGTAGTGAATTGTGTTAAAATTGCTATTGTTAATGTTATGCGATGGTAGCTCAGTTGGATAGAGTAGCTGGCTACGAACCAGTTGGTCGGGGGTTCGAATCCTCTCCGTCGCACCATAAACCCTAGAAACTATAATGGTTTCTAGGGTTTTTTATTTTAACAAAAATTTATTAAAACATTATGAAATAACACAACCCGATATTTTGTTAAGAAAATCTTAATTTAACTGCTGAAGGGTTTTTATTGGCAATATAGAATAGTATATATTGCCAATAAATAGCAATGGGGGCTGCGGAAGATGAATAAAAAACATGTAAATTTTATTTTAGTATTAGCAATTGTAATTTTGTTAGGAGGTTATTTTTTACAAAGAAAGTTGCTAGAATCGACTTATGCTCCTAAAAATCCACCAATAACTGTAATTAAGTATAATGGAAATGCTGTGCAGACATCTCTTGGTGACCATAGTTGGATACCAAAAAACGGTGGTAGTAGTTATCAAACTTCTGGAGAGTACACTGTAGGAATAAACACCCCTAAGTTTGATGCAAAGCCTGATGACATAGTTCATATATCAATTCCATACGAACCTATAAGAGCGCAAACAATTCAGATTGTTGATAATAGTGGCAGTAGTAATAAAGAATATAAAATTATAAAGGAAGAAAATGAGTACATCCTTACGCTGCCAGAGGAAAAAGGGGAGTATATATTTAAGATAGTTGCAAATTGGTCCAAAGATCCAGGTAGTATAGCTACTGAGTATAATACTGCCACAATCTTTAGGGTTGAAATAAAATAAGGGGGGAGAATAGATTGAAATTAAAAATAATAATACCAATCATAGTGCTTGTAATAATACTGGTTGAAGCATTAATAGTAGTTTCAAAACCACCCAATGCAACAGATTCAAATAAAGGTTTAAGCAGTGAAGAAAAACATTTATTAAAGTATAGTTATGAAATCCCAGATAATTTGAATGTACTTGATATTATTTCAGATAATAAACTTGTTATCCAAGAATCCAATGAAATAAAAATATACAGTATTGCAGAAAATAAGTCTTCAGACAAACTAGCAGACATATCTGAAGGTTTTAAAGTTACAAAAGTTATAACGTTTGATGAGGGGATAATTTGGGTAGAAAATAGAACAACACCTGATATAACATCCAGGATTTATGTGAAATATTTTTCATCAAATAAAGTTAATTTATTGGATGAGAGTAAATCAGATATATTACCCTCCATAGCCCTTTCACCATCATCAAGGTATTTAAGTTATTATATAATAAATGGTAACAAAGTTGATGTAAAGTATTATGATTTAGATAAAAATGTACAAAAATCCCTAGCTCAATATGAATTAAACAATGAAAATGGACTGAACTTAGTATCAACACCAAATAGTGATGATAACGCAATTGTTTGGTCATACTCTACCAATAAAGAATCCAGCTTATTCAAATATTCAATCACTACTGGACAAATTGAGAAACTGAGTAATGCGGATATGACCCAACCAGTGATAACCAATAATAAAATAGTAGCTTTAAAACGTTATGATTTTTATGATAATAACAAAAAAATCACATACGCAAGTGATTATATACTTCAATACAATTATGATACAAAACAATGGGTTAAATTTGAAGAAGGTAAAATAAATGATTATATGGATGGGAACGAAGAAAGTATTATAACTTTATCATTTAATAATGGATTGTTTTATTGGATGAGTACTCTTTCAAATGGTAAGTGTGTTTATGACTTTACCACATATAAATTTATTCCACTAACAGAAAAAGATGCTAAAAATACTTTACAGACATCAATTAAAATTGTAAAAGGCAAATTAGTATATTACGAAGCAAGAGACTATAACAATAATTATTCAAATTTTTTATATATAGTGAAGTAATTTAACTTATATTTAGTAAGTAGAACCTCTGCTAAAAGTTGCATGCTACACCAAAACCCTTAAACTATAATTGTTTCTAGGGTTTTAATTTTAATTATATCTATTAAAACATGGACAAATAACACTAGTAAAAAAGGGTGAATGCTATAAAATAATTTATGGTAGAATTATGTTATTTTTTGCTAAAATGTTGTATAATTAAAAAAAGATTAATAAATACTTAAATATTTCCAAATATTTTAATTATTTATGAGATAATATTTACCTTAGGATTTGGCACTTTCTTTATAATGGCTTCTAGTTGTTAAAATATTATCATATGTACAAACTATATAAAATTTGATAAGGGGTGTTTTAATGGTAAAAGTCCTTATTGTGGACGATATGATTATTTTAAGCGAATGTTTGCGGATAGCCATAAATCAAGATCCAGAGTTAGATGTAGTTGGATGTGCTGCAGATGGTAAGAAAGCTGTGGAAATGTCCATAGAACTTCAGCCGGATATCATTTTAATGGATTTAAATATGCCTGTTTATTCTGGTAATGACGCTATAATTGATATTAAAAGAATTAAACCTGAGGTAAAAATAATTGTACTATCTGTTGATGTAAGTGAGAGAAGCATAACTAATGCTTTTATAAACGGGGCTGATGGGTATGTTTTGAAAAACATCGCACCAAAGGAGCTTATCGTAACCATAAAAAAAGCAGTTGCCGGGGAGAGATACATTCAAGATTCTGCATTTCATATAAATAGAGAATCTGCAAGCCTAATTGAATCAAATCTTCCTGTTAAGGTTGAAATTACAGATAGAGAGATGGAAGTTCTAGAATTAGTGATGCAGGGAATGACAAACGATGAAATTGCAGATTATGTTGGTATTTCAACAGGCAGGGCAAGAAATATTGTAACTAATTTGATAACGAAATATATGGTAAAAAATAGAACTCAGTTAGCTGTAATGGCTGCCACATTAAAGTTATGTAAGGAATGGAAATAGCAATTATAATAAGTAATAAATAAATCATTATTATAGAAGAGGTGTAAATATTTCTGAAAAATAGAAATATTTACACCTCTTGTGACATTTGACACTATGCAAATTAGCAAAAATTATGTAATATATCAGCATGGAAAGTCATATATTTTTTATGGTAAATATTATAAAATAACTTGCAATAAATACATAATGTATCATTTAGCTCTCTACAATAAAGCAGAAATATATAGAGGGCTATTCTTATAGTGAAATGTAAGCTTTTAATATATTGTATCGGATGTGATTATTAATGGGTAAAGAATTATTTTTAAATGCAACAATTTTAATAACCTTTGTTACAATTTGGGATTACATGTTTAAAAATGATCTAGGTTCATTAATAACTTTAAAATTGAAACTTCTTTTTGGTATAGAAAATGGAATTCTTGGGTGTGTACTCATATTATACAGCGTGGCAATTTCAAATGGTCTAATTGTTGATTTTAGAAATATAGCTATTATTATTTCAGCAATATATGGGGGTCCTATTTCCACTGCTGTAACAGTTATGATAATAGGAAGCTTCAGAATACTTTATTTTGGAATATCAGCTAGTAGTATTATTGGATTCTTTGCTGTATTTACAATGGGTGCTGCCTGTGTTTTAGCTGCAACAAGGATTAAGTCAATAATGCAAAGATGGATATACTTAATATTCATATGTATTATTATAGAATCTGTAATAATATTCCAATGCAATGATGATAAATTGTTAGCAGTTAAGTTAATTAGTGAATTTTGTATAGGCAATATAATACTAGCTATAATTTTATATAATCACATCAAGGATATGATTATTTCAAACGAACTGTTTAAAAAATGCAAAATGGAGTCATCAAAGGATTATTTAACCAACTTAAATAACGTAAGGCAATTTGACAGGGTATTTAATGACCTGGCTACCAGAGTAACAGAAAAGCAGGAATTATTATCATTGCTGTTCATTGATATCGATTTCTTTAAAAGGGTTAATGATATTTATGGTCATTTGGAAGGAGACGCTATTTTAAAGGAGTTAAGTGAAGTTATTATGAATTCATGCCGTGGGGTTGATATAGTTTCGAGAAATGGTGGGGAAGAATTTTCTGTAATTTTGCAGGATTGTCCTTTAGAGCAGGCTTTGATTATTGCCGAAAGAACTAGAGTTAATGTTGAAAAACATAAATTTACTCTATCAAATGGAGATAAAATTAACATCACCATTTCCATTGGAGTTGCTAATTACCCACATACAACTGAAAGTATTACTCAGCTAATTAAAGATGCGGATACAGCATTATATGAGGCGAAATATGCAGGAAGAAACAGAGTAATACAAGCAAACTGTGAAACTTGCGAATAAGATATGATATGTTATAAAGCCTGGAACCGTAAAGGTTTCCAGGTTTTTTATTTTGAAAAAATCTATAGTTTTCAGGACTTGAACAGGGAGAATTGTTGCTATATAATTTAATTAAAAATAATTCTTAATGAAGGGAAGGGATGTAAATGACTAATTCTGAACTTACTATTATAAGACAAGCTATTATAAAGGAAATTGAAGGCTATGAATTTTATAAGATGGTTGCGGAAAGAGAAAATAATACAAAAGAGACAAAAGAGGCATTCCTGGAACTGGCAGAAGAAGAATTCCAACATGTTAGATGGCTTGAAAATATGTATTCGTTGGTAAAAAGTGATAAAAGCGAAAACTTTGAAATGGCTAATGAACTAGATGTACCTGCTCCAAGCAATCTTAAATGGAAAAAAATAGATAAAAATTCCGGATCTATAGCAGTGGCAGTTTTTGGTATAGGGATACAGATGGAGCGTGCTTCTATAGAATACTATACAAAAGCGGCAAACGAAACAAAAATTGAAAGTGCAAAAAAGTTTTTTATGAAACTTGCTAAATGGGAACAAGCTCATTTGGAGCTTCTATCAAAAGAATATGATGAATTATTGGGGGAATGGTGGTCAGAGCAAGGCTACGCTCCATTCTAAATAATAGAGCTGTGTAAAATAACAAATTTAAAATCGTGAAATTAATTTTAACATACAGTGCTTAACTAACACTGTATGTTTTTTTGTATAAAATTATTAAATGATATTGTTAATCAAAATATGAAGTAAAACCTAAATCTTTATATAATCTTTATAGTGTCAAGAATATCCTTAACACCTAATTCATTTAGAGGTATTTATAATAAAGATATAGCAAACAATACTTTTAAATGGAGAGGAAAAAGATGAAAAAGAATATAAACTCATATGAAAAATATATTGAATCTGCCATTAAGGCTATAAAGGATAAAAATTATGAATTAGCAGAGGGGGAAATTAAAGAGGCAATGATTATTAATCCTCACCTTCCTGAGGCTCATAATTTATATGGCATATTGGAGGAAAAAATAAAAGACTTTGGTTTGGCTAAGAAGCATTATAGAGCAGCATGTGCTCTAGATCCGGCATATATGCCTTCAATACACAATCTAGAAAGGGTAACTGCTTTTTATTATCATAACTGTGGTATAGAAGTGGATTATGGTGATCATTTGGAAAGCAATAAAAGCAAATCTCAATATAAAATTGTATATGACTATCATCATGTTGGGCATTTATTTAAACAAGAAAGGTAGTGATTCTAATGGGTATAGTATTAATTATTTCAGGAATTATTGCATTAGGGCTGCTTATTTACCTATTTATTGTTTTATTTCGAGGTGAAAAACTATGAGTTATATTATTATTCAGGATGCTTTCTATATTTTACTGCTGATTGCTGTATCAATACCTCTTGGAAATTATATTTATAAAGTTATGATTGGAGAAAAAGTAATTTTAACAAAAGTATTTTCTCCAATTGAAAATGCTGTATATAAAATAATGGGAGTCCAGAATCAGAATGAAATGAATGCTAAGGAATATTCAATTGCTTTACTTACTTTCAGCCTACTAGGATTCATTGCTGTTTTTGCAGTTTTGATGCTTCAAAATATACTGCCCTTAAATCCGGAGCATTTTAAAGCAACCAGCTGGCATCTTGCATTTAATACAGCAGCAAGTTTTGTTTCAAATACTAATTGGCAGGCTTATTCAGGTGAATCTGCATTATCCTACTTTTCTCAGTCTATTGGGTTAACAGTACAAAATTTTGTATCAGCTGCAGTTGGCATTGCGGTTTTGTTTGCACTAATAAGAGGCTTTGTACTTAAAAGACAGAGTACTATAGGTAATTTTTGGGTGGATTTAACAAGGGTTATTCTTTATATATTAATACCGATATCATTAGTGTTAGCTTTTATACTAGTTTCGCAAGGTGTAGTCCAGACTTTAAACCCATATAAAGCGGTTACTGCTTTGCAAAATGGAGCAACTCAGATAATCCCTCTTGGACCTGCAGCAAGCCAAATTGCTATAAAGCAGCTGGGAACAAACGGAGGAGGTTTTTTTGGAGCTAATTCTGCATTTCCTCTAGAAAATCCTACAGCTTTATCAAATATGCTTCAGCTTTTGTCAATTATGATAATTCCTGCTGCTCTTTGTGTAACCTTTGGAAAGGCAGTAAAAGACAATAAGCAAGGGAGAGCCGTTTATGCAGCAATGCTAATATTGTTTATAATAGCCCTTATTGCATTGACCGTATTTGAACAATTTGGAGGGCCAGTTTTTAATGGAGTGGCTGCTTCTGGAAATATGGAAGGAAAGGAAGTCATACACGGTATAGGTACCTCAGCTTTATGGAGCACAGCAACAACTGCTGCTTCAAATGGTTCTGTAAATTCAATGCTTGATAGTTTATCACCACTTGGAGGTATGGTTCCAATGTTTCTAATGCAGCTAGGAGAAATAGTTTTTGGCGGAGTAGGAAGCGGATTATACGGAATCATTGCTTTTGTTATCCTAACTGTATTTATCGCAGGCTTAATGGTAGGAAGAACACCTGAATACCTTGGAAAAAAGATTGAGCCTTTTGATATGAAAATGGTATGCCTAATCGTTCTTGTACCTCCGCTTATTTCATTGCTTGGCACTGCAGCGGCGGTTTTAATGCCACAGGCAGCAACTTGGCTTTTAAATTCAGGAGCACATGGCTTTTCAGAAATCCTTTATGCATTTACCTCCATGGGAAACAATAATGGAAGTGCATTTGCGGGATTTAATGCCAACACAGTTTTCACAAATTTAACTGGTGGGATAAGTATGATTATTGTAAGATTTATTCCAATGATAGCAGTTATATTTATGGCTGGTAATATGGCAAACAAGAAAAGTGTTGCAGCAAGTGAAGGCACTCTTTCCACCAGCAACTTAATGTTTATAGGTTTGCTCATAGGAGTAATAATCCTTGTGGCAGCATTAAGTTTTCTGCCTGCAATGGCACTAGGTCCAATAGCTGACTATTTTACTGCTGTAAAGTGAGGTGATATATATGAAAGATAAAAATAATAAATCAAATATATTAAGGGATGCTTTGGTACAGTCCTTTGTTAAACTTGCACCAGTGGTGCAGATAAAAAACCCTGTTATGCTGGTGGTTTATATCGGAGCAATTCTAACAACAGTGCTTTATTTCCTGGCCTTTGCAGGAATAATGGACGAAAGCCAAGGGTACACACTTGCAATAGCACTGATTTTATGGTTTACAGTTTTGTTTGCAAATTTTGCCGAGGCAATTGCTGAAGGAAGAGGACGTGCTCAGGCAAATAGTCTTAGAAGTTCAAGAAAAGACGTAAAAGCAAAGAAATTAAAGTCATCATCAAATTTTGAAGAATATGATGAAGTACTATCAAACAATCTAAAAAGAGGGGACATTGTGTATGTAGCTGCAGGAGAGCAGATACCTATGGATGGTGATGTAATTGAAGGAGCAGCTTCAGTGGATGAAAGTGCAATTACAGGAGAATCTGCCCCAGTAATACGTGAATCTGGCGGGGACAGAAGTGCTGTAACTGGAGGAACAACCTTGGTTTCTGACTGGCTTGTTATTAAAGTTACTGCAGAAGCTGGAGAGAGCTTCCTTGATAAAATGATTGCCATGGTTGAAGGAGCCTCCAGAAAGAAAACTCCAAATGAAATAGCACTTCAAATATTGCTTGTTACCTTAACCATAATTTTTCTTGTAGTAACAGCAACATTGCTTCCTTATACGAAATTTGCAAGTATTCAGGCAGGGGCAGGAAATGCAATTTCAATAACTAATGTTATAGCCCTCCTTGTATGTTTGGCACCTACTACCATTGGAGCACTATTATCTTCTATAGGTATTGCCGGCATGAGCAGGCTTAATCAGGCAAATGTGCTTGCCATGAGCGGCAGGGCAATTGAAGCTGCTGGTGATGTGGATGTTCTATTGCTGGATAAAACAGGAACAATAACACTTGGAAACAGGCAGGCAAGTGAATTCATACCTGTGGATGGAATACCAGAACAGGAGCTTGCAGATGCAGCTCAGCTTTCTTCACTTGCAGATGAAACTGCTGAAGGAAGAAGCATAGTGGTGCTGGCAAAGGAACGATTTGGCATAAGGGGCAGAGATATTTCAAAGTTGAATCCAGTTTTTATAGAATTTTCAGCAAAGACCAGAATGAGCGGCATAGATTATCAAGGTAATAAAATAAGAAAAGGGGCTGTAGATGCAATTAAAAATTATGTCAGGGATGAAGGTGGATTCTATCCCGAACAGTGTGACCAAATTGTAAAAAGGGTAGCTGGAGAAGGAGGGACACCTCTTGTGGTTGCCAGTAACAACAAGGTACTTGGAGTAATTTATCTTAAGGATATTTTAAAGCATGGTGTAAAAGAACGTTTTGAAGATTTAAGAAAAATGGGCATTAAAACCATTATGATTACTGGAGATAATCCAATGACTGCGGCAGCTATTGCAGCAGAAGCCGGAGTGGATGATTTTCTTGCAGAGGCAACTCCTGAGGCAAAGCTTTCACTAATTAGAGATTACCAGTCAAAAGGACATTTAGTGGCAATGACAGGGGACGGAACTAATGATGCACCGGCTCTAGCTCAGGCAGATGTTGCTGTGGCAATGAACACAGGAACTCAGGCAGCCAAGGAAGCTGGTAATATGGTGGATTTGGATTCCAGCCCAACTAAACTTATTGATATTGTAAGAATAGGGAAGCAGCTTTTGATGACACGAGGTGCATTAACTACTTTTAGTGTGGCAAATGATGTGGCAAAATACTTTGCAATAATTCCTGTGCTATTCTTTTCAATTTATCCTCAGCTTATGGCCCTTAATATTATGAAGTTAACCAGTGCAACCAGTGCAATATTATCTGCCATAATTTATAATGCATTAATTATTATCGCATTGATTCCACTGTCCTTAAGAGGAGTCACATATCGTGAAATGTCTGCAGGAAAGCTCCTTAGAAGGAATATGGTTATATATGGTTTAGGTGGGTTTATTGCACCATTCATTGCAATAAAGGTTATTGATATTATATTGACTGTAATTGGTCTTGTGTGAGGTGGTTCATATGAAGAATGTATTAAGTGCTTTAAAACCTGCATTTATGAGTTTAGTTATAATGACAATAATCTGCGGCATAATTTATCCCGGTATTGTAACAGGATTTGCTCAGATTGTATTTCCAAATAAAGCAAATGGGAGTATAATTACTGTTAACTTAAAGGATGGAACTAAAAAAGCATATGGCTCTGAGTTAATAGCACAGGATTTTTCAAAACCTGAATATTTAATTGGAAGGCCGTTAGGAACAACCAATCTTAATCCATATGGTGAAGCTGAAAAAAAACTTGTGCAAACACGTATTGCCTGGTTTCATTCAATGGACTCTGAAAATAAAGCAGATATTCCCATGGATCTCGTTACTGCATCCGGCAGTGGTGTTGATCCCAATATATCGCCAGCTGCTGCTGAATATCAAGTTAAGCGTATTGCAAAGTTAAGAGGAATAAGTGAAGATTCTGTTAGGAATGTTATAAACAAATACACTAAGGGAAGATTTTTGGGATTCTTTGGTGAACCTGCTGTTAATGTATTAAAGGTAAACTTAGCTTTAGATGGATTGATATAAAAATGTGATTTACGGGTGGTGAGATTATGTTAAATCAGGATGACCAGCGTCCAAATCCAGACGAACTTCTAAAGAATATAAAATCAACTGAACAGGATAAAAAAGGAAAGCTTAAAATATTTCTGGGATATGCTGCAGGTGTAGGAAAAACCTATGCAATGCTGGATGATGCCAGAGAAAAACTTAAAAGTGGAATTGATGTAGTGGTGGGGTATGTGGAACCCCACACACGTCCAGAAACAATGAAGCTCTTGGAGGGTTTAACCATAATTCCACCTAAGGTAGTGAATTACAAAAATATCCAGTTAAAGGAGTTTGACCTGGATAATGCATTGGAAAGAAAACCTGAGCTTATACTTGTGGACGAGCTAGCACACTCAAATGCAGAGGGAATGAGAAATAAAAAACGTTATCAGGATATAGAGGAGCTTTTAAATGCAGGAATTGATGTTTATACCACAGTGAATATTCAACACATAGAAAGCTTAAATGATGTTGTACAAAATATTACAAAGATTAAGGTAAGGGAAACAATCCCCGATTATGTTTTTGATAATGCAGATAGAGTAGAATTAATTGATTTTGTACCTGATGAACTGCTTAGAAGGTTTGGAGAGGGTAAAATTTATCGCTCCGACAGAGCAGAAACAGCTATGAAGAATTTTTTTACAAAGGAAAACCTTCGGCTTTTACGAGAAATTGCCCTTAGAAAAACTGCAGACAGGATAAGTTCTGATAACCAAAGTGAGGAACAGTTATCACGAAAAATGGCCAATATAAAGATGATGGTTTGCATAGGGCCATCACCTACTTCTTCAAAATGCATTCGCTGGACAGCAAGAACAGCAGAAGCCTTTCATGCACCTTGGGTTGCAGTATATGTAGAAAATATTGAAAGTCAGTATATTAGTGATGATGAAAAGAAAAATATTAAAAATAACATGACCTTGGCAGAACAACTTGGAGCAGATATTGTAACTCTTAATGGTGATGATATAGCTTCTGCTGTTACCGAATATGCAAAGCTATCCGGAATAACAAATATTGTTATAGGAAAAAGCAGAAACAACAAATCAATAAAGAATTTGTTCCAGGTTGACTTAGAGGATAAACTAATTTCAGCGCTTCCAATGACAGAGGTGCATATAATTCCAGGAAGCCCTACGCCCAGGAAACATGAGCTCATTTTAAAAAACAGAATCAGTGAAAATCTGTTTTTTTCATGGAAAGATGCTCTAAAAACACTTGGAATTTTGATCACTGCAACATTATTATCCATGGTGCTTAATATGGCTAATGTTGGTGATCAAAATATAATTATGGTTTATATATTATCAGTTCTAGCAGTATCTTCAGTTACTACAGGTTATGTTTGCGGTATTGCTGCCTCATTTATAAGTGTGCTTGCTTTTAACTTCTTTTTTACAGTACCATATTATACTTTTAATGCCATTCAGCCAGGTTATCCTATAACCTTTGTAATTATGCTTTTTGTTGCTGTTATAACAAGTACATTGACTGTGCGCATTAAAACTCAGGTAAGGCTTTCTGCAGAACGGGAACATAGAACAAATGTATTATATGAAATAAATAAAAAGCTTCTAGCCACAAGAGGATTAGATAGTATAGTAAAGTTGACTAATGAATATATCACAAAGCTTTTTGAAAGGTCATCAATTTTTTACACCGAAGATCCTGAAAAGGGACTAGAAGGTATTGTTATGCAGTCCCTGACAGATAAGGAAGCTTCATTTTTAAACTCAGAAAGTGAGCGGGCTGTAGCACATTGGGTTTTTATCAACCAAAAGAATGCAGGGGCAGGGACCGATACACTTATGGGGGCGGGTGCATTTTATACACCCATAATTTCTCAGGGTAAAGTGTTGGGGGTAATAGGTATAGCATGTTTAAATGGTGTTCTTGACCAAAATAACCGGCTTTTTCTCCAGATAATATGTTCTCAGGCTGCCATGGCAATAGAACGTCAGCATCTTTCAGATGAACAAAGAAAGATACTTATTGATTCTGAAAAGGAAAAGATGAGAGGCAATTTACTTAGGGCTATTTCACATGATTTACGCACTCCATTAACTGGAATTTTAGGTTCTAGTTCAACATTGCTTGAAAGCGGAGAAAAAATTGACAAACAAGTACATGATAAACTACTTTTAAATATAAAAGAAGATTCCCAGTGGCTTATAAGAATGGTTGAAAATCTTTTATCCATAACTAGAATTAATGAAGGAACAATGAATGTAACTAAAACTCCGGAGGCTGCAGAAGAAATTGTAGCAGAAGCCATCAGCAGAATACGAAAAAGATTTCCGGAAAGAAAGATATCTGTAAAAGTACCTGAGGAGCTTCTTATTGTTCCAATGGATGGAACATTGATAGAACAGGTTATTATAAATCTTATTGAGAATGCTATAAAACACTCCCCGGAGGACTCGATAATTGAAGTTATAGTTAAGAAAAGCGGTAATTTTGCAATGTTTGATGTTATTGATTATGGTGAAGGGATTGCTGAAAGTGATTTTCCATATCTTTTTGAAAGTTATATGCCTAGTGGAAATCGCAGCTCCGATTCTTCAAGAGGAATGGGAATTGGCCTTACCATATGTATGTCAATAATAAAGGCACATCAAGGAAGAATTAAAGCTGTTAATAAAAAGAATGGGGGGGCAATATTTATGTTTGAACTTCCATTAGATGAGAGGCGATTATAATGAATAATAATCCTTTGATTTTAATTGTTGAAGATGATGAGGCCATTTGCAGTTTTATCTCTGCTATTTTAAGCTCAAACAACTTTAATCTAATAAGAACAGGAAAAGGTAAAGAGGCTGTTTCTTTAACTGCTTCTAATGGTCCTGATCTTATATTGCTGGATTTAGGACTCCCTGATATTGATGGAATACAAGTATTAAAAAACATAAGACAGTGGTCTGACATTCCTGTAATTGTAGTATCAGCCAGGGGGCATGAGAGAGAAAAGGTTGAAGCTTTGGACTTTGGTGCAGATGATTATATAACTAAACCTTTTGGCACTGCAGAGCTTCTTGCCAGGATAAGAAATGCCCTAAAGCATGTTAATAAAAAAGCAAATAGTAAGTTAAATGAGTTAGAAAAGATAGTAGTTGGAGATTTAGAAGTTGATTACATTAAGCGCCTTGTAACAGTAAATGGAAAGGTTATACATTTTACTCCTATAGAATATAAAATAATATGTTTGCTCTCCATGCATTTAGGAAAAGTGTTAACGCATGATTTTATTGTTAAAGAGGTGTGGGGTCCCTACGTAAATGAGGTGCAGGCGCTTCGGGTTAATATGGCAAACATAAGAAGAAAGCTTGAAACAAATCCAGCTGAACCTAAGTATATTTTAACTGAGGTAGGGGTAGGTTATAGGATGGTGGATGAAGTATAAAAATGCTGTACCAATTAGGTACAGCATTTTATGTTATTTTATTGGCACACAGATTTCACAAAGGTGATTATTTACCATTTTAACGACGTATCTTTCCATAATTTGTCTTGAACCATCAAATTCACAACATTGTTTTACTAATTCCGGAAAGATATTTATCCAGGCATCTCTAACAGCTTCCGCTGTATGATTAATTTTAAAAACAACATATTTCCCACCAGGTAAAATGCCTTCCTGTACATAATTGTCAGCTTTACAAATGTCATTTGCAACTACTATACAGGTATCATAACGGCAATTTTCCGGTTTAGTGGTTTCAGGATTATCCTGAGCAATTCCAAGAATTATTGAGTCCTCATTAAATAAGTTGTGTTCCCCAGCCCATTTTTTTAAGTTTTCCATAACCTGTACATTATTCCCTCCATAGGGACCAGTTTGTCTTATGTAAGCAATGTGATATTCGGGTAAATTTTCAATTAAAAAATCCATAATATTTTCTTTGCCTCCTAAAAAAACTAATAACTTGTTTGTAACAAAGATACTATGCTTTAAAATTTATTGCAAAGAAATTTTTAAATTAACTTACTTGCTCAATATCAATTTTATTTTTAACAAAACCCATTTGTGAAGCAGAATAAATAGCCAAAGCTGCCCATATAAAGCAAAAGGCTATCATGTCCACCTTTGTAAAACCTTCGTGGTACATAAAAACACCTATAATAAGACTTATTGTTGGTGAAATATACTGTGTTAATCCCACCAAAGACAATGGAATCCTTTTTGCAGAACTTGCAAATAGCAGCAGCGGGATAGCAGTTACAACTCCAGAACCAAGAAGAATGGATATTACCAATGTGCCTTGGGTATCAAAAGCCCCTATGCCCCCAAGGTGTCTTGATACTATATATGCTGCAGCAACTGGAGCAAGTATTGCTGTTTCAAGGGTGAGTCCTACTATCGAACTGGCCTTTACTGATTTCTTGATTGCTCCATATAATGCGAAAGAAATAGCCAGAACAAAAGAAATCCAAGGAACTTTGCCAAATTCAACAGTTTTTATTATTACACCAATAGCAGCAACCAGGATAGCAGTCCATGTCCAAAAATCAAGCTTTTCCTTAAAAATTAATACTCCAAGAGCTACCGCCAAAAGTGGATTAATATAATATCCAAGGCTTGCATCCACAATTTTATCTGCATTTACAGCCCATATGTAAACACCCCAGTTAATTGCAATTAAAATTGCAGCAATAAAGATATAAAACATTTGTTTTTTATCCTTAACAATATTTTTTAATTCACCCCACTGTTTAGTTACTGCAATAATCAATATGGTGAATACGAAAGCCCAAACAATTCTGTTGGATAAGATCTCTATAGAAAATACATTATCTATAAGCTTCCAGTATAATGTTAAAAATCCCCACAATGTATATGCGGCAATTGCATATACGATACCCTTAGTTTTTTCAGTATCCATTTTTATCCCCCTTATCATTCGTTTTTACCCCAATTAATTATAGTGTAAATCTTGCCTTGCTGCTAAGTCAATGGGATACATTTACAGTGTTTGTTTATGTTATAATTAAAGTATCATTATTTGGGAGGAGATGTGCCTATGTTAAAAGAGGGAGATAAAGCACCGGAATTTACTCTAAAAAATGATGAAGAAAAAGATATATCCTTAAGAGATTTCAAAGGGAAAAAGGTGGTTATTTACTTTTATCCAAAGGACAACACTCCGGGATGTACCAGAGAAGCATTAAGTTTAAAGGAGGCTTATGAGGAGATACTTGCAAAGGGTGCTGTGGTCATAGGAATAAGCAGGGATAGCACAGCTTCTCATCAGAAGTTCAGAATTAAAAACAATCTGCCCTTTTATCTTCTTAGCGACCCGGAACATAGTGTAATAGAAGCTTATGGTGCCTGGCAGGAGAAAAAAATGTATGGCAAGGTTTCTATGGGAATTGTGAGATCTACCTTTATTATTGATGAGAATGGTATCATAATAAAGGTTTACCCAAAGGTTAAACCAGATACCCATGGAAGAGAAGTTTTAGAAGCATTATAATAAGAATTTTTAACCCCTGAAGAGCACTTCAGGGGTTTTGTGGACATAAGTGGAATATTTCTCCTTTATGTCATTTTTTCTTTTTAAGGTAGTATGCAACCTGGTAATATTCCATATTACAGCCTCTATCCTTAAGCTTTTTAGATATTTTTCTTGGTCCTAGACCCTTTAAGCTTAGCTCATCAATTATGTTTTCAATGTAGATTTTATCCTGGGTGCTTGTTGTTGTATCTGAGGATAAGAATTCAAAGGGAAGGTGATTAAGGTCAACCCTTGTTATTATTTCCTCATCCTTCTGTATTTCAGATATAAGGGGGGAAGCAGCATCAATGCTTATGTTTATAACATCCCTCATCTGTCTTATGTTCCTTGGGTAGTGGGCCTTAAGCAGTGCATTCCTGCAAGAATCTGTAAGGTCTACCTTGAATTTTATATTATGGAGCTGCATTACAGCATCTTCATACTTTTTAACAAAATGATTAAGAAGGTTTATTTTTTCACTCATGCTCCTGTCTGCCAGGGAAGGGAGCACTAGTTCATATTGGGCAAGTCTCTGGTATAGTTCAGGAAGAAGCTCATCTTTAAGGTTTTTAGTAGAGGCCGCTATTATTATAACATCTATGCTGATTTCCTTAACTCCACCTATTCGTCTTATTTTTCCGGATTCCACAGCTTTCAGCAGAATATTCTGATACTGCTCTAAGGCATGGGCTTCATCAAGGAAAAGAATTCCTCCGCTGGCTTGTTCAAGAAGCCCCTTTTTTTGCTTTGAACCAGTATAGGCTCCCTGCTCCGAGCCGAAGATTTCAACAGCAGCAATATCAGAGTTTGTGTACTGAGCACAGTTAATTTCCACAAAAGGGGCATTTTTATTTAAGGCCCCTACATTAACAGCGTAGTTGTGAATCATTTTGGCAAGCATTGTTTTTCCAGTGCCTGATTCACCTATTATTATTGAGTGTCTTGGGCCTGCAAGAGAACCTACTGTCCTTTGTGCAGATTTCAGCACATTTTTTAGAGAGCTGTCTTTACCTATAATGGACATGGGTTCTGCCTCTACTGAATTCAGGGACAACTGCAGCTCCAGGGCCTTAACCTTTTTATTAAGGGCATCCACATCATTTATATCCTTAAAAATAGAATAGGCTCCGGAAAAAACACCTTTTATGAATAGTGGATATGAATTAACCACGTACTTTTTATTTCCTATGTAATGAATTCTTTTATCCTTAATGGGCTCCTTGTTTTCAAGCACTGAAAGAAGAACTGCCTTTGGATAGTAGTCAGTTATCAACTTTCCTTCCATATCCTCAAAAGTTGTCTCTGCGTAATCTGTTGAAACCTTGTTCGCAAATATAATTCTACCGAACGTATCAACTACATTGACTCCGTCATTAGCATTGTCAAGGATGGTTCTTAATATCCCATTATCAATTAAATCCGAATATTTCATATGTTTACCTTTCTAACAATTGTATGCTTTTGCAACTAATTCTAACATATATTCTAACAAAAAAATATACAGAATAGTCATAAAACTTGGAAAATCAACATATATTTTGTTGGCACAGTACTTGCTATTATAAATATCAAAATTATAAAGGAGGAATAAAGATGGCAAAACTAACCGAGATACGATGGCACGGCAGAGGCGGCCAGGGCGCAAAAACAGCATCCCTGCTGCTTGCGGATGCAGCATTTAATACAGGATGCTATGTTCAGGGATTTCCTGAATACGGTCCTGAAAGAATGGGGGCTCCTATTACTGCCTATAACAGAATAAGTACTGAAAAAATGACAGTGCATTCTAACATTTATGAACCTGATTATGTAGTGGTGGTGGATGAAACCTTGCTTGAATCCATTGATGTTACTGCAGGTTTAAAGGAAAATGGTGCCATTGTAATTAACACTGAAAAGTCTCCTGAGGATATTAAGAAATATTTGAGAGGCTACAAGGGTAAAGTATGTACTATAGCAGCTGGAAGAATTTCTGAAGAAACATTAAAGAAGAACATTCCTAATACTCCTATGCTTGGAGCAATTGTTAAGGTAAGCGGAATTATGGATGAAGAAACCTTCATTAAAGATATGGAAGCTTCCTTTGCACATAAATTTGCTACTAAGCCTGAAGTGGTTAAGGACAATATGAATGCTCTAAAGAGATCCATGGAGGAGGTTAAAGGGCTATGAGAACAAAAAAAGGATTACTTATAGATGAGAAAATAACCTGGCAGGATATTACTCCAGGTGGAATTATATATGAAAGCGGAAGTGCTGAAAACTTTAATACAGGAGACTGGAGAACCATGATTCCGGTTTTTAAGGCTGAAAAGTGCAAACAGTGTCTTCTCTGCGTTCCTGTATGTCCTGACAGTGCAATAAAAGTTAAGGACAGCAAAAGAGGAGAGTTTGAATACAAGCATTGCAAGGGCTGCGGTATATGTGCTAAGGCTTGTCCTTTTGATGCCATTGATTTTATAAAGGAAGATAAGTAAGGAGGATGAATGATGGCAATTAGAGAAAGAGTATCAGGTAATGAAGCCATTGCTATAGCAATGAGACAAATAAACCCAGATGTTATGGCAGCTTTTCCAATAACACCATCTACTGAAATACCACAGTATTTTTCACAATTTGTGGCTAATGGTCAGGTGGATACAGAATTTGTACCGGTAGAATCAGAACATAGTGCAATGTCAGCTTGTATAGGTTCTGAAGCGGCAGGTGCCAGAACAATGACAGCAACCTCCTCTGCAGGACTAGCTTTCATGTGGGAAATGCTTTATGTTGCTGCATCAGCAAGACTTCCAATTTTGCTTGCATGTGTAAACAGGGCATTAACAGGACCTATCAATATAAATAATGACCATAGTGATTCCATGGGAGCAAGAGATTCAGGCTGGATTCAGATATACAGCGAAAACAATCAGGAAGCTTATGACAACTTTATACAAGCTGTTAGAATAGGAGAGCACACTGATGTTATGCTGCCTGTAATGGTATGTCAAGATGGATTTATCACAAGCCATGCAGTAGAAAACATTGAACTTATTGAAGATGATAAGGTTAAAGGCTTTGTTGGAGAATATGAACCAGAAGACTTTATGCTAAATGCAAAAAGACAGATTTCCTATGGTACTTACGATACAACATCATATTATATAGAACATAAGAGACATCAGGCAGAAGGCATGATAAATGCAAAGAAGGTAATCCTTGAAATAGCTGATGAATTTGAAAAGATATCAGGAAGAAAATATGGATTATTTGAAGGATATAAGCTTGAGGATGCTGAAACTGCAGTGGTTTTAATTAACTCAACAGCAGGAACAGCTAAGGCAGTAGTTAATGCTATGAGAGCACAGGGTAAAAAAGTTGGACTTCTTAAGGTAAGAGTGTTCAGACCATTCCCTATGAAGGAAATAAGGGAAGCTTTAAAGCATGTTAAAGCAGTTGCTGTAATGGACAAGGCTGAAGGCTTCTCAGCAGCAGGTGGTCCGTTATTTGCAGAAGTAAGATCAGCTCTTTACGATGCAGAAACAAGACCAGTTATGGTTAACTACATCTATGGCTTAGGCGGAAGAGATGTAAGAACCAATGAAATAGAAAGCGTGTTTAGTGACCTTGATGTTATTGTTAAGGACGGAAAAGCAGAAGAAACTTATAGATATTTAGGTGTTAGAGGATAGGAGGTGCAGTAATGAGTTACAATTTTAAAGAAGAAATGAATAAACCGGATAGATTAACCGGAGGTCATAGAATGTGTGCGGGATGCGGAGCTCCAGTTGCAGTAAGAGGAGTTTTAAGGGCACTAAAGCCAGAAGATCATGCAGTTATTACAAGTGCAACCTGCTGTCTTGAGGTTTCCACAAACCTTTACCCATATACTGCATGGAAGGATTCCTTTGTGCATACTGCATTTGAAAATGCAGGGGCTACCTGCGGGGGAGTTGAAGCTGCATATAATGCAATGAAAAGAAAAGGAAAAATCAATGAAACGTTTAAGTTCATAGCCTTTGGAGGTGACGGCGGTACTTACGACATAGGATTCCAGTCATTATCTGGTGCAATGGAAAGAGGACATGATATGGTTTATGTATGTTACGACAATGAAGCGTACATGAATACAGGTATACAAAGGTCCTCAGCTACTCCACAGTATGCTGATACAACAACAACACCAGTAGGTTCAGAAAGTAATGGTAAGAAACAATCAAGAAAAGATTTAACCCAGGTAATAGTAGCTCACAATGTGCCATACGTAGCTCAGACTACATTTATGGGAAACTTCAAAGATCTTCATGAAAAATCTGAAAAAGCAATTTATACAAAGGGAGCAGCATTCTTAAACGTGCTTGCACCATGCCCAAGAGGATGGAGATATGAGTCAGAGGATCTTATGGAAATATGCAGACTTGCCGTGGATACATGTTTCTGGCCACTATTTGAAGTTATAAATGGAGAGTGGAAACTAAGCTACAAACCAAAAGAAAAACTTCCAATAGAAGCATTCTTAAAACCTCAGGGAAGATTTAAACATCTGTTCAAGCCTGGCAATGAACATTTGATTGCAGAATTACAGGCAGATGTGGATAAAAAATGGAATGCTCTCCTTGTAAGATGCGGTGAAGTTTAAAGGCGAAATAATCTAATATCCCTCTTAATTTGCCATGAAGCAATAAGCTTCATGGCATTTTGCGTAAGTTTATGTAAAATTTATATATTTATTAAAGGGAATATAATTTTCATGAAGAATAGTATATATGTATTAAAATGGAACTAGGGGGAATTTGCGTTGTTCAGAAGGCATTTGACTTGGATGCTTGCCATAATCATATTATTTGCAAGTATAATATTTATTAATACTGGGGTGTATGCTAAAGACCAGGGCTGGGATTGCTCAAATGGAACCTGGAGTTATTACCAGGAAGGTATAAAGCTTCAGGAAGGCTGGGTACAGGATTATAAGGGCTGGTGTTATATTAAAAATGGCACAATCCTAAAGGTCGGATGGGTGCAGGATACAAGTGGGTTTAGTTGTTATATCAAGGATGGATATTTGATGGACCAGGGTTGGGCTAATGATTCAAAAGGCTGGTTCTACATTAAGGACGGAAGAGTTCTAAATGAAGGCTGGGTAAAGGATTCAGAAGGCTGGCGGTACATCAAGGATGGATATATGCTTCAGGAAGGCTGGGCAAAAGCACCTGAGGGCTGGCGGTACATAAAAGAGGGTTACCTGGTTCAGCAGGGCTGGGCAATAGACTCAAAGGGCTTAGGGTATATTTACAATGGATATCTTGCAAATACTGCCATGTGGGTTGTGGATTCAAAGGGCTGGTCCCATATAGGAGATAACGGGTACTGGGATGGTCAGGTAACTCCTGCAGTACCATTAAGTAAAACAATTGTAGAGCCTTCCAATGGTGTAAATGGGAACATAAAAATAAGCTTTATTGATGTAGGACTTGCAGATTCCATATTGATTCAACAAGGTAAATTTACTATGTTAATTGATGGAGGCTATGACTCAGATGGTCCTATGATAAAGAATTACATTGAGTCACTAGGAATAAATCATTTAGATTATGTAATTGGCACTCATCCCCATGAAGATCATATAGGAGGCCTTGGAGAAATAATAAACAGCTTTAAAGTGGGAAAGGTACTTATGCCTAAGGCTACCGACTATACAAAGGTTTTTGATAACTTAATGACTGTACTTCAGAATAAGAAAATAACTGTAACAACCCCAGTAGTTGGAAGCAGCTTTAAGCTTGGGGATGCCGTATGTACAATAGTTGGACCGGTGAACACGGATCCTAACGACCTAAATACATATTCAATAGTATTAAAGATTACCTATGGAAAAAATAGCTTTCTCTTCACAGGAGATGCGGTAAAAAGTAATGAACTAGGTATGATAAAGGCAGGGTATGACTTATCTGCAGATGTGCTTAAGGTTGGGCATCATGGAGTATTTACATCTACTTCACAAAAGTTTTTAGATAAGGTTAATCCAAAGTATGCAGTAATATCTGTAGGAGCAGGACACCTTAAGGGACCACCTGCACCAGAAGTTTTAACAAGGCTTAATAATAATAAAATAAATACTTTCAGGACTGATATTAATGGTACCATAGTGTGTACAAGTAATGGTAATGATATTAACTTTGATGATAATCCTGTTAACCTAGCAGATTATGTTCAGGAAAGCGATATTAAAATTACCAATATTGATTTGGAACAAAATATTTTAGTAATTAAAAATTCATCAGAACATAATAAGGATATGTCGGGGTGGAAGCTGATAAATGAAGAAGAAAATAAGACTTATGTTTTTCCTGAAGGATATATCCTTGATGCAGAAACTGAAGTGAATATTGCAGAAGAGGATGGGAATCTAAATTTGGACAGTGACGGATGGAATAGTAAGGGAAGCATTAACCTTTTTAATAACATTGGAGAGCTGATATCAAGTAAATAAAATTAAAGCGGAATCTGAAACCCAGGTTCCGCTTAATTTTTTTATATTAATTACATTCCAAGCATCATTGAAATACAACCCGCCAAAGCCTGGCCATGAACTCCACAGGCATGTATACATTGAGCTAAAGCTAAACCTATCATGTGATCACCTCCTGAAATATATATGTGCATATTGTACATAAAAATAATGTAGATATTATGAAGAATGCCTCAGGAATAAAAACACATATTTGTAAGATACTATTTATGAGGTGTTGTTATGAAACTTACTGCTGATTTATTAAGTTTAGGGCTTAAAAGCCTTGCAACGGCAACAGTTCTTTTCTGCCTGGCAAGAATAATGGGAAAAAAGCAGCTTTCACAGCTTACTTATTTTGATTATGTGGTTGGAATTTCAATAGGTTCTATTGCTGCAAATCTTTGCCTTGATAATAGCATAGCATTGTATGAAGGAATAATAAGTATGATTGTATGGGCCCTTTTTCCTTTGGTGCTTTCTTTTATTTCAGAAAAAAGCATCCTTGGAAGAAAGCTTTTAGACGGAGTTCCAACAATATTAATACAAAATGGCAAGATACTTGAAAAAAATCTTAGAAAATCAAAATTCACTATTAATGATCTTCTTGAGGAACTAAGGATTAAAGATGTATTTAACATAGAGGAAGTGGAGTTTGCCATATTGGAAACCAGCGGCAGAATCAGTCTTTTAAAAAAACCGAACCTCCAGAATCCTACAAAAGAAGATTTGAATTTGCCTATAGTTTATCAAGGTCTTTGTTCAAATCTAATAATAGACGGGGAGATAATGAAAAAAAATTTAAAACTTATGAAACTTAGTGAAGACTGGCTTATGAATGAACTAAGAAAAAACAATGTAAATCCCAAAGATGTGCTCCTTGCAAGCTGTGACCAAAGTAGAACCCTTCATATTGATTTAAAGCATAAGGACCCTGAGGAAATGAATGTTTTTATATAGAATATGATAGTGAAATCCAAGAAGATTTTTATTATTATATTGTGTAAAATATGTTTGTATAAATTTGAAGGGGGAATTAATATGGAACAAGTATATGCACCTGGTTGTGCTTTGGTGATTTATAAGGAGCATCTAGGACAAAAGGTTTTGAAGTATTTAAATGAAAACGAAGGGAGTATACCTGAGCATCTTATATGCTGCAGGCATGAACCAGGTCTTAAAGAAGGTACAAGGGTAATCAATACCTGTGCTGGATGTGACAGAAGGTTTCGGGAGCTTTACAAAGGAGTAACCACCATATCTCTTTGGGAGGTACTAAGTGAAAGAACAGATTTCCCATTTCCTGATTATAAGGGGATGGAAATGAGCATTCACGATGCCTGCCCCACACGGAATGAAGAAAGGGTACATAATGCTGTAAGAAAGCTTTTGGAGAGGATGAATATAAAGGTTGTTGAGCCTGAAAAAACAAGAAAAAAAGGAATATGCTGCGGTGACAGCTTTTATGGGGCAATGCCGGCGGAGGTTGTTAAGGAACAGATGAAAAAGAGAGCAGAGGAAATGCCAAGGGAAAACGTGGTGGTTTATTGTGTTTCCTGCATAAAGTCAATGCATATTGGGGGGAAAAAGCCCAGATATATTTTAGACCTCCTATTTGGAGAAGATACTGAAATAGGAACCTTTGAACCGGATGAATGGCATGGGGAGCTTGAAAAATTTATAGAAAATCATTAAATTCACATTATTATCACACATTTTATATAAAAAAATTCCACATTCATGTGATATTATAGTAAATATAATGTAATATGGGGTGATAATTTTGCGTGTTTATCTAGTAGAAGATGAAAAGAGCTTAAATATACTGTTGGAAAAGTATTTGCAAAGAGAAGGATATGAAGTGACAACCTTTTTTGATGGAAATTCAGCAATGGCAAAGATAAAGGATATGCCCGATATTTGGCTGCTGGATATAATGCTGCCGGATATTGACGGATACCAGTTAATTAAAGCCATAAAGGAAAATAACAAGAAAACCCCTGTTATTTTTATGTCCGCAAGAAATGAAGAACTGGACAGGGTTGTTGGATTGGAGCTTGGAAGTGATGATTATTTATCAAAACCCTTTCTTCCAAGGGAGCTTATTATTAGAACAAATAAACTAGTGGAAAGAATATATGGAAAAGATAATGAAGAGCTGCTAGATAAAACCTTGAATATTTCCGGATATATCATAAGTAAAAAGCAAAGAACTGTATATTTTGAAGATAAGGAACTTCAACTTACAAACAAGGAATTTGAGCTTCTTATATATTTTGTTGAAAACAGAAATAACCTGGTATCAAGAGAACAGATACTTGATTATGTATGGGGGGATGACTATTTTGGCTCTGACAGGGTGGTAGACGATACTATAAGGAGACTTAGAAAGAAAATGGATAAACTAAGTATTGACACAGTATATGGGTATGGTTATAAACTGGTGCCAAGATTATGATGAAATTAAAATTTAAATCCTTAACTATGAGGATATGGACAACCTTTACTATAGTTATACTTGTAATTATAATGGGTATTTCACTGTTTTATCTCCTGGCTTATAGAAATTATGATGAAAATTCAAAGATTCAGGATTTGAAGGTTACACATAGTATGATGGTTAATTCCAACGGTTATTACGACCAATCAAACAAGTTTAACGAAATGCGTAATTTAAAGGGAATAGATTTTTTTATCGTAAAGCTTGATTCTAAAAACAATAAAATTATCACTGGGAAGAACAAAAAAAATTTAGATCCATATCCAGATGGAGATGATATACTGCCCCCTCCTATGAGTAATGTGGAGGGAATGGATGTTAAAAATTGGATGAGCAGTTATATAAATGGTTCTGAAATGAGCGCAGTGCAGTTTACACAATCCTATAAAAATATGAAATATATTTTTGTAATAAGCTCAATCACAGATACTACAGGTGTCTATAAGGAATATCTTGTGACCTATGTACCTGTGGTGCAGGATAATGACATATTGTACTTTATGATGCTTATAGGAATTCTTTTCATAGCAATAGGATTTATAACAGCTAAGGTTGTGGCAAACAGAATTTCAAAACCTTTAAAAGAACTTGAGGAATACACTGTGAGAATTGCACATAAGGATTGGAAGCAGCCTATAGTAGTTGAAATTGAAGATGAAATCGGAAGGCTTGCAAATTCAATGAATATGATGCAGGAGGAACTAAAGCACGCGGATAAGGAAGAAAAAATGTTTCTTCAGAGCATATCCCATGATTTAAAAACTCCGGTTATGGTAATTATGAGTCATGCGGAAGCAATTGTAGAAGGGGTTTATGTTGAATCTGTTGAAAAAAATGCTGAGATAATAAGGGATGAAGCTATAAGGCTTCAGAAAAAAATCAATCACCTGTTATATCTTAACACATTGAGCTATGTGCTTGAAAACAACAGCGACAATGGGAAAGTAAATCTTAAGAGTTTACTTATCCACATTGTGGATAGATTTGAAACGGTAAATAACAAGATACATTGGGAAATAGACATAGATGATTTAAGTACTTTTGGAAACTTGGACAAAATACAGGTGGCTGTTGAAAATATAGTTGATAATGGTCTAAGGTATGCCAATGAAACAATAAAGATATCCCTTAGAAAATCAGGAAATTTTGCGGAAATTGAAATTTTCAATGATGGTCCTAATATAAAACCGGAAAGCTTAAATAGAATATTTGACAATTTCTATAAAGAGAAAAAAGGTAACTTTGGACTTGGGCTTGCCATATCAAAGAAAATAACCGACTTTTATAAAGGAGAGATTTCTGCTGTAAACCGTGAAAATGGGGTAAGCTTTATAATTAAATATCCAATATATGATTAAGAATGGCCAGGTGAAAACCTGGTCTTTTAGCATGCTTAGATACATATATTGACAGGAATTAGATAAAATAATTATAATGTAGTATATTGGCAATAATTGAAAGGAATTGAAGAAGGTGAAGAAATATTACAGCATTATAATTGTTTTAATAACTATTTTATTTTGTACAAGCTGTGGGAATTCTGGCAACAAAACCTATGAGGTACCAAATGACTTTATTATTTATGGGTGTATTAATAAAGCTGACTTCATAGGGGTAAAAACGGACTGGAAAAATATATATAAATATTCTTTAGCAGATAAAAAATTAACCTCAATTGCAGCTCCATACAACAAGGGTAATTTTATTAACAGTGTGGTTTGTAATTCAGAGTGGCTTGTTTGGACAGAAAGTGAAACTCCTCCAGCTGCTGGAGAAAATACACCTAAAGAATGGCAGATGATTGCTAAAAATTTGTCCACTGGTGAAGAAACAGTAATTGATAAAACAAATTTCACATCTAAAAACAGCTCCAAGCTTTTCAACTTCACGCCTAATAACCTTGCAATTTCCTCAAAGAATATACTAGCTTACACCAAGGCTTTTGAGGAAAACGGTAAAGCAATAACAGAAATAGTATCCTATGATCTTAAGGGGAAAATGCAAAAGGTTATTGATAAAAGTGATACAACCCATACGGAGGTTCTTACGGATTGTGATATAAGCGATAATTATATTGTTTGGTGTAAATTAAAACATATTAATGAAGGGGAACCTAAAGATATTTCCGATATATACGTATCAGATATTAGTTCAGGGAATGTGCAGCAGTTAACTTCAAATGATACTTTCAACCAGCTTTCAATTTATGGTGATAAAATTGCAGCTATCCATGCACTGCCAAGTTCCAGCAGCATTAATCCTTTGGAAATAGGGATACTAAATATAAGCGATAAAAAATGGACCTCCATTGTAAATAAGGATTCTTCAATATATGCAGGGAAGGAGAATACTCCTGAAATTAATAAGGGGATAATTAAGCTGGATGATAAATATCTTTCCTGGTATGACAATGGGAATGATAATAGGTATATATATGATATTAGAAAGGGGAGCTTTATTAAGGTTTGGGATGAAAAACTTGATAAAGGTTCTTCAGTATCAATAATAGGAAGATATAATAACTATGTGCTTTTAAGAATTACTGATGATAAAAATAGTGGGAAAACTATACTTGTTGAATTAAATAATTAAAATCCAGGCAAATGTCATAATGGCATTTGCCTTTTTATATCACACAAAGTTCACACATCATCTTGACTGTAATGCAACATTTTCTGTATAGAATAAAAACAGAAATAAAGGTGAGGTGATTTATGTGATAAGCAGAATAACATGTTCTGTAGTGGTACCGGTTTACAATGAGGAGTTAGTAATTGATGAAACCTACAAAAGATTAAAAGAGGTTATGGATGGAGCAAAGGAAACTTATCAAATAATATTCGTAAATGACGGAAGCATGGATTCATCAAGAAATAAAATAGAAGACCTTTGTAAAAAGGATGATAAAATTACCCTTGTGAATTTTTCAAGGAACTTTGGGCATCAGGCTGCCATATCTGCTGGTATGGATGCTTCCAATGGGAAGTGTGTGGTGGTAATTGATGCTGACCTTCAAGACCCACCAGAGGTCATTATAAAAATGCTTGAAAAATGGAAGGCTGGATATGAAGTAGTTCACGGAAAAAGAACAAAAAGACAAGGTGAATCTGCCTTTAAGAAACTCACTGCTGCAGCGTATTACAGGCTTCTAAGAAAAATTACCTCAGTTGATATACCAGTGGATACTGGTGACTTCAGGCTTATAGACAGGAAGGTATGCAATGCGCTTACTTCTCTTCCAGAGAAGAACAGGTATGTAAGAGGACTTGTGAGCTGGGTTGGATATAAGCAAACCTTTGTGGAATTTTCAAGGCAAGGACGATTTGCAGGTGAAACAAAGTATCCTTTGAAAAAGATGATAAAGCTTGCTTTAGATGGATTAACCTCATTTTCACATGCACCTTTGGTTATTTCAGGGTATTTAGGTGCAGTTACAAGTCTTATAGGTTTTATTATGTTGATTATTTCCGTGATTAATAATGTACTAAATGGCTCATTCAATCTTAGTTTAGGGCTATTTCTTTCTATAAACATGATAATGTTTGGATTGGTGTTTTGCTGTATGGGAATTATGGGAGAATATATAGGAAGAATTTCAGATGAAAGTAAAGGAAGACCTTTATATATAATTGAAAGCAAAATAAATTATAAGAGGGTTGATAGATATGCAGTGGGCAGTTAAGAAAATAGATTACATTTTTTATGGAAAGCTTAAGCATTTGAGCAGATTCACCTTGGTTGGAGCAGCAAATACCTTATTGGATTTTATTGTGTTTACAATTGTAAGTGGAGTTTTTGGGGTGGGGTACCTTGTTAGCCAGGTAACTGGATACGGTTTTGGTATAATGAACAGCTTTATATTAAACAGAAATTGGACCTTTAGAAAAAAAAACAGGAGCAAGAAACAAATATCTGAATTTATCCAGTTTCTATTTGTAAATCTAATTACTCTTGGGATAACACTTACTGCAATGAGATTTATGGTTCAAAGTATGGAGCTGAATATTTATGTAAGTAAAATTATGGTTACATTTATAGCTCAGATAAGCAACTTTATTTTATATAAATTTTGGATTTTTAATTAGGGGGAAGGCCAATGAAGAAAATAAAAATAAAAAATATGAAGAAGGAAAACTACGCAATTGTATTAATACTAGCAATATCTGCAGTACTTAATATAACAAACCTGGATATTGAAGGTTTTGCAAACCTATATTATGCAGCAGGAGTAAAGAGTATGACCATGAGCTGGAGCAATTTCTTTTTTGTTGCCTTTGATCCATCCGGATTTGTATCAATAGATAAACCCCCGGTAGGCTTTTGGATACAGGCTCTTTCAGCGAGAATATTCGGGTTTAACAGCTGGAGCATACTTTTGCCTCAGGCTATAGCAGGAGTTATATCTGTATGGGTATTATACAGAGTTGTAAGAAGATCCTTTGGAAATGTACCAGCATTAATATCCTCACTTATTCTTGCTACAACTCCAGTTTTTGTAGCTGTAAGCAGAAATAACACAATAGACAACATACTTGTGATGATACTGCTTTTCGCATGCTGGGCATTATCCATAGCAGCAGAAAACGGCAGATTAAAGTGGCTTATTATATGCATGGTTTTGATAGGTGTTGGATTTAATGTTAAGATGCTACAGGCATATATGATACTTCCTGCAGTATATATGGTATATCTGCTGCCTACATCAATTCCAATTAAAAAGAGGATAATACATCTAGCTGCTGCAACAGTAATTTTAGTTGGTATATCCCTTTCCTGGGCTTGCATTGTTGATATGGTGCCTTCTAGCAGCAGACCTTTTGTTGGAAGCAGTACAAACAATTCTGTAATAGAACTTGTAATAGGTCACAACGGACTTGAGAGACTAGGCTTAAGTTCAAGCAACAAGGATGGAGGGCAAAAGCAAACTGCAAATACTGTGGAAAGCAGTATAAGCAGCACCGGGGATAACATGGGTCAGCCAGGAAATAATCCAGGAATGCAAAATGGAGGAACTCCGCCATCAGGAACTCCACCCACTGGAGATTCAGGAGATATGAAACATGATGAACAAATGCCACCGGGAACAGCTGATGGCAGAGATGGGAACAAAGGGGGCATGGGTGGTGGAACCTTTGGAGGAACTGAAACTTCCAGTGTTACAAGGTTATTTTTGAATAACAGTTTATCAGATCAAATAATTTGGATGTTCCCATTGGCTATGTTTGGTTTAATAGCAGCAGCCTTAAAGGAAAAGATGAAATTTAATATGGACAACAAGAAAAAGCAGGCAATACTAATTTTTGCAGCATGGTTAATACCAGAATTTATATACTTTAGCTTTACCACAGGGTTATTCCATCCATATTACCTTACCATGATGGCAGCTCCAATAGCATCATTAGCAGGTATAGGAATGGTTTCAATGTGGGAGCTTTACAAAGAAAAAGGATGGAAATCCTGGATACTTCCACTAGGTTTTATAACAACAGGTGCAGTTCAGCTTTTGATACTTTCATATAGTTATAGCTCTGCAGCAATGGTTAAATATATTATGGCAGCGGTAACAATATTATGTTTTGGTTCTTCAGCAGCCTTGATAGGCATTAAATTTATAAAAACTACAAATATTAGTGACAGAATCAAAAAGTCATTTATTGCTGCAGCCTTAGCAGGATTATTAATAGCACCTGTTATATGGTCAGGAGCTGCAATGTTTTACAAATCACAAGGAACCTTCCCAGCCGCAGGTATTAGTCTTTTAACCAGTAAAAGCGGCATGGGAGGAATGCCCTCAGGTGACAGCACTTCAACAGCAAAACTGGTGGAGTACCTAAAGGCAAATAGAACCACAGAAAAATACCTGGTGGCAGTGCCATCTTCAAACAGTTATGGAACAGAGATAATTCTTAATTATGGAGAAACTGTTATGACCCTTGGAGGCTTCAGCGGCTCAGACAACATACTTACATTGGATCAATTTAAGCAAATGGTTAAGGATGGTCAGGTAAGGTATGCAATTATTGGCGGTGGTGGTGGAGGCCAAGGAAACAGCGAAATTTACAGCTGGATAAAATCAAATGGAAAAGCTGTTTCAGAAAGCACCTGGTCTGGAACCACAACCACTGAAAAAACAGATAGTGTTCAAGATTTTGGAGGAAGAAACCAAGTTCAATTATATGACTTAAAAGATAGTTTAAAATAATTCAAGGGCACCCTTTTGGGTGCTTTTGTTATATAATTAAAATATATTTGTGCTATGGAGGGGTTTTAATGAAGATAGCAATTATAGGTGCAGGTGCCATGGGGAGTCTTTATGGAGGGTATATTTCAAAGTATAATGAGGAAGTTTATCTAGTTGATATATGGCAGCAGCATGTTGATGAAATAAATAATAATGGATTAAGTATCATTGAAAAGGATGAAAGCATAAAAGTTTATCCAAAGGCAGTAAGTGATTCAAAGGATATAGGTTTTGCAGACCTTGTAATAGTTTTTGTTAAGTCATATTTAACAGATACTGCTTTGGAGATGAACAAATCCTTATTATCAAAAGATACCATAGTGCTTAGTCTCCAAAATGGATATGGGAATATAGAAAAAATATCAAAGTATGTTCATATAGATAATGTAATTGCTGGAACTACAGCCCATGGTGCAGCCATGGTATCACCAGGGGTTGTAAAACATGGTGGGGCTGGAGAAACACATATTGGCTGGGTAAATAATAAAAATGACAAAAGAATAGATGAAGTAGCAGAGGTTTTAAACAATTCAGGATTTAATACAACTATTTCACAAAATGTTATGGAGCTGATTTGGTCAAAGCTTATTGTTAATGTTGGTATTAATGCTCTTACTGCATTACTTAAAGTTCAAAACGGGGAACTTCTAAATATGGAAGAAACAAAAGAGCTGATGGAGATGGCAGTTGTAGAAGGAGTTAATGTGGCAGAGAAGGCAGGAGTTAAATTTAGTAGGGAGGATATGGTAAACAAGGTTAAGGCAGTTGCACTGGCAACTAGAGAAAACAAATCCTCCATGCTTCAGGATATATTAAACAACAGAAAAACTGAAATAGACACTATTAATGGGGCAATTGTAAAAGAAGGAAAAAAGTACAAAGTTGAAACTCCTGTTAATCTGGTTTTGCTAAATTTAATTAAAGCACAGGAAAAAAAATAAAAGCACATTTGTGCTTTTATTTATTCTTTTCATAAATTATTCTAAGACCTTCCAAGGTTAGAGTTGGATTTATTACATCAATGCAGGAGGTTTCAGCAGCTATTAATTTTGCAAGGCCTCCTGTGGCAACTACAAGAGGTTCTTCTTCTCCAAGCTGAATCATTTCTTCCTTGATTTTATTTACAATATATACTACCTGGCCCGCATATCCATTAATCAAACCTGACTGTATGCTTGCTACGGTGTTTTTACATATAGTCTTTGGAGGTTTTACAAGCTCTATTTTCGGCAGCATGGCTGCTCTTTCTGCCAGGGCTTCAGCAGTTATTTTCAATCCAGGGCAGATTGTGCCTCCAAGATGACTTCCTGAAGCTGTTATGGCGCAGAAGGTGGTAGCTGTACCAAAATCAATTATAATTTGAGCTCTTTTATAAAGAGCAAGCCCTGCTACTGCATTTACAACTCTGTCCGCTCCAAGGGATCTTGGATTGTCATACTTTATATTAATTCCTGTCTTTACTCCATGTTGCACTATAAGAGGCTTAAGGCCTAAATATTTTCTTACCATATGTTCCAATGAATACATTACAGTAGGCACTACCGATGAAATAATAACTCCAGCCATATCCGAAACCTGAAGGCTGTAATGTCTGAAAAGCTGCTTGAAGGCAATGCCATACTCATCAGCTGTTTTTCTGGAATCTGTGGACATCCTCCAGTCTGCAATAAGCTTTCCATCGGAAAAAACTCCGGAAACTATGTTTGTATTACCTACGTCTATTACCAATATCATTTGCTTTCCACCTTTATATTTTAGATGATTTTATGTTATCTTTAAAATTTAATTATGTCAATATAAAAGGGAAATTAGTATTTATTGTATAAAACATAAGTATTAAGTTAAAAATACACATATAAAATTTTAGGGAAAACTATTCCCGGGGAGTGATGAAAATGAGATTGGACACTAAGGACATAATTAAACAAAAGCTTCTGGATACTCAGGAAAATGTAAGGGATTTTCAGCAGTATGCAAAGGATGTTAAGGATCATGAAGCCATATGTGTATTTAAACAGTTTGCTGAAGATGAAGCTCTGCATGCACAAAAGCTGCAGGAAATATTAGACCGTCTTGAAACATAAGAGATTCAATTTTAAACCCCGGCAATTTGTGCATTGGGGTTTAATTTTTTGGTATTATGATAGTTTTTTATAAGGGGACATGTGATACAATATTTATTAATGTAGTAATTTTACTACGAGAAAGGAAACAAGCCCTATAGAAAAAATAAATCTTGAGATTTCAGATATATATTCTTCAGAAATAAGTAATTAAGGAGTAAGTATGAATAAAGCTGATATAAGAAAAAACATTCTTATGAAAAGAGATAATATAAGTGACATGGTGAAAAGTGAATGGGACGAAATTATTTTTGAAAGAGTAATTAGTACGGATTTTTATAAAAATTCAAAGGATATTTTTATTTTTGTAAGTTTTAGAAGTGAAGTAGATACTCATAAAATAATAAAAAATGCAATTAAAGAGGGCAAAAATATATATGTGCCTAAGGTCATTTCAAAAGAAGAAGGTATGAGGGCATATAAAATTAACAATTTTGAAGATATGCAGAAGGGGTACTACGGCATATTGGAACCCAAGGAGTATTGCAGGGAAATAAGTCCTATAGATATAGACCTGGTAATAATGCCAGGTGCCGCCTTTGATAAAAATGGGGGACGTATTGGATATGGTGGAGGCTATTATGACAGATTCCTGACCTTATTGAAGGGTAATGTAAAGAAAGTAGCACTTGCTTATAAATTTCAGGTACTTGATTTAGTACCCATGGAAGAAAATGATATAAGAGTAGATGAAATAATTACAAATTAACAGCCTTTGGGCTGTTTTTTTAATTTGGTGAAATACATTATCTTGATTTCACGAATAAGCAACAAAACACTTAATGCACTCTGATAAATCGTGAAATATATATCAGCAATTTCACAAATATGAAATTAATGTTGAAAAATTCTTTTTAGAAGAGTATATTGAAAATTAGGATTACTTAAATATGGGGGGATATTAATGGGGCTTGTTTTTAATATACAAAAATTTTCAATTCATGACGGTCCAGGTATTAGAACTACTGTGTTTTTCAAGGGCTGCCCGCTAAAATGCTTGTGGTGCCATAACCCGGAAAGCCAAAGCTTTAATAAGGAAATTATGATAAGCACAGATAAATGCACAGATTGCGGAAGGTGTGTTAAACACTGCAGCAGTGGGGCAATAAGCATTAATAAGGGGGAAGTTATTAACGATTTAAGCAAATGCACTAGCTGTGGAAAATGTATAGATTATTGTATAAACAATGCCAGGGGGTTGGTTGGAGAAGAATTAAAAAACAGTGAAATAATCAAAGAAATCCAAAAGGACCAGGTATTTTACGATCAGTCCAAGGGGGGGGTTACCTTTTCTGGAGGTGAAGCTATGTGTCAGATTGATACTTTGGCTGCTCTTGCTAAAAGATGCAAAGAACAGGGGGTTTCTGTGGCAGTAGACACCTGCGGCCATGTTCCCTTTGATAACTATGAAAAAATAATTGATTATGTAGATGTTTTTTTATATGACATTAAACTCATGGATAGTGAACTTCATGAAAAGTATATGGGAACAGGAAATGAGCTAATACTTGAAAATCTTATTAAGCTTTCAGAAAGAGGGGCAAATATAAACTTAAGAATTCCCGTTATAGGGGGAATTAATGATAATGATGAAAATATGGAAAGCATACTGAAATTTATTAACTGTACAAATATAAACAAGGTGAATCTTCTACCTTATCATGATATAGCAAAGAACAAATATGACAGGCTTCTGAAAATATATGAAGGTGAATTTATGAAGAAGCCTTCAGATGAAAGAATGAATGAACTGAAAAAAATGTTTGAAAAAAATGGATATATTACAAAAATAGGAGGGTAATCATGGAAAGAGGAATGAATGAAAGAATCAGAAGACTTAGAAAACAAAGCGTGGAGGCTGTTTCAACACTATCAATTGAAAGGGCTGTACTTCTTACAGATGCCTATGAAAAGTATGCAGGGGTAATGGAAACCCCTATTTTAAGAGCACTGACCTTTAAACACATTCTTGAGAACAAAACCATATGCATCAATGATGATGAGCTCATAGTTGGTGAAAAGGGAGAAAAACCTCAATCAGCTCCAACCTTCCCAGAACTATGCTGCCATACAATAGAAGACATGGAAGTTATGGATCAGCGTGAAAGAATATTTTTTAAGGTAAGCGATGAGGCTAAGAAAATTCAAGAAGAAAGAATAATTCCATTTTGGAAAAACCGTTCATTAAGAAAGCTCATACTGGACAGGATGACTCCTGAATGGAAGGACTGTTATGAAAGCGGAATGTACACTGAGTTTATGGAACAAAGAGGCCCCGGGCATACTGTTGCTGATGGAAAGATGTACAAAAAGGGATTCCTTGATTTTAAAGAAGATATAAAAGCAGCCATAGATGCATTAGACTATTATGATGACAGGGAAGCTTATGATAAAAAGGTTCAGCTGGAAGCAATGGATATAAGCTGCGATGCAATAATAGCCCTTGGAAAAAGATACTCTGAACTGGCAAAGGAAATGGCGGCTAAAGAAACAAACCCTGCAAGGGAGGAAGAACTGCTTCTGATAGCAAAAAATTGCGATGTGGTTCCTGCTCATAAACCTGAAACTTTCCAGCAGGCAATTCAAATGTACTGGTTTGTGCATATAGGTGTTACTACAGAATTAAATCCATGGGATGCATTGAGCCCAGGAAGACTTGACCAGCACCTGAATCCATTTTATGAAAAAGAAATAGAGGAGGGTACCCTTACAAGAGAAAAGGCAAAGGAACTACTGGAATGTTTATGGGTCAAATTTAATAATCAGCCTGCGCCACCTAAGGTTGGAATAACTTTAAAGGAAAGCAGTACCTATACGGATTTTGCAAACCTTAATACAGGAGGAGTAAAATCTGACGGTTCTGATGGAGTTAATGAGGTAAGCTATCTAATTCTTGAGGTAATGGATGAAATGAAGCTGCTTCAGCCAAGTTCTAACGTACAGATAAGCAAAAAAACACCACATGCATTTTTGAAAAAGGCCTGTGATGTTTCAAGAAAAGGCTGGGGGCAGCCTGCAATGTACAATACTGATGCAATAATCCAGGAGCTTCTTCGTGCTGGAAAAGCTATCACCGATGCAAGAGAAGGGGGAGCAAGCGGTTGTGTTGAAACAGGAGCCTTTGGTAAGGAGGCATATATCTTAACAGGATATCTTAATATACCTAAAATTCTAGAACTCACAATGTACAACGGCTTTGACAAAAATTCAAAGAAACAGCTTGGACTAGAACTCGGTTATGCTTATGATTTCAAAACCTATGATGAATTTTTTGAGGCTTTCAAAAAACAGCTTCATCATTTTGTAGATATTAAAGTTAAGGGAAACAATGTTATTGAAAAAATTTATGCAGAACATATGCCTGCAACTTTCCTTTCTGTTATTACCAGCGATTGCATTAAGAACGGAAAGGACTATAATGCTGGGGGAGCAAGATATAATACAAACTACATCCAGGGTGTGGGTATTGGAACAATAAGTGACTGTTTAGCTGCAATAAAGTATAATGTATATGATAATAATAAATTTTCAATGAAAGAACTAATGGAAGCCATGAACAATAATTATCAGGGATATGAAGAAATATATAACATGGTTTCAAATAAAACTCCAAAGTATGGCAATGATGATGACTATGCGGATGAAATTATGCTTCAAGCCTTCAATGCATTCTATGATGAAGTAAATGGAAGGAAGAACATGAAGGGTGGCTGCTACAGAATAGATATGCTTCCAACCACCTGTCATGTATATTTTGGTTCAGTAATGGGAGCGGCTCCTAATGGAAGGCTGGCAGGGAAACCAGTATCAGAGGGAATTTCACCTGAAAAGGGTGCAGACAGAAAAGGTCCTACTGCAGTAATAAAATCCGCAGCGAAAATGGATCATTTAAGAACCGGTGGAACCCTTTTAAATCAGAAGTTTACTCCATGGGCACTGGAAGGAGATCAGGGACTTGAAAACCTTGCTGCACTTATAAGATCTTACTTCAGCATGGATGGCCATCATATACAGTTTAATGTTATTGATAGAAAAGTTCTGTTGGATGCTCAGAAAAATCCTAATGAATATAACGACCTCATTGTAAGGGTTGCAGGGTATAGCGACTTGTTCAACAATCTGGATAGGGAGCTTCAGGATGAAATAATAAACAGAACAGAGCAGAGCTTTAACTAAATATATTTTTAAGGAGTTGTGGACATGGGAAAAATAATAGGATTTATTGGTTCAGGTAACATGGGGCAGGCAATGATAGGAGGCATTATAAAATCAGGTTTAGTAGAAAGCAATAATGTTATAGTGTCAGATTTGGACCAGAAAAAGCTTGATTTTATAGCTGGAGAATATAAAACACAAGTAACTACCGATTCAATTGAACTTGTGGAAAAATCCGATGTTATTATTCTTGCTGTTAAGCCAAATGTTTATGAACCAGTATTAAAGCAGATTAAGGAATATGTAACAGAGAACAAAATAATAATAAGCATAGCCCCAGGAAAGTCATTAGAGGGTCTTCAGGAAGTTCTTGGGAAGCCTGCTAAAATAGTAAGGGCCATGCCAAACACTCCTGCACTAGTAAATGAAGGAATGGCTGCTTTGTGCAAAAACAACAATGTTGCTGTAGATGAAATGGAGTTCGTAAAAAAGTTATTTGAAAGCTTCGGTAAGGCAGAAGAAATTCAGGAATATCTCTTTGACAGTGTAATTGGTGTAAGCGGATCCTCGCCTGCATATGTATTCATGTTTATTGAAGCTTTGGCAGATGCTGCAGTGCTTGGTGGAATGGCAAGAGACAAGGCTTACAAGTTTGCAGCTCAAGCAGTTTTAGGTTCTGCAAAAATGGTGCTGGAAACTGGAAAACACCCAGGGGAATTGAAAGACATGGTATGTTCCCCAGGTGGAACAACTATTGAAGCTGTAGCTGTACTTGAAGAAGAAGGATTCAGGCATGCAGTAATAAAGTGTGTAAAGGAATGTATGAATAAATCTGCAAAAATGAGCAAATAGGAGGAAGTACAATGTTTAAATGCAATACTTATTTTGATGGGAATGTAGTATCCATAGCTTTCAATGGAAATGATGGAGAGGCAACCGTTGGAGTTATGGCTCCAGGTGAATATGAATTTGGCACATCTAAGCAGGAGCATATGAAAATAGTAAGCGGCTTAATGAAGGTTAAACTCCCAGGAGAAGCAGAATTCAAAAGCTATGGAAAAGATGATGTTTTTGTGGTGGAAGCCAATGAAAAATTTCAACTTATTGTAGAGGTGGAAACTGCATATCTATGCCTGTATAAATAATTAATTCAGTATGATAAAATAGATGTATAATTTTTTTATACATCTATTTTTATATGGAGGTCAGCTAATGAATATAGATATCGGAAGCAAGGTTAAGGAGCTTAGAAATAGCAGGAAAATGACACTTAAAGAGCTAAGTGAGCAGACAAATCTTTCAATAGGGTTCTTATCCCAGATGGAAAGAGGATTAACTGCAGTAGCTACTGATTCCCTTTCAAAGATAGCAGCAGTTTTGGAAGTGGATTTATCTTATTTCTTTTCGAACCCAAGAAGATCTAAAAAATATATCCTTAGAAGTTATGAAAAAGAAGTTTTTCAGGTGCAGGACTCAGGATTTATAATTTATCACCTGACAAATGAAGTTGGAAACAAGGAAATGCTTCCAAGACTTATAGAACTTCTTCCGAACAAAAGTGAGGAGCCCGTGGATATATACCCTCATGAAGGTGAAGAATTTGTATATGTACTTGAAGGAATTCTAACCCTTGCAATTGATTATGAGGAGTATGAGCTTTTCCCAGGGGATTCTGCCCATTATAATTCCACAGTTCCACATAATTGGGCTAACTACACAAATAAAACAGCAAAATTTATAGTGGTGAACATGCCGGCCTATTTCAATAAATAAAGGTACAAAGCTTAAAGCTTTGTACCAATTTTTTCACCCATTTTCACCTTGGTTTCAAAACCTAGATTTGTTTGAGATATTATATCATTATCAATTATAGCCTTGTCCTTTTCAAGGAACATAATAACAGTGGAACCTCCAAACTTGAAGTAGCCTTTTTCACTGCCCCTTTCAACTCTTCCTTCTGGGTTGTAGGTCTGAACTATTGTACCTACGCAGGTAGCCCCAACTTCCACATATAAAATATCTCCAAAGTTGTCTGAATGGAAGGTGCACCATTCCCTTTTATTCCTGCAGTATAATTCAGGAATTCTTTTCAAGGCAATAGGATTTACAGAATAGTAATCTCCATTGATTGCATTAGTTTTTTCACAAATTCCGCTGTCCACAAAATGAAACCTATGGTAATCAGTAGGACAAAGTCTTAATATCAAACAAGTTCCATTTTTATATTTTTCAGCAGTTTTACTATCTTTCAGCAGCTCTTTAAGACTGTAGTTAAAGCCTTTAACCTGAACTATATTATCAAGGTCAATATTTTCATATGCAAGAAGCCTTCCGTCCCCTAGAGAAATAAAGGAATCAGGTTCATTTGCTATTGGCCTGGCATTATTAGTAAGCTTTCTTATAAAAAAATCATTAAAACATTTAAATCTGGATTCATCATCCAATGATTCAGCCATATCTATATCAAGCTCTTTTATAAAAGGAGCTATCTTTTTCACACTGGAAGGTTTGTCACAGGTATAACCATATATTTTCGAAAAAAGCTTTTTTTTCACAAGAAGCTCTAAAAAGGACATGCCTATGGGGGATGAATAGGTCCAGTTCAAATATTTTTCCCCAGCTACCTTTTCAACTTCATATTGTTTTGTAATCCTGTTATAAAACTTAATCATTTTAAACCTCACAAAAGTTAATAGTCAAAGTAATTCTAAACTCATAATATAATGTTGTCAATTAAAACAGGAAAATTTAAGGGTGTTGTTAATTTTTAACAACACCCTAATAAGCTATTCTTCATCCTTATTGTATAAAGTATCTTCAATCCTGTTTAATCTTTCTTTCAGTTCATACAAATCATCCTTTGTAACTAGCCCAAGTTCATTTAAATCATCCTTGGTTATAGGCATCATTCCATCTTTTTTGTTTTTAATGTTCTGTTTGAGTTCCTCTGTTAGTTCTTTACCTTCATCAACAGTTAACTTGCCTTTTTCAACCATTTCATCAACAAGTTTGGATGCTTTTTCATAAGTAACAGCAGCTGTACCAATTCCTGCAAGGAATATTTTCTTTAATTCATTAACCATAAAAACACCTCCAACTATATAATATATCCATTATACTATAAAATATGCAATTATCAAAATATTAAAAAAATTTGACAACATTATGTAATTGTATTAAAATATCTAAGTAAAGTCGTGTTTCCGTAGCTCAGCAGGATAGAGCAACAGTTTCCTAAACTGTGGGCCGGAGGTTCGAATCCTCTCGGGAACACCAAAGAAAACCAGTAATACTAATGTATTACTGGTTTTTCTTTTTTTTCTTTGATGTAATTCAAGTCGAAAATTGAATTTAATTGTAAAATGAAAAAAATTGTTAAATATATGTAACGCAGGTATAATATGATATAGTATGAAATTAAAGGAGTTGATTTTTGTGGGACAAATTAGAATTACACCAAGTACAATGTTGGAAAGATCAAAGGAATATTTAACTGAGGCTAGTAATATTGAAAATGTAATTCAAAAAATGGATTCATTGATAAATGAATTACAGGGCGAATGGGAAGGTAATGCAAGTGCTCAATTTGCAAATCAATACCAGGAGTTAAGACCAAGTTTCCTAAATATGCAGACACTTACAGAAACTATTGCTAAGCAATTACAACAAACTGCGGATGCAATGGAACAAATGGACTTGGATATTTCAAAGCAATTTGGAGTAAAATAAAAAAAGAGATGGGACAACCATCTCTTTTTTTGGGAGTTAAGAAATGAAAAAGATTATTTTGTTAATTATCATTGCAATTATACCTATATTTAATTTAACTAAAGTGTATGCAGATAATCGATTGAATATAGATTCGGAATCTTTAAATAGCAACGATGCATATATATCAATTACTGATATATATGAGATTCCTTTATTTACAGAAAAGACCATAAAACAGAAGGAAGAAAATGAAGCAAATAAAAAAAGTAATTTAGAAAAAATAAGTAATAGTATTTTTCAAAAATCACAATTAGAAGATAGTTCAAAAGATGATAAATTTAAAAATCAGGTTGAAAAATACCATTTGTTTATTAAGCCAAAAGAAAAAACAAAAATTAGATACTTGGAGGGCCAAGAGGGCTCCATGATAATAGAAGCTTCAATTATCATACTGCTGTTATGCATATTAACCGCTTTATTAACAAGAAAATATTATAAGTATAAAAGTAAAAAGGAAGATGAAAGTTGTGAATATAAAAATTACATTAGACCTGAGGGCATATAAAAATGCTATGTTTGATGTTAGTGTGAATAATGAACTAATAATATTTGAATGCTTAAATATAATAAATGAAAGCTTAAATTTCAATTTAAACTTAAAACGATTAAGCTATTGCAAATCAAAAAGAGAAAAGAAGGCAGTATCATTGTATAGCAGTTTTAAAGAAAGTAATATCTATACTGGTGATATATTAGAATTTATATAAAGGATAAGAGGACATGGGTGATAGTAAAGTTGAAAAACTAATTAAAATATCAGAATTAAAAGCAAAGAAAAACATTGAAATTAATAGAATAGGATATGAAAATCTATATTTGGTACCCTGTCAGGTCACCATAAAAAAAGAGGAAGTTGAATTTATTTATGACTTGGATGGATTAGAGTCATTAAATGGGGTGAAAAACAGAAAACAAATTGAAAAATTGAAACTCGCCATTAATATAAGCCATATATTTGAAATTCTTGATGAATACTCATTTAACTTAAATCCTGACAACTTATATTACGATTACAACTATAATATTAAGGTTCTTGAGAGGGATATTAGATTAGCGGAAGAGGTTATTGATATTCAAGATATGCACACTCAATATAAAAGTATAATTGGATATATATTTGATGATAAATATTCATATGAAGATTTTTATTTAGGTGGTTTAGATTTAATAAAAATTAATGAACTAATAAAAAAATATTTATCTATGGATGATATTAAAGAAATACGAAATGAACTATTGTTGGATTTAAAAAATCGAGAAAAATATGAAAAAGAGAATTATATCGAAGAAAGATTAAGAAATGTAAAGATAAAAAAATACAGTTTAATTGCTATGGGGGCTGTAATTTTGGCTTTGGGAGCATACACCGTATATAATACATTTTTTTTAAATCCACTTTATAAAAATATAATCAAGGCAAATAGCTACTTTATGCAGCAGGATTATGAAGGTGTAATAAAATCTTTAGAAAATACAAGAGGGTTAAATCTTGATAAGGACTCAAAATATAAACTTGCATACTCTTACATAATTTCTGAGAATCTTTCTGATACCCAAAAGAAGAATATTATGTCAAATTTAAATGCAAAAAGTGATGAGAATATTTTAGATTATTGGATTGCCCTAGGAAAATCAAAATATGATGTAGCAATAGATTTGGCAAAGAAAGTGCAAGATGATGAAATGGTATTGTATGCACTCATACATAAGGACAAATATATTCAGGACAATAGTAAATTATCAGGAGAGGCCAAGCAAAAGCAGCAACAGGCAATAAAATCTGAAATAGAAGAATTAACAAAGCAGCTTGGTGAATCTGATAAAAAAGCTGAAAACACAAGTGGGGGATCCACAAATACTTCAAATTCAGGAACAGGCAGCTTAAATTTGGCTCCAAGCACCAAGTAGGAGGAAAAATGTGTTATAAAAATAGTGTGCTATTTTTTGAAAAAGATATTGTTAAAGAAATCCCTTGCGATAAGAAAGTATATTTAAAAGATGATTATACAATAGGAACAAGCAATGACTTTACAGGATTAATAACTTGTGATGCTGAAAATAATAAAGTAATTTTGGAAATGCATGATATAAAGGTTGAATTAAAACCTTATGAAAGATATAAGATTAATGAAAAAGATCAAATTCAAATAATGTATTTTATAAATAATCAAAATGTGTTTTCAACTAAAGGTAAAAAGTATATTACCATAGGTGATTCAAAAGAAAATGATATTTCAATAATTAAGTGTAGAAATCTTAAACTAAGATTAGAAGGAAACATACTACATAGAGGAAATGATTTTGAATTATATGTGAATGGAAGATTACAAGATGCTAATCCTATTTTACTAAATGAGTTTGATTTAATTTTAATAGATAAAGTGAAAATTACATATTATGAAAATTCACTGTTAATTGAAGGAAATGAAGCATATTTTAAAACAAAACTTAACAGAATGCAAGTCCCGGAAATTAAATTTGATGATTTTCCAAAATACAAAAGATCTCCTAGAATAATTAAAATTCCGCCAAATGAAGAGGTTCAATTTAGTAAACCTCCAAGTAAGGCTGAAAGAAGAAAAGGTCAGCTTGCCAGAATGATAGTTCCCCCATTGGTTATGATAATTATAACAATAGCAATAAGTATCTTCATTCCAAGGGGACTGTATATTATCATGAGTATTGCAGGCACATCTATGAGTGCGGTTTTTTCTATAACTACTTATATAAGTGAAAAAAAGGATATTGAAAGAAAAAACAAACTTAGAGCAGAGGTGTATAACGAATATTTACTTAATATTAGAAAAAGATTAGATAAATTAAGAAAGGCTCAAATAGAATCTTTAAGATATCATAATCCAACATTGGAAGAAATAGATAAAATGACAGAGTTTTATAATAGCAGGATATATGAAAGAACCTACAATGATGATGATTTTTTGCAAATATCAATAGGTAAAGCAAACGTAGAGCCGAGTTATATAATGAAATTTTCAAATGATACTATTGAGTTGGAAAAAGATCCAATGGTAAAGGCAGCAGAAGAGGTATATACAGAATTTAATATTGTTAATGATGTGCCATTAACAATTGATTTAAAAAAAGCACATTTAGGTATAGTTGGAGAAAAAAAATATATTCACGAACAATTAAATCTTATATTTGCACAATTAACATTATTTCAAAGTTACCATGATGTTGAAATGGTACTTGTAAGTAGTGAAAAGTATAGTGATGATTTTAAGTGGTTAATTTGGTATCCACATTTTACAACAAGTTCAATAAATGTAAGGGGAATTATAGAAACAGAAATAGTAAGAGATCAAGTTCTTGGAAGTATTTATCAAATATTAAAGGATAGATCAATTAAGAAGGAAGAAAAAAAAGATACTATAAGGTTTTTACCACATTATTTATTTATTATAGATGAACCAAGCTTAGTATTAAATCATTCTATAATGGAGTATTTGCAAAGCTATGATTCAGATTTAGGCGTTTCCATCATATTTACCAGTCAACTGCAAGCAAATCTACCTGAAAATATAAAATCTATTTTTAGAATTGACAACTATGAGCAAGGAACTCTTGTAATAAATGAAGGAAGGTTAGTTAATACAAAATTAAAATTAAATCATGTAAATATTGAATTAAGCAGGATATCAAGAAGAATATCTTGTTTGCAGCATGTGAAGGGAATGACCAATCAAATTCCAGAAAGCATTACGTTTTTTGAAATGTACAAGGTTAATAGTCCAAAAGATTTGAATATAATGAAAAGATGGTCTGAAAACCAAACATATAAAACATTAGCAGTTCCATTAGGGGTAAGAGGAAAAGATGATTATGTATATTTAAACCTTCATGAGAAGGCACATGGTCCACATGGGCTTGTGGCAGGCACTACTGGTTCAGGTAAAAGTGAAATAGTACAATCATATATTTTATCTTTAGCTGTAAATTTTCATCCTTATGAAGTTGGATTTCTATTAATAGACTATAAAGGTGGAGGAATGGCCGGGTTATTTAAAAAGCTTCCACATCTGCTGGGGACGATAACAAATTTAGATGGTTCTGAAAGTATGAGGGCAATGGCTTCAATAAAAAGTGAATTGGCAAGAAGGCAACAAATATTCAACTTGTATGAGGTAAATCATATTAATCAATACAATAAATTATTCAAGAATGGAGAAGCAAAGGAACCAATTCCTCACTTATTTTTAATTTCAGATGAGTTTGCGGAATTGAAAAAAGAGCAGCCAGAGTTTATGAGCGAATTAGTAAGCGCAGCACGTGTTGGAAGAAGCTTAGGGATACATTTGATATTAGCAACACAAAAGCCTTCAGGTGTTGTAGATGATCAAATTTGGAGTAACTCAAAGTTTAAATTGGCATTAAAGGTACAAAATGAAGGTGATAGTAATGAGGTGCTTAAAACACCGGATGCAGCTAAAATTACTCAATCTGGACGGGCTTATCTTCAAGTAGGAAATAATGAAATATACGAATTATTTCAATCAGCTTGGAGTGGAGCTGGTTACACCAACTTAGAGGAGGATACTGCTGCAGATAATAGGATATATATTATTAATGATATTGGACAGGGTGAATTATTAAATAATGACTTAAGCATTGGGTCAGAAGATTTAAACCTTAAAGAAACGGAATTAGACATTACTGTAGATTATATGGCAAAAATATATAGCGAGTTGAAATTATCAAATGTAAAGAAACCTTGGTTACCGCCATTGGAAAGTAAAATGGCATCGCCACATATTAGCATTAACAATATAGGTAATGTAGCTGAATTTAACGAATTGGATTTAAAAGTTTCATTAGGTTTAGTAGATAAACCGGAATCACAGGTGCAGGATGAATATGAAATAGACTTTAGTAAAGAGGGAAATTTCATTATTTTTTCATCTGCTGGATTTGGAAAGACAACAACTTTAACAACAATATTATTATCATTATCAATTAAGAATTCTCCAAGTAATTTACAGTTTTTTATACTTGATTTCGGTAATTCGGGGCTTATATCAATGAAGGATTTGCCTCACACAAGGGATTACATCAATTTCGATGATAATATAAAATTCGATAAGTTCTGTAAAATAGTAGATATTGAGACAAAAAACAGAAAAAGATTGCTAGGGGAAGCTAGTGCAGCAAATTTTAATATGTACAATGATATAAGTGAAATTAAATTGCCAGCACTTTTTATAATTATTGATAACTATGATGCAATAAAGGAATTTGGACCAGATACAGAAGACTTTATTTTGAAAACAACTAGAGATGGTGCAGGAATAGGAATATTTACAATAATAACAGCATCTCGCCAAAACGCAGTTAAGTTTGCTGTTTTAAACAACTTCAAAAATAAAATAGCTCATTATTTGTTTGAGGAAGCAGAGATAAACTCAATTATTGGAAGGGGTAAGTATAAATTACCGGATATACCTGGGAGGGCCATGGTTAAATTGGATAATCCAAATATAATGCAGGTTTATTCATCAGTTGATTTTGCAAATGAAGTAGAGTATTCGAAAAATATACTTGATATTATTAAGAAACTAAAAGATTTATATACGGGGGAACGAATACAAGGAATAAAGATGCTGCCTGATGTTCTAACAATAAATAAGCTTAAAGAATTTGCTGATTTGGTAAAGTATGAAAATAAAATACCAATTGGATTAGATGAGGAAGATGTAAGACCACAGTTTGTTGAGTTAAATGGAATGATACAATTAGTTGTGGGAACCCAGCAAACTGGTAAGACAAATATTTTAAAAGTATTGCTTACATTAAAAGAAAATATAGAAACTTATTTAATTGATTCAAAGAATGCGGAACTTTATTCTTATAGAAATGAAGTAGATAAATACATTGGGAACATAGAAGATGAAAGGGAATTCCTTAAATCATTACAAGAAATAACTGAAAAGCGAAAGAATGATTTTGAAATATATAAGGTTAATGAACCAGAAATTATACCCAAGGTTTATTATTCAGCTTTAAATCCAATTATGGTATTAATAGATGATTGTGATGGATTTATTTCAGAGGTTAATTCTATTAAGAATTTAAATGCAAATAGTATTATTGAAGGAGCAATCAGTGTTGGCATAACATTTATTGCTACAACACAATCAAATAGTCTTAGGGGGTATGATGAATTAACAAAAACATTTAAAAGCACTATAAATGCAATTATTTTAGGTAATCCAAATGAGCAGAATATTATTAATGCTTATACTAGGAATCCACAATACGCTATAGATTTAGGTTATATTTTTAACAAAGGGAAAATGCAATTAATAAAGATTCCTAAAATTGGTAAAATTTAAACGTAATAAGGAGGAGTAAGGGGTGAAAGCAAAACCAAAGTATGTTGTTATGTTTGCCTGTATTATTTTGTTGATTTCTGCTGGGTCATTTTTCACAGGAAGGCAAATTGAAGAACAAAAGATACTTCAAGCAAGCAGCAAAAAGGTAACTCAGATTGCATTAGTCAATCAAGATTCTGGAACAAATTATAAGGAAAGAAATGTTAATTATGCTTCTGATTTAATAAAATCCTTAGATAGTGATTTTGTATTAACTAACAGAGAAGCAGGAAAAAGTGGAGTGGAAAATGGGAAATATGCAGCTATGATAATAATCCCAGGCACTTTTTCAAAAAACATAACAACAATAAATGATATTAATCCATCAAAAGTTGAAATTTATTATGAAACAAATGATAAATTAAGTGATGAAAATAAACTTTTGGTGTCAGCAAAAATATCAGATTTTGAGAAGAAATTAAATAATAAGTTAAGTTTTATGTTTGTATCATCTATGTTTGATGAATTACACCAAGGTCAGGATTATGCATCTGAACTACTGAAAAATGACAGTAATGATTTAAATGCTATTAACTCAATAAATGATGTGAATATATTGGAAGCCATCAATTTAACCCAATTAGAAAATCAAAATATTGATGTGAAGGATTTAGATATAAATAAAAACTTCCAGGAAAACAAGGAGATCATTAAACAAATTGATGAAAAATATAAGGAGAAGCTTATTGCAAGAGCAGACAGCCTCAAAGATGAGTTATTAACTGTAACTGGTAATAGCACTGAAGGTATAAAGTCTTTTAGAAACAAAATTGAAAATATAACTCCAGAACAGTTACAACTTATACAAGCAAAAAGGCATATTTACAACTACAGTTCCTTAGTAAAAAATTATGATGTTAATGTGGATGATGTAAATAAATACATTAATGATTTAACTGTAAATGGGGGGACTATAGATAATGTATTTAACACATACAATCAAAATGTATTGGCAGTACTTGATATAAAGGGAAAAAATGCTTTTAGGAAATCAAATGAAAATCTAACTAAGGTAAAAGGTACAACAGACACCAGCGGAGAACTAATAAATAGTTCTTTAGCAGATTTAAACACTTTAAAAGGCAATCTCACAAGTGGAAATGTAAATGATTCTAAATTACAAACACAAAATATCAATTTAATAAATAATATTAGTAATCAATTAAATAGTATCCAGAGTAATTTAAAAGAAACATCAACTTCCACTAATAATGTTGTAACTGATTCAGACTATAATTATATTAATAATTTATTTGCTGAAGATGCAAAACCATTAAATGAAAAATTAAAAGTAAATGGATCCCTTATTAAGGAAATAAAACAATGTTTAGCAGGAAACAATCAAAAGGTATTGATTTCCTCCATAAAGACTAATAATCAGAAAAATGTGGAAGATGTAACAAATGAAGTGGAAAACGTAGTTGAATCAACAGTTGCATACGATGGACCGATTGATGTTAAAATTTTATTAAAAGTATTTGATGAAAATTATGTGAGCAGGTTTGATAAATTAATAAAGGAAGCAGATGAGTTTGAAAAAACTATTAAAACCACAGATAATGATAAGGAAATTACAGAACTTTGGGCTAAATATGATAAATCAAACAATAATTTAAATGACGCAGTAACAAAACAGTCAACTGCTTATGAGGAACACATAACTGCAATGGAACAAGGCTTAGATAACGGGATAAAGACATCCCAGGAGAAGCTTTCAGGTGCATTAAAAAATGCAAAAGAAACAAAACAAAATTCAGCATATTCTAATCAAAAAAATCTAAGTGGATTTTCAACTTTATTATCAAATTCAAGAATAGGGACAGTAGAAAATACTAATATGTATGAGTTTATGATTAGTCCAGTTTCTACAATAAAAACTGAAAACTTACTAGGAAGTCCATCTAAGTCAATGGCAATTGTGAATTATGAAAAGGAAATAGCTACTGCATTTCTTATAATAGTATTACTATTGGTGAGTTCAAAATTGTTGATTAGTAAAAAGAAATCAATATAAAAAAATGATAAATAATGGTTACCTAAATAATTGAATTAATCTCCATATAGTTAAAAATAATTATATGGAGATTTTTACAAATATTGAAAAAGGAATAATTTTGTTATAATATATAAATATGTAAAAAATACTTTTAAATGGATGGTGAGTCAATGAGTGCTGCAGCATATTATCATAGAAAAATGATGGAATATCTAAGAGCAAGAAATCAATTAGATAGATACAAAGGATTAATTGATAGAGATTTAAGTCGTTGTGAAAATTATTTCAATGGTTTCAGCCCCGTATATGACCAGGTCTACAATTTACAGGGGGAGGTTATGGATAATTTTTATCATAAATCTGAAAGTTTCAGTAAATTTGTTAATGATTTATTTTCAAAGATACAAAATGATATAAGCATAATTAGTTTAAAAAAGGAACGGGCCAATGAATTATATTTGCATTATAAAGCATTATATGAAGCCGCCCTTGCTGCTGAGCATTAATACATTTTAGTAAATTTTTGATAGGAGATAAAAAATGTTATATAAGTTGAGTAATAGTATCCATGATGATATAGGAAACTTTATAAAAGCCGGTAACACTTTACAGGAGGCCCTAGATAAGGTTGATGAGGTATTGTCAATTTTAGACACAGATGTATGGCAGGGAAAAAGCAAAGAGTCAGCAATTAGTTTAATGTCAATACTTAAGAAATATCATGAAGCCCTAATAAAGGTTGCAGAGGATAACTTAGACACAATGAATAAGCTAGAAAATAATGCTGGTGTATATATGGAAAGTGGCCATATGCCATCTATATGGAAGTAGTTTGGAGGAATAAAAATGCTTAATGCAAGAGAATTGTATTATTTAAACAGTGCGTTAGATGGAGCAGATATCTATGGAGTAAATCCAATTAATACTCTAATGAATAAACATGAATATGAGGATTCGGCTAAAGAATCTTTAATTAGGAAGAGCATATTAAAAAGCCAGGGCGGATTAAATGAAAAATCCTTTAAAATAATAAGAAACCTAGAAAAATATAAAAATGCAAAAGAATATATATGGATAAATGATATATTGATTTCCATGGATGAAACGGACTCGGTAGTGTTTTTAAAGAATCATAAAGAAGGACAAATTACTCTTGAGGAAACTACAAAATCCCTTATGCTGTATGCAATATTAAAAAATTATGAATTTTTATGGAGCAATGTTCCCACAGAAAGTGAAAAACAAATAATAGAACCTGCAAAGTTAATTGGAGATAAATTATTAGACAAAGAAGGCCAAGAGGTTTTAATAATTCAAAAGGAAAAAAACAAGAAATTTAATGTGTCCAACATTTACTATCAAGATGACTATGTATATAAGTATGATGCTTTGAAAAATGAATTAATAAAAATAAATCCTAGAGACATACGATTGGAAGTTTTAAAGATATTTGAATTTGGAGTGAGTGGATAATGGTGGATATTATTAAGGTAAATGATGAATTAAAAAGTATTGCAAATAAAATAGGTGAAGCAGCGAAGTTGGTTGAGGATGCATCTAAAATGTATGAGCAGACCTATGAGAGCTTTATAAAAATGTATAAAGGAAAAGTTGAGCAGGATGAAGAGTTATTGAAAATCAATTTTGTTAAATCCTTGGATACATTGAAATTATTTTATGACCAAGCAGAGCGTTATGTAATATACTGCCTGGATAATTTAAGTGCTCAAGATGAGGAAGAAGCAGAAAGCTATAATTTAAAGGTTCTATAGGAGAATAAGATATGAAGGATTATATACTTGATTCTGAGTTACTATCTGAAAAAACCACCAAGGCCTATACTATACTAAGTGATATACTCCCAATTTTATACAAAATTGAAGACACAAGCCAGGAGGCCTTTCATGAGATAAACGCACATGATGAATTAGGATATGTAGACTATACATCAATAAAAAGCAACATTCACCACATTGAAGAATATCAGGATAAATACAAGGTGTTTGGGAATGTTGGCAACAGTGGAAGCATTTATAATTGTAAAGATATGACTGGAGTATGCTATAATGGTTTTATTGGGGAATATCAAAGCGAAGTGGATGATATATTCTATTATGATAAAGAAAACACACTAAATAAATTGAGGGATACCAAGCTTCAGGACATATATGTAGATAACAATGTAGGAATAATATCACCTTTATTGAACTCCAAGGCAGCAACCAGTATTTATAAGGACAAGATTAACATATTTGATTTGCTAGGCTATGGAAGAGTATCAATAGCACTTCAAAAAGAGTATGCAGATATGAAAGCCAAAATAGAGGAATGTGACAATCTGAAAAAAACCTATCTAGAGAAATCATTTAACCAACTGATATATGGGAACTATACTGATGATGTAACGCTACTGGGGACAGGTGCTCAAATTGCCACTGGAATTATAGGAATTGACCTTCCAGGAGACCTAAGAGATATCAGTGCAGATTTTGTACATTGGGAATGGTCATGGAAACATGCGGGACAAACAGCCCTCGATATGGTGGGGGTATTGCCAGTTATAGGAGTCTTGAAGTATGCTGATGAGATTGGTATCCTGGTAAAGAATAGCGATAAAGCTGGCGATATAATTAAGTGGGGGACTGAAGCTGTTTCAAAGTTACATGAAGCAATAAACGTATCAAGCGATGCTTTACATAGCGTTATAACCAAAGTATATTCCAGAACAAATGGCGTAGTAGATGCTGAATTTGCTGGATTTGGAAGGCTAAGTTTTAAAGAGCCGGAAATGCTTA
>JBLNDT010000071.1:0-66976 GCA_050261915.1 Solirubrobacterales bacterium
TGAAAGCTATGAATCAACCACAGAATCTGCAGCCGCAGCCAGCATCAGGAAATCAAACAACATTTTCATTTCAGGAACTGGCAAGAAATAATGGGAAGGATGGCAATCCCGCATATGTAGCGGTAAATGGCATGGTTTATGATGTTACAAACAATGCTGCCTGGGCAGCCGCAACTCACTTTGGAATGACTGCAGGGAAGGACCTGACTAGTGAATTTGCCTCCTGCCATGCAGGTCAGCCTATATTGAATAAATTAAAAATAGTGGGGAAGCTGAAATGAGTAATGGAAAAATCAGCTGTGCTGAATATAAAGCAAGGTTAAATACAGCAGCAAATCTTTTAGATACTGTTAAGACGCAAATAACACAGGGGGCATTAAAGAAAAAGAACCTTGTATGGCTTGAATTGACAGGATGTTCTGGCAATATTATATCACTTCTGGATGGATCAAATCCTGATTTCAAATACTTAATTTCCAACATGACTAATTTCATATATAACAACAGTCTTTCGGCAAGTGACGGGCAGAACGCTATGGAGCAGTTGTTTGGAGTCATAGGAAGTGACTATATTCTTGCTGTTGAAGGTGCTATAGCCACTAAGAATAACGGTTACTATAACATTATCGGCAGAAAGGATGGTAACATGGTAACGGCTCTTGAAGCAGTAAAAACACTTGGTGAGAAGGCAGAATATGTTATTGCCATAGGTGCTTGTGCAGTGCACGGAGGTGTTTCTGCAGCAAAGCCAAACCCTTCAGAGTGTGTAAGTGTTCAAAATGTGTTAAAACGAAAAGTTATAAAACTGCCGGGCTGCCCGTGTAATCCGGACTGGTTTATGGGTACCCTGGCTCATATCCTGCTTTATGGTGAACCTGAACTTGACAGTAAAGATAGACCACTTTTGTTTTATAGTACGTTGATTCATGACAGGTGCCCACGGAGGTCATATTTTGATAAGGGTATCTTCGCTGAGAAACTTGGAGATAAATCCTGTATGTTCAAATTAGGGTGCCGCGGGCCGGTTACACCTATAGACTGCCCGGTAAGGCAATGGAATGAATATGTAAATTGGCCAATTAAGGACGACACACCATGCATTGGTTGTGCACAATTTGGCTTCCCTGATGCAATGGAGCCCTTTATCACCTACAATACAACAAGAGAGGTTGAAAAATGACAAAGAAGATTATTATTAATCCAGTTACCAGGATAAGCGGATTCATGGAAATTCAAGCAGATATCGAAAATAACAAGGTGGTGGATGCTAAAACAGAAGGATTATTATTTCGCGGCTTTGAAAAAATGTTAATTGGCAGGAATCCGTTTGATGCAGTTTATTTTACACAACGTATTTGCGGCATTTGCTCCACCGCCCATTCCATGGCATCAACCCTTGCCTTAGAGGATGCTATAGGCGTGGTGCCCGACCAGCAGGGAAGATATTTAAGAGACATTATTCATGGATGTGAATTTCTTCAAAATCATATCCGTCATTTTTACCAGTATACCATTCCGGACTTTGTCAAGCTGCCAGAGGATTATCCCCTATTTAAGGCAGAGCATAATGATTTCAGGATTCCAAAAGAAAAAAATGACAGACTGGTTAAAGATTACTTTGATTCCCTTGATATAAGCCGTAGTGCCCATGAAATGCTTGCAGTGCTTGGTGGCAAGGCCCCACACAACCATGGGGTGTTTATCGGGGGCATTACTACACAGGCAACTACCGATAAAATTATCAAGATAAAATCCATACTACATTCCATATACCAATTTATAAATGATAGAATGCTTCCTGATGTTTATACCATTTCAGAATATTACAAGGACTATTTTAATATGGGGGGAGGATATGATAATCTTCTAAGCTTAGGTTGCTTCAATGGGTACAAAAATCTAGGAACCTTATATGTAAACCCTCTTGTATATACCCATGGTAAAACAAGTATGTTCAATCCTGATAGTATCACTGAAAATATTGATTATGCCTGGTATAAGGACGGAAAAAGCACGGAGAAACCCTCCACAGCTGACCCGGAGCCAGATATGAGCAAACCTGAAGCATATTCATGGGTTAAGGCTCCAAGATATAACAATCTGCCCTATGAAACTGGTCCCCTGGCCAGACAATGGCTATCCGGCGAATACCAAAACGGCATATCAACAATGGACAGAATCATCGCCAGAATTTTAGAAGCAAGAAAGATAGCTTTAATTATGAATAAACTGCTTGATAATCTTATCCCTGGTGTATCTGTGCAAGAGAAATACTCCCTTCCCCAAAAAGCCACGGGAAAAGGGTTAATTGATACTACCAGAGGTGCTCTGGCACATTGGCTGAAAATCGATAATGAACTTATTTCCTTTTATCAGATAATAACTCCATCTGCCTGGAATCTTTCAACAAGAACTAGCAATGGTATGAAAGGAACTGCTGAACAGGCACTTATGAATACACCTGTAAAAGATATCAATACTCCTATAGAATTAGGCAGAACTGTTCGCTCTTTTGACCCGTGCATTTCCTGTGCAACCCATATTTACACAGGAGGAAAGCACGTAAATACTATACACGTTACTCCTTAAATGGAATACATATACAGTTATTTTTATATTAAAGAAACCCAGCATGATATTTTCGCTGGGTTTTATTGAAATTATTGGACTTTATTATTATGAAATACTAGTCTGCTTTTGGTTAATTTAAATATGATTATCTTATTTTAAATTTGGCTACGGTTGCAAGTGTTCAAAACTATGTTAAATTGATAGAAGATGAAATTGTAAAAATACTTGAGGATAATCAAAGTAATCTTAATCTATCTAATAAGCAAAAAGAAAGATGGCGTAAAAAATGTTTGTGTTTAGTCGAGTTTAAAGATGTTAAGAAAATTGCTACTTAAGAATTTGATCACCAAAGCAATATGGACGACTGGTTAATCATAGAAAAAATTGAAGATGTAGTGATAGGCACAAGTATTTCTTATAATTACAATAATTCTAAGCTTAAGTAAAACAAATAATATACTAGAACACCGCATTATTCAAAGTTGAATTTCGCGGTGTTTTTGCGTCGTAATCGTAATATAGTGCGAAGTAAGAACTATTCATACTGTTTACTGTTAGAGTGTAACTGAGGCACTCTTTTTTGAAAGAATATTGACAAATACTATATTATGATATGTCGTTAAATGTATTTTCTATGATAAGAGGGTAACATGGCATTCTTAGGAATACAATATATTTAATGGTATTTTCATATTGATTTATTCCAAAAAAGGAATAAGATATAATCAAGTAAGAGATAATATATATTTAGATATTAAATATAAAGGAAGGTGCTGTTATGACAACAAATTCAGAAAAAGTACCTAATAAATTGATTACAGAAAAATCTCCATATCTTTTGCAGCATGCTTATAACCCTGTAAAATGGTATCCTTGGGGGAGCGAAGCCTTTGAAAAAGCCAAGGCTGAGGATAAGCCAATATTCTTAAGCATCGGTTATTCAACCTGCCATTGGTGTCATGTTATGGAGCGTGAATCTTTTGAAGATATGCAGGTGGCTGAAATTTTAAACGAAAACTTTGTAGCAATTAAAGTTGACCGAGAAGAAAGACCTGATATAGACAACATATATATGACCTACTGTCAGGCTATCACAGGAAATGGGGGATGGCCTCTTTCTATATTCATGACCAGTGATAAAAAACCTTTTTTTGCTGGAACTTATTTTCCTAAGAACGAGCGTTATGGAAGAATGGGGTTTATGGAGATACTCCATAATATAAATGAGGCATGGGAAAACAACAAGGAAAAGCTTCTTGAATCAAGCAATAATATGCATAAAGAGTTATCCAAAATAAGCACCAGTAAAGAAAATGAAGCAATGGATCCGAAAATAGTTGAAAATACAGTTAAGGAGCTCAAATCATATTATGAGGAAAAACATGGCGGTTTTTCAAATGCACCTAAATTCCCAACCCCACATAATTTAATGTTCCTTTTAAGATATTATCATATTAGTAAGGATACAGAAGTTCTTAATATGGTAGAAAATACGTTGGCTTCCATGTACAAGGGTGGAATTTTTGACCATATAGGTTTTGGTTTCTCAAGATATTCTACAGATTCAAAGTGGCTTGTACCACATTTTGAAAAGATGCTTTATGATAATGCACTGCTGGCTTTTGTATATACTGAAGCTTATCATTTAACCAAAAACAATTTATATAAGAAAGTAGCAGAAAAAGTATTTGAATACGTACTTAAAACCATGCAGCATAAAGGAGGCGGATTTTACTCTGCTGAAGATGCAGATTCAGAAGGGATTGAGGGGAAATTCTATATCTGGACAAAAGAAGAAGTGGTTAAAATGCTTGGAGAAGAAGAGGGTGAACTATTTTCAAAGTATTATGATATAACTTTTAGGGGCAATTTTGAGGGTAAAAACATACCAAATCTAATCAATTCAGATATTGATGAAATTCAAAATAATCCGAAACTTGAAGAAAAACTGGAAGGTATGCTGAAACAACTATACATTTATAGAGAAAATAGAATTCACCCCTTTAAGGATGATAAAATACTTACCTCCTGGAATGGTCTTATGATTGCAGCCTTGGCATATGGAGGCAGAGTATTTGAAAACAGCCAGTATATTGAAGCTGCTGAAAACTCAGCTAAGTTTATTATCCATAAGCTTATAAATGAAGAAGAAAGGCTGCTCTCCAGGTTTAGAGAGGGTGAAGCTTCTAATCTAGGGCTTTTAGAAGATTATGCTTTCCTGGTGTTTGGATTAATTGAACTATATGAAGTAACCTTAGACAGCTTTTATCTAGATAAAGCTGTATCTTTAAATGATGACATGATTAAACTGTTTTATGACCAGGAACATGGCGGTTTCTTCCTATATGGAGAAGATGGTGAAGAACTCATAATGCGTCCTAAGGATTTTTATGACGGAGCTGTTCCTTCAGGGAATTCTGCCGCTTTAATAAACATGGTTAGGCTTTCAAAAATCCTTGGCAGGCAGGAATATATGGAGATTGTTGATAAAACCTTCCTGTTTGCAGCTGAAATGGTTTCAAGAAATCCTGCGGCTTATACTTATCTAGCTTTAGCTTATATGCTCAGTATAAATCATGGGAATGAAATAGTTATTGCAGGAAATAGGTTTTACCCAAAGGTTAAGGATATGATAATGGCTGTAAATGCAGAATACATGCCATTTTCAACACTGGTTTTAAATGATGATGATGCTGTGTTAAATAATTTGATTCCTCAAATTAAAGACCAGAAAGAGATACAAGGGGAAGCTGTGGGGTACGTGTGCCACAACTATGCCTGCAGCAAGCCAACTGTTGATTTGGAAGAGTTTCAGCAGCTTATTAAAAAGTAAAATTCTATTGACAACATATAAAATAAAATCTTATAATTTAATTATAAATTAGAGTGGTACGAGAATTAAACCGTCTCTGTTATTTGAGGGATGGTTTTTTTACATGCAGGAGGTAAAATAGATGGATTATAAAAGTTTAGTTGCAGAGAGAATTGGAGAAGCAGCAGGTACTGATGCTGTTTCAATAGAAAGGTTCATTGAAATCCCGCCAAGACCGGAAATGGGGGATTATGCCTTTCCTTGTTTTCAACTGTCAAAGGTTATGAAAAAATCTCCAACTGTGATTTCTGCTGAATTAGCTGATAAAATCAATAAGGATGGATTTGAAAAGGTTCAAAGTGAAGGCCCTTATCTGAACTTTTTTATGGATAAATCAACATTTACAAAGGATACAATTGAAAAAATACTTAGTGAAGGAGACAGCTATGGTTCATCAAAAGATGGACAGGGCAAAAATGTTACTATTGATTTTTCGTCACCAAACATAGCAAAGCCTTTCCATGTAGGTCACCTTTTTAGTACAGCAATTGGGAATTCTCTATACAGGATTTTAAGCTTTGAAGGATACAATTGTATTGGAATAAATCATCTTGGAGACTGGGGTACTCAGTTTGGAAAACTTATTTCAGCTTACAAGAGATGGTGCAATCTTGATGCACTTCAAAAGGAACCAATTAAAGAGCTTTTAAGAATTTATGTTAAATTTCATGATGAGGCTGAAAAAGACCCATCATTAGAAGATGAAGCTAGAATGTACTTTAAAAAGCTTGAGGATGGTTCCGAGGAAGAAACAAGACTTTGGAACACCTTCAAAGATTTAAGCCTAAAAGAATTCCAAAAGGTTTATGATCTTCTTGGAGTTAAATTTGATTCAGTTGCAGGAGAAAGCTTTTATACAGACAAGATGGATCCTGTAGTTGAGGAGATAGATAAAAAAGGTCTTCTTGTAGAGAGCAATGGTGCTCAGGTTGTTATGCTTGATGAATATAATATGCCTCCATGCATAATAAAAAAGGCTGATGGTGCTACCATGTACGCAACCCGTGACTTGGCAGCAGCTATATATAGGAAGAAAAATTATGACTTTTACAAGAGCCTTTATGTTGTAGGACTTGATCAGTCTCTGCATTTTAAACAGTTCTTTACAACACTGAAGCTTATGGGAAATGAGTGGGCGGATGACTGCAGACATATAGGGTTTGGTCTTGTAAGATTTGCTGATATGAAACTATCCACAAGAAAAGGTAATGTAATTTTCCTTGAGGACCTTTTGAAGGAATCCATAGATAAAACTCTTGAAATTATAAATGAAAAGAATCCAAACCTTGAAAACAAGGAAGAAGTTGCTAAAAAGGTCGGGGTTGGAGCTATGGTATTTACATACCTTAAAAACGGCAGGGAAAAGGATATAGTTTTTGATTGGAAGGAAATGCTCAGTTTTGATGGAGAAACAGGACCATATGTTCAGTACAGCTATGCAAGAGGAAAGAGCATACTTAGAAAAGTTGGTGAAAACACTGCTGCTCCTGATTACAGCAAGCTTGATTCCAAGGAAGAATATGAGCTTGTAAAAACACTTCAAGGCTTCAATGGTGCTATTAATTATTCAATAGATAAATTTGAACCTTCTGTTGTTACAAGATATGCAGTAGATGTGGCAAAAGCATTTAATAAGTTTTATAATGCACATAAAATTTCAAATGTTGATGATGAATCACTTAAATGTGCAAGACTAAAAATGGTTGAGGCTGTATGCCAGGTGTTAAAAAATGCATTGTATTTAATTGGACTTGAAGTAGTAGAAAAGATGTAAGGGAACAGGCTGTTAAGCTGGAGGAATAATTATGTTTATCAAAGTATATGACAATATTGATTGTGTAGCAGAAAGCATAGAAAATATTGTTTATTTTGACATAGAAACTACAGGGTTTGATAAGGAAAATGACAAAATAATAATGATCTCCTTTGGAAAGTTTAATAATAGAAGATTTTCTATAAAACAATATTTTGCTGAAGGGCTAAATCAAGAAAAAGAACTCCTCAGTATTTTCTTAAATGATATTGAAAATGAAAATACCTGGTGTTCTTATAATGGGATTGCTTTTGATGAACCTTTTATAAAAAGAAGGATGAATATTAATAAAATTTCAACACCGCTGCCTTTGGAACATGTGGATTTATACAGACTTATAAGGCCTTATCACAAGCATTTGGGGTTGGAAAGATGCAACCTGAAAACCGTTGAAAAACATATAGGAATTCATAGAAGAGACAGAATAGACGGTGGACTTAGTGTAGACCTATACAAGGAGTATCTTGATACTAGAAATAATGAAATTAAAGATATAATAATGCTTCATAATTATGAGGATGTATTAAATCTGCCAAGTATACATCAATTTGCAGAGAAATTGCAAAATGACACAAGTATGGAGAGGGATGACGGGATAACACCAAAGCAGTCAAAATACCTTGAATTTCTCCTTTCAAAGAATCAACTGGAGTTGTGTGTGAACCTAAATAAGATTTCAAAAAAAGCAGCTTCAAAGATAATAGATAAAATAATTAAAGGAAATATAAATTCAGAAGAAATTAATAGTATAGTAAGTAACAGCTATTAAAAAACCTGCCTAGGCAGGTTTTCATTTTTTATAATTTGGACAGTGGGAGGAACAGTTTCCACAGCTGTCACAATCACATTCTCCAGATGCTTTTTTCTTTATATTTTTATATAAGATAAATACTGCAAGAGAAAGAATAATAATAGTTACTGTAATTTCAATAAACATGTAAACACCTCCAATTAAAATAGAAATGAACCTATTCTATATACTATAAATGATACTATCCAGGCTAAACCCAGCTGATAAACCACTGAAAAAACAGCCATTTTGTTACCAAACTCCTTTTTCATAGTTGCTATAACAGATACACAAGGTGTATATAAAAGTACAAATACAAGGAATGCATATGCAGAAACCTGAGTAAAGTTTGAGAGTAGAGCTATTTTAAGGTTCCCACCGTAAATTACACCCATTGAACCAAGAATAACCTCTTTAGCCATAAGTCCTGTTACTAGTGAAACTGAATTTTGCCAGGTTCCAAAACCTAATGGAACAAATATTGGGCTTATTACTCTTCCTATTGTTGCAAGAAAGCTGCTGTTTATATCAGTAAAGCCTGTTTGGTTGAAATTTGACAGTACCCATATTACAACTGAAACTGAAAATATTAATGTTCCTGCCTTCTTTAAAAAGCCTTTTCCCTTGTCCCAGGTGTGGTTAATAAGATTCTTTAATTCAGGGAGTTTATATTCAGGAAGTTCTATAATAAATGGTTCTTCATCTTTTTTAAAGATAGTATTTTTAAATAGTATTCCAATTATAAAAGCTATAAATATTCCAATAAGGTATAAGGAAAATACTACAGTTGTTTCATTTCCTTTGAAAAATGCTGCTGCAAACAGTGCATACACTGGAAGTCTTGCATTGCAGGACATAAGGGGAACTATAAGTGCAGTAAGTTTTCTGTCCTTTTCACTTTCAAGTGTTCTAGCTGTCATTATAGCTGGTACAGAGCATCCAAAACCAACAATCAATGGAATGAAGGCCTTCCCTGAAAGTCCCATCTTCCTCATGGTTTTATCCATTATAAATGCTGCCCTAGCCATATAGCCACTGTCTTCAAGTATTGATATTCCTAAAAATAATGAGAGTATAACAGGTAGAAATACTATTACGGAACCTACCCCACCAATTATTCCATCTATTATTAATGAATTAAACCAAGGGCTTGAATTAGCTAACAAACCTTGAAGGTAGGGTACCAAACCATTATCTATTAAAGCTGAAAGGTATTCTGCCAGTGGTTGTCCAACCCAGGAAAAGGTAAATTTGAATATTAGAAATAACATCATAAAGAACAAGGGGTAAGCTAAAAATTTATTAAGTACTATTTTATCAATTATTTCAGTAGGCGTAACTCCTGAAATTCCTTTTTCATATATACATTCAGATAAAAGGTTATGGATGTAAGAATATGCATCCTTTTCATTTTGAAACTGATACTCATTCTCAATAGATGAGTTTAAAAAATTGCTTCCTATAAGCATATCTTTTAATTCATTAACACCTCTGCCTTTGGAAGCTGATATTGGTACTACAGTTACTCCAAGTTTTTTTGAAAGTAATTCATAATTTATTTTTATCCCCTTTGCTTCTGCTACATCTACCATGTTTATTACCAGAATTACCGGCATTTTAAAATCCTTTAACTGGGTTGTTAAGTAAAGGTTCCTCTCAAGATTTGCAGCATCAACTATATTAATTATAAAATCTGCATCCCCCATTGTAAGATATTCCTTAGCAACAATTTCTTCCTTTGAAAAAGTATCCATGGCATAGATACCTGGCAGATCTACTATTTTCAATTTGTCTTCAATAAAGCCTTCCTTTTTTTCAACTGTTACACCTGCCCAATTCCCAACATATTGATTTGAACCTGTAAGATTATTAAAAAGGGAGGTTTTACCTACATTTGGGTTTCCAATTAATGCTGCAGTTTTCATTTAGTCCTCCTTGATATTATCCGTTATGGATATATTTTTAGCGTCGTTTTTTCTAATGCAAAAATCACATCCTCTTAAATTAATAACTAGAGGATCTCCAAAAGGGGCTTTGTTTTTCAAACAAACCTCAGTACCTTCAATACATCCAAGAGCCATTAATCTTTTTGCAAGCTTTTCATTTCCCTGTATTGAATGTATATAAGCCTTTTCTCCAAGTTTTAAATCGCAAATGCACATTGTTATCACCTCGTAATGAGAATCATTATCATTAATACAATTTTATAATAGCACTTAATTTTTTAATTGTCAATATATGAAAAATATAATATTATTATCAATATTATTATGGTATAATACTCATAATAACGTTTATGGGGTGATTCTTATGTCTGATAATTTTAAAATTTACAAAAATGGAGAATATGTATATATTAACCGTGGTAAAAGATTTGGTGAAAGAGTAGAATTAAACCTGGATATTTTCTATCCAATAGTAAATAATGAAAGTATTCATGAAAAGTATAAAAATGATGAGGCGTTTCTTAGAATTATAAACATATCAAAATCTGGTGTACTTCTCTGGAGTAAGATACCACTTCAAGTTGGTGATTATGTAAATTTTCTTGTGAAAATTGAAGACAATCCATCCTTTTGGTGTCTAGTTCTAGTAAAAAGAATAGAAGTTAAAGAAAATGCATTTTATGCTGGCTGTGAGTTTTATTCACTGGGTATGAATGAAATAAATCAAATAAATAAATTTGTTGAAAAGACATTATAAACAATTAACTAGGAGGGGTTAAATGACCGTTGCAGCTTTTTTTGATATTGACGGTACCTTGTATAGAGAAGGACTTATAACTGAATTGTTTAAAAAACTTATAAAATATGAAATAATTCAAACTGACAAATGGTTTAGAGAGGTAAAGCCTGAATTTGAAAACTGGGATAATAGACAGGGGGATTACGATAAATATCTCCTTAAAATGGTTGAAATTTATATTCAGTCTGTAAAAGGCCTTCATAGAAGTCAGCTTGAATTTATAGCAAGAAATATAATAAGACAAAAAGGTGACAGAGTATATACTTATACAAGAGATCAAATGAAGTGGCACAAGGAACAAGGCCATATAGTTATTACCATATCCGGAAGTCCCATGGAGCTAATAAAGGAAATGGCTGAAAAGCACGGCTTTGACGACTATATTGGTACTATTTACGAGCTGGATTCAAATGAAACCTATACAGGAGAAGTTATTCCAATGTGGGACAGCATTAGTAAAAAAGGTGCTGTTAAGGAATTTGTTAAAAAGTATGATATTGATTTAGATAAAAGCTATGCATATGGAGATAGTTCCGGAGATCTTACAATGCTGGAAATGGTGAAGAATCCTATTTGTGTAAATCCAACCAGGGAGCTTGTGAATCTTGCAAAGGCCCATCCATATCTTTCAACTGCACTTAAGGTTGTAGTGGAGAGAAAGGATATGATATACAATTTAAAACCATCAGATATATAAATGACATATATAAATACTTGAATTGAGTGTGATAAAGTGATTATTAGAGATAAAAAAATTAGTACTGGCATTATAAGGGAAGACTCCTCCATGAGTTTGGAAGATGCAGGGGTAATATATAAAAATGCCATTTTCTTTGACTTGGAGCATTATATATATAAGAAACCAATATGCATTGGAGTTTTTGGATGCTGTTACTATGATGAGGCAGAGCAGAAATTAATTATAACCCAATATATGATTGAAAATAAAAAGGATGCTGTAGATATTCTCTATATGGCTGAGGACTATTTTAACAACATGCTTTTAAATAATAAAAAATATATTGTTACCTTTTCAGGAAATAATGATTTTACAGTAGTAAACTATTTATTTAATAAATATAATATTGATTTTTCAATAAATGATAATTTTATTCATATTGACCTTCAAAAGGAATATGAAATCCAGACAAAATCCCATACTGGGTTAAAGGCACTTGAAAAAATTTTCAATATCCAAAGAGATAGCGAGTTAATAAGCGGGTCTAACCTGGCCAAGACCTTCGGCAAAATAGTAAAAGATGATACCTACATTGACAGGATGCCAAAGGAAAAGATGGAGAAGATACTGCTTTACAACGAACAGGATATAGTAAGCCTTTTTCAGATATATACAAACTGGGATATGGTTAGAACACTTAGCAGTGAAGAGACCCAAAATCAAGTAGATGAAACTAAGGACCTAAGTTGTGAAACAACCTAGGTCCTTTTTTTAATTCTGAAGCAGAGTTATTCCTGCAGCTATTCTTTTAAGAGATTCTTCTTTTCCAAGTATATCTGCTATTTCAAAAGCACCCCCTGGTGTAAACTGCTTTCCTGAAAGTGCAGTTCTCACAGGCCAAAGAACAACTCCGTTCTTAACTCCCATTTCTTCTACAAGAGCCATGCAGGTATCTTTAATTGTATCCATGTTCCAAGTGCTTAAAGCTTCAAATTTTGGAAGTATCTTTTGAAGTACTTCAAGGGAGTTTTCAAAATTGGTTTTCATTTTCTTATGGATATACATATCCTTTGAATAATCAGGAAGCTCTTCAAAGAAATCGATGCTTTCTGGTATGTCATTCAATACTTCGGTTCTAGTCTGCATTAATTCACTAAGCTTCATAAAATCAAGCTCTTTATTTATTGCTTTTTTATAATATGGCAGTGCAATTTCATGGAAATCATTCAGGCTTAGTTTTTTGATGTATTCTCCATTCATCCATTTAAGCTTTGTATCATCAAATATAGCAGGGGATTTGCTTATGTTTTTGTAATCAAAGGTTTCTATAAGCTCATCTAAAGAGAATATTTCTTTTTCATTACCTGGATTCCAACCAAGAAGTGCAATGAAGTTAAGCACTGCATCCTTTAAATAACCCTGTGCTATTAAATCTTCATAGGAAGCATCTCCATGTCTTTTACTTAATTTATGCTGTGCATCCTTCATTATTGGAGGGCAGTGAACATAAACAGGAACTTCCCAGCCAAAAGCTTCATAAAGTCTGTTGTATTTTGGTGAGGAAGAAAGGTATTCGCTTCCTCTAACTACATGTGTTATCCCCATTAGATGGTCGTCTACAACATTTGCAAAATTATATGTAGGGAATCCGTCTGATTTAATTAATATCATATCGTCAAGTTCAGAATTATCTACTGAAATTGAGCCGTATATTTCATCATTAAAAGTAGTTGTGCCTGTAGTTGGGTTCTTCTGTCTTATTACATAAGGAACACCTTCTTCAATTTTGCTTTGAATTTCTTCCTTTGTAAGGTTAAGGCAGTGCTTGTCATATCTAAAAGGCCTTTTTAATGCTTCGGAATTTGCTCTAAGCATATCAAGTCTTTCCTTTGTGCAGAAGCAGTAATATGCTTCTCCCTTTTCTACAAGTTCTTTAGCATATTTTATATATATGTCTGTCCTTTCGCTTTGAATGTAAGGTCCTACAGGGCCTCCAAGATCTGGACCTTCATCATGTTTAAGGCCTGTAACTTTTAAAGTGTTATATATTATATCTAAAGCACCTTCCACAAATCTTTCCTGGTCAGTATCTTCAATTCTTAATATGTAATCACCCTCATTGTGCTTGGCAATTAAATATGCATAAAGGGCAGTTCTTAAGTTACCTACGTGCATATAACCTGTAGGACTTGGTGCAAATCTGGTTCTAACCTTATTTGTCATAAATTTCACTCCTTATGTTAAAATAAAAACCTCTCATCCTTAGACGAAAGGGTAATACCAATTAAATAATATAATAACTGCTATTTTGTGTCAAGTTTATGCAGGAATTTTCGGTTGGTTTATAGAAAATTAAATATAATAATTTTATGAGGTGATTATTATGAAAAAGAATATAAATGATTTGGTAAAAGGTTTTGTAAAGGAATATAAACATCCTGAAGGTTCAAAAACTGGCTGGAGAGATCCAATAACAGGGTTTGCTGCAGCAGATGATCCTTTGTTTTTAAAACTTAAAGACATTGTTTCACCTGACCACAACCTGCCAACAGATGTGCTTCCTAGCGCTGAAACGGTTATTTCATACTTTATTCCCTTTGCAAATAGTCTTGTTAAAACAAATAAGGAAGGGGATAACTGTTCCCTTGAATGGTCCATAGCCTATACTGAAACTAATAAAATGCTTTCAGAATTAGGGCAATACCTGGTTTCAAAAATAAGAGAAATGGGCTATGAAGCTGAAGTTGCCGGTTGGAAGTTTGACAGGGAAAAACTTATAAGCAATTGGTCTCAAAGACATGTGGCATATATTGCAGGGCTTGGAACCTTTGGTATTAATAATATGCTGATTACTGATAAAGGCTGCGGAGGCAGATTTGGCAGTATTGTTACCAATATGAAAATTGAACCAGATAAAAGACCTGAAATTGAAAATTGTCTTTTTAAAAGCAGCGGAAAATGCGAAATGTGCATTAAAAAGTGTGTAGCAGGAGCTCTTAAGGCTGATAGTTTCGATAGAAAAAAATGCTATGAAAAATGTCTTGAGAATGCTGAGCTTTATAAAGAATATGGAAATGCTGAGGCTTGCGGAAAATGTATGACAATGGTTCCTTGTACCTTCATTAACCCTGCAAAAGGAGGGTGCTAACCCTTGGAAAACTCAGGAAACAGGAGGATTACACAAAACTCTTCTATTAAATCAGGTATGACACCTGGAAGCATTGTTCATATTGGAAATGAAAAGTATGATACTAACTTGAAATTAATTAGGTATAACAATATTGAATATTCAGAGGAAGAGCTAAATGAATCTATAGAAACAATTAAAGAACCATACCAGGGAGTTAAGTGGATTCAGGTTAGAGGAATATCAAATGAAAATGCTGTGGAAGAAGTAGGAGGCAAATTTGATCTTACACCGCTTTTACTTGAAGATATAGTCAATACTAACAGCAGACCTAAGCTTGAAGAATATGATGAATATATTTTTATAATAGTTAAGTTACTTGATTTTGAAAAAGAAAAACAAAGGGTAACAAGTCAGCAGATAAGCATTGTTCTTGGAAGTGACTATATTATGTCCTTTAGTGAAACGGAAACAAAAGTATTTGAAACTGTAAAGAAACGTATAACAGCACCTAAAAGTCTTGTAAGGGAAAAATCCGTGGACTATCTAGCATATACTATAATTGATTGTATAGTAGACAATTACTTTGAAGTTCTTGAAAATATTGAAGACAGCATGGATCTGCTTGAAGATCAGCTTATAAACAAACCAAATAAGGAAACCTTAAGGGGGATTTATGAACTCAAAAAGGAGATAATCCTTTTAAGAAAATCAATATGGCCCCTTAGAGAAGTTCTAAACGATATGCAAAGCGGTAAGTTAGGTATTGTTGAAGAAAATACGGAGATGTATCTAAGGGATGTCTATGACCATGTTATCCAGGTCATAGATACTACTCAGCTTTTTGTGGATATAGTAACAGGTATGCTTGATACATATCTTTCAAGCATAAACAATAGGATGAGCGAAGTTATGAAAATACTTACTATATTTTCAGCTATATTTATTCCCATAACCTTTTTGGCAGGGGTATTTGGTATGAATTTTGACTATATGCCTGAGCTTAGAATCAAATGGGCATACCCATTGTTTTGGGTGGTGGTTTTAACATTAACAAGCTCCATGCTTATGTATTTTAAGAAAAAAGATTGGTTCTAGAAAAAATAAAAACCGGCATAGCCGGTTTTTTCTTATAAACTCATGTATTTAACAGTTACTCCTTCAATAGCTGCTAATTCGCTATTAAGTTCTTTGATTTCATCTTCTTTACCCTGGATATGTAGAATTATTAAACCATTTGGAGAACAAGCATCTTCTGAAACCTCGTGAAAGCCCATTCTTGCCTTTATAATGCACCCATGTTTTGTAAGTATGTTTTGAACCTCAGGCGCATGAATATTTCTTGGTGTTATCTTTAGACCCATAATTGTTTCCATAATTTAACCTCCTTAAAATAATTTATATAAGTATATCATACCCTAAAAATATTTACAATATTATGAATTGATAGTATTCTTAATAAGCTCCATCAACTTATCCTTATCCATCTCATCAGGATTTTCAATTGAACTAAGTAATGCATCAATTTTATCCCTTACTGAAATTGATGCTGCTTTACTTGCTTTTGTTGAAGCATCTAAACCAATAGTATATGAATCACCAGGATCTGGAACGAACACTGAATAGCCTTTCTTCTGAATAAGTTCTTTAAAACTAAGCTGTGCTTCTTTATCCCCGTGTACTAAAATTACTTTTTTAGGTTTAACAGTTATTTCACTAAGCCAGTTCATTAGTCCATCTCTGTCTGCATGACCTGATAATCCCTGGAGGCTGTAAATTTTTGCATTAACAGCTATTTCCTCTCCGAATATCTTTACAACTTTTGTACCATCTACAATTGCACGTCCAAGGGTTCCTTCAGCCTGAAAACCAACAAATACAATGGAGCATTCTTTTCTCCAAAGGTTATGTTTAAGATGGTGTTTAATTCTTCCAGCTTCGCACATACCACTTGCGGATATTATTATGGCTCCTTTTACAATTTTGTTTAATGCAGCAGATTCTTCAGGGGATTTGGTGAAAAACAAACCTTTAAACTGCAATGGATTATCACCATGATTAAGGTATTCGTTTGCTTCTTCATCAAAAAGGTTATTGTACTTATTGAATATCTTAGTTGATTCTGTAGCTAAAGGGCTGTCAATAAAAACAGGGGTATTTATCAATATATTTTTTTCCACGTATGTGTTAAGTGTGTATAGAAGCTCTTGTGTTCTTCCAACTGAAAAAGAAGGGATAATTACATTTCCGCCTCTTTTAAAGGTATCTTTAATTATATCAATAAGATTTTTAAGTTCTGATGTGTTTGTTTCATGGAGCCTGTTCCCATAGGTAGTTTCCATAATCAAGTAATCAGCTTTTTTTATTATTTCAGGATCTTTAAGGAGAGGTATGTCCTTATTACCTAAATCACCTGTGTATACAAGGCTGAATTCCTTGTTGTTTTCATTAATTAAGATCTCTATGAAAGCAGAACCTAATAGATGTCCAGCATCGTGAAACTTAAATTTGAACCCTGGGATCAGTTGAACCCATTCATTGTATGCACAGCTTCTAAATAATCTCATTGCCTCAGTAGCTGTTTCTACTGTATACAGGGGTTCTATTGGCTTAAGTCCCTGCCTCCTCCTTTTTCTATTTTTCCATTCAACTTCCGATTCAAGTATATGCCCGCTGTCTGCAAGCATAACACGGCAGAGATCCATTGTTGGTTCAGTACACAGAACCTCCCCGTTAAAGCCTTGCTTGTATAATAAAGGTATCCTGCCGCTGTGGTCAATATGGGCATGTGAGAGTATAAGATAATCTAGTTCCTTTGGATTGAAATTGAAGGTTTCATTTCCACGTTCTTTTGCATCTTTACCCTGATACATTCCGCAATCAAGCAAAATATTCTTATTGTTAATTCTTAAAAGGTGACCTGAGCCTGTTACACATGCCGCAGCTCCATAAAATTCAATATTCATAAGTTTTGCCCTCCTTAAATATGATTATTTAAATTATATCATAAATATATCCATGGTTAGCACAACTTTATAAAAAGTTGAAAAGAAATAGATTTGCTGATAAAATATATGGAAGAAAGTAGGTGTTGTATTGAAGGATATAAGATTAAGTAAGCTTGCAAAGCTTTTAGTTAATTACTCTGCAAGAGTAAAGCCTTCGGATTTCGTACTTGTTAGTGGTGATTGTGTGGTTGAACCATGGATTCAGGAAGTTGTAAAGGAAGCAATAATTGCTGGAGCACATGTGGAAACAATAATATCTTCACAACAAGTTAATGATGTGAAATTAAAATACTGCTCAAATGAGCAATTAGTTCAGGATAATTTAATTATGAAATATGCTCTTGAAAATGCATCAGTTTGGCTCTCTGCATGGGGAACAAGAAATACAAAATCAAATTCAGGTGTTTCAGAAGAAAGACTTACTTTAAGTGCAAAGGGCTCGGAAGGCTGGCATCGTGTATATTCTGACAAGGTAGGGGATGGATCCCTCCGTTGGTGCGGCACTCAATTTCCAACATATGCAAATGCCCAGGATGCATCAATGAGTCTTGAAGAGTATGAAGATTTTGTATACGAAGCAGGACTTTTACATCTTGAAGATCCAGTTGCAGAGTGGGAAAAAATAAGTAAAGATCAGGAAAGATGGATAAAGTATCTTGATACTAAGAAAGAACTCCATATAATATCTACTGGAACTGATATAAAAATAAATATTGAAGATAGAAAATGGATAAACTGTGATGGGAGAGAAAACTTCCCTGATGGAGAAATATTTACTTCTCCTGTTGAAGATGGCATAGACGGATATATAACTTTCAGTTTTCCTGGAGTATATATGGGAAAAGAAATTGAAGATATAAGGCTTACTGTAGAAAAAGGGAGAGTAATAGAAGCTAATGCAAAGCATGGAGAAAAGCTTCTAAAGGCATTATTAGAATCTGATGAAGGAGCAAGTAGGTTTGGTGAAGTAGCTATTGGCACAAATTATAACATAAAAAAATTCACTAAGAATATGCTCTTTGACGAAAAAATTGGAGGCACAATACATATGGCTTTAGGTGATTCCATGCCTGAAGCAGGAGGAAAAAACAAATCCAATATTCACTGGGATATGCTCTGTGATATGAGAAGTGAAGGCAGAATGTTTGCTGATGGGGAGCTGTTCTATGAAAATGGTAATTTTATTATGGATGTTTTAAAAAAGTATGATATATAAAAATGATGGCTGCCTTGCAGCCATCATTTTTTAATAATAGTAAGTTCTATTTTTTCTTTTCATATCAATAATTTTTTTTATTCCAAATATTAAAGCCAAAACTGCACCTATAAATCCTACCAGTGTTCCAAGATAAAGGAGGAAATTAGCTTTAAATATAGCTAATTTAGGCAGTGAAGAATATAGTTCATAGGTTTTTACTGAGTCTCTTATATTAACTTTTAAAGTACCTATGCTTTTACCACCATTTAAAGCGGCAGTACTAAGAGGTGTAAAATCATAGTTTTCCTTAAGTTCTGTCTTGTTTACCTTATTGTCATAGTATGTTACATCTTGTTTTGATATCACAGGTACATCTATTGTTTTAACTGGACCAAAGAATACCAAAGGTTTATATTTTAAGGATTCAGTTTTAATTACAGTATTGCTTTTGTATAGTGCCGTAGGTTTTTGAGCATAGCTCCAGTCAATAACTTTCTCCATGTCATTAAAAACAAAGGTATCATTTGCATCATAAACTGATTTCATAACTATCCCCAGAATTTTTCTGCCATCTCTTTCATATACAGCCACAAGACATTTTCCAGCTTCAGAAGTATAACCGGTTTTCCCGCCAATACAGCCATTACTGCCAAGAAGCTTGTTCCTATTTTCTACAGTCATTTTAATTCCAGAAGCAGTACTTATATCAGCTTTTTTTGTACCCATGGCTTCTTGAACCCATTGGTTTGCATAGGCGGTTTTAGCAATAACGCTTAAGTCGTATGCTGTAGTATAATGATCCTTGTCGTGGAGTCCGTTTGGTGTTACAAAATGTGTGTTTTTTAATCCTAATTTTTGAACTTCCTCATTCATTTTATTTTTGAAGTTTTCGGCATTACCTGAAACATTGTCTGCTATCATATATGCAACATCATTTCCTGAATAAAGCAAAAGTCCAAGCATTGCATCCTTAGCAGAGAATTTATCTCCTACGCTAATAGGAAATAAATTGGTGTTAAGAGAATATTCAGGCTGCTTTTTAGCGTCTTCAGTATAAGTAAGCATATCTCCTTGAGTTTTACTTTCTGCAAGAAGAAGAGCTGTCATAAGCTTTGTAGTGCTGGCAGGATATGTTGAATTATCAATATTTTTTTCACAAATTATTTCATTTGTGCTTAAATCTATAGATATAGCAGACTGAGCATATATAGTAGGCATAGTATCAGCTGCAGGTACTGCTGCAAATGCTCCCGTATTTACTGATAAAACTATAAAAATTGAAAATATAGCGGTAAATCTCTTCATTTTCATTCAATCTCTCCGATTATTATAATATAATATAGTAACAAGACGGTAATAGTATAACATTTTACAAATGATTTTACAAACATGAAATAGGTGATAATTTATGACAGATAAGATAATTAATATTTTCGGGGAACGAAAAGGGGAATTAATTGGAAACTATAAAAAAAATGCAGTTATGATATTCCTTATGGAAGAGGATAAGGAATTGGAAGTTATTTTTGAAGTACGGGCTGCACATCTGAGGCATCAGCCGGGGGATATATGTCTCCCAGGGGGTAAAATAGAAAGTGGTGAACTACCTATAGATACTGCATGCAGAGAATCTATGGAGGAACTCAAAATAAAAAGAGATTCTTTCAGCGTTATCGGGGAAATGGATTATCTTGTTACTCCATATAATTTTATAATTTATCCATATATTTCTATGATTAAGAGTCAGATTATATCTCCAAGTCCGGAGGAGGTTGACAGAATACTAAAGGTACCATTAAGGTTCTTTATGGAAAATGAACCAAATCTCCATGAGGTAGATATAATACAAAATCCAAAGGAGGATTTCCCATATTCATTAATAAATAAAGGAAAGGACTATAAATGGAAAACCGGAGTATTCCCAGAATATTTCTATGAATATGAGGGGAATGTTATATGGGGCTTTACTGCACTTATAATGAAAAGATTTACAGACATTATTAAAGATTCCAAATAAGGAGGGCTACTTTTGAGAAATGCTAAAAAATACCTATCTATATTTTCAATTTTTATGATGATGTTTTTTATGGCAGCTTTAATATTAAGGCCATTTGTAAAGGCAGAAAATACAGAGGGAGTAGAATGTTATGTCAGTGTTCAAGGAATAAACGGAGATTTCATTAATGGAAAAGCCTCTGGAAAAAATGCCTTAGAAATAGTAAAAAAGGTTCTTGAGCAATATGGTTTTAGTTATACTATGAATGATAATGGAACATTTTCCAGGATATATGACCTTGCTGAAACTGATGGTGAAAAATGGCAGTATTCTATAAAAAATGGAAATGATAATGTTAAAACTGAAGTGAAACTTGAAGATTACATACCAAAAGAAAAGGACGAAATTACAGTTTATTTTGCAGAAGTAAAAGAAGACAAGCCATCTGTAATAAAAGAAGAGGAGTCGAAACCTGTAAATAAGCTTCCAGCCCAGTGTATTGTAAGAGTTGAAGGGTTAAACAGCACAATAATATCTGGAAAGGCTGATGGAGATAGTGCCTTGGATATTGTAAAGAAGGTACTTGATTATAATAAAGTAAAGTATACCTTAGATAATAAAGGTAACATAAAGGGAATAAGCAACCTAGTTGAAAATCAAGCTGAATTCTGGAAATTCTACATAAAAAAATCCAATAGTGTTGTGATGCCCAAAACTTCACTTGAAGCTTATGTTCCAGATAATCAAGATGAAATTATATTGTATTACACAGATTCAAAGGTGAAATATCTAACTTCTGCCTCAATCTCAACAAATGCCGGCGGGGGATATAAATTAAAGTTTTTAAGTGATGGAAATGGAATACAAAGTGCTCTTGTAACCATAGACAAAAAAAATTATATAACAAATGAAAATGGTGAAATAGGTCCTTTGGACATTCCACAAGGAACCCATACATATATGATTAGCGGATATAATTGCGGAAAATTATCCACTGTTGTAATGGATCAGGGAACTATCTTTGCAGATGGTAAAAATTTGCCCCAATTTAGCTATACAAGTCCAAATTCTGATGGCAGCATAAACTTCTACAATGAAACAATTGCTGCTGCAAATGCTGTTAAGGACTATTCGGATCCCTTTGCTTATGTAAGTCTAAATAAACTTCAAACAGGAAAAAATGAAGATTATCTAAATGCTGCTGTTAAGCATATAAAGAACAGTGGAGTTGACAGCTTAAGCAATAGTGACCTTGAAAGTCTAATTATTGCTCTTACAGCAGATGGATACAATTACCAAAATTTTGCAGGGAGCAACTTAGGGTCTATTTTATTTAGCAGGAATATAGATACCTTTAGAACTGATGAATTAGTTGATGCTCTAATAACAATGAATTATGCCAATATACCTAATGGATATAAAATTAATAGAGGGATTATTATAGAAAAGCTTTTAAATAAAGTTCAAACAGGAGACAGTAAATATGGGTGGGGATTAGGAAATTCAGCAGATCCTTATATAACAGGTACAGTTTTAAGTGCCTTGGCTCCATTTAAAAATATGGAAAGTGTAAAATCTGCAATAGAAAACGCAGTAAAATCTCTTGAAAGTTGTCAGAATATAAATGGATATATAGCAGGATATAATGGAATAACATCAGAAAGTACTGCTTCAGTTATTACAGGTCTTATTTCAGTAGGGGTAAATCCAGAAGGAATAACTATATTTGATGATGGAACAAAAGTTAATTTTGCAAAAGAAAATGGGAGCCTGATTACTGCAATGATGTCCTTTAAGGGTTATTCTGGATTTTATAAGCATATACTTGATGGAGGAAACAACCTAAAAGCAACAGAAGAGTGTTTAAGAGCATTAATATCAATATATAACTATAAATCTTCCGGATATGCATATGACTATTTTGTTTCCGAAATAGATCCTTCAAATCTAAAGAAGTATCCTATACCTGCTGATTCTGGTGAAGAAACACAGCCAGGTAATAATGGAACAGGTAATGGCAATAGCAGCAGTAATGGCAGCAGTAGTGGCAGCAGTAGTGGCAGCGGTAATGGAAATGTAAAACCTACTTCATCAGGGGATGGAAATCCTAATAAGGAGAACAGTACGGATACAGGAAAAGAAAGTGTTAATAAAAAGGTTCAATCATCAAATAAAATTAATATTTCAATTGGAGGATTAATACTTTTGATTGGTGCAATTGGAGTTGCCTCCCAAGCAATAAATCTAAACAGGAGAGAATAAAGAATATTTAAAAAATTTTGCATTCTCTATTCATTTTTAATTAAATATATTGTATAATTAAAACGTTATATTATTAAACTGGAAGAGGTGCTAAAATATGCCTGAATGTCCTTTTTTATCTACCTATGAAAGTGCGGTAGATTGTTTTAAAGAATGTCCGCTCTTTAACTGCAAGGAGAATAATGGTAACTGCCCATTTAAATCTATAGATTTTACCAGGGTAAATAAGTTTGATGATATTGAACTGTTTGAATTTGAAAATGAATTAGAATTGGTTAGAAAGTATTTATAATTAAAACAGATAGGCTAAGCCTATCTGTTTTATTATTCTTCATAGTCATCTGAATATTTTTGTATTAACTCTTGTTTTAAGTTCCAAAGGGGGAGTGATAAATCCACATAATAGGTATGCGGATTTTCAAACCTCAACACCTCTGGCCAAAGCTTTTCAGTTTCACTTTTTGCATATTCCCTTATTTCAGAAACAGTTGGGCTCTCATATATGCAATTTCCTTTTTCAAATATTTTAACCATAAGTTCTTTTATATAATAATTTTTAATTTTCTTTTTCTTCCAAGTGTAAACTGGATCGAAAATTTCAATGATATCTTTTTCATTTATATTTTCTTCTCTTAATGTAATAAGGTCTGCCATAGCTTTTCCAGCATTTTTGTCAAAAATTCTATATATATTTTTAAATCCAGGGTTGGTTATTTTTTCTTCATTTTCACTTATTTTTATCTTTGGAGTTGTAATCCCGGTTTTAACTTCTTCTACAGCACATAATTTATAAACACCGCCAAAAACTGGTTCTGATTTAGCTGTAATAAGCCTTTCGCCTACACCTAGGCTGTTTATTGAAGCACCCTGTGAAAGAACATCGCTTATTATGAATTCATCCAGGGAGTTTGAAATTACTATTCCAACATCTTCATAGCCGGCTTTATCTAGAATCTCTCTGCATTTTCTTGTAAGGTATGTAATATCTCCGCTGTCTATTCTTATTCCTTTTGGTCTTATTCCTATGGGTTTTAAAACATTGTCAAAAACCTTGATTGCATTAGGAAGACCTGATTTAAGTACATTGTATGTATCTATTAGGAGGACACAGTTTTCAGGGTTAACCCTTGCCCATTCCTCAAATGCTTTATATTCTGAATCAAATAGCTGAATCCAGCTGTGTGCCATTGTTCCTATGGCAGGAATTCCAAACATTTCTTCAGCAATTGTACAAGCTGTTGAACTGCATCCCCCAATAAATGCAGCTCTTGCTCCATAAATTGCAGCGTCATACCCCTGTGCTCTTCTTGAACCAAATTCCATAACTGGTCTGTTCCCCGCCGCACGGCATATTCTATTTGCTTTGGTTGCAATCAGGGTTTGATGATTAATTGTTATAAGCACCATAGTTTCAATAAACTGAGCTTGAATTGCGGGCCCTTTTACAGTAACAAGGGGTTCATTTGGGAACACAGGAGTTCCTTCTGGAACAGCCCATACGTCACATTCAAATTTGAAATTGCTTAGGTAATCAAGGAACTTATCAGAAAATATATTTTTGCATCGTAGATATTCGATATCATCCTCTGTAAATTTTAATTCTCTAAGGTATTCAATGAGCTGCTGGACACCTGCCATAATGCAATATCCGCCCCCATCTGGAATCTTTCTGAAAAACATATCAAAATAAGCAACAGTATCCTGCATACCGCTTTCAAGATAACCATTGCCCATAGTCAATTCATAAAAATCAACCAACATTGTAAGATTTCGTTCGTTTCTTACATTAAAATTATTACTGTACTTCATAACAAATCTCCTATTCACAATATATGACAAAATAATTAAGTAAGCATAGGTACATTTTAATACTTTAAAGTGTATATTACAATACTGTGTGAAAATCTAAACAATGGGCATAATTACAGTAAAAATAAAGGAATGTGAATATATGAATAAGTTAGAAATAAACCAACAGTTTATTTTCCTAAGAGATGAAATAATAAGGAGGAATTTCAGCAATCTTAATGAAGAACAGTTAACGGCTGTTTTATCAAACAATAATGCTGTTATTACAGCTGCATGCCCGGGATCGGGGAAGACCCAGGTAATAGTAAACAGAATTATATATTTAACAGTATATGGTAATATATATAATACAGATATTGTGCCAAAAAATTTAAGGGAAGAACATATAAATGAATTAAATAAATACTTAAACAATAAAGAAAGTTCGTTGCCAGATTGTCTAAGCGAGAAATCTGTTGAAATTTCCAAAATTGCTGTTATTACTTTCACCAGCATGGCTGCAGTTAATATGGAGGAAAGATATAAAAAAATAACAGGAAGGGAAACAGTTCCGTTCTTTGGAACAATTCATTCATTGTTTTACAAACTTATAAGTGATTTATACCCAAATCTAAGCATAATTTCACAATCTCAGGTGATTGAAATAATTAAATCGGTACTTTGTGATTATGTGGATTCTTTAAAGGAGTTACAGATTAAGTGTGTATTAAACGAAATATCAAAATATAAAAACAGCATGTTGTTTAATATTGAACCAGAATTAAAGGTTGATAAAAAAATATTTAAAGAATGTTTTAATGCTTATGAAAATTATATGTGTGTAAATAATCTTATGGATTTTGATGATATTATAATAAAATGCATAAAGGCATTTGAATGGAATAGGAGAACTTTAGAAAAATATGCAAAAAAGTATAGTCACATTCTGGTAGATGAATTTCAGGATTGCGACAGCAGTCAGGTTCGTATTCTTCAGCATTTAACTGAAGGAGGAAACATATTTGCAGTAGGGGACGAAGATCAATGCATATATGGATTCCGTGGTTCGCGGCCAGATTGTATGGTGGAATTTGATAAGTATTTTTATGGGGGAGTAAAATACTTCCTTAGTAAAAATTATAGAAGCACAACCAGTATTATAGAAGCAGCAAGGAGAGTAATTTCAAACAACAAATTAAGAAATTCAAAAGAAATGCTTGGTGTTAAAAAAGAATTTGGGAAAGTAAATGTTCTTATTTCAACCACCGAGACAGAACAAGCTGAAAATATATCTGCAATAATATTAAATATGGAAAAATTTGAATGGAGTGAAACTGCGGTATTGTATAGGACAAACAATGAAGCTCAAAATATTATAAGCAATTTAATTAAAAATAAGATAAAGTTTGAGCTTACAGATAAGAGCTATAATTTCTTCAACATGGAAATATGTAAAGATATTGCTGCATATTTCAGGTTAAGTTTAAATCCAACCTGCCGAGATAGTTTTATAAGGGTAATTAATAAACCCTGCAGATATGTAAGCAAAACAATAATAGGGAAGATTAGCAACAATGCTTTTTCAAGGAATTGGTTTAATTTTATTATGGATATTCCAGGTGTTAAAATTAGTCAGCTTAAAAGTATAAAAAAATTCGAGAAAAACGTAAGGAAAATTAAGTCAATGACTCCATTTAAAGCAATTGAATATATACTCGATAAAATAGGTTATAAGGGTTGTGTTAAAGAATACCAAAGGGAAATTCTAAATCAGTTTATTGAGATAAGCTCAGGCTTTAAAACATTAGCTGAGTTTTTAAACTTTATAGATGAATATAATAAAGAGGTAAGTAGTAGTGGAGAAGGTATTGTTTTAAGTACGATCCATGGTGCAAAAGGTCTAGAATACAAGAGTGTTTTTATTATCAACTGCAATAATGACAATATGCCTCATTCAAATAGTTCTGGAAATTTAGAGGAGGAAAGAAGGTTATTTTATGTAGGCATAACCAGGGCTAAGGAAGCTTTATGGCTTTCCTACTCAGAGATATTTAAAGGAAATAATTCTAGCATTTCTCCCTTTATTTTGGAATCACTGAAAAATTAATTAAGAAATTCATCTATTATTGAAACACTCTCCATATTAGATATTATATTAAAATGGTTAGTGTTTTTTATTATTTCCAAACGAGACCCATAAATATTTCTTTGTATTTCAAATGTATGTTTTTCATAAATAAGGTCATTTTCTGCAGCAAGTACTAGTGTTGGTTTAAATATCTGATTTAAATCAATTTCTGAAATGAACATATCATTTAACATTAAATCTAATTTCCACTTCTGAATTTTTACTTTCTTAAAATATTTCGTAAAAGGTCTTAATAAAATAATGGAGAACTTTATTATTTCTCTAAACCATTTTTTAATTCCATTTACTTTATAATTACCTGAAATAAGAACTAATTTATGTATCAATTGAGGACACTTTTTGGCTATCATTAACCCAATATTTGCTCCATCACTATACCCTATAATACATATATTAGAAAGACTTTTTTTATTGCAGAAAGTAATAACATCATCTGCAAATAAACTTATAGAATACGGAACTTCGCCACACTGGCTTAATCCATGTCCTCTACTATCAATAGCGATGACTTTGTATCGTTTGGAAAAATAATTATATAGATTGTATAAGCTCTTACTATTCATACTATTGCCATGTAAAAATATTAAACTATCACCTTGTCCTTTTTCATAATAGTTTAATATTAAACCATCAATATCCAACAGATTACTATTATTCATCATAATATCACTTCTTTTCTAAAATTTCTTCCCTAACTGCCGTGCCTAAACTTTTTTTACTTTTTTTATTGATAAAAATGCTGCTAAAAACATTCCTAATGATATAGTTGAAATTATTACTGACATTGTTAAGTGACTTATGTGAAAATAACCTAATCCATTCCATTGGCCTAGTAATAGGACTGCCAATAATAGAGCCCAGCTAACTGGAATTCCTGTAGCATTAGTAAAAGCAATTAATATTCCCAAAAGCAATGTTATAAACCAAAAGAAAGTACAATATTTTAAAAGGATTGGATTTTTCATTCTTATGCTTATTATTGAAATAAGAATCCAAATTATGATATATGTAAATGTTACAAAAAGATTATTTATAGTTGCGGGGGATCCCATTAAAAATTCTTTAAAATTCAAAATCATACATCCAATGACAAGGAGTATTGATAGAATTATTAACATTACTGTTTTAAACATGCCTTTACCTCATTCTTACTTTTTATATTAATTATACCATAATAAGGTATAAAATAATAATTTGAAGATAAAAGGTAAAAAATCTCTTTTCATATCCGAGTGTTTAGGTTAATATAATAGTAGATATAATTTAACTAAATATTTTATAAAATTTACATAATAAAATTAAAGAGTCAGGAGATAGGAAATGATGTCATGGTTTGATTCACATTTTGGATTATTAGCATTAATTATTATTGTGGTACTTGTATTAATTATTATTTATTACTCTATGGAAATGAGAAATCAGGCAAGGTATGCTCGTAAAACCTTAGACATGGAAGTTAGAATGATAAAAAATACAGGAATGAATTATTCATATTTATTAAGCACTGAGTTTAATTACAATCAAAATATCTTGGCAAGCTATATAAATGACAAAGTTAAATTTGAAGATACTGCAGTTGTATTTTACAACTTTAATAACTTTCAAAATTTAAAATTGGAAATCTGGGATGAAATAAAAACAGAAGTTCCAAAATATTTTTCTGCAACACTTATGTACGATTTGGTGGAATATTATTCTAAAGTTGAAGATTTGGCAGTGAACTCCCATTTTAACAACGATCAAAGATCGGAAATGGTGGTTGAAATATTTAAATCAATGTACACCTGTATAAATTTAATGGAATCAGAATTTAAAATTGAGATAAAAAAACGTGAAACTTTACATTTGGATGAATGCACAATTAAAGTAAATACAAAGACAGGGGAAATAGCGGTTTCAGAAAAAAGTTAAATTGAAACTTTAAATTTAATAGTATATAATTTTATTAGGCTCATAATCAGAATAATTTTGATTATGAGCTTTAAAATTATGTTTTAAGGAGACAGAGATGGATAATTCTATTTTTGCATTAGATATAGGAACAAGATCAATAATAGGTACAGTAGGTGCAGTAAGGGATAAAAAATTCAATGTTATTGCGGAGTCAATGTTAGAACATGAAGAGAGAGCCATGAAGGATGGACAAATACATGATATTAATCTTGTGGCAGCAACCATCAAGAAAGTAATAGCTGATATTGAAAAACAAATAGGTATAAGACCTGAAAAAGTATCAATAGCGGCTGCAGGAAGATTTTTAAAAACTGTAACAGTGAGAGCGGAATTAAAAATTGATAGCGACAGGGAAATAGATAAGGATATAATAAGAAGTCTTGAGTTAACTGCCTTAAAAAATGCTGAGAACCTTATTAACGAAAGCTCAGTAGGGGATTTGTACTGTGTTGGATATAGCGTTAAGAATTTCTATTTAAATGGATATAGTATAAGCAGTCTTCTTTCTCATAAAGGGGAACAAATTGAAGCAGAAATAATAGCAACATTTCTGCCAAGATCCGTGGTAAATAGTCTTTATACAGTTATGGATATAGTTGGGTTGCAGGTTATAAACCTTACATTAGAGCCTATAGCGGCAATGGAAGCAGCAATTCCAAACAATCTCAGGCTCTTAAACCTTGCACTTATAGATATAGGAGCTGGTACTTCTGATATAGCCATATCCTCAAAGGATACCATATGTGCTTATGGTATGGTGCCATTAGCTGGTGATGAAATAACTGAGGCCATAGCACAAAATTATGTCGTTGATTTTAATACAGCAGAAAGCATGAAAAAACAATGTTCAATTAAGGATACAGTGGAATATACAGATATTCTTGGATTTCAAAACAGCATTCCTTCAAGTGAACTTATAGATTACATAGAGCCTCAGGTTAAGATGATAGCAGATGAGGTTTGTTTGAAAATTAAGGAACTTAATGGAGACAAATCTCCTAGTGCAGTATTTCTTGTTGGAGGAGGAGCTTATACTCCAAAGCTTAGAGAATTTGTAGCCTTGAATCTAAATATTCCTATAAACAGGGTAGGTATAAGAGGCAGAGATGAGGTACAGGAGTGCATATGCCAGGACAACAGCCTTGGCAGTATAGGGGTAACAGTCCTTGGAATAGCTTTGAATGCAATTAAAAATTCAGGTAATGATTTTATGGATGTAGTGTTAAATGGCAATGTAGTGAGCTTATTTAATTCACATAAAAACACTGTTATGGATGCAATGGTTCAAGGTGGAATAAACCCAAAAGTTTTGATCGGAAGAAATGGGAAAAATAAAAAGTTTTATGTAAATGGTATAAAGCGGGTTGCCTTTGGATTATTTTCTGAAAATGCAGTTGTCACCATAAATGGACATGAAGCCAGCATTGATTCTGAAGTAAAAGAAGGAGACAATATTGTAATACATTATGCAAAAGATGGTAAAGACGCTGAGCCTAAAATCAAGGATTTTGTGGTTAATTTTAATTCTGTAAGTTTTTATTTGAATGGAGAAATCAAGTATCTTGAGCCAATTTGCAGCATAAATGGGATAAAGGCAGAGATGGATTCGCAAATCAATGAGGAAGACTCTGTTACAATAATATATCCTGAAACACTAAGGGATTATATTACTAATATAGAAGAAGAGATTCAGGGGGCGGAATATTTCATTGGAGATAAACCTATTTCCTATGACTATACTATAAAAGAAGGGGATTTGATAGATTCTATCAGCAAGGAGACGGAAGATGTATCCTCAAAACCATTTATTATTATTAAATTTAATGGAATGGAATTGATTCTTTCTGGCAAAGAAGAATATGTCTTTGTGGATGTATTCAATTATACAGATTTTGATTTGATGATTCCAAAAGGTAAGCTGGTACTTTTATTAAACGGAAATCCTGCTGGATATTATGATAAAATCCAAGCTGGAGATGATATACAAGTATATTGGCAAAATTAAATAAAGGAGCTGTGCATATGGCAAATATAGATTTTATTAAAATGGCAGAAGAATTAAAGGATGATTTAATTAATTATAGAAGGTATTTTCATGAAAATCCTGAACTTGGATATGAAGAATACGAAACCTCTGAAACAGTTAAAAATTTTCTTAAAGCCGAAGGAATTGAGTTTTATGAAACAGCTGGAACTGGGATTTGCGGTATTATAAGAGGCAATGGAGAAAAGACAGTTGCTCTTAGGGGAGACATGGATGCTTTACCTATACAAGATGCAAAGGAAACCAGTTATTCATCAAAAATAAAGGGCAAAATGCATGCCTGTGGTCATGATGCCCATACTGCAATTCTAATGGGTGCAGCAAAAATGTTGAACAGTATTAAGGGTGAATTAAAGGGTAATGTGAAACTATTATTTGAGCCTGCCGAAGAAACCACAGGTGGAGCAAGGGTAATGATAAAAGAAGGGGTCCTTGAAAAACCGCATGTTGAAGCGGTGATAGGTCTTCATGTGGATGAAAATATTCCAACTGGTATGATCGGAGTTAAAAAAGGTGTTGTAAATGCTGCCTCCAATCCATTTACAATAAAGATAACAGGAAAAGGAGGGCACGGTGCAAGACCTGAAGATGCAATAGATCCTGTAGTTATTGCAAGTTCAGTTGTTATGAACCTCCAAAGCATTGTAAGCAGGGAGTTAACTCCAGCTGTTCCTTCAGTACTTACCATTGGGACGATTCATGGTGGAACAGCTCAAAACATAATTCCAGAGGATGTAACAATATCTGGCATAATAAGGACTATGACAAAGGAACACAGAGAGTATGTTAAAAGAAGACTTGTAGAAATTACTGAAGGAGTAACTACCGCATTAAGAGGAAGCTGTCACATTGAAATAGTTGAAAGCTATCCTTGTCTTTATAATGATGACAATATGGTAGAAATGTTTAGAAATTGTGCAAAGGAACAAATCGGAGAAGAAAATATAAAGACTTTGGAAAAGCCAAGCCTTGGAGTTGAAAGCTTTGCTTATTTTTCAATGGAAAGACCTTCAGTTTTCTATTTTTTGGGCTGCAGAAATGAAGAAAAAGGCATAATAAACCCTGCTCATGGGAATAAGTTTGATATAGATGAGGATTGTCTAGTAATTGGTGCAGCACTTCAGTGTGCATCCGCATACAATTATTTAAATGTTGCTTTTGATTAAGGCACGGTATATAATAAGGTGTTCAAATAAAGGAGTGGTTTAATGAAAGTAACAATAGGCAGTAATGAGGCTGGACAAAGGATAGATAAATTTCTAAGAAAATGGCTTAAAGATGTTCCTTTAAGTGCAATATACAGAAATTTAAGAAAAGGTGACGTTAAAGTAAATGGTAAAAAGGTGAAGGAAAAATATTCTCTAAATGAAGGGGATATTGTTGAATTAAGAGAGATTACCAGTGAAGATAAAAAAGCTAAATTTGTTAGAATAGACAATAATATTCAAACTTTATATGAAGACCAGGACATACTGCTGGTGGAAAAATGGCCGGGGGTGCTTGTACATTCTGACAAGAATAACGGGGAAGCAACTTTAACAGACTTTGTTCTTTCATATCTTTATGACAAGGGAGATTACAAACCAGAAAAGGAAACTTCCTTTATTCCTGCACCATGCAACAGATTGGACAGAAATACATCGGGAATTGTCATATTCGGTAAGAGCTATGAAGGCTTAAAGACAATGAATGAAATGTTAAGGGATAGAAAAATAAAAAAATATTACCAGGCATTAGTAAAAGGTAAAATTAAAGATGGCTACTATGAGGCATATATATCAAAAACTCAGGATTCAAACATATCAAAGATATATCATGAAGAAAAGCCAGGATTCAAGAAAATAGAAATGAATGTTAAAACAATACAGACCTGTGGAACATTTTCACTTTTGGAGCTTGAGCTTCTTACAGGAAGAAGTCATCAGCTGAGGGCTCATTTAAGTTCTCTAGGGAACCCAATTGTTGGAGATAAGAAATATGGAGACAGCAAAACAAATAATTTCTTTGAAAACAAATATGGACTAAGCTATCAATTTTTATATGCTTATAAGCTTATATTCAAGGATTGCGGCGAGAAATTTTCATATTTAGAGAATAAAACTATAGCTGTAGCACTGCCTCCTGTATTTAAAAAGATAAAGAATGATGTTTTTAAATTTTAATTAATTTAGGAGTCTGTTATGAAGGAACAATCTACAGCCAAAGGTTTCGCCATACTTTCTGCAGGTACAGTAGTAGTTAAGATATTGTCCCTGGTATATATACCTCTTCTTATTATGATTATTGGTGATGAGGGGTATGGAATATTTGGTGCAGCATATCAGGTATATGCCTTTATATTTGTAATAACAAATTCTGGAATACCTGTTGCTATTTCAAAACTTGTTTCAGAACTAAATGCCACAGGGAATTATAAAGATGCAGTAAAGAGCTTTAAAATATCCAGGTTTATGCTTATTCTTATTGGGATATTTATGTCTATAACCATTATATTAATTGCGGTTCCAATGGCAAAGGCTGTGAAATATGAAAAAGCATACTTGTCTATAATGATGCTTGCTCCTGCAGTGCTATTTACATCAATGGCTTCAGCATACAGAGGGTATTTTCAGGGCAATAAGAACATGATACCAACTGCTACCTCTCAGGTTTTAGAACAATTAGCCAATACAATATTTGCTGCGATATTTTCTGTTTACCTTATGCGGTATGGAGTTGTTGTTGGATGTGCAGGGGCTCCAATAGGAACTTCAATAGGTGCACTTATATCAGCTACATATCTTATATATTATTATGAAAAACACAAAGCAGCAGATCATAAACATATGGATCCGGAGCACCATATAGAGAGGTTTAAAACTAAACAGCTTGTAAGGAAAATAATTTACTACAGTCTTCCAATAACCCTATGTGTTGGCATGACTTATGCAGGAAACTTAGTGGACCTTGGAAATACAAAAGCAAGACTTTTAGTGGGGGGATTTAGTGAAACAAATGCCACAATTTTATATGGTTATCTTGCTAAATATCAGCAGCTGCTTAATGTTCCAATTGCATTAATATCATCCCTTGCAGCAGCAATTCTCCCAGCCCTATCTGCAGCAGCTGCAGTTAAAAACAGAAAAGAGCTCCAGGATAAAATAAACTATTCCCTTAGATTATGTTTTTTAATATCTCTTCCATGTGCTGTGGGGCTTGGGGTTTTAAGCACACCAATTTATGAGCTGCTTAAATTTCGAGGGGGAGCCTTCATAATGGGATACGGATCTGCAGTTCTAGTGTTTTTAGCAGTAATGCAGATACAAAGTACAATCCTTCAGGGTATAGGAAAACTATATATAGCAACATTTTTCTCCATAATCGGTATAGTGTTTAAAGTAGTAGTTAACTATATATTAATAGCAATACCTGGGATAAATATATCTGGTGCAATTATTGGAAGTATAGTAGGTTATTCAGTTCCAGTATTATTAAACCAAAGAATGATAAATAAAACTCTAAAGTGTAAGATCAAACTATACAAGCAAGCAATGAAACCACTAATTTCTGCCTTATTTATGGGAATTATGGTTTTTGTAACTTATTATCTTTTCCACAGTATTACAGGACTTTTAGGCAATAATTATTTTATTAGAGCTTTAGTAACAACTATTGCAATTATTTCAGGCGCATATTACTATTTGTTTGGCTTGACCTATACCCATGGTATAAGGAAAAGCGATATAAATATGATTCCACGAAAACTTAGAAGATTAATACCGAGCTTTATCTTAAATAAAATACTTTAATTGAGCAGTGCTTTCCCACCTCATACAGGTTAAGGGAGAGCACTATTATATTTGTTATAATTAATGCAGTGCCATAACCATATATGTTTATAAAAGATATACCTGATAGTACATATGTAATAATCAATTGCAGCAAAGATGACAACAGGGAGTTCCTAAGTAAAATATTTTGCTTTCCAAGTCCGTTTAAGATTCCATAAGTTGTGGCTGCTGTAAAGGCAAAAGGAGGAAGCAGGGCTGCAAATTTTATGTAGGAACCTAGATCATTTCTATTAAAAAGCAAAGAACCAAGAAGATTAGGGAACAACATACATACTGCTGACGTAATAAGTCCAAGGAGCAATGCAATTCTTAAGACCTTTCCAATTCTGTGTTCAAGCTTATAATAATTTTTTTTGCTTAAATTTTGAGATATATCAGGAACTAGAACAATACAAAGGGCATTTACTATCATTACAGGAAATAATGCTGTGGTTATTGCCATACCACTAAATTTTCCCATAACAGACAAGGCACCAGCATAATCAAGGCCTGACATCATAAGTCTTCTTGGAAGAAGAAGGTTTGACATTGAAAAGAATATAGTTGAAAGAAAACCATTAATACCAAGGGGAAAGGAATACTTAAGCACATCAAATACAAGTTGTATTTTATCTTCATCATTAGAGCTAAAACTACAATTATATTTGTCAAACTTATAAAAACAATATAAAAGAAATAGGCTTAAACCTTCTCCTAAAGCAAGGACAAGATATGCAGCTGTAACTCCGGTTGCATATTGGAAAAGAAAAAGCAAGGCTCCTATTCTGAATGTTTTTTCCAATATATCAATAAAAGCAGGTACCTTAACATTTGAGGTTGCATAAAAATAACCTTTTAATATGGAAGAAACGGCTATGAATACCATGGCGGGACATATAATTCTTAAGGCCCCTGCAGCCCTGCTGTCATTGATCATGTAACCTGAAATGAAACTTGAATTTACAAATACGAAAGAAGCTACAATAATTCCCCATACCACATCAAAAAAAATTGAAGCTTCTATTGTACGGTTCAGGTTTGAATAGTCCTTCTTGAAAAAATACACAGCACCAACCTTGGATATGGAGGTTGCCATTCCTCCACAAATAAGACATATAAAAAGATCATACACAGGCATAACAATTCCGTATAACCCTATTCCTTCAGGACCTAAATCTCTTGATAAAATTATTGAAAATACAAAACCTAGCAACCCAGTTACAAGGTTTGAAATAACCAAAGTCAATGAGCTTTTAAAAAAAGTATCCAAATTATATTCTCCTAAAACCTGATAATACTAATTACTATGTGCTTAGTAAATATTATATTACTTAAGGTTTAATACTAGGGCTCTCTGTGATATACTTTAGATAAATATTTTGGAAAGCAGGAGATAATATGAAAAAACTAATTTGCAGCATTTGCGGTCTAGTAATAAATGAAAAAAATTATAATTTCAATAAGGCTGCTTTTAAAGATGAAAATAAGGTTGACAATATAATATTTTGCCCATTTTGCGGAGTTAAGTCCATGTTTATTTCTGAATTCACTGGAATATTGGAATTTGACAGAAATACAATGGATGAAGCTTCATTGAAAATAATAGATCATGCAGTTAAACTTGAGATTTTCAACGGGGACTTTTATAAAGAGGCTTCAAATTTAGCCAAGGATGAACATAATAAGGAGATGTTTAAGGCATTAGCTAACATTGAATATGCACATGCAAAGGTTCATAAATATCTTGGAGGCTTTAAGGAAGACCCAACAATAAGTAAGCTTGACTATAGTAAATACGATAATGACGATATTCTCCTTGAGATGGCATGTAAGAGAGAAATTCATGCAGTTGAATTTTATAATAAATATAAAAGGAATATGGAAAGTCCTGTTGTTAAATCAATATTTGATGCTTTAGCAGAAGTAGAAATAGAACATATTGCATTAACGGAAAAATAAACATAACAAGGGGATAAATGAAATATAAATATTTATATAGATTTGTTGAGGAGTTAAAATGAAAAGGATTTTAAAAATCCCTTTAGCATTTATAGCTGCAATCTTTTTAATATTTGTATTTCAGATGCTTCCAAAAGATAATAAAATTCAAATTAAATCAAATAGTGAAAATAGAAATGCAGAATTAATGTTTAAAGGACTAGAAAATGCAAGAGATTTTACTATGGATGAACAGGGCAATTATTATATAGCATTTAAAAACAAGGTACAAATAATCTCCCCAACGGGGAAGAGCTATGTATTATTCCAAATGCCAAATATAAATATATTTTCAATATGCAGTGATAAAAACAAACTCTATTATTCTTCAGATAATAAAATATTTTATTTTGATTTAAACAGCAGACAAAACACTGAAATTATCAATGACTTGCCAAATTACGGAGATTACAACCAAAGTATTTTAAAAATAAATGGTGAAAATTTATTTATTACTATAGGGGCAGCCACAAATTCAGGAGTTGTTGGTAATGATAATATTTGGAAGGAAAACAACCCGTACTTTCACGATATTATGCCAATTTTGATTACTCTAAAGGGCATGAATTTTGGAACGGAAAAGACTGGAGCTTTTCAAAGCTATAAAACATCCAGCAGCAAAGGTCAGATTGTTTCACCACATTTTCCTGGAAACGCCTCAATATTAAAATACAATATTAAAACAGGAGAAAGGGATACCTTTGCATCAGGAATCAGAAATATTAAGGGAATGGATTTTACTACAGAGGGTAAAGTTGCTGCAACTGTAGGTGGAATGGAGAACCGTGGACTTAGACCAATTTTAGGTGATTCGGATTATATTTATGAAATTGAAAAAGGCATTTGGTATGGATGGCCTGACTATAGCGGTGGAGATCCAATAGATTGTCCAAGATTTAAAGGTAAAAATGGAAGCAAATTAAACACTGTTCTTGAGAATCACCCAAATACTAATCCTCCTGGTCCAAGATATCAATCAAATTCTGTTGATGAACTTGGGGAATTGGCAGTGGACAGAGCTGGGATAATTGGAGATAAAAACACTATTTATTTTTATAAAAAAGGGAATATATATTCTTTAGATAAAAAAAATATCGTTAAGGAAGAATTTATATTACCTGGATCAAATAATTGCAGAATAAAGTTCTATAATAACTGTCTAATTATTCTAGATAACAAAGGAAATATTTTTTCAATAAAAAGTATTTGAGATGATATTGAATGCTAAAACTTTGGTATAATAAAAATATTAAGTTACAAAGGGGATTTTATTCTCTGTGAGGTGAAGAAAATGAAGAAGATATTCGAAGCTGGTTATGGAAAAACAATATCTGGTGTTTTTTATATAGTAAATCCAATAAAAAAGAAGGTTATAAAAACCAATTGTACAGTTCATAAATATATTATAATGGAAGCTATTGAAATACTTAAGAATGATGGTTATGCAAAAGAGTACGAATTATTTAAAAAATATATTAAGAACATAAACGAGGGAGTAACATGGGCAGATCAGGATTTTAAAAGCTCAAATCATTTTTATCACCCTGAAAAAGGAAGGGGTCTATATGGCTTTTCAGACGCCCTTACAGAATGCTGCAAATATTATAACCATTCAATTAATTATTTTGAAGCAGGAGATATCCATAAAGCAATGTTTTTTCTTGGGGCAGCCTGTCACCTGGTGCAGGATTCCACTGTACCTCATCACGTTAACAACAAGCTTCTAAAGAGTCACAGGAAGTTTGAGCTCTGGATAGTGAGCAAACTTATGTCCGATTATTCCTTTGAGGCATTTTCTGGTGTAGTTAGATATAATACTGTTAAGGATTATATAATAAACAATGCAGTAATGGCAAACAGCACATATTTAAAGTATAGGAATCTCCAAAACAAGGAGGAGAGATATGCTGCTATAGCTGTAAGTATAGTAAAGGAAGCCCAGCGAACTAGTGCAGGATTAATGTTAAATTACTATGAGGATATCAAAAATTTAAAAATTCTTCCATAATATGGAGGAATTTTTCTTTTTTTATAGAAACTTTATAATAAGTAATATTTTGGAGGGGATTATTTGAAAGGTAATAAACTGATAGTAATTAAAGAAGAAGTTTTTAAAGGGAATCTGCTTGATATCGGTATGGAAAATTATGGCGTTATTTATAATGCATATAAATGCCTTAACCAGGAAATTTCCGTGGATTACCTTGATGAAAAAGAAGAAGGAACAATAAGACATGGATACTATGATAATTGCATATTATTATTATCTTTAAGTAAAATTTTCTTGGAAAAAACAAAACTTAGGCTTATAAAAGAGGTAAGCACCTATTTAAATGAAAATGGAATTTTATATATTTGGGATATAGATAAGAAGATTGGTAAAGTGTGGGTTGAGGGAATAAAAATTCAGACCCCGGATAATAAAATTAAAGATGTTAAAATAATGGATTTGAATCTTTTAAGAGATAATTCAAAGGAGAATACTTTGAAACTTTTATCGAAACACTATGATGTCATTGATTTTAGTTGCGAACATGGAGTATATTATATTAAGGCAAATAAAAAAAGAGAGAAGGAAAAACATGAAAATTGTTTTGGCTGCGGTTAATGCAAAATACATTCATAGTAATCTTGGGATAAGGTATTTAAAGGCATATGCCCAGGAACTTGATCTTAATATTGAAATTATGGAATTTTCAATTAATGACAGCAGGGAAAAGGTTATTCAGCAGCTTATTTTAGCAAAGGCAGATATAATAGGGTTTTCCTGTTACATATGGAACATTGAATATATTCAATATTTATCAACACATATTAAACTTATTAATCCTGGCTGCATAATAATTTATGGTGGCCCGGAGGTCTCCTTTGATCCTTTTATGCAGCTAAATAATAATGCGGGTGATATTATTATTGAAGGTGAAGGAGAAGAAACATTTTTTGAATTGATGGAATTATGGAAAACCTCAAAGGTAAATGAATTTCTAGAGGATGCTACAAATTCAAAAATTAAAGGGCTATATACAAAATTAAATGGGGAAATACACTATAATGGGGTCAGGGACCTTATGGACATGAATAAAGTTAAGTTTCCTTATGATACTTTAAATGAACTTGAAAATAAAATAGTATACTTTGAGGCATCAAGGGGGTGCCCCTTCCTTTGCAAATACTGTTTATCTTCTACAAGTCATGGAGTAAGGTTTAAAAGTATAGAAACAGTTAGGCAGGAACTTGATTTTTTCATTGAAAACAAAGTTAAGCTTGTTAAATTTGTGGACAGGACCTTTAACTGCAACAAAAAGTTTGCTATGGATATATGGGGCTATTTAATTGAAAAAAATCCTAGCACAAAGTTTCACTTTGAAATTTCTGCAGACCTTTTAAGCCTGGAGGAAATTCAATTATTAAGTAAGGCGAGAGCTGGGCTGTTCCAATTTGAAGTTGGAGTTCAAAGTACCAATAGGGAAGTGTTAAAAAACATTAATAGATTTGTTAATTTTGATGACATAAACATTAAGGTAAATGAAATTAAAGCAATGAATAATATTTCCCAGCATCTAGACTTAATAGCCGGGCTTCCAGGTGAAGATTTAGAGAGCTTTAAAAATTCCTTTAATCAGGTTTATTCAATTCAGCCAGAAGAAATTCAACTTGGATTTTTAAAACTGCTTAAGGGTTCAAAAATGAGAGATGAAGCAGTGGAATGGGGGATGCTATATTCGCCCTATGCCCCTTATGAAATTCTTAAAACAAATAATTTAAGCTATAGTGATTTGATAAAGTTAAAAAGAATTGAAGAGGTTCTAGACAAATACTATAACTCAAATAAATTTAAAAATATATTAAATTATTTCTTGCCCAAATTTGATAGTGCTTTTGATTTTTACCTTAAATTAAGTGAGTTTTTTTACATTAATGGATATTTAAATAGAAATATATCCTTCGCCGATTATTATAAAATATTCATAGAATTCCATGAGGATACCATTAGTGAAGACTCATTACTATTAAAGGAAATAATTAAATTTGATTACTTAATACATAATAAGAAGAAATGGCTTCCAGAATTCCTATTAAGAGATATAAATAAAGATGTGGAAAAGAAAATTAAAGGGGAAATTCGTAAGAAAGGATTTGTTTCCTTGGAAAATTGCCATATTGAAAAGTTTTATGTAAACTTATATAAATATTTCAAAAGTGGATTTTTTGAAAACGGTGAATTTTATTTATTATTTAATGAACAGGGGGATATTTACACCAATGACGGTGAGGAAAATTTTACTATTTGGAGATAAAAATTTAGAAAGAGTAAGTAGAAATGTAGATGAAATAGATAAAGATGTAAATGATACAATTGAGGATTTAAGGGATACTTTAAGGGAGGCCCCTGGTATAGGTCTAGCCGCACCTCAAATAGGAGTTTTAAGGAAGATTATATTAATTGACCTTAAAGACGGCTCTAGGGAGCTCTTATTGATAAACCCTAAAATAATAAAGAAAATCGGAAAAGAAAAAAATCCAGAAGGATGTTTGAGCTATCCCGGATTTGAAGGAATCGTTGAAAGACCTAAACGTGTAACAGTTAAGGCAATTGACACCACTGGAAAAGAGATTGAAATATATGGTGAAGGATTGCTAGCTAGAGCTTTATGTCATGAAATTGATCATCTTGAAGGGGTATTGTATACTAAAAGAGCAAAAAAAGTTTATAGAATATCCGAGGATTAAAAAAGTGCTTTAAGCACTTTTTTACATATATTTCACAGAAACCCCCATAACCTTGAATATGCTCCCGATAATAGGAAGCTTAACCCTTTCATATATCTTTATTTCATCTTCTAGTTTTAGATACTTTTCTATAAAAACCTTAATTCCATCATATTCAAATATATGAAAATGATTATATGTTCCTTTGAAATCTTCTTTTAATTCCACCACAATATCTTTAACATCCATATCACAGCATCCTCCGGATGTTGATAAGGTTTTTATAACAAAAGAAGCATTTTTTTCTTTCGCAGCAATTAATGCCTTATGTTCTATAGTAATCATAATAAAATCCCCCTTATTGACTTGTAAATATAATAGTACATACTAATATTTAAGTCAAATTCTGCTATAATATAAGTTAGACTAATTGCGAGGTGTTAAATTTGTCATTAAATTTAGAGGATATGAAATTTGAAGAAGATAAGCTCAAGGAAACATTAAACTGGATAGTAAAAGAGTTAGAGAAAATAGAAGTTGAAGATAAAAAATTGAAATTTTATATAGACGGTATTAGAAAAGAAGCTAAGGGAAGATATAACCAGGAACTTTCCAATAACGAAAAATTATACAATATAACTCACAAAAACTATGAAAGATACATTGAAGCCAAGGAGCAGCCTTATTTTGGAAGAGTGGATTTCAGGCAGTACAAAAGGAATATGGAAAGCTTTTATATTGGAAAGTTTGGTCTTGGAGATTTTACTAAGGGTGAAGAAAGAGTTATAGACTGGAGAGCACCTGTGGCTGAGTTATACTATAGTGGAACCTATGGAGAAGCCTATTATGTTGCTCCAGAAGGGGTGATAAATGGAGAATTAACCCTTAAAAGAAAATATCTTATTAAAGATGGAAAGCTTATTGATGCATTTGATGAGGGGATAAATGAAATAATATTAAAACAGGATAATGAAGAAGGAAGTGCCTTGGTGGATGAATTCCTGAAGATTAATCTGGAAGAGAGCACTGGTTCAAAGCTTAAAGATGTTGTTGCAACAATACAAAGAGAGCAAAATCAGGTTATACGTGCAGATAAAAACAAACCATTGATTCTACAAGGTTCTGCAGGCTCAGGAAAAACAACTGTAGCTCTTCATAGATTGGCTTTTCTCCTATATAAATTTAAGGGGAAGCTAAAGGGCAGCGATATCCTAGTGCTGGCACCTAATAAGCTGTTTCTTGATTATATATCCCAGGTACTGCCGGACCTTGGAATTGATGATGTAAAGCAGTGTACCTTTGAAGAGATTGCCCTGGAGATAACGGGATTAAAGGACAAGGTTATTTCAAAGGATAAAAAGCTTGGAGAGATTATAGAATTTCAAACTGAAGGGAACAAAGAAAAGTATTCATTAATTGTTGAAAGCAGCAGAATGAAAGGTTCCATGGAATATAAATCCTTCCTGGACAGGTATTTATCCTTCCTTGAAGCTGAAGATATAAAGGTAACAGATATAACAGTTCAGGGGCATATACTCTTTAAGAGAGATGAAATAGAGAGGCTTTATATCAAGGATATGTCAAACCTTCCTATAAATCAAAGAAAAAGGGAAATTAAAAGGTATCTTTCACTTAAGTTAAAAGGGAAAATAAGCAACATTTTAGATAAAATTGATTTCACCTATGAGTTTATGATTTCTAAAGAAAAAAAAGCTAATGAAGATTCACCTGATAGAAGAAAAAGACTTATTGAGTTATATGATGAACGTGATAAAAGGAAAAAGGAGATTATTAAAAACTCAGAAAAATCCTTCGATGAATATTTTGAAAACTGGATGCACCATGGGATTAAAGGAACATACTTTGAATTATTCTCTAATGATGAGTATTTTAAAAATATAAATAATGGGAGTATGGAGGAAACCTTATATAAGTATATATCAGATGAAATTATTTCAAATAATGAAAAGGGCATTATAGATTCAGATGATCTTTCCGCAATAATGTATTTAAAATTTAAAATTGAAGGAGTTCCTGAAAAATATAAATATAAGCATATTGCTTTAGACGAGGCTCAGGACTATAGTCTTTTTCAATTTATTGTTTTGAAGGATATGTGCTTAAACAACTCCATTACTGCAGTTGGAGACATAGCTCAAGGAATTTACTATTATAAGGGGTTAAGAGATTTTGAAAGCTTAATAAACAATGTTTTTCAAGGTAATTCCGATTATGTTGTACTATCACAGAGTTATAGATCTACTGTGGAAATTATTGATTTTGCAAATATAGTTCTAAAAAAACTTGAAAACAACATAAAACCTGCTGTTCCTGTATTAAGGCATGGAAATCCACCAGAGGTTATAGAGTTTAAAGAAGATAAAGAATTTGCAGAGCAGATTGAAAAAATACTTAAGGTAGTTAAGGATAGTGGAAGAAAGAGCACCGCAGTAATTGGAAGAACTTTTGAAGAGTGCAGGAAGATAAATGAAATATTAAAGAAGCACAGCAGTTCAAAATGGGAACTTATTAAAGAAAATGATAAAAAAATAAAATGTGAAAGAATTATAGTGCCATCATATATGACCAAAGGTTTAGAATTTGATTGTACTGTAATTTACAATTGCAGCCAGGAAAATTACAAGGAAATAGAACTGGACAAAAAGCTTCTTTATGTTGTATTAACCAGGGCCCTTCATCTTGAATATGTATTTTTCAAAGGAAAAAAATCAAAATTGATTGTATCAAATAGATACTAAATAATAATCATTATTAGTATTCAAAAGTTATTGTTTATATGATATAATATGTATTGTAAATATAAACATAGGAGGTAAATTATGAACAGCTTTAAATTAAAAGATAATATTTATTCAGTAGGAGTTAAAAATCCTGAATTAAGGGTATTTGATATCATCATGACCACTAAACGAGGAACTACATATAATGCTTATTTAATTGATGATGAAAAGGTAGCTCTAATAGATACTGTTAAGAATGGATATTTTGATGAATATTTAAAAAACATTAAAGAAGTAATTGGTGACAAAAAGGTTGATTATATTATAGTTCAACATACAGAACCTGATCACAGCGGTTCTCTTGATAAACTTTTGGCTGCTTATCCTGGAGCAAAGGTTTTTGCATCAAAGGCTGCATTAACATATGCCAAGGATATTACAAATGTTGATTTTAATGGAGATTTATTTCCTGAAGAATTATCTCTTGGAAAAACAACATTAAAGTTTATATCAGCGCCAAATCTTCATTGGCCTGATACGATTTTTACTTATGCAGTAGAAAGCAGTGTCTTGTTTACCTGCGATTTCTTAGGATGCCATTACTGTCCTGAAGATTCCATATTAGATGAGGCTGCAGGGGATTACCTTGAAGAAATGAAATATTATTTTGACGTAATAATGGGACCATTTAAAAAGTTTGTAAATATGGGACTCGATAAAATAAAAGATCTTAAGCTGGAAATTGTTGCTCCAAGTCATGGTCCTATACATGAAAAAGATATTGTTAAATACATGGATTTATATAGAGAGTGGGCAAAAATTGAAGCTGAAGAAGAAAAGAAGATTGAAATATTCTATCTTTCAGCATATGGATATACTGAAAGATTGGCAAAATTCATTGCAGAAAGAATTAATTCAAAAGGAATAAAAGCTGAAGCAAGGGATATAACTTCAATGGAACTTAGCGATGCAGTTGCAGCAATAGATAAAGCAGCTGGTGTTATGATAGGTTCTCCTACAATAAATCAAGACGCTGTTAAACCTGCATGGGATTTACTTTCATTGGTTTGTGCAATAATTAATCGTGGGAAACCGGCAGCTGCATTTGGTTCATATGGATGGAGCGGTGAAGGGGTTCCAATGCTTACAGAAAGACTTAAATCATTAAAGTTTAAAGTTATGCCAGAAGGACTTAGGTGTAAATTTGCACCTTCCAGTGAAGATTTTGCAAAAGCTGAAGAATTTACAGATAAGTTTATAGAATTATTATAAAAATAAGGGAGTATGTTTAAAATACATACTCCTTTATAATACACTTATTAAGAGTCCCACATTTAGCAATGTAACAATAATGCCTGTACACAATAAAATTATATTGCTTACCTTTGAGTTTGCGTATATTCCCATTACTTTCTTTGAAGATGTAAGATAAATTAATGTAAAAATAGTAATAGGGAGTTGTACACTAAGAAACATTTGGGAATAAATCAAGCCAAGGAAGGGAGAAGAAATCAGCAGAATAATAAATGCAGAAGGAACCATTGTTAATAATACACCAGTTTTAGTATGTAAATCTGATATATTATATGGTTCTCCAAAGATTCCTGCAAAAATACTTCCTCCAGCCATACCTGCAGTTATACTAGAAGAAACACCAGCAAACAAAAGAGCAAGTGCAAAAACAACCCCGGCTGCATTTCCTAAGATAGGAGAGAGGATTGCTTGAGCCTGGGATAAGTCTGTAACAGTAATTTTGCTTTCAAAAAAAACAGCAGCAGCCAGCAGTATCATACAGCTGTTTATAGCCCAGCCAATAATCATTGAAAGCATTGTATCAGTAAATTCATATTTCAATTGTTTTTTTATAATTTCTTCATTCTGAAGGTTCCACTGCCGGCTTTGTATTATTTCAGAATGCAGAAAAAGGTTATGAGGCATAACTACAGCACCTAATACACTCATTATTACAAGCATTGAGCCCTTAGGGAAATTTACAGTGACTGAACTTGCAGCGGCAAGAGTCCAATTAATATGTACCATGGATGTTTCGAAAATAAAGGATAAGCCAATTAATGAAACAAACCCAATTATTATTTTTTCGATTTTTTTATATGAATTGCTAAGCTGCAGGAATAATACAATAAAAAGTACAAAAAAGGAACCAATCTTAATTGGAATATAAAAAAGCATATTTAGTGCAGTGGCTGCACCTAGTATTTCAGCAAGGGCAGTGGATATTGATGCCAACACTGCAGTAATTAGAATAATGTTTTTAATTTTAAATGGAAGGTTTTCAGTAGCAGCTTCCGAGAGACATTTTCCAGTAACTATGCCAAGATGAGCTGCATTATGCTGAAGCAATATAAGCATAATAGTAGATAGGGTTACAATCCAAAGAAGGCTGTAACCGTATATAGAACCTGCAGCAATATTTGATGCCCAGTTTCCTGGGTCTATAAATCCTACTGTAACAAGTAAACCAGGTCCTAAATATTTTAAAAAGTTTATTGATTCCTGGTTCGTTGAATGTTTACTAAAAATATTCTTCAAATTTCATCACCTAATACCTTTTAGTATATATTTACTACATAATTTTATCATTAAAATAATGTGTACGCAAAAATAAATGATATAATATAATAAAAAGGAGTGAATTAAATGTTAAGTAAAGAATTAGTTGATTTGCTGAACAATCAGATAAACATGGAATGGTACTCAGCATATATATACCTTGATATTTATGGATATTATGCTGATCAAAATCTTGGAGGCTTTGCAAATTGGTTTTATGTGCAAGCTCAAGAGGAAAGAGACCATGCAATGCTGTTTATGAAGTATTTGCAAAATAACAGTGAAAGGTTCATCCTTAAGGATGTAAAAGCTCCTGATGTTTCATATAATGATTTTAGAGAACCTGCTTTTACTGCATTAGAACATGAAAGAAAAGTAACTGCTTCAATAAACAATATTTATGCTGCAGCATATGAACAAAAAGATTTTCGAACTATGCAGTTCCTTGATTGGTTTATAAAGGAACAGGGAGAAGAGGAAAAAAACACAGAGGATATAGTTAAAAGATATGATTTGTTTGGAAATGACTCAAGAGGATTATATCTTTTGGATTCTGAACTTGGAACAAGAGTATATGCTCCGCCATCACTTATAATTTAATGAAGATTTTATATACAGCTGAAAGGTCATTTTTTAACCTTTCAGCTGTTTTGATTTAGATGTTTAAATGTCCAGTCTATCAGATCCACCACAAGATTTGTAGTGGAATCATTTTTATCTAAAAATGAATTAAGTTCAACAAAATCAAGGGATTTAACAAGATTAGTCTTGGCAAGATATTCAAGAAGAAATTTTACCTGGTTTAAGGACATGCCATCCTTAACAGGGGTACCTGTTCCAGGAACAAGTTCAGAATCAAGACAGTCAATGTCGAAGCTAAGATGTAAAGCATCTACATTGTTATTTGAAATAATATTAATGATTTCTTTTAAAATTATGTCAATGCCTCTCTTATTTATTTCATTTGTGGAATACACATTCAGTTTTTTATCATTAATTAGCTTTATTTCTCCTTTATCCAATTCCCTTGCTCCTATTACAAATACATTTTCAGGATTAACCTTTATTCCTTTAAAATATAAATCTGTAAGCTCTTTGTAACCTATACCCATTGCGGCAGCAAGAGGCATGCCGTGAATATTTCCAGATGGTGATGTTTCATGGGTATTTATATCTCCATGGGCATCCACCCAAATAACTGCCAGATTTTTGAAGTGCTTGCTTGCACCTGAAATACTGCCTAGCCCAAGGGAGTGGTCACCTCCAACTACAAATGGGAAACTGCCTGAGGTTAATGAACTATAAACCTGATGTGCCAGATTTGTGTTAATTTTAACTATTGGTTCAAGGTATTTCATGTTTGGATGGATATTATATTTTTTGTCCTCCGAAATAGGATATATATGAATATTCCCTAAGTCATATAATATGTGGTTATTCCTGGTAATAATATCATCTATGTTTTTTTCTCTTAACTTATCAGGACCAAAATCAACTCCTTTTATATCTGAACCAAAATAAATGGGAACACCAATTAAACTAACCTTCATTTTTATTACCTCCTTTTAAGAATTACTTTTATAGGTTATAATTTATGTATATTATAAATAAATTATTTGCGAGGTAAAAAATAATGGATAAGGAAAAAGTAATAGAGTTTTTAGAGGAAAATGAACTGTTTGATGTGGAACTTTTAAGTGAACAAAAGGATTTAATTGCAACAAGGTTCTATTATGACTTTGATGAAACTGAATTAAAGGCAGCTACAGCATATGCTGAAGATGAATGTGGAAACGAAAAAAATGATGATTGGTATAATGAATACTACATACCATATTTAACAGAGGTTGCCATAGATAATGTAGGGGAAATTATTGAAGAGGCAATGGAAGAATTGAATTTAAAGGCCCAGTTTGTTTCCTATGAAATGGAGAAAGACAATGACTATAGTGAATTTATAGCAATATTCTATAATGGCAGCGAGGAAAAGGACATTGAAGAGGAGCTTTCAAAACTTGGAATATAAGGAGAGTTGTGTTTGAAAATAGTAGTGCTTTTTTCTTCTCCAAACCCTGATGGAAATACAGGCATATTGCTTAAGAGTTTTTTAATGCACTGTAAAGAAGAGGTGAATTACATAAATGTTTATACACTTAATGTTAAACCATGCACTGACTGCAGGGCATGTTACAAAACAGGAATTTGTATAATTAATGACGATATGAATGAATTATATAACCTGGTGGAAAACTGTGATGCTGTCATAATAGCTTCACCAATGTATTTTACTTCCTTACCAGGACCTCTTAAACTTGTTATTGACAGATTTCAGGCATATTGGAGTAGAAAATTTATTATTAAAGACCATGAACCTTTAAAAAGAAAAAGGGGAGTTTTGCTAATGACTTCCGGTGTGAAGTCAGATTTAGGATTTTCATCTTGCGAAGCAATTGCAAAACAGTTTTTCTCATTGATAAATGCTGATTTTAATTTTAAGATATATGGGGAAGAAACAGATAAGTATCCCATAAAAAGTAATGAAGCAATTTTAAAGACTTCCGAGGAAAAAGGAAGGGAGTTTTGCAGGGCAGTCTGAGTTCAGACTGCCCTTTTTCTTAAGGCATCACTATTTTTTGCAAGCTCATACTTTACTATTAGCTTGTCCAATTTTTGACTAAAATAAATTACCACTTCATCTGTAAGTGAATTATTTAATATTAAAGAATTCAATTGGAATTTCATTAAATCAATTTGAATGCTTAAAGGGATGCTGTTCATAATACGACCTCCATAATATGTAAGTTTCTGTATTCCTATTGTAACAAAATTATTATATATGTGCATTTTTTTCGTGAGTCATTAAAATACAAATGTTTACAAGAAAAAACAGAAATTCTGTTGATAAGCTGTGGATTAATTTGTGGAAAAAATGTGGAATAAAATATTATAATTCCTCGAATATTGATTTACAATAACATGGAAATATATGTAAACAAGAATATTGTAAAAAACTTTTTTATATTTTGACGAAATAAAATATTCTTGTCATATGGCTTCATATACTATAATATTATGTTGTAATAAAAAAATGGGGGTTTTACTTATGATAGAAACAGATATTGCCATGGGTCTAGCCAGAGTTACAGAAGCAGCAGCTCTTACTTCAGCTAAATACATGGGCAGAGGCGATAAAATCGCTGCAGATCAGGCAGCAGTAGATGGAATGGAAAAAGCTTTTTCATTAATGCCTATAAGAGGCACAGTGGTTATTGGAGAAGGTGAGCTTGACAATGCTCCAATGCTTTATATTGGACAGGAGCTTGGCATAAGGAAGGATTATATGCCTGAGTTTGATATAGCTGTAGATCCTCTAGATGGAACTACATTAATTGCAAAAGGGCTTCCAAATGCAATTGCTGTTGTTGCAATGGGACCAAAGGGAAGCTTATTTCATGCTCCGGATATGTATATGAAAAAAATTGCAGTTGGACCTGGTGCAAAAGGGGTTATAGATATCAATAAGTCACCTAAGGAAAATATATTAAACGTAGCTAAAGCATTAAATAAAGAAGTAGAAGAACTTACTATTATTGTTCAAGAAAGAGAAAGACATGATTACATTATAAGAGATGCAAGAGAAGTTGGGGCTAGAGTTAAACTGTTTGGAGACGGTGATGTAGCTGCTGTACTTGCTTGTGGTTTTGAAGACACTGGAGTTGACATTATGATGGGAACTGGTGGTGCTCCGGAAGGGGTAATAGCAGCTGCTGCAATAAAGTGTCTAGGAGGGGAAATGCAGGCACAACTTGCACCAATGAATGAAGAAGAAAAAGTAAGATGCAGGGAAATGGGTATAGAAGATATCCATAAAGTGCTCCTTATTGATGATCTTGTAAAAAGCGATGATGTTTATTTTGCAGCAACTGCAATAACTGATTGTGATTTATTAAAGGGAGTTATTTATAATAAAAACGATGTAGCTAAAACTCATTCGGTAGTTATGAGATCAAAAACTGAAACTATAAGGTTTATTGAAGCGATACACAATTTAAAAAAGAGTGGTATTGTAATTAAGAAGTAATTTTCACTCCAGCTATAATTAATATTTATAGCTGGAGTTTTATTTATTTGAAATACAAATATTTGTGAGAAAAATTTAGTAAAGCATATATAATTATTTTGAAATTAAAACGAAAGAGTGATAATATTGGTTTCGATAATCATACCTGTTTATAATGAAGAAAAGGATATTGAGAATATTATTTACCAAATGAATTTACTTGAAGGGGAAAAGGAAATTATTGTAGTGGATGGGGAAAGCACAGACAATACATATATTAAGGCATCAAACCTGGCAAATGTAATAAGTTCAAGAAAATCCAGAGCAATTCAGATGAATATCGGTGCTAAAGCTTCAAAGGGAAATATATTATGGTTTGTGCATGCAGATTCAATATTAGAGGCAGATTCAATAAAACACATCGAACAAGCTATAGAAGAAGGGTATACTGGAGGGGGCTTTTCCATTTACTTCTATGACTTTGATACCAGGTTTATGAAATATATTTCAAGCACATCAAATTTAAGGTCTGGAAAATATGGTTTGTTTTATGGTGATCAAGGTATTTTTGTTAAAAAGGATGTTTTTATCGAAATGGGCGGATTTCCTGAAATTGAGCTTATGGAGGACTTTAAATTTTCAAGGATGATTATAAAAAAAGGAAAAATGAAACTTCTTCACAAAAGAATAGGGACATCAGCTAGAAGGTATAAAAATGGAGGCCAAATAAGAACCCATCTTTTAATGCACAAGCTTAGGCTTTTGTATTTACTTGGAGTTTCTCCTAAAAAATTAAACAAAATATATGGGGAGGCTAGATAATGGATGCTATAATTATAATGACAAGGGTTCCCATACCAAATAAGACAAAAACAAGGCTCATGGACATATATACAGGGGTGGAATGTTCAAAGCTTCATATATGTTTTCTTAAAGATATTTTTAAGGTGTGTGAAAGCTTTAAGAATAATCTAGATATATTTATAAGTTATACTCCTGAAAATTCATATGAACTACTGGATAAACTTTTGCCAGATTATATGTATTCATTTCCCCAGCAAGGAAAAGACCTTGGAGAAAGAATGTATAATTCAATTAGCCATTTATTTAAGCTTAATTATAATAAGGTTATTTTGATAGGTTCAGATATTCCTGAACTAAAAGCTGAATATATAGATAAAGCATTAGACAATCTTAATAGCTCTGACTTATGCTTAGGTCCAACATTAGATGGGGGTTATTATTTAGTCGGATTAAAAAAAGCTTATCTGGAGCTTTTTACTTCGAAAATTAACTGGGGTAAAAAAAATGTTTTTGAAAGAACAGTTGAAATTGCAGAAAGTAATGGATTAAAAGTAAGCTTTACCAATGAGTGCAGGGATATAGATACCAAGGAGGACATAAGGGATTTTTTAAATTCTATAAAAAAATATGAAATTGAAGAATATCCTTATGATTCATATTACTATTTTAAAGAACACTGGCGTGAATGCTTTTTAGGAGAATTATAATGGATAAAAATAAACATTTAGAAGATAAAGAGGATTTGCTTAAGGACTGTATTGGATGTAAGGCATGCACAAAAGATTGCAGCATGCTTAGGGAATATTGCAGTTCACCAAAAGAACTAATTGAAAATCCAATGGAGAATAAAATACCTTTTTCATGTAATTTGTGTGATAAATGTGAGGAGGTTTGCCCAAAAGATATAAACATTGGAAAAATCTTTATGAAAAGTAGAAGGAAAATTTCTAAATTAAACAATGGGAAATCACCCTTTAAAGCACATAGGGCTGTTCATTTTCATCAGGAACTTGGTTTTTCAGGATTTTTTTCAATGAGTTCAGGTAAAACAGCTTCAAAAAGTGTATTCCTCCCAGGGTGCAGCCTGTCAGCATATAACCCTGAATTGGTAATTGAAACATATAGGTACCTTAAAACTAAGAACCCTGACATTGGATTAATTCTTCAGTGCTGCGGAAAACCAACAGAATCAATCGGAGAAGAAGAAAATTTTAAAAAAAAGTATAAGCTTCTTGAAGAAATGATTGATAAAACTGGTGCCACAGAAGTTATTACTGCCTGTCAGTCTTGTTACAAGCTTATAAAAGAAAACAGTCCAAATTATAAGGTTACATCCCTTTGGACCTTTATTGCAGAAAAGGGTGTACCGGATATAGCTAAAAACATTGGCTCCGCTTCGGATATTATTTTTTCAATTCAAGATTCTTGTCCTACAAGATATGACATTGAAATTCAAGATTCAGTAAGACATATTATAAAGGAGCTTGGATACAAATTTCAGGAAAGTGAACTTAAAGGAGAAAAGATAAGCTGCTGCGGCATGGGTGGAATGGTAATGACAGTAGATAAAGGTTTATTTAAAAAGATAGCTTCTAATACGGCAAACAGTTTAAAACATGAGCATGTTATAACCTATTGTGCAAGCTGCAGGGATGCTATGGTTTTATCAGACAAAAAGTCCATACATATTCTGGAACTGATTTTTAATAAAGAATTATGCTTTTATGGTATTAATAAAACATGGGTTAATTGGATGAATCGATACAGATTAAAGCTTATGGCAAAAAATGAAATGTGAGGTTTTTGTTTTGAAAAATATAAGCATTAAAAAAACAATGGGAATTTTTCTTATAATTGCTGTTGCTGTAATATGTGTATTAAACAGCCACGGGTTATTTAAATGTATGGATTCAAAATACATAAAGGACATTATCAGCTCTTATGGAGCAATAGGACCATTAATATATATCATTATGTTTTCATTGGTACCACTAACACTATTTCCAGATTCAATACTAGCTGTAGCAGGTGGAATGGCCTTTGGATTATTTTGGGGTTCGGTATACACAATAATTGGAGCAGCTATAGGAGGATCAATTTCATTTTATATTTCAAGGATTTTTGGAAGAAATATTGTTGAAAAACTTGTAAGAGGAAAAGGAAAGTGGTTTGATGAGGGGGTTGAAAAAAAAGGTTTTATTGTAATTTTAACTCTGAGACTAATACCCTTGGTGCCTTTCGATATTATAAGTTATGGGGCTGGACTTTCTAAAATAAAATACTGGGATTTCCTATTAGGTACTTTAATTGGAATAATCCCTGGTGTTTTGATATTTTCAAATCTTGGAGATAAAACCTTAAATGTGAAATCACCGGAATTTGTAAAAGCAGTTGGTCTATTAATTTTCCTTTTTATATGTTCATATTTTTTAAAAAGGAAAATATCCTTTGAAAAGGTTCAATCTGATGCAAAATAAAAAAGGTACCTAGTACCTTTTTTTATTTAAGCATATTAAGCTCTTCTAGTGAATTTCTGCAATTACACTTTATTTCTAAATCTCCATTATCAATTACATCAAAAAGCACATTTTTAAGATCATTAGCCATCTTATCCATATTTTCAAGAACTTCCTTGTGTGTAAGTTCACCCTTAGATATACCTGCAGCATAATTTGTAACCAGGGATATAGTTGCATAACAAAGACCTAATTCTCTTGCAAGGACAACTTCAGGAACATTAGTCATCCCAACTACATCTCCACCAATTATTTTAAGCATTTTGATTTCAGCAGGTGTTTCAAATCTAGGTCCTTCCATGCAAACATATGTACCTTTTGAAACATAGCTTAAATTCAATTTTTTCATTGATTTTTCCAATGCCTGTCTAAGGGTACCGCAGTATGGTTCAGTCATATCAATATGAACAACTCCTGTACCTTTTTCGTCAAAATATGTTGAATCTCTGTTTTTAGTAAAATCGATAAATTGATCAAGAATTACAAAATCACCAACATTGCAGTTTTGTATTCCTCCAACAGCTGTGGTTGCAATAACAAAATCGATGCCTAGCTTTTTTAAGGCATATATATTTCCCTTGTAATTTACTTGAGAGGGAGTAAGGGTATGACCTTTAGCATGCCTCTCTAAAAAGAATATCTGGTTTTCACCTCTTTCAGCATAAAGGAGTTCAATACTTCCAAAGGCCGTGTCCACTGTTAACTGTTTAAGGCACTCTGAAAAGGAACTGTCTGTTACACCTGTACCGCCGATTACAGCAAATTTCATAGTATCACCCTTTCAAATATGTTATCTATATTTTAAGGTTATTTTCCCAAACTGTAAAGAATCTATTGATTAAATTTTATAATACTGTAATATTATTACTATATGTGAAAAAATAATATTTATTGTTAGTTGTGAGGTGTTTAGTATTGTCTGTTTTTGTTGAAGATTTAATTCATGATCTTAAGCTGGAGGTTTTAAATGAAGGGGATAAGAACAACAGCGTAAGTATTTGTGATATAAACAGGCCTGGACTTCAATTTGCAGGCTTTTATAACTATTTTGCAAATGAAAGAATCCAGGTTATTGGAAAGGCTGAATGGAGTTTTTTAGATGCTATGCAGAAGGAACTTAGAGAAAAACGTCTTGGAAAGTTTTTTCAATTTGATAATCCATGTACAATTTTCACTAGAAATCTTGAACCCCATGAAGAATTTCTTAACCATGCAAAGAATAGCAACCAGTGGATCTTAAGAACTGATATATTATCCACCAGGTTTATTAATAAACTAATGAACTACCTTGATACAAACTTGGCTCCTGAAGTGAGGCTTCATGGGGTTTTGGTGGATGTTTATGGTGTTGGCATACTAATTATTGGTGAAAGTGGAATTGGCAAAAGCGAAACAGCCCTGGAGCTTGTAAAAAGGGGACATAGACTTGCAGCAGATGATGCTGTTGATATTAAGGAAATTGAAGGAGCTCTTTACGGCTCAGCTCCATACATAACTTATGGGATGATGGAAGTAAGAGGAATGGGAATTATTGATGTAGCTGCTATTTATGGTTTAAGTTCCATGATAAAAACAAAGCAGATACACATGGTTATTTCAATTGAAACCTGGAAACAGGAAGAAAATTACGACAGGCTTGGTTCTGATAGCGAATATATGGAAATAATTAATACAAGTATTAAAAAGCTCACAATTCCTATAAGACCGGGAAGAAATGTTGCGGTTATTATTGAAGCCGCTGCAGCAAGCTACAGATACAGCCTTATAACAAATGTAACACCTGCTGATACTATTGATGCCAGAATAATTGAGGAGGCAAAAAGAAGAGATCAGAATAATTAATGTGAAATACACAAACAATATAATAAATTTTGTTTGTGGTGAATGTATATGATAATATTGGATATTTTAAATAATTTCAAAGATGTGAGCATGGATTTTCAACTTGATAAGGGTCAGTTCTGGATTATTTTAAATCAACAGGAACTTTCTGAAATCAGTAATATTATTATCCTTGATAATGAGGTAATAGAGGATTGCAAAAATAATGAAATATGTCCAAAAATAAGTTTTTTTAAGGATTATATTTTTCTTATTGCAGGAGCTTTAATGTCAAAAGAGAATATTGTCAGTTCGGAAGAACTTGATTTAATTTTAAGTAAGGATTATATTATTACTGTATTAAATGAATGCAATACCATTATACCTGAACTTATTAAAGATATTATAGATTCTAAAAATTGTCATATGCTTAAGGAAAAACCAAGGCCTTACATGGTGTTTTATTATATTATGGACAGAATAATTATTAATAACTATTCTGTAATATCCTCAATTGAGGCTGCAGCTGACAGAATAGAAATAAACATACTTAAAAACCCTGAACACCGTCAGTTGGAAAAACTTATAAATATAAGAAGGCAGGTATTTAAAATAAAAAAGTGTCTTAACCCTTTAAGACATATTGGAGACAGTCTTCTTGGAAATGACAACCTTGTAATTGAAAAAGAAGGGATGGAACATTTCATTCATTTAAACAATAGAATAAGTAAGCTTATACTATCTCTTGACAATCTTGTACAGGACCTTGCATTGGTGAGAGAGGCCTTCGAATCAGAAATTGCCAATAAAACAAATGAACTTATGAAGGTTTTTACAATGATCGCAACTGTGTTTCTGCCCTTAGATTTAATTACAGGACTTTTGAGTATGAATGTAAAGCATGTTCCCTTAGTGGAATTAGAATATGGATACTATTATATACTTGCCATTATGGCTGGTATTTCAATAATGCTTTGGATAGTATTCAAGGCCAAAAAATGGCTGTAATTTTTAATAAAGGAGATATAAAATGAAGCAGAATTTAACTAAAAAATATGAATATGCCTGGGATAAATATACCAGTAAAGATTTGAAAAGCGTTTTCAGTTTAGGTGAAAGGTATAAAGAATTTATTTCAGAATGTAAAACTGAAAGAGAATGTATTTTGAAGTTTATTTCCCTTGCTGAAAAAAATGGATATAGAAGTTTAAATGAGTTTATAAAAAGTGGAGTTAAGTTAAAACCAGGTGATAAGGTTTATGCAAACAATAGAGATAAGACCCTTGCACTATTTAATATAGGCACAGAATCTTTGGAAAATGGCTTTAATATTCTTGGAGCACATGTGGACTCTCCAAGGCTTGATTTAAAGCAAAATCCTCTATATGAAGATACTGAACTTGCTCTTATGAAAACCCACTACTATGGAGGGATTAAAAAATATCAATGGGTAACAACTCCCCTTGCAATACATGGGGTTATTATAAAAAAAGACGGCTCAAAAGTTAATTTATGCATTGGTGAAGATGATAATGATCCAGTATTTGGAGTGTCTGATCTTCTTGTACACTTATCACAAGAACAGATGGAAAAGAAAGCATCCAAGGTAGTGGAAGGGGAGGACCTCAACGTTTTTGCCGGAAGCATTCCTTCAGAAGAAAAAGAGCTGAAGGAAAGAGTTAAGGAAAATATACTGAAAATGCTATATGAAAAGTATGAAATATGTGAAGAGGATTTTGTATCTGCAGAGATTGAAATTGTTCCTGCTGGTAAGGCAAGAGATTACGGGTTTGATAAAAGCATGATCATGGGTTATGGCCATGATGACAGGGTATGTGCATATACTTCCTTTGAAGCAATGATGGACCTAAAGGAATGCAAAAAAACCTGTGTTACACTTCTTGTAGACAAAGAGGAAATAGGAAGTGTTGGAGCTACAGGAATGCATTCAAGATTTTTTGAAAATACGGTAGCTGAAATTTTAAACTTAACTAGCGGATATTCTGAAATCAGTATCAGGCGGGCTCTTTCAAATTCTAAAATGTTATCCTCAGATGTTAGTGCTGCATTTGATCCCAATTATTCGTCAGTAATGGAAAAAAGGAATGCGGCTTATTTTGGAAAGGGTATTGTATTTAATAAATATACAGGAAGCAGAGGGAAATCTGGCTGCAACGATGCAAATCCAGAATTTATAGCAGAAATAAGAAATATTCTTAATAAAGACAATGTATCCTGGCAGACTGCGGAGCTTGGTAAGGTAGATATGGGAGGTGGGGGAACCATAGCTTATATACTAGCCCAGTATGACATGGAAGTAATAGACTGTGGTGTGGCTCTTCATAACATGCATGCACCTTATGAGATTGCAAGCAAGGCGGATATTTATGAAACAAAAAGAGCATATTACTCATTTATTAAAAACATTTAAGGGGGATTACCCCCTTTTTTCATTTAATTTATTAATAAAAATATCAATTTCATTTTCTTCAAGATATACTGATCCTATTTTATCGCTGTGAGAGGAATCTGTATTTGTTATTCCGTGAAAATCTGAACCGGAAGAAATGACAAGATTAAGTTTTGATGCAAGTTCAATATATTTGTTTGTATCATCCTCTGTGTTTAAATGGTAAATTGCCTCCAATCCATCGAAACCAAGTTTAAGAATTTCCAAAACATCATTGTTTTTAATTAATACAGGATGTGCCAGGATTTTAAGGGAGCCCATCATCTTAAGCATATCAAGTGCTTCTTCGGTAGAAAGTTTCTTATTTGGTACATATGCCGGGCTACTCTTACTTAAAATACAATCAAATATGTAATTCCAATTATAATCATAGCCTGCTTCCTGAATTGCTTTTGCTATATGGGGACGGGCTATTGTTCCTTTTGAGTTTTCAAGGATTTTGTTTTTATCAAGTTTTATAGAAAAGTATTTATCAAGCCTGGATATTATTTCCTCAGATCTTCTTAATCTATTTAAATGCATATCCTTAAGGTAAGTCTTAAATTCGCTGCTGATTTGGGATTCTTCACTAAAATACCCTAATACGTGGATGCTTTCTCCATTTTTTGTAGTAGATAGTTCAACCCCTGGAACTACTTTAATATTGTTTTCAACACCGTATTTAATTCCTTCACTTATACCAGAAACTGTGTCATGGTCAGTAATTCCAATTATATCCATGGATGATTTTAAGGACAATTTTATTACTTCCTCTGGAGTGAATTTACCATCTGAATAGCTTGTGTGTATGTGAAAATCACCTTTTTTGTACATAAAGTTACCTCGTTATTTCAAACTGGCTATTAAAGTTTTTAGCAAAAGTTAATGCCTTGTTATTTATGTCTTTAACCTTGAGAACTGCTTTAGGGTCATTGGCTGTTTCTGACAAAACTGCGTATGGAGGAAGTCTAAAGCCTTTATTTATGTTTAGTGCTCCAATAAGCTGCTTTGCCACAGAGTCGCTCCCTGAATTCCCGGAAACAACAACAGCAAAGAAACTCTTTTCATAAAAGCTCTGTTTGTGGTAAAGAACTGTTAATCTATTAATTGTTGCTGTAAGATTAGCAGATATACTGTCATTATAATTTGGACAAAGCCAAACAATAGAATCGGAGCTTGCAATGGCAGGGAGAACATTTTCAACCATGAATCCACCATAAAAACATGTGTTTTTCTTTGCATAATGCTGGCAAAGTTTATAACTACATCCTGTACAGTCAAGGATTTTACCGTTTTCTATTTGAAGTTCGGTAATATTATAATCACCTAGAGTATCAGAAACCATTCTCCATAGATTTAATGTATTTGAATATTTATGTGGAGAAGAATATATTACAGTGATTTTAGGATTCTCAATTTTTTGGGGTTTATATTCCAAGAACCTTTTCCCAAGCCTAGAAGAAATTTCAAGAGAAATTTCTTCTAGGGGAATGTCTAGTGTCTTTTGCCAGGTCATGAAATTTCTCATATCTTTTGTTGCTTCAACTAGCGGGTGTCCCATAAAGTCACAGCCTAAACTGTTTCCGATAAACACAAGGTCTTGGGCTGAACGTTTAGTGCCAAATTCAGTTTCACTATAGGCAATTATCGCCCCGGTGGAGCCATGAAAAGCCTTATCATCAACAGCTATTAATTCATTAAAAAAGTTTAGCATGTCTATATCAAAACCTGTAATTCCTATATTCAGCACAAATAAGAGTTTCTTATTCTTGAAATTGTTGCAATCATTTATAGAAGTTATTATTTTATATCCTGAATATTGACTTGTAAAAGAGGATATCATATTCAACAATTTTTTAGGAGTTTTTTTACCTGGGATAATAACAAATAAATCTTCCATTTAAACCTCCTCTATGCTGAAATCCTTTAAATTTTTATATGTAATTTCAAGTTTTTTAAACAAGTTTTCTGGAATGCTGCAGCATTCAAATTCTATTCCAAGGGAAGTTTCTCTATTTTTGCAGCCAAAGTATGCTCCCCCGATAAAGTTCGTACTGTAATGCCAATCTCCCTTTAAAGTAGCAATTAAAGAAAGGGAGCCTGAGGAAAGGGCAGGGGCTATGTATGGTTTAAACCCTGCAGCTCTTACCTCAAGATTTGACTTTCTGGCTTTTTCAGTTAAATATAAAGAGTTCCTCTCATTGTAACTACTTATACTATTTGCAATTACAAGATCCTCTCCATGAGGGCCATAGGCTCTTCCTTCTCTTAAGAAGCTTTTATCCTCATTAATATCTTTTGCATAGTAGGCTGCTCTCGCATACATTACCCCTAAGCCGTATCCCTTAATCTGATCAGGTTTCAATCCTAAGTAATCAAAGTTGCCATCATTGTCCATATTGCTTTCTATATAGGCTGCTTTGCATAGGAGATCAACTGGATCTGAAACTACAGCAAATATTCCTTTAAAGTTATTTGCTCTTGCAAGCTTTGCATAATGTGATATTATGTTAGAATTGCCTTTAAGCTGAGCAATTCTAACATCAACATCTTCCTTACCAACTTCGGGAACACCGGTTGAAACGCAAAAAACAAACATATCGCAATTAAAAAGATCACTTTCATCAATCCCTGAAACATTAGGATAATTTTCATTGAAGTCACCTGGAAGAATAGCATTACATTCAAGTTCAAAGCGCCTGATTTTATTAATATCCTTATCATAAATATTTATTTTTGATATTGAACCATTACCTAAAAGTCTTAAACCAGTAGTTAGTATACCACCTACATCACCCATGCCGGTAATTGTGACTACAGATTTATCTTTGAGCTCTCTCTCATCAATAAGGGATAGATAATTTTGGTAATTGGTATTGATACACATAACTCTTCCTTCTATTACTGCATCCTTAAGCCATTTTGGCAGATTTGAGACTGTTTCATTTATTAATTTTAAATTTTCATCTTCAATAAAAAGCTGGCTTAAGGAAGAAGCTTTATAACACATTCTTGATTTTTCTACTGGAAGCTTGTTAAGTACATAAATATTTCCTTTATAATCAACTAGAGCATTTTCATCTGTCTCTTCAAAATCATATTTGTATTTTGACAACAGGATTTTTTCTTTATATTTATAAAATATCATTTTAGTCCTCCTTTATCAAAGGCTCAAACCTAAGCAGCAGTTCAAGGTCGTTTTTCAAATAGTGCGAAGCATTAAGGTTAAGGTCATACTCTATATTATTACCATGGTCAGGGCATCTTGGTACAGTAAAAACTTGACCAAGGGAGGATAGATTAAGGTTTTTTTCATTGATGTAGTGGAATTCTTCCTCCAAGGTAGTGAGTATTTCAAGGGAGTTTTCAATACAAACCCTTGAAAAATTGAAAATCTTAGATTTATTTGTATTCCTAATAAAAACAGGAGAAGTATATGGCATAATAAGGTTTATTGAAGGGAGAAGATTTCTTTCCATGTAGGAACCCCTCCAAAGTGCATCGCCTCCAATAAAAGGGTATTGGGAGGTTTCATTAAACCAAAGGTTAAGCTTTGGAATAAAGTAAGCACTGTCTACCTCTCTGCCTTGAATATCCATAAGATCCTTTCCACGGCCTGACATTATACCACAAATTATTTTCTTTACGTCAATGCCTTCCTCTTTGAAAATAGGGTCTAAAGCTTTAATTCTATAGCCTTTATGTAGTATATTGTCTACAAGAATCACTGGCTTATTAAAGGAATTTATTACCTTAACCTGATTATTAAGGTCAAGATAATGAGGAAATTCATTAATTTTAAAGCTTTTCATATCAGGGGCAAAAACCTTTTCTGTATGAAGGGCTTTAGTAACAGTGTTTGGAATAATAAATCTGTCAAGAAGATCGCCATAAGGAACACACATAAGCTCTCCCAATTTTCTTGGCACGGTAGTATATGTTTCCACATTATTTTCTTTGCAGATTTTACGTATTATATTTTGGTTCATATAGTTTATATCAAAGGATAGTAGAAGTTTTCCAGGGTATAGGTCAACTATTGATTTTTGAAGTCTTTTACGTGCATTTAATATACTTTGTTTTACTCTGGAATTACTTCTAAAAGGTTCTTTAATAAGGTTTTCCATATCAAGATTCATAACGCAGGGGTTGCTCATATCTGTAACAAAAATAGGGTTATGGATTCCTGGTATATTATTAAAACCATGAAGATTTAGAGTTTCATATATATTTGTAGTATCAGGAAAATCAAAACAACCGCCTAAAATATCGTTATAAACTGCATATTCAAAGTCTCTGGCAACACAATAGGCTAGAGTTTCAGTAATTAAAAGCTGCTCAATATCCAAATTTCTGTCATAGCTTAATACCTTAAATCCATTAATAAGTACTAGTCTTCCAACTCTATTTTGTCTTATATAACTTACCACATCGGCATCATTGATTTCATTAAAAATATTAGTTGAACGTATTCTATGGAATATTGAAAATCCCATTATGTTTCCATTACTTGTGTTTTTTATTAAAAGAATTCTTCCAAAAGGCTTATCTAGTGTTTCTTTAAGTATGTTTAGAAGGTCTTTATTGTCATTAAAATAGTAGTATAAATCATTTATTTCAGCCTCTTTGGTTTTGTCAATTATCAAAGTCATTATATCCAGTGGTTTAATTAATGACTTATCTTGAGCTTCTCTTTGATAGAATCCATTATCATAAATGTACTGTTGAGCCATTGGATCCACCAAAGTTGAGATATCCTTGTTTTCATCTATGTTTGATCTGATCTGGGTGGAGCTTATTTCCTTAAACCTGGAGGAAAGTGATAAAACTATTGTGTTTCCAAGGATTATATTGTTTAAGAGACTTTTCAGCTTCCTGTTTTTGCCACGTTCGAATACAATGTGTGAAAAATTGTGTATTGAATAAGGCACCCTTTCATTTTTATAAGATGATGCGTTTAAAACAACATCACTTCCAACTGCAATATAAACCTCTGATTCCGTGAAATTTTCTTTTAAAACCCTTAAATCATTTGGGTTAGATAAATTTGTAGGATAAATATCAGGATAAATATAAATATCCAGCACATCAGACATGGACATATTTATAATATATCTTCTAAGCAAGCTTGGCAGGGTTTTTTTAGACCATGAAAAACCATCCACTGCAAGGTAAACCTCAAATCCAAGATCTTTTATTGAAAGTGCTATTTCCTTGTGGCTTATTGAAAAGGGATCAAAAGTACCTGGAAAGAATGCTACCTTTTTGGGTATAGGTATTTCAATTTCTCCATGTTGAAGCATATAATCAGATATGAACCTGTATATATGGTTAAAGCCTGCGGATTTTGCAAGGAATAAAAGCTCTTCTGTTTTATTATCAGTAATCAGGGTGAGCATTTTTTTGCTTATAAGTTTAAAAATATTTAGTTTATCTTTAATATCAAGAAGCCCAGTGCCAAAAATATCTTTTCCAATTACACTGAAGGCTGCTTGTTTTACCCTTGAATCATAATTTCCAAGACCATTTAAAAGAATACCAAGCATTTTGCCAAGTCTTTTGTTGTAGTCTTCTTCTGGTTCATTAAATCTATCCTTATAAAGATTATAATTTGAAACAGCAATCCCTATAGTTTTTAGTATTAAGGCTTTTAAGTTTGGTTTAGAGATTTTTATTCTGTTTATTGAATCTTCAATTGCTTCATCAAGTTCTTTTGGCTGAAGCCAGAGATAAACCTGACCTGCATAGTAGGGGATATACTCGGTGAATCTATTTCCTTCTATTTCAAGAGCTCTTAGAAGTTCAATGGCAACTTCATTTCTTTCGTCTATGGAAAGTACCGGCATTAGTTCTAAAATAGAAGTTCCAGCTCTGCTTCTAACACATTCAACTTCACTTACCTTTAGTAGATTACAAAAGTGAATAGCAGCATGTAGGCCTCGCCTGGATGGATTTTTCATTGAGTAGTCAAGGAGCAGGTCTACCTGATTTCTTTTTCTGATCCAGTCGGTTTCTGTTTTTAGATTGCTTAGGAATATTTCAGTGGAATTCTTTTTAGAGATTTCACATATATTTTTATAATGGGTTAACTGTTCATTTAAATTAAGTTCAGTTGTAATTTTCAATAAAAGGATATTTTCAATAATATATTTAGTTTTAAAATTATAAGTTTCAAAATAGTTTCTGAAAAATTCAATAGGATATCCAGCTGATTTAAGCTTTTTTACTATTTTTAGAGTAGTTTCAAGAGCTTGTATTCTTGTGGTTATATTCCTTTTTGAAATCATAGAAACTAAGTATTCAAATACAACAGCAATATCCTTATATTCCTTCCTAATAGGAATATAGCTTGCTGTTTCAAGCAGAAATATGTGCAGTTCATGTACCTTTGAGGTAGTATCTTTATAGTATTCAATTAAAATATTCATATATGATTCTATGGAATTAATGCTGCATTTTGAAAATAATGAATTCACAAGGATACTTAAGCTGTATCTAATATTAAATTTATGAGAAGGAATAAGTTTAGGACTAGGCATAGTTAAAAGTTCCAGGTAATCCCGAAATAGATCACTGCTGTTTATTGAACTGAGATCAGGAGATTCCTTTTCAGGGATCTCTTTTCTGTATTCCTCGTCAAATATAGCAATAAGAGTACCCATTAATTCAGCACAATGCCTTCTAATGTCATCCTCAGAGTGGACTAAATTATCATATAAAAAATTTAAAGTTTGTATTTTTTGCTTTTGAGTTAAATAGGTGGAATATTCCTCGAATATTCTTATGTATTCTCTTAAATTTCTCCAGTCTTTTTCACTTCTTGCTGCTTCAAGAATTTTTTCAAGAGAATATTCATCACGGAGCTGATACATTAAACTAATATTATGATTAATTGCTGTGTATTTTATATTTTGAATTATTTCATTACCTTGAAGAAGGGCATACTGTTTAGGAATTGGTCTTTTAAAACTTACTTTATCAGGCTCAGGATTAACTCCAAGGGAAATGATATAATCTTCGAAGTCCTTTAGTTTTGCATATACTTTTTTATATCGTTTTGTTTTTTCCTCATCAACATTTTCCAGTTTCTCAAGAATAACAAAAAAAGATTCTTCCAGCGAATATATTTTCATCTCTCCTGTATTAACATCATTTTTAACTCTGAAATCAGAATATATCAATAATAGAGATTCAATAGATAAATTTTCAAGTTCCAAATCCCATGTAGAATGGTTAATAGCAATGTTTCTAATATAATTTATTCCAAAACGTTTAAACCATTGGTCTGTATAGTAATAATGAAGTCTTGGAACTCTTTTTAGCTCAGAACCCTTACAACCGTACTTGCCTATATCATGGCCTCCAGCAGCACCAGATACTCTCCCCAGGTCTACAGGTATACCGAGTTTATTTAGTTGCTTCCCTATGGTCAAGGAAAGGCTGTGAACTCCGCAAATATGATCTAAAGTGTTGTAGTTCATAACTTCTTTACTAAGTTTCATCATTTCGTAGGCATAGCTGAAATTAAATGCCTTAATAAATTTCCTATATTCTTCAGGAAACTCTAATTTATTTATTTCATTTTCATTTAAAAAATTCAAAGGATATTTACTTTGCCATGTTGGACCATCTACATTTTTTTCTATATCAGAAAAAATCCTTAAGAATCCTAAATAGATTTCACAAGGAACCTCTAATGCTGGGTCCAGTTCTATGGTTACAGCCTCTTTGAAAATATTGTTTAATGAATACTGGTATATATAACTTAACCAGTCTGAGGGATTATTGCCTTGGTTTAAATTTTCCATTAAGTCCTTGCATATTAAAAGCACTCTGCTGCATGAAAAATCTTTTTCTTCAAGCATTGCCTTTACGGAAAAGGTGAAGTTGCTGCTCTTTAAAAATGAGTCCATCATATCCCGGCTTATATTATTTTTTTGCAGCCATTTTATACTTGTCATTCTTCTCATTATCTTATTTTGAATATCATTATATTCCATGAGTAATACCTCCTAAGATAAGCGTATAACAAGATTATATACTTTGCTGAGAGGATTTTAAAGGGAATACAAAAAATTGCACAATTCATATATATTATTTGAATTGGAAATGCTGCTTATGTCTATGAAGTCCATTTCATAGGAGCCATCCCAAGGGTAAACTGAAATATATTTTTCATTGTAAATATTGGCTATAAATTTCCCATCATCACTTGTAAAAAAAATCATATACTTTGGTTTAGAAGGAATATCATTAGGAGGCGCAATAAAATTTGAAGTGTTTAATTTATTGAAGAATGTACATACTTTATTAAAGTTATCCGTATCTATTTCAATTTCTTTATAATAGTTCATTTCAAAGGCACTACACTTATTTATTTTATTTAACTTAATATTTTCCATAAGTTTATTAGTATAATAAAAGCTGCTGGGTTTTTTGTTTATATTATATATAACATTTTTTGAGCTGCAGCTTGAAAAAAATAAGGGAATAATAAAAAAA
>JBLNDT010000072.1:0-2655 GCA_050261915.1 Solirubrobacterales bacterium
TAAACTGACACATCATATTGATTTAGGGGAGTTGTTACTTTGTCAAATGCTAGAATTTACTTTCTTATGGTACTTTCATGTTTGTTTTGGGGAGGTGCATTCATTGCAACCAAACTTTCCACTCCATATATACCCACTTTCACATTGACCTTTTACAGATTTTTTATTGCAGCTGTAATTTTATATTTTGTTTTACTTAAAAAGGACAAAAATATATATAGATTGACTAAAAAGGATATCCCAGTTTTCCTTATTACAGGTATTATTGGAATGTTTGGATATCACGTTTTGTTTTTTACATCCTTAAGATATACCACAGCAATAAATTCCTCATTGCTATCAGCTTCCAGTCCAATTATAACTACAATACTATGCATAATATTCTTAAAAGATAAAGTTAACCCTAAGAGACTTGCTGGAATTGCAATTTCATTTTCCGGGGTTATGTTAACTATATCAAATGCGAATCTTCAGGTATTCACTCATTTGTCTTTTAATCATGGAGATTTGATAATGCTGGCTGCTGTAATTGTCTGGTCTTCCTATCAGGTATACAGCAAAACCATAATTAAAAATTATTCTCCTATTTTACTCATTTTTTACTCCTTCGTATTTTGTGATATTTTCCTTATTCCTTTTGTAATTTATGAAAATCCATTAACCTTTATAAATAAAATACCTTTATCAGCCCATTTATCAGTTATTTACATGGGAATTTTCCCATCAGTTGTTAGTTACGTTGTACAGCAGTATTCCATACTAAAAATAGGTCCTTCAAGAACTTCAATTTTCATAAATTTAATACCAATTTTTTCAATTACCCTTTCAGTGCTGATACTTGGAGAAACTTTTACACCAGTTAAATTACTTACCGCATTATTAATAATAGCCGGAGTTTATATATGCCAGAAAAGTTAATAATAAAGCAATTAAAAATCTCTCAGAGAATTCTCTGAGAGATTTTTTAAAGCTGTTTCTTAAGTGTTTCTTTTTCAAAGTTGATTTCACTGGAGGTTCTTATGCCAAGCCTTCTTAATATGGAAACTGGAGGGCACCATCCAAACAGAGCATGCTGAAGAAGAAACCCTCCTACAACCCCTGTAGCGAAGAACCATTTTTTATTTACTTTAGAACCTAAGATTGTGCTTATAATAATTGCTGTTCCGGCATTGGTTTCCAATACCCGTTCAATGTCCCATTCACTATCTAATTCGTTTATTCTTTCGTTTATCTCTTCTTTGCTTTTACATACAAAGTCACAAATATTATCAAGGGTGCGCTCCATTATTCTGCCATTTATTTCAGCATCAGTATTAATTTGTACTCTTTTTATGGTATCCGGAAAAATATGCTTCATAAATTACCTCCTGAGTATAATTTTTATATTATTATGCTCATAAATTTTGTAATTTATATGCAATACAAAAACTTCCATAATTTACAGCTATACTTATTCACAAAATAGTCAGATAATAATGTTATACATAAACTTAAAGGGGGATTATCTATGAAGAACAAAGGAAAACTTTCATTACTTGTTGCACTACTTATCGCTGTAATTTTCAACTCGCCCTATGTATTTGCAAAACCAAACAGGTCAGCCCCTGTGGCTCCAAATGGGTTAACCGCATCAAATATTAGTACTAGTTCCGTTACTCTCAGCTGGTTATCTGTTTCAAATGCATCTGGATATAATATTTATATGGCCTCACCAAACAACTCCTCTTTCACAAAAGTTACTTCTGTAACTGGGACAAGCTTTACAAAATCTGGACTGTCTTCTAGTACAAGCTATTGGTTTTATGTAACTGCTTATAACCAATATGGAGCATCAGCAAATTCAACTCATATTAATGTTGTTACCAAAATCACTGATACCATAACTAAAAAGAAGGTTTTAGGCTTCACTACATATTATTACTCAGGGGATACTTCCTCTTATAATTCTATGGCAGCCAACACTTCCTCTATTGATGAAATAGCAACTCAGACATATGTTACAGACAGCTATGGGAAGTTGTCCGGGTTGGTTCCTGCAAATCAGATTTCCTATGCCAACAATAATGGAATTAAAACCTATGCTATGCTGCAAAATAATTTTGACGGCAATATAGCAAAATCAATATTGGAGAATACATCCAATAGACAGGCCTTAGAAAATAATATTTTAAATGCATTAAAAGCAAATGGTTATAAAGGGGTTAATGTGGACCTGGAGGGAGTTTATTATTATGACAGAAGCTACTACACAACCTTTGTACAGGAGTTATATAATCTGTTAAAACCCCAGGGTTTTTCTGTGTCTCTTTCAGTACCTGCAAAAACCAGTGACTCTGCAACAAACAGCTGGAACGGAGCTTATGATTATGCTGCACTAGCCAAGTATTCTGATGAGATAACCTTAATGACTTACGATGAACATTATCCTGGAGGTTCAGCAGGTTCAATTGCCTCTATTGGATGGGTTGAAAATGTAATAAAATATGCTGTTACAGTAATTCCAAAAGAAAAAATCATGCTTGGGGTGGCAGCCTATGGTTATGATTGGTCATCCAATGGTACAAAAGCATACGGCATTAATGGGATGTACAATTTAGCTGCTGCAAATAATGCTGCTGTACTTTGGGATGATATTTCAAAATCACCTTATTTCAG